>JBJMIG010000106.1:0-2413 GCA_045806965.1 Labedaea sp. | reverse complement strand
GGCGACATCCTGGTCGGCAAGGTCACCCCGAAGGGCGAGACCGAGCTGACCCCGGAGGAGCGGCTGCTCCGCGCGATCTTCGGTGAGAAGGCCCGCGAGGTCCGGGACACCTCGCTGAAGGTGCCGCACGGCGAGACCGGCAAGGTCATCGGCATCCGGGTGTTCAGCCGGGAGGACGAGGACGAGCTGCCGCCGGGGGTCAACGAGCTGGTCCGGGTGTACGTGGCGCAGAAGCGCAAGATCCAGGACGGGGACAAGCTGGCCGGCCGGCACGGCAACAAGGGCGTGATCGGCAAGATCCTGCCGCTCGAGGACATGCCGTTCCTCGCCGACGGCACGCCGGTCGACGTCGTGCTGAACACCCACGGTGTGCCGCGCCGCATGAACATCGGCCAGGTGCTGGAGACGCACCTCGGCTGGATCGCCAAGCAGGGCTGGCACATCGACGGCGAGCCCGACTGGGCGGCCCGGCTGCCGGAGGAGCTCTACGAGGCCGAGGCCGGCACGAACACCGCGACCCCGGTGTTCGACGGGGCCAAGGAGGACGAGATCACCGGCCTGCTCGGCTCGACGCTGCCCAACCGGGACGGCGAGCGGCTGGTCAAGGAGGACGGCAAGGCGGTGCTGCTGGACGGCCGCTCCGGCGAGCCGTTCCCGTTCCCGGTCGCGGTCGGCTACATGTACATCCTGAAGCTGCTGCACCTGGTGGACGACAAGATCCACGCCCGGTCGACCGGTCCGTACTCGATGATCACCCAGCAGCCGCTCGGTGGTAAGGCGCAGTTCGGTGGCCAGCGCTTCGGTGAGATGGAGTGTTGGGCCATGCAGGCCTACGGCGCCGCGTACACGCTTCAGGAACTGCTCACCATCAAGTCCGACGACGTGCTTGGCCGGGTCAAGGTGTACGAAGCCATCGTGAAGGGCGAGAACATCCCCGAGCCGGGAATCCCGGAGTCGTTCAAGGTGTTGCTCAAGGAGCTTCAGTCGCTGTGCCTCAACGTCGAAGTGCTGTCCAGTGACGGGGCGGCGATCGAGATGCGTGACTCGGATGACGAGGATCTCGAGCGCGCCGCCGCCAACCTCGGTATCAACCTGTCCCGCAACGAATCGCCATCGGTCGATGACGTGGTGAATTGATGGCTCTGAACTAGACAAGCATCGCCGCGCCGGGTGCGGCCACGGAAAAACCGCACCCGGCATCAGGCCCGATCCCCGTCTCGGAACACCAACAAAAGGGGAGAAGAACCGACGTGCTGGACGTCAACTTCTTCGATGAGCTCCGCATCGGCCTTGCCACCGCTGACGACATTCGCCAGTGGTCCTACGGCGAGGTGAAGAAGCCAGAGACCATCAACTACCGGACTCTCAAGCCGGAGAAGGATGGTCTGTTCTGCGAGAAGATCTTCGGTCCCACCCGGGACTGGGAGTGCTACTGCGGCAAGTACAAGCGGGTGCGCTTCAAGGGCATCATCTGTGAGCGCTGCGGGGTCGAGGTGACCCGCGCCAAGGTGCGGCGAGAGCGGATGGGCCACATCGAGCTGGCCGCCCCGGTCACCCACATCTGGTACTTCAAGGGCGTGCCGAGCCGGCTCGGCTACCTGCTGGACCTGGCGCCGAAGGATCTCGAGAAGATCATCTACTTCGCCGCGTACGTGATCACCGGTGTGAACACCGAGCCGCGGCACAACGACCTGCCCACCCTCGAGAACGAGATCGGGATCGAGCGCAAGCAGGTCGAGGCCCGGCGCGACAGCGACATCGAGGCGCGGGCCCAGAAGCTGGAGGCCGACCTGGCCCAGCTCGAGGCCGAGGGCGCCAAGAGCGACGTGCGCCGCAAGGTCAAGGAGGGCGGCGAGCGGGAGATGCGTCAGCTCCGCGACCGCGCCCAGCGTGAGCTGGACCGGCTCGAGGAGATCTGGACCACCTTCACCAAGCTCGACGTCAAGCAGCTGATCGCGGACGAGTTGCTCTACCGCGAGCTGACCGACCGCTACGGCGACTACTTCACCGGCTCGATGGGTGCCGAGGCGATCCAGAAGCTGGCCGCCGACTTCGACGTCGAGGCCGAGGCCGACAACCTGCGCGACACCATCCGCAACGGCAAGGGGCAGAAGAAGCTCCGGGCGCTCAAGCGGCTCAAGGTGGTCGCCGCGTTCTCCGCGACCAGCAACTCGCCCATGGGCATGGTGCTCGACTGCATCCCGGTGATCCCGCCGGACCTGCGGCCGATGGTTCAGCTCGACGGCGGCCGGTTCGCCACCTCCGACCTGAACGACCTGTACCGGCGCGTGATCAACCGGAACAACCGGCTGAAGCGGCTGATCGACCTCGGTGCGCCCGAGATCATCGTGAACAACGAGAAGCGGATGCTCCAGGAGGCCGTCGACGCGCTGTTCGACAACGGCCGCCGCGG
>JBJMIG010000105.1:0-20966 GCA_045806965.1 Labedaea sp. | reverse complement strand
GCGATCGCGGCATCCGCGGTGCTGCGTCAGGCGTTAGGTGGCGGCCGGTGCGCGCCGGCGCCAGGCATCGCGCTGACCGTACGGAAGGACCTGCCGCTGTCGGCGGGTCAGGGCGGAAGTGCGGCGTCGGCGGTGGCGGGGGCGGTGGCGGTGGCGGCGGGCAGGTCATCACCGGGCACGGCGTCGGGGCCGGTACCGGAGTCGGGGTCGGCGGAGGCGGAGGATTCGGCGTCGGCGTCGGAGTCGGAGTCGGAGTCGGCGTCGGGGTTGGGGTTGGGGTTGGGGTTGGGGTTGGCGTCGGGGTCGGAGGTGGTGGCGGCGTCTGCGGTGGGCAGAACACCGGACAGAACATCGACGACAGCGACAGCAGCAGCGAAAGCTGGATGCCGGAGCCCAGGTTCAAGAACAACAGCGGATGCGACCAGCCGAGGGTGAGCCCCAGCGGGTGGCCGGTCAGTAGGTCGCGCTGGCTCTGCGCGGCGAGGGGTCGCAGCGTGGCAACCTCCGCCTGGACCTGACCGGGCAACTGTCGCAGTTGGACAGCGGAGTTGGCGACCGGCTTCGCTTGATCGGCCGGATGGGCGGACGCGATTCCCCCGCAGGAGAGTGTGACAAGACTGGCGGCTACGACTGCCGCGACAGCCTTGGGCATTCGGGACTTCATTCGCTATTCCTTCCTCAAGGCGTGCGAACTCCCTTCGTGGTGCATCGTGACCTTGGACAACAAGACGCGCCAACGCTGATCGGTTTGGCTCCGCCCGCCAATTCGCACCGCGTGAATGCGCGGCACCGAACGTGTTCCTCATTGGACCCGCTCTTGTGAGCAACAGACACAGTCCGTCACCCGATCTCGGAAGCATGATCGAGATCGTGGTGCCGATCGGGCCACCGTCACCCGAACGTTGGGTTCTGCCATTAGTTCGCGTCGTTCACATGACGAGGCCACCGTCCACAGGGGACGGTGGCCTCGAGATGAACGCTGCGGTCAGCCGGTGACCGCGTCCGCGATCCGGTCGCCGATCTCCCAGTCGATGTTGCGCCAGTACTCCAACGCCCTGGCCAGCACCGGCTCGGTCACTCCGTTGCGCAGGTGCCCGGCCACGTTGCCGACCAGCCGCGCCCGCTCCCCCGGGCCCATCACCTTGCGCAGCAAGGTGCCCGGCTGACCGAAGTCGTCGTCCTGGCTGTGCGCGGTGTAGGCGGCTCTGAGCACCTCACCGCTGGCCCCGTAGGCCGACGCGGTCTCGACCGCCAGCGCCGGGTTGGCGTGCGGCCCACCGTAGCTGTTCGGCGCGTACACCGGGTCGCCCCGGTTCTCGTACCGCATCGCGCCGTCCTTGCTGTAGCTGTGCACCGGCGACTTGGCCGCGTTGACCGGCAGCTGGGCGTAGTTGGTGCCAATGCGGTACCGGTGCGCGTCCGGGTAGGAGAACATCCGGCCCAGCAGCATCTTGTCCGGCGACGGCCCGATGCCCGGCACGAGGTTGGACGGCTCGAAGCTGGCCTGCTCGATCTGGGCGAAGTAGTTCTCCGGGTTGCGGTCGAGGACCCACCGGCCGACCTTGATCAGCGGGTAGTCCCCGTGCGGCCACACCTTGGTCAGGTCGAACGGGTTGAACCGGTAGTCGGCCGCCTCGTCGTGCGGCATGACCTGGACGAAGACCGTCCAGCTCGGGTGGTTCCCGACCTTGATCGCACCGGCCAGGTCGCGGATGTGGTGGTCGGCGTCCTCGCCGGCGATCCGGTCCGCGTCGGCCTGGGCAAGGTAGCCGATGCCCTGGTCGGTCTTGAAGTGGTACTTGACCCAGAACTTCTCCCCGCCGGCGTTCTGCCACAGGTAGGTGTGCGAGCCGTACCCGTTCATGTGCCGCCAGCTCGACGGAATGCCCCGGTCACCCATCAGCCAGGTCACCTGGTGGGCGGACTCCGGGCGCAACGTCCAGAAGTCCCACTGCATGTCGTGGTCGCGCAGGTGGTTGTCCGCGCGCCGCTTCTGCGACCGGATGAAGTCCGGGAACTTGATCGGGTCCCGAATGAAGAACACCGGGGTGTTGTTGCCGACCAGGTCGTAGTTGCCCTGGGAGGTGTAGAACTTCATGGCGAACCCGCGCGGGTCTCGCCAGGTGTCCGGAGAGCCGTTCTCACCGGCGACGGTGGAGAACCGAACGACGCTCTCGGTGCGGGCGCCGGGCTGGAACAGCGCGGCCATGGTGAACTGGCTGACGTCCTCGGTCACCTCGAGGAACCCGAACGCGCCGCCGCCTTTGGCGTGCACGACGCGCTCCGGAACCCGCTCCCGGTTGAACTGTGCGCTCTTCTCGATCAGATAGTGGTCCTGCAGCAGGATCGGGCCGTTCGTCCCGAGCGTCAGCGAATCATTGTCGCTGGCGACTGGGATGCCCACGTCCGTGGTCGTGGGCGATGACTCGGTCAAGTGAATGCTCCTCAGAGGGGTGGCTGCGGGACTGGGTAACGGCACAGTTCGGGCACAGCCCCCAGAACACCACCTCAGCCTCGTCGAGCACGAACCCGAGTGCGTTCGAAGGTTCCAGGCATGGCGCGAAGCCGACGACACAGTCGACGTCTTCGGTCCGGTCGCACAGCCTGCAGACGAGGTGATGGTGGTTGTCCGAGGTTCGGGTTTCGAACCGGGCGGGATGACCGGCCGGTTCGATCCGTCGCAGCAGCTTGGCCTGGGTGCACGCGTTGAGCACGTCATAGATGGCCTGGGTGGACACCGAGTCAAGCCGCTCCCGCACGCCGACCGCCACCTGATCTGCGGTCGCATGCGGATGTGTCGAGAGCCAGTCGAGCACCGCGAGCCTTGGTGCGGTCACCCGCAGTCCAACAGCGCGGAGCTGTTCGCGCGGCTCGAGCCGGCCCAGTCCCTGGATGTTCATCGCTTAGCCACCCCACCAGGTTTTCTGGAATGAGTCAAGATATCGTCCGAGTGAGCCTGTCGGTGCCCGCCCGTAACTTGGTTGCCAGTCCAGCCCGCGAGGAGGTGCCATCGAGCCATGCGTCTGTACCGACAGTTGCTGGCACTCCCGGGTGTACGCACATTGCTGATCCTGATCTTCTTCGCGCGGATCCCGATGTCCGCCGCAGGCATGATATTGACGCTACACGTCGCGGTCGGCCTTGGCCGAGGGTATGGTGCCGCCGGAACTATCGGAGCCGCCGCCACACTGGGCATTTCGGCCGGTGCGCCGCTGATGGGACGAGTCGTCGACCGGTACGGGCTGCGCCGGATGCTGTTGATCACCACGATCGGCGAGATCGTGTTCTGGCTGACCGCCCGACTGATGCCGTATCCGTTACTGCTGGTAGCCGGGCTTGCCGGTGGCGTAGTGGTGCTACCGGCGATGTCCATCGGGCGGCAGGCCATGGCCGCGCTGGTGCCGGAGGAGCTGCGCCGCACCGCGTACTCGCTCGACTCGATCTCCACCGAGCTGAGCTTCATGGTCGGCCCGGCCACCGCTGTGTTTTTGGCCACACAGTTCGCCACGACCACCGCGATGGTCGCGATGGCGGTCGGGATCGGTGCGGTCGGACTGGCCCTGTTCGTGGTCAACCCGGCGGTGCGCAGCCAACGGGAGCAGGCCCAGGACGACGGCAACCGCCCGGTGCGCCGGGCCTGGCTGACCCCGCGACTGCTGGGGGTGCTCCTGGTCGGGGCGGGGGCGGTGCTCGTGCTGTCCGGCACCGAGGTGTCGATCGTCGCCCAACTGCGTGAGCACGGCGAGCTCACCTGGACCGGCCTGGTGCTCGTGGTCTGGTCGGCTGGTTCGGCGATCGGCGGGCTGGTCTACGGGGCGCTGCGCCGTTCGGCCAACCAGGCCGTCCTGATGGCGCTGCTCGGTCTGTTGACGATCCCCATCGGCATTGCCGGCGGGCTCTGGTGGCTGCTCGCCCTGGCACTGCTGCCCGCGGCACTGCTGTGTGCCCCGACCATCGCGGCGACCGGTGAGGAGGTCGCCGCCCTGGCGCCGGTCGCCGTCCGCGGTGAGGCCACTGGTTTGCAGAGCTCGGCTTTCACCATGGGTGCCGCGGTCGGCGCACCGATGGTCGGGTTCGTCGTCGATCACAGCTCACCCGGCTGGGGCTTCGTCGTGGCCGGGGTCGGCGGCGTCCTGGTGGCCGGGGTGGCGATGCTGCTCGGTCGCCGGACCCTGAGCGTGCCCAGCGGCGCTCAGCCGGTGAGCGCCTCGGCGATCTCGTAGGTGTTCAGCGCGGCGCCCTTGCGCAGATTGTCTCCGCACACGAAGAAGTCCAGCGCGTTCGGGAAGTCGAGGGCCTGGCGCACCCGGCCGACATAGGTGGGGTCAGCGCCGACCACGTCCGCCGGAGTCGGGTAGCGGCCCGCGGCCGGGTCGTCCACCAGCACGACGGACGGCTGCGCGGCCAACACGGCGTGCGCGGCCTCGACCGTCACCTGCCGCTCGAACACCGCGTGCACGGCGAGCGAGTGCGTCGTGATCACCGGAACCCGCACGCAGGTGGCCGACACCTTGAGCTCGGGGATGCCGAGGATCTTGCGGGACTCGTCGCGCACCTTGAGTTCCTCGGAGAACCAGCCGTCCTGCTTGTACGAGCCGGCGGTCGGGATCACGTTCAGGGCCAGCGGGGCGCCGAACGGCGAACCCGCGGCAGCCAGGCCGGCGGCCTCGAGCGCCTCGCGCACGTCACCGCCGCGCACCCCGACCTGCTTGCCGGACACCGCGGCCAACTCGGCGTAGAGCCGGTCCACGCCGGCCTGCCCGGCACCGGACGCGGCCTGGTACGACGCGACCACCAGCTCGCACAGGGTGAACTCACGGTGCAGCGCGCCGATCGCGGCCATCATGGACAGCGTGGTGCAGTTGGGGTTCGCGATGATCCCCTTCGGCCGGGTCGCGATCTGCGCCAGGTTCACCTCGGGCACGACCAAGGGCACGGCCGGGTCCATCCGGAAGGCTCCGGAGTTGTCCACCGCGACCGCACCGCGCTCCACCGCGATCGGCGCCCAGCGCGCGGAGATCTCGTCCGGCACGTCGAACATCGCCACGTCCACGCCGTCGAACACCTCGGGTTTGAGCGCGATGACCGACAGTTCCTCGCCGCGCACCACGATCCGCCTGCCGGCCGAGCGCGGGGAGGCGATCAGCCGCACCTCGCCCCACGGCCAGTCCGAGCGCTCGTTCAGGATCTCGATCATTACCGAGCCGACCGCGCCGGTGGCGCCGACCAGGGCAAGCGTTGGCGCCATGTTCATCGCCCCGATCCGGCGTAGACCACGGCCTGTTCCTCGCCACCCAGGCCGAACGCCTCGTGGATCGCCCGCACCGCGTCGTCCAACTCGGTGTCCCTGACCAACACCGAGATCCGGATCTCCGAGGTGTTGATGATGTCGATGTTCACGCCCACCTTTGCCAGCGCCTCACAGAAGGTCGCGGTGACGCCCGGGTGGCTGCGCATGCCGGCACCGACCAGGGACACCTTGCCCACGTGGTCGTCGTAGAGCACCGCGTGGAAGCCCACCTCAGACTTGAGCTTCTCAAGCGCCGCGACGGCCTTCGGCCCGTTGTCCTTGGACAGCGTGAAGGTGATGTCGGTGCGCCCGGACGCGGTGCTGGACACGTTCTGCAACACCATGTCGATGTCGATCTCGACGTCGGCGACCACGCGGAAGATCCGCGCGGCGACCCCGGTGTGGTCCGGCACACCGGTCACGGTGATCTTGGCCTCGGACCGGTCGTGCGCCACCCCGGTGATCATTGCCTGTTCCATCGCGAAGTCCTCCACGGATCCGGTGACCAGCGTGCCCGGCCGGTTTGTGTACGACGAGCGGACGTGGATCGGAACGTCGTAGCGCCGGGCGTACTCGACGCACCGGAGCATCAGCACCTTCGCCCCGCTGGCCGCCATCTCCAGCATCTCCTCGTAGCTGACCTTGTCCAGCCGCTTGGCGTCGGACACGATCCGCGGGTCGGCGGTGTAGACCCCGTCCACGTCGGTGTAGATCTCGCAGACGTCGGCGCCGAGCGCCGCGGCCAGCGCGACCGCGGTGGCGTCCGAGCCGCCCCGGCCAAGCGTGGTGATGTCCTTGGTGTCCTGGCTCACTCCCTGGAAGCCGGCCACCAGCACGATGAACCCCTGGTCGAGGGCCGCGCGTACCCGGCTCGGCGTGACGTCGATGATCCGCGCGTTGCCGTGCGCCGAGGTGGTGATCACTCCGGCCTGCGAGCCGGAGAACGAGCGCGCCTCGGCGCCGAGCGCGCTGATCGCCATGGCCACCAGGGAGTTGGAGATGCGTTCGCCGGCGGTGAGCAGCATGTCCATCTCGCGCTCCGGCGGGACCGGGTTCACCTGGAGCGCGAGATCGGTCAGCTCGTCGGTGGTGTCGCCCATGGCCGAGCAGACCACGACGACCTCGTCACCCGCTTTGCGCGTGGCCACGATGCGCTCGGCCACCCGCTTGATGCGGTCGGCGTTCTCCAGCGACGAACCACCGTACTTCTGGACGACCAGCGCCACCTCGGGCAACCTCCTCAACTCACTCCGGGAGCCTACCTGCGGTGGTCACCGGGTTTTCACGACGACCGCTTACGCTGTATGCCGAACGGCGGGGTAGGGAGGACCGGTGTCGACGGACGTGACCAGGGCCGGCGACGACGTCGCGGTCGAGGACGACGAGCTGAGGGGCGCTCCGGCTGATCTGGACGACGGCGACCTGAACGACGACCTGAACGACCTGGACACCGGCGAACTCGAGACGCGCCGCCGGCCGGAATGGACGTCGCGTCGAGTCGGCGCGCTGCTCGCGCCCGCGCTGATCTACCTCGGCGTGCGCGAGTTCGGGTTGCTCGTGTTGACCTGGATGGCCGGCGTCAACCACTACTCGGTGAGTCTCGCGTTGCTCGCCTGGGACGGGCGGTGGCTGCTCGGCATCGCCGAGGGTGGCTACGACCACGTGCCGGAAGGTCTGGTCGACGCCCAGGGCGGGCGCAGCGGCACCACCCCGATGGCGTTCTTCCCCGGTTACCCGATGGTGGTGCGGTTCCTGTCCGACCTGGACGGTCCGGGCGGGATCGGGTTGGTCACCGCGGCGATCACGGTCACCATCGTGTGCGGCGTGCTGTGCGCCTACGGGCTGGCCCGGCTCGGCCGGCAGGTGCGCGGCGGCTCGACCCGGGCCGGACTGGTCCTGGTCGCCCTGTTCGCCGCCACCCCGATGGCGATCGTGCTGTCCATGGCCTACTCCGAGGCGATGTTCTGCGCGCTCGCGGTGTGGGCCCTGGTCGGGGTCCTCGAGCGGCGCTGGCTGCTGGCCGGCATGTCCTGCGCGCTGGCCGGGCTGGTCCGGCCGACCGCGGCGGCGCTGATCCTGGCCGTCGGGCTGGCCGTGGTGCTGGCCCTGGTCGAGCGACGGGACGACTGGCGGCCCTGGGTCGCCGGGCTGGTCGCGCCGCTCGGGCTGCTCGGCTACCTGGGCTGGGTGGGCGCCCGGATGAACAACCTGGCTGGTTGGTTCGAGGTGCAGCAGACCGGCTGGCGAACCAGGTTCGACGGCGGCCTGGCCACCTGGCGGTGGGCATCGGACGTGCTGGCCAACCCGCAGTATCCGTACGAGGTGCTCACCGTCGGGCTGATCCTGGTCGCGCTGGCGCTGACCGTGGTGTGTGTGGTGCGCCGGCTGGAGTGGCCGCTGCTGGTGTACGGGATCGGCGTGCTGCTCATGGACCTGGCGTCCAACGGGTTGATGAACTCCAAGGTGCGGTTGATGGTCCCGGCGTTCACCCTGCTCATCCCGGTGGCCATCGCGCTGGCCAAGCGGCGTACCTCGACCATGCTGATCACGCTGGGTGCGCTGGTGGTGGCCAGCTCGTGGTTCGGCGCGTACGCGATCACCACCTGGAGTTACGCCATCTGATGGACAAGCGCGCCGAGTCGAGCGTCGAGCTGCACCCGATCATCGCCGACCGGTGGAGTCCCCGGGCGCTGGACCCGACCGGCTCGGTGCCGGAGCGGTCCTTGCGCGCCCTGCTCGAGGCCGCCCGGTGGGCCCCGTCCAACGGCAACACCCAGCCCGCCCGATACCTGGTCGGCAGGCGCGGGGACAGCACCTACACGCGGATCTTCGAGCTGCTCAGCCCGGGCAACAAGAGCTGGGCCGGTGCGGCCGGGGCACTGCTGCTGGCCTGCGAGGTCACCGTCAACGACAAGGGCATCATCCCGCACGCCGAGTACGGCGTCGGCCTGGCCAGCCAGAACCTGGTGCTTCAGGCGGTCGCCGAGGGCCTGGTCGCGCATCAGCTGGGCGGGTTCGACGCCGACGCCGCCAGCCTGGTCTTCGCCCTGCCACCGGACGTCCGTCCGCTCGTGGTCATCGCCGTCGGCACCCTGGGTTCCCCCGACCTGCTGCCCGACGACCGGAGCCGGGCCAAGGAAACGGCCCCGCGCCATCGGCTCCCGCTCTCCGGTTTCGCGTTCGCCGGAGAGTGGGAGACCCCGGCATTCTGAACTGGCGCGGCGGACATGCCAGGAGTTCGGCCCGGCGTCAGAAGCGGGCGACCAGCCGAGCGAGGAACCCGGTCACCACGAGCCAGAACACCGCGGCCAGACCGTAGTTCACAATCAACTCGAGCTTGTCGTTGGCCAGGTTGAAAAGGCCGGGGAAGAACAGGGCCAGCGGCCCGGCGATCGACGCGATGAATTGGACGAACGCGTTCGCCGTGTTGGCACCGAACAGCACCAGCAAGATGTAGAGAACCTCGACCAGGGCGAAGATCCCGCCCACCCAGCTGATGACCGTAGCGGCACCGTTTCCAGGGCTGCGTGCGTACCATCTACTCGTTGCCATGGCGCGAGGTTGCCCGCTGAAACGCCATTTGAAACGGGGTGGTCGGACGCAGTCGTGTCCACCATGTGGACCACGGTTTCCCATGTGTCCCAGATTCTGGCACCCTCGTTCCCGTGGCACGTACCCTCCTGCTTCGCTGCCGCGACGGGGCCTGATCAGACCGGCTCCCCGCCGCGGGGCGACGTATTGCCGCCGGTCGGGTCAGCGATCAGCCAAGCAGGAGAACCCCCTCATGACGAGCCATCCAGACCTGTACACCGGCACGGCCAGCCGGATCCGCACGCCGTCCCGGCCCGCCCCCGCCGAGCAGCCGCGGTGGAACACCCAGCTCGGCAGCGCGATGCCGACCCACCGCTACAAGCCCTATCCCGAACTGGTCGAACCGGTCACCCTGCCGGACCGCACCTGGCCGGACAAACGGATCACGGCGGCGCCGCAGTGGTGCGCGGTGGACCTGCGAGACGGCAACCAGGCACTGATCGACCCGATGTCGCCGGCCCGCAAGCGCCGCATGTTCGAGCTGCTCGTTCGCATGGGCTACAAGGAGATCGAGGTTGGCTTCCCGGCGGCGAGCCAGACCGACTTCGACTTCATCCGGGAGATCATCGTCGACGACGCCGTACCGGACGGGGTGAGCATCCAGGTGCTCTCCCAATGCCGGCCGGAGCTGATCGAGCGCACCTTCGAGTCGCTGGCCGGTGCCCGCCGGGCGATCGTGCACATCTACAACTCCACCTCGATCCTGCAACGCCGGGTGGTGTTCCGGGAGGAGCGCGAGGGGATCAAGAAGATCGCCACGTCGGCCGCCGAGATGGTGCTCGAGCTCGCCGGCAAGTACTCCGACACCGACTTCCGGTTCGAGTACTCGCCGGAGTCCTACACCGGCACCGAGCTGTCCTACGCGCTCGAGGTGTGCAACGCGATCACCGAAATCTGGCAGCCGAGCCCGGACGCACCGGTGATCATCAACCTGCCGGCCACCGTCGAGATGGCCACCCCCAACGTCTACGCCGACTCGATCGAGTGGATGCACCGCAACCTGGAGCGCCGCGACGCGGTGGTGCTCTCCCTGCACCCGCACAACGACCGGGGCACCGCGGTGGCCGCCGCCGAACTGGGCTACCAGGCCGGTGCGGACCGGATCGAAGGGTGCCTGTTCGGCAACGGCGAACGCACCGGCAACGTCGACCTGGTCACCCTCGGCATGAACCTGTTCAGCCAGGGCGTCGACCCGCAGATCGACTTCTCGGACATCGACGAGATCCGGCGCACCGTCGAGTACTGCAACCAGCTACCGGTCGCCGAGCGCCATCCGTGGGGCGGCGACCTGGTGTTCACCGCGTTCTCCGGCAGCCACCAGGACGCCATCAACAAGGGCTTCGACGCGCTGCGGGCGGACGCCCAGCGGGCCGGGGTACCGGTTGATGCCTACGACTGGGAGGTGCCGTACCTGCCGATCGACCCCAAGGACGTGGGCCGCACCTACGAGGCGGTGATCCGGGTCAACTCGCAGTCCGGCAAGGGCGGCGTCGCCTACATCATGAAGACCGAGCACCAGCTCGATCTTCCGCGCCGGCTGCAGATCGAGTTCTCCCAGGTCATCCAGCGGCACACGGACACGGCCGGCGGCGAGGTCAGCCCGGGCCAGATGTGGGACACCTTCGCCGGCGAGTACCTCGCGGCCGGCACGCCGCTCGTGCTGCGCCGGTACCGGATCGCCGAGGACGAGGCCGCCACGGCCGCGCACGTCACCGAGATCGTGGCGGTCGTGAACGTCGAGGGTGACGAGCACGAGATCACCGGCGCCGGCAACGGCCCGATCGCGGCGTTCGTGGACGCGCTGGCCAGTGTCGGCTACGACGTCCGGGTGCTGGACTACACCGAGCACGCCCTCACCTCGGGTGACGACGCCCGGGCCGCGGCATATGTGGAGTGCGCGCTTGGCGAGCAGGTGCTGTGGGGGGTCGGCGTGGACAGCTCGATCGTCACCGCGTCGCTGCGCGCGGTGGTGTCCGCGGTCAACCGGGCGCACCGCTGATCATGGGCGGGATGTAGCCGACGTCTCCGCCTTGACCGGGGCGAAAAAGGCGGGGCAGTCGGCTACATCCCTCGCCAGGTGGCTCGTGGCGACACTGGTCAGGACACGAGCGGCGGACCCTTATGACGCCAGCCGGGCCAACTAGTCCAAGGTGGCAAGAGCCTTGGCGATCGGTGTGCGACCCGAGTGGAGATCGAACCCGCGGTGCTCGGTGCGCGGCTCGGTCAGACACCCGAGCAGCACGGCGGCGACGTCCTCACGCGGCACCCGGCCGGCGTCGAGCCGGGCCGCCGCCGCGACCCGGCCGGTGCCGGGGTCGTCGGTGAGCGTGGCCGGCCGGACCACCGTCCACACCAGACTGGAGCGGCACAGCACGTTGTCCGAAACCTGCTTGGCGTAAAGGATCGAGCGAACCAGCCGGTCGCCCTGGTCCGGTGCGTCGGCGAACATCGCGGAGAGCTGGACATAGCGGCGCACTCCGGCCCGCTCGGCCGCCCTGGTCGCGGCGACCGCGCCGTCCCGGTCGATCAGGTTCACCGCGGCCGGGTCCGGGTCGGCCGCACCGGCACAGTTGATCACTACATCGGACCCGGTGAACGCGTCGACCAACTCGTCCGGGTCGACCGCGAGATCGGTCACCACGGCCGGCACCCCGAGGTCGGCGACGGCGTGCCGGCGCCGGTGGTTGCGCACCCCGGCACGGACCACGTACCCGTTCGCGACAAGCAGGCGCGCCACCTGGCGCCCGGTCCGCCCGGACGCGCCGAGCACGGTGACGACGGTGCCCACCTCAGGCCCCCGTGGCGTCTCCCACCGGCCCGATCGGGGTGACCGTGACCTTGTCGACGTTCTCCGGGAAGTGGCAGGCGACCCGGTGCCCCGGCCGCAGGTCGGCCAGCGGTGGCTCCTCGGTCTTGCAGATCTCCTGCGCCTTCCAGCAACGGGTGTGGAACCGGCAGGCCTGCGGCGGGTTGAGTGGGCTCGGCACGTCACCCTGCAACCGGATGCGCTCGCGCTTGGTGCGCCGCTCGGGATCCGGGATCGGCACCGCGGACAGCAGCGCCACGGTGTACGGGTGCATCGGGCGCTCGTAGAGCTCGGTGCGGTCGGCCAGCTCGACGATCTTGCCGAGGTACATCACCGCCACGCGGTCGGACACGTGCCGCACCACGGACAGGTCGTGGGCGATCATCACGTAGGTCAGGTTCAGCTCGTTCTGGAGGTCCTCGAGCAGGTTCACCACCTGTGCCTGGATCGAGACGTCCAGCGCGGACACCGGCTCGTCCGCGACGATCAGCTTGGGCCGCAAGGCAAGCGTGCGTGCGATGCCGATACGTTGCCGCTGCCCCCCGGAGAACTCGTGCGGGTAGCGGTTGTAGTGCTCCGGGTTCAGCCCGACGAGCTCGAGCAGGTCCTGCACCGCACGCTTGACGCCGAACTCGGTCTCCACCTTCTGGAGCTTGAACGGCGCGCCGACGATGGTGCCGACCGTGTGCCTCGGGTTCAACGAGGAGTACGGATCCTGGAAGATCATCTGAATGTCACGGCGCAGCGGCCGCATCGCACCGAGGGACAGATGGGTGATGTCCCGGTTCTCGAAGACGATCTTGCCGGCGGTCGGCTCGAGCAGCCGGGTGAGCAGCCGCCCGGTGGTGGTCTTGCCGCAGCCGGACTCCCCGACCAGGGCGAGCGTCTCGCCCTGCCGCACGGTGAAGTCCAGCCCGTCAACCGCCTGCACCGCGGCCACCTGGCGTTGCAGCAGCCCCTTGCGAACCGGGAAATGCTTCTGCAGGCCGGAAACCGCGAGCAGTTCCTCGCCCAACAGCGGCTCGGCCGGCTTCGCCTCGTCCTGCACAGTGGTCACGATCTCCTCTTTCACAGCTTCGGCTTGATCTCGTTCTCCCAGATTCGCATCCGGTCGGTGGCGGAGAGGTGGCAGGCGGTGAGGTGTCCATCGCCCACGTCACGCAGCTGCGGCACCACCGTCTCACTGTCCCCGCCGTTCTGCTCCGCGTAGGCGCAGCGCGGGTGGAACGGGCAGCCCGGCGGAACGTTGATCAGACTCGGCGGCGTGCCCTTGATCGGCAGCAGCCGATCCGAGCGTTCCCGGTCCAACCGCGGCATCGACCCGAGCAGGCCCCAGGTGTAGGGGTGCTGCGGCGCGGTGAAGATGCTGGACGCCGGGCCGTACTCCGCCGCGCGGCCGGCGTACATCACCAGGATGTCGTCGGCCAGCTCGGCCACAACGCCGAGGTCGTGCGTGATGATGATGACCGACGAGTTGAACTCCTGCTGAAGGTCCCGGATCAGGTCGAGGATCTGCGCCTGCACGGTCACGTCCAGCGCGGTGGTCGGCTCGTCCGCGATCAGCAGGTCCGGATCGCAGGACAGCGCCATCGCGATCATCGCGCGCTGCCGCATCCCGCCGGAGAACTGGTGCGGGTAGTCGTCCACCCGCGACCGCGCCTGCGGGATGCCCACCCGGTCCAGCATCTCGATGGCGTGCTTGCGGGCCACCGCCTTGGTCACGTTGTTGTGTACCCGGTAGGCCTCGATGATCTGGTGCCCGACCGAGTAGAACGGATGCATGGCGGAGAGCGGATCCTGGAAGATCATCGCCATGGTCTTGCCGCGCAGCTGACGTACACGCTCCCGGCTCATGGCGACCAGGTTCTGACCGTTGAGCATGATCTCGCCGGAGATGCGCGCCGTGCCCTCCTGGTGTAAACCCAGGATCGACATGCTGGTCACGCTCTTGCCGGAGCCCGACTCGCCGACGATGCCGAGCGTCTTGCCTCGGTCCACGGCGAAGGAGAGCCCGTCCACCGAGCGGACCAGGCCGTCGTCGGTCGGGAAGTGCACGCGCAGATCCCGCACCTCGAGGTAGGCCGACGGCCGGGCGGGTTCGGTCCCGATGCCGGCCGGTTCCACGAAGGTGTCCGTCTCGGCCAGCGGTTCGTCTGAGAAGTGGGTCATGCCGTGCGCACCCTTGGATCGATCACCGCGTACAGGAGGTCAACGACGAGGTTGGCGATCACCACGAAGAACGCCGCGAGCAGCGTGACGCCGAGGACCGGGGGCAGGTCGTTGGTGCGGATCGAGTCGATCGCGTACTTGCCGAGACCGTTGAGGCCGAACGCGGTCTCGGTCAGCACCGCACCGCCGAGCAGCAACCCGACGTCCAGTCCGAAGATCGTCAGGATCGGGGTCAGCGCGCCGCGCAGGCCGTGCTTGACCACGACGGTGCGCTCCGGCAACCCCTTGGCCCTGGCCGTGCGGATGAAGTCCTCGCTCATCGTCTCGAGCATGCCGGCCCTGGTGAGCCGCGCATACCCGGCGGAGAACAGGAAGGCCAGCGTGATCCACGGCAGCAGCAGGTCGTAGGCCCACTCGCCGGGATTGTCGGCGAACGGGGTGAAGCTGCCGCCGGTCGCGGTCCAGCCCAGTTGATAGCTGAAGATCGCCTTCGACATGAGGCCCGTATAGAAGATCGGTAAGGACACTCCCGCCAGCGCGATGCCCATCGCGAACCGGTCGAAGAAGGTGCCTCGGCGCAGCGCGGACAACACGCCGACGGCCACTCCGCCGAGCAGCCAGATGATCGCCGCGCCGACCGCGAGGGAGAGCGTCACCGAGGTTCGGGTGAGCAACTCCGGCCAGATCGGCCGGCGGGTGATGAACGAGTAGCCGAGGCAGGGCGCCGGGCAGTGGTCGACACCGGCGCCATAGTCGTATTCGGCGCCGGTGAAGACGCCCTTGACCCAGCGGCCGTACTGGACCACGACCGGGTCGTAGAAACCGAGGTGCTCGGCGGTCAGTTTGACCGTCTCCTCGGAGGCCGTCCGGCCGACGTAACGGGTGGCCAGCGTCTCCGGGGAGGCACCGAGAACCCGCGGAACCACGAAGAAGATCGAGAAAGTCACCGCGCTGATGACGAACAGCAGCAGCACCGCGGCGAGCAGCCGCCGGACGATATAGGTGAGCATCGTGTGCTTGTCCCCTGGTCGGATGGTGCGCCGGTGGCCGGCCCCGGGTCTCGGGGCCGGCCACCGCCGTTTTCCTAGTTACTCAAGACCCATCGCCAGGTAGTCGTACATGCCGTAGGCCTCGTTGACGAACACGTTGGTCAGGCCCTTGCCACGCACCAGCAGGCTCTTGGAGTAGATGCCGGGGTAGATCACGGCCTCTTCCATGACCCGCTTGTCGATGTCGCCCCACAACTTCTCGCGCTTGCCCTTGTCGGTCTCACCGATCGCCTGGTCGAGCATCTGGTCGACGGCGGGGATCCGGACGCTCATGTTGGACGAGCCACCTTTCGCGCGGATCACGCGGCTGTCCACGATCTGCGACAGCATGCCGAAACCGTCGTTCCAGTCGGCCTGCCATCCGTTCGTGCACAGGCCGAGGTTGTTGGCCACGACGTACGGCGGGTTGCCACAGAACTGGGCGAAGTAGTCACCGGACGGGAAACCCTTGAGGGTCAGCTTGATGCCGACCCGGGCGAGCGCCGCCTGGAACGACTCCGCGGTGGCCTTCTCCTTCGGCCGACCCTCGCGGTAGCCCATGTTGGTCTCGAAGCCGTCGGGCTTGCCACACTTCTGCAGCTCCTCCTTGGCCTTGTTCACGTCACCCTTGTTGTCCGCGCCGGCCGGGTACAGGTCGAACTTCTGGTAGCCCGGGATCAGCGGCGGCATCACCGAGGTGGCCAGGTCGCCACCGGAGAACTCGCCACCGTAGGCGAGCTGGTAGCCGGTGCGGTCCACCGCGTACTCGATCGCCTTGCGGCAGTCGATGTTGTCCAGCGGCTTCACCGTCGGGATGATCGAGGTGTACCAGAGCCGCGGGGTGCTCGGGTTGTCGGCCCTGGCCTTGTTGGCCGGGTCCTGGAGCACGGAGGAGAGCTTGGCCGGCTGGATGCCGGTGCCCTGGACGTCCACGTGCAGGCTGCCGGCGAGCAGCTGGCTGTCGATGTCGTCCGCGTTGGCCTTGAGGGTGATCTCGTAGCCGTCCGGCAGCGCCTTGCGGTTCGGGTCGGTGGCCTGGTCCCATGCCGGGTTCCGCTTGAGCGTGTAGGACTTCCCAACCTCGACCTTGTCGAACATGTACGGGCCGCTGGAGATCACGTGTTCCTTGTACTTCGCACCGGTGTCCTTGGCCTCAGGCACCGGAGCGGTCTGCGGCAGCTGCGCGAAGTAGTCGAAGCCACCGAACGCCGTGTTCAGGTGGAAGACGATGGTGTAGTCGTCCGGGGTCTCGATGCCGGAGCTGACGTCGACGCCCTTGGACTTGTACGGGCCCTTGTAGTCGGCCGGCATGTTGAGGTAGCCCTTGAAGTAGTCCGGGCCGTTGGGGAACGTCTCGCGGTCGAACGCCCGCATCACGTTGTACTTGACGTCCTTGGCCTTGACCTCGGTGCCGTCCTCGAACTTCACACCCTTGCGGATGTGGTAGGTCCAGGTCTTGCCACCGTCGCTCGGCTCGCCGAGCTTCTCGGCCAGGTCCGGGACCAGCTCTTCGCTCGCCTTGCCCGGGGCGACCTTGAACATCACCAGCGCACGGGAGTAGATCCGGGCGAAGTTCCAGGAGAAGCCGTAGTAGGTGTCGGCGGGGTCAAGGGAGTCCCAGTCGTCGGAGTGGGCCAGCTTGATGATGCCGCCCTTCTTGTCGGACTGGTTGAACACCTTTCCCAGGGAGGCGTTGAACGCGGCCGTGTTGGTGCTGCCACCGCTTCCGCTGTTGTTCCCGCCGTTTCCGCCACTCTTGGTGCCCCCACACGCGGTGAGAGCCAACGCGATGGCCGCACCGGCGGCTATCGCGGCGGTCGCCCGTTTTCTGATCATCTTGCTGATGCACTCCTTCTTGTCGGGAGTTCGGTTGGAACGGAAAACTAACCCGCGATCAGCGGGCCCTTGGGTCGAGCGCGTCACGCAGCCCGTCGCCAAATAGGTTGAACGCAAGCACGGTGATGAAGATCGCCAAGCCGGGCCAGAGCATGAAGTGCGGAAGCGTGTAGTACTGCACCGCTTCGGAGATCATGCCGCCCCAGGTGGCGGTCGGCGGCTGGATGCCGACACCAAGGAAGGACAGCGCCGCCTCGAACAAGATGTTGGTCGGAATCAGCAGCGTGGAGTACACCAGGATCGGCGCCATCAGGTTCGGCAGCAGCTCGCGGAACAGGATGTACGGCCCCCGGGCGCCGAGGCTGCGGGCGGCGTCGACGAACTCCCTGTTGCGCAGGGAAAGCGCCTGCCCTCGAATGATTCGACCGATGTAGGGCCAGTTGAAGAAGCCGATGATGACCACCAGGCCGGTGATCCGAATGCCTTCACCGTTGATGTTGAAGGTGTTCATCATGCCGGCCAGCGCGATCGCGAAGACCAGCAACGGAAACGCCAGGAAGATGTCCATCGCGCGGCTGATCACGGCGTCCACCCAGCCGCCGAAGTAGCCGGCCATCACGCCCATGACCGTGCCGATCACCACGGAGAGCATGGTGGCCAGGGTCGCGATCAGCAGCGAGATCCAGGAGCCGGCGTAGATCCGCTGCAGGATGTCCCGGCCGGAGAGCGGCTCGATGCCGAGCGGGTGCGTCAGACTCATCCCGCCGAAAGTGCCCTTCGGCGCCAGCGTGGCGCCGTCGATCAGGTCCTGGTGCGGCAGGTTCGGGTGGATCAGCTCGAACACCCGGTCCGCGAACACGGAGCTGATCGCGATCACGAGGAGCGCCAGGATCACGATTCCGCCGGCTATCGCGACCTTGTCGCGCTTGAGCCGCATCCAGGCGATTTGACCGAGTGAGCGACCCTGGATGGCCTTACGGCTCACTCCCTGTAGCGATGCCTCTGGGACGGCCTCAGTACTCGCCTTGGTGACCTCGAGCGGCGCCGTCATGCCGCGAACCAGCCACGGTCAGTCATTTCGCGCACTCCTCCAGTCGTCCGGGATCGCCGTACGGTCGCCGACCCTAACCCCTTAGTTCTTCATCCCTTAACCACGGGAGGTCACGATACGGCCAAAGATCGCCCCTTCGTGGCCGAAACGCAGCGTCCTCACCACGGAAAGTGACGAGGATCGGCCGGTTTGCCTGGTGGATTCGATCGAACTCGAATTGTCCGAATAACGGACACCGCGGCGGAGCGTGGGTCGTCGACCGCGAACCACCCGTTCTCGAACCGCTGCCACGCCCGCAGCGGCTGCCGGCAGGCCTCGCCGTCCCTGGCCACCGCGCGCTCGAGGCGCTGCCGTGGGTCCGGGTGCTCGCACCAGATCAGCCGGTCGAGCCGGGACCGGATCGACCGGCGCCCGGCCGAGACCCCCTCGAGCACCAGCACCTCGGGGACCTCGACGGTGACGCGCGCGCCCGGCCGGGGCAGCCCGTTCACCCACTCCACCCGCTGGTAGCGGCCCGGCACCCCGGCGGCCAGCGGGTCGAGCACGCCCTCGACCAGCCGCGGCCACCAGGAGACCGGGTCATCCCAGGTGGCGAAGTGATCGGTGCGGACGAGCGCGGTCGGCGTCCCGCCGGCCCGCAGGTCGGCCACCAGCCGGTCGGCGAGGGTGGACTTGCCGGAACCGGACGGCCCGTCGATGGCGATGATGCGCACTGCTGGCCGGGTTGCCTCAGACGGCGCGGCGACCGGAGAGCGCGCGGCCGAGGGTGAGCTCGTCGGCGAACTCCAGGTCGCCGCCCATGGGTAGGCCGGAGGCCAGCCGGGTGACGGCCAGCCCCGGGAAGTCGCGCAGCATCCGGGCCAGGTAAGTGGCGGTGGCCTCGCCCTCGGTGTTCGGGTCGGTGGCCAGGATCACCTCGGTGACCTCGTGCCCGGAGATCCTGGCCAGCAGCTCGCGGACGCGCAACTGGTCGGGACCGATGCCGGACAACGGGTCAAGCGCGCCGCCGAGCACGTGGTAGCGGCCCTTGAACTCCCTGGTCCGCTCGATCGCCAGGACGTCCTTCGGCTCCTCGACGACGCACAGCGAGGTCGGATCGCGGCGAGCATCCCGGCAGATCCGGCAGCGCGCCTCCTCCGAGACGTTGCCGCACAGATCGCAGAAGACCACGCCGTCCTTGACCCGTTGCAGCGCCTGCATCAGCCGCTGAAGATCCGCGGGCTCGGTGGCGAGCAGGTGGAAGGCGATGCGTTGGGCGCTCTTCGGGCCGATGCCAGGGAGCCGCCCGAGCTCGTCGATCAGGTCCTGGACCGGTCCCTCGTACACGTGACTCCTACATGCCGGGCAGTTGCAGACCGCCGAGCCCGGCGTCGCCGAAGCCACCCGCCAGCGGGCCCATCTTGTCGGCGGCCAGCTTCTGCGCCTTGCTCGACGCGTCGCGCACCGCGGCGACGACGAGGTCGGCCAGCGTCTCGGTGTCCTCGGGATCGACCGCCTTCGGGTCGATGGTCAGCGCCTTGAGCTCGTTGGCCCCGGACACCGTGGCGATCACGAGGCCCCCGCCGGCACTGCCGGTCACCTCGGCGTCGGCCAGCTCCTCCTGAGCGGACAGCAGCTGCTCCTGCATCTTCTGCGCCTGCTCGAGGATCGCCTGCATGTCGGGAAGCCCACCGGGTTGCACTGTCGCGTCTCCTCGCCGTTCGTCGTCCGACGCTGACCGTACCGCCAGCCTAGTCGCGCCCGAGGTGTGGCAGGGTGAGCGGCGTGCTGAGGCGACGCGTCGCATGCCGGTTGGCCGTTCTCGGGGTTGTCGGCACGCTGGCCGTGACGACGTCCGCCTGCGGCCGGCCGAGCCAGATCGCCGGCTCGGCCTTCGACGCACCCGCGGCGTCCGTCTCGGTGCCGCCGGCCACCACCCCGCCGCCTTCGGCCCGGCCGGGCGGGACCAGCGCGGCGCCGAGCACCAGTTCCTCGGTGCCGCCGGCGCCCAAGGGAAAGCCCGCACCGCCGCCCGGCCGGGTGATCGTGCTCGACCCGGGACACAACGGTGGCAACGGTTCGCACCCGGCGGAGATCAACCGGCAGGTGCCCGCCGGCCGGGGCAAGACCAAGCCCTGCAACACCACCGGCACCGCGACCAACGCCGGCTACCCGGAGCACGCCTTCACCTGGGACGTCACCAGCCGGGTGCGCGACCTGCTCACCGCCCGCGGCGTCCGGGTGGTCATGACCAGGACGAGCGACACCGGGGTCGGCCCCTGTGTAGACGAGCGCGCGGCCATCGGCAACCGGGAGAACGCCAGCGCGGTCGTGTCCATCCACGCGGACGGCTCCACCTCGGCCGGCGCGCACGGCTTCCACGTCGCCTACTCGGCGCCGCCGCTCAACGCGGCACAGGGCGAGCCGTCGCAGCGGCTGGCCCGGGTGTTACGCGACGGACTGCGCCAGTCCGGCATCGCGGTGTCCAACTACATCGGCTCGGACGGCTTGTCGCCGCGCGACGACCTGGCCGGGCTCAACCTCTCCGAACGGCCCGCGGTGCTGGTCGAGTGCGGCAACATGCGCGATGCCGCCGAGGCCGCGACGCTGTCCAGCGCCGACGGCCGCCAGCGCTACGCCGCCGCCATCGCCGACGCGATCCTCGGTTACCTGGCCTGAGCGCCGCGCGGAACGGGCTCAGTCGAGCGGGCGGGCACCGAGCTTGTCGGTGAGCAGCCGCACCATGTCGGCGGCCGGATCGTGGCGTACCGCCACCGGCTTCGGCTCGCCGAAGTCGTCGGGGCCATCGGGCTCGTCGGGCTCGTCGGGCTCCGGCGGCAGCGGTTCGGCGGCCGCCATCGCAACGGGGCGCGGCGGCGGCTCCTGGCGGACCGGGGACGGCTCGGGCCGGGCGGGCGCCGGTCGCGGGGCCGGCGGCGTGGCCGCTGGCGGCGGGCCGACCGACTCCGCGGCCGCGTGCACGGTCTTGACCTGCCAGTTGCCACCGAGCACGTCGCGCAGAGCCACCGCGATGGCGTCCACGTTGCGCGCCTCGCCGAGGCGTTTGGCCAGCGGGGCCGCGGTGTGCGAGATGGTGACCGTGTCGCCATCGACGGAGTGCACCGTGGCGTTCGTGAGCATCGCCTCGGTGCTGCGACTGTTCTTGCGCACCACGGAAAGCAGCTCGGACCAGACCCGGCGGATGGCGGTCGCGTC
>JBJMIG010000104.1:0-109827 GCA_045806965.1 Labedaea sp. | reverse complement strand
GACCCGCGCCCGCCGTGGCCCGGCCGGCTGCCCTCGCCGTCGCCGTCCCTGGTGCTCGCCCGGCCGGCGCCCGCCGCGGTGCTCGACGAGTCCGGGGTGGATGTCGGGGTCACCGCCCGGTTCGAGCTGACCGGGGAGCCGAGCCGGGTGGTGCTGCACGGCGGTGCCCGGGCGGTGCGCGCCTGGGCCGGGCCGTGGCCGGCGGACGAGCGCTGGTGGGAGCCGGAGTCGGGGCACCGGCGGGCCCGGCTTCAGGTGCTGCTCGCCGACCGGTCCGATGCGGACGGTGAGCTGGCGGTGTTGCTGGTGCGGGAGAACGAGCGCTGGCTGGTGGAAGGGGTGTACGACTAGTGCCGTTCGCGGCGGCGGTTACAGCGCAAGGTGACATTCCTTCGCTTCTATCAGCGGAATGTCACCTTGCGCTGAATGGGATGCGGCACTGATGGGCTGGGACAACCCGCCGGTGAGCTGGTCCGAGGTGGAGCGAATCCTGTCCGGCCGGCCGGATCCGGGGCCGCGCGGGGACGGCGGGGACAGCCCGGCGTGGACCAGGCACCGCGAGCGCTACACCCCGCCCGCCGGGATCGGACCGGCCGGCGCGGACGACAACCAGGGCACGGAGCGGGTGCCGTACGCCGAGCTGCACTGCCACTCCAACTTCAGTTTCCTCGACGGGGCAAGCCATCCCGAGGAGCTGGTTGAGTCGGCCGCACTGCTCGGCCTGGACGCGGTCGCGATCACCGATCACGACGGGATGTACGGGGTGGTCCGATTCGCTGAGGCGGCAAGGGAGCTGGGGGTGCGCACGGTGTTCGGCACCGAGCTCTCCCTCGGCCTTTCCGAGCCCCAGAACGGTATCCCGGACCCCGAGGGCGAACACCTGCTGCTGCTGGCCGTTCAGCAGGAGGGCTACCACGCGCTGTGCCGCACGCTCACCGACGGCTACCTGCGCGGCGGCGCGGAGAAGGGCCGTCCGGTCTACACCTTCGACGACGTGGTCGCCGTGACCAGGGAGCACTGCGTGGTGCTCACCGGCTGCCGCAAGGGCGGGGTGCGGGACGCCTTGCTCCACAATGGACCAGACGCGGCCTACGTCCAACTCGGCCGGCTGGTGGCCGCGTACGGTCGGGAGCGGGTGTTCGTCGAGCTGACCGACCACGGCCAGCCGGCCGACTCCTACCACAACGACCTGCTCTACGGCATGGCCAACGAGCTCGGCCTGCCTTGCGTGGCCACCAACGCGGTGCACTACGCCCAGCCCGGCAGCGGCCGGCTGGCCGCCGCGATGGCCGCCGTGCGGGCCCGCAGGAGCCTGGACGAGCTGGACGGCTGGCTGCCGCCCGCGCCAACCGCACATCTGCGGTCCGGCGCGGAGATGCAGCGCCGGTTCGCCCGCTATCCCGGTGCGGTGCAACGATCCGCGCTGCTCGGCGTCGGGCTCGCCTTCGAGCTGAAGTTGATCGCGCCGAAGCTGCCGCCGTTCGACGTGCCGGCCGGGCATACCGAGATCACCTACCTGCGTGAGCTGACCTACCAGGGCGCGGCCCGGCGCTACGGCCCGTGCAACGAGAACCCGAAGGCGTTCGAGCAGCTCGCCCATGAGCTGCGGGTGATCGAGGAGCTCGGTTTCCCCGGTTACTTCCTCGTGGTGTGGGACATCGTGGAGTTCTGTCGCCGGGCCGGGATCCTCTGCCAGGGGCGGGGATCCGCGGCGAACTCGGCGGTCTGCTTCGCGCTCGGCATCACCAACGTGGACGCGGTGCGCTACGAGTTGCTGTTCGAACGGTTCCTCGCGCCGGCCAGGGACGGGCCGCCGGACATCGACCTGGACATCGAGTCGGACCGGCGCGAGGAGGCGATCCAGTACGTCTACCAGAAGTACGACCGAAGGCACGCCGCGCAGGTGGCCAACGTGGTCGGCTACCGGGCCCGCTCCGCGGTCCGGGACATGGCCAAGGCGCTCGGCTACTCGCCCGGCCAGCAGGACGCGTGGAGCAAGCAGATCGACCGCTGGGGCCCGCTCGATGCCACCATGGGCGAGAACGACCACGACATCCCCCTGCCGGTACTCGAGCTCGCCGGTCAGCTCGAGGACTTCCCACGGCACCTGGGAATCCACTCCGGCGGAATGGTGATCTGCGACCGGCCGGTGAGCGAGGTCTGCCCGGTCGAGCCGGCCAGGATGGCCAACCGGACCGTGTTGCAGTGGGACAAGGACGACTGCGCGGCGATCGGTCTGGTGAAGTTCGACCTGCTCGGCCTCGGCATGCTTTCCGCGCTGCACTACGTGATCGACCTGGTACAGGAGCACCATGGGCGCACGGTGGACATGGGCGAGCTGGACATGTTCGACCAGAACGTCTACGCGATGCTCGGCCGGGCCGACTCGATCGGGGTGTTCCAGGTGGAGAGTCGCGCGCAGATGGCCACACTTCCCCGACTGAAGCCGAGGAAGTTCTACGACCTCGTGGTCGAGGTCGCGCTGATCCGGCCAGGCCCCATCCAGGGCGGCTCGGTACATCCGTACATCCGGCGGTACAACAAGAAGGAAGAGGTCACCTTCGAGCATCCGCTACTGGCCAACGCGTTAGGCAAAACCCTTGGGGTGCCGCTGTTTCAGGAGCAGCTGATGCAGATTGCCGTGGACGTGGGCGACTTCACCCCGGCCGAGGCGGACGAGCTGCGCCGGGCCATGGGCGCCAAGCGGTCCACCCGCCGGATGGAGCGGCTGCGCCAGCGGTTCTACGAAGGCGCGGCGACGCACGGCATCGACGACGAGCTCGCCGGCCGAATCTACGAGAAGCTGGTGGCGTTCTCCAACTTCGGTTTCCCGGAGAGCCACGCGCTGAGCTTCGCGCACCTGGTGTTCGCCAGCGCCTGGTTCAAGCTCTACTACCCCGCCGCGTTCTGCGCCGCGTTGCTGCGCGCCCAGCCCATGGGTTTCTACTCACCGCAGTCGCTGGTCGCCGACGCCCGCCGGCACGGGGTGGTGGTGCGCGGCCCGGACGTCAATGCCAGCCTGACACACGCCACGCTGGAACCGGTGGATCCGGCGGGGCCGGAACGGGCGGTCCGGCTCGGCCTCGGCTCGGTGCGCACCATCGGAACCAAGCTCGCCGACCAGGTGATCGAGTCGAGGATGGCCGGTGGTGCGTTCGCGGACATGGTGGACCTGGCCCGGCGGGTGCAGTTGACCAGGGCGCAGGTGGAGGCGTTGGCCACCGCGGGCGCGTTCGGCTGCTTCGGCGTGGCCAGGCGGGAGGCATTGTGGGCGGCCGGCGCGGTGGCCGGCGAGCGTCCGGACCGGTTGCCCGGCACCACGGTCGGTACGCACGCGCCGCCGTTGCCGGGGATGGACGAGGTCGAGCTCGCGGTCGCCGATGTGTGGGCCATCGGCCTGTCCCCGAACAGTTTCCCGACCCAGTTCGTGCGCGAGCGGCTGGACCGGCTCGGCGCGCTGACCACTATCCGACTGTCCACAGTGGACCATGGCACCCGGGTGCTTGTCGGTGGCGCGGTTACCCACCGGCAGCGACCGGCGACCGCGGGCGGGGTCACCTTTCTCAACCTCGAGGACGAGACCGGCATGGTCAACGTGATCTGCACGGTCGGCCTGTGGGCCCGTTACCGCCGCATCGCCCGCACCTCGCCGGCGCTGCTGGTGCGCGGTGTGGTCGAGCGCGCGGAGGGCGTTGTCAGCCTGCTCGCCGACCGCCTGCAACCGCTGCGGCTACGGATCCCCGCCAAGTCACGGGATTTCCGCTGACTTCTGCCCGGCCGGGCACAGGTCGGCGAACCGAGAATCCAGGTGTCACCGCGCGGACCTGCCTCCAGCCCGTGCGCGGCGTCGAAGCCTAGGCCGGCGGTTGGCGGCCAGGCACCTCGATCAGCCAGCCGTCCAGGATGAGCTCCTCGATCGCGTCCGGCAGCAGGTAGGCGGTGCCGCCACCGATCTGGTCGAACCACGGAATGGCCGCGCCGCTGAGGGCTTGCATGGGGCGGGCCACCCGGTAGGTGTGGAACGGCCGCTCGATCCACTCCGGCACCAGTGACCGCTGGCCGAACGGAGTACCGGCGGCGTAGGTGAGGTTGCCGTCCGGCTCGCCGAACCGGTCCACCTCCGTGCCCGGCGCCAACTCGACCATTCGTTTGCCACGGAACAGGGTCAGCGGCGGTTCCCCGGCGAACGGCTGGATCGGCCAGCGCTGTGGGGTCTGCGGCACGGGCTCCGGCCGGGCCTCGGTTCTGACCTCGGGCCGTGCCTCGAGCTTGGCGTCCGGCCGGAGCTCGGGACGTGGTTCCTGGCGGCTCTCGCGTTCGCGGTGGGCCGGGGTGAACAACTCGTGCTCCGGGACCGCGAGGGTTGGCTGTGGGACGGCGCGCGGCGGGGTTGGCGCGGGCGCGAGCAACTCCGGTCCCGGGACGGCGAGCGTTGGTCGCGGTACCGGCCGCCGCCCCGGTGTGTCCGGCGCCGCTACCGGTTCGGCCTCGATGGTCGCCTCGTCGGGACTGGGCAGTGCCGGTAGACCGCGGGACGGTGAGTCCGGTCCGAAGATCGCGTCGTCGGCCGGCTCGGCCTCGGGCTCGAAAGCGCCCTTCGAACCGGGATCGGCGGCATGCGCCGGCGCCCCGATGGCGGGCGGCCGGAGCGGGACGTCCGGACTGAACAGGTCGTCCGGGCCGGGCTGGCCGTGCGCCGGACCGTCGCGAAGCGGAGGAGGAACCTCCGGCAGAAAAGGGGCGCCGGGCTCGGCCGGACCGCGGTTGGCCGGCATGGGTTCCGGATTGAACAACCCCCCGGGCGGATCGTGGTGCATCGGGGGAGTGCGGGTCGACTGCGGCCGGGGCTCCGGCAGGGTGGCGCGTGGGGCTCGCGTCGCCGTGTCGAGCAGGACCTTGCCGAGCAGGAACGCGGCCGCGTCCGCGACGTCCTCGAACATCGCGGGCGCGACGAACTCGCTTTCGTACCAACCGACTCGCCAGCCGTCGGGAGTCGACTCCATGGTCCAGGTGCGTTCGGCGGGCGGCCCGATCCGATAGGCCGATGCCGGCACGCCGAGGGCCCCGAACCTGGTGCGCAGGCCATCGATCACCGCTGCCGGCGGAGCCTGGGACGGCAGGGCGGCGGCCGGCGGCGCGGCTGCCGCACGCCGCATGGCCATGGTCGGCGCGGGCGGTGGCACCGGTGCGGCCTCGGCGAGCGCCGCCCGGCGAGACGGTGGCGGAACAACGGGTGCCCGTCCGGCCGCCGCGAGCGGCATGCCGGGCGGGGGCGGTCCGAACGAGCCACCGGCTGGCGCGCCGAGCGGTACCCCGGGACCGCGCGGTGCGGCCGGCGCGCCGCGCCCGATGAACGCGGCCGCGGCGGCCCTGGTCGGCTCGTCCACCTCGGACATCCGGAACGCGGCGCGCCGGATGTGCTCGACCAGGTCGGACTCCGGAGCGACGCCGTAGTTGTGCAGGTAGTAGTTGACCGCGGCGGGCCAGATCCAGGTGCCGTCGGTGTGAAACGCCACCGGCACCAGCGGACGGCCCTCCTGGTCCAGCCGGTCAAGGTCGAGCCCGCGACTCTGCATGATCACCGGGCCGCCGTTGAGGTAGTCCAGCATCGCGGCGCGGTCCTCGTCGGCCAGGGGCGGCCGGTTCACCGCCGGCCGGCCGTTGCCGCCGGGCCCGTCGAAGATCCGCGCCACCCGGAAGCGCACCGGCGGGATCCGGCCGGCCACATCCGGCGGCGACCCGGCCGCCCGGTGCCGCAGCCAGTCCGGGACGTTCTCCTCGCTGCGCGGGAAGGTGCGCAGGTCGTCGCCGTAGGCCTGGGGCGGCGGCGGCATCGCCCAGTCCGGCTCTTCCCGGTCGTAGTCGAGGTTGTAACTGGACGGGTGATCGAGCCGGTACTTGGCGTTGAACCAGGTCCCCCGGCCCTCCCGGTACATGCCGGTGCGCAGCCGGGCGAACATCCCGGCGATCTCCGGCGGCACCGGCCAGTCGGTCGTGTGCTCGTCGGCGAAGGTGAGCTCGCCCTCGGCCTCGAAGTACCGGCCGACGGCTCGGTAGTCGACGGTGATCCGGTCCCAGTCGGCCGGCGCGGCGCGCAGCATCGCCAGCCCGATCTGCTTGACCAGGGCATCCTGTTCCGTCGGGTCGAGCGGCGTAGGTTGCATCGGGGGTCACTTTAATGGTTCACCGTGAAGATCGACCTCGCGATGTCTCCTGTGCCCCGGATCGCCGGTGCGCTGCTGGCCGGCCTCGGCGGTGTCGGGCTCGCCGTCCAGGGCCGGATCAATGGTCAACTGGGGCATCTCCTCGACGACGGGGTGTTCGCCGCGGTGATCTCGTTCGGCGTCGGCCTCGTCCTGCTCGTCCCCGCGGTCGCGCTGCTCCCGGCGTCCAGACGCGGCGTTGGCCGGCTGGTCGGGGCCGTGCGCGCCGGGCGGCTGCGCTGGTGGGAGTGCCTCGGCGGCACCTGCGGCGGTTTCGTGGTGGCCGCACAGGGAATCACCGTGGCGGTGCTGGGCGTCGCGGTGTTCACCGTCGCCGTGGTGTCCGGGAACGTGGTCAGCAGCCTGTTCGTGGACCGGGCCGGACTGGGGCCGGGCGGGCCGCAGGCGATCACTCCGCCCAGGGTGGCCGGCGCGGTGCTGGCCGTGGTCGCGGTCCTGGTCGCCGTGTCCGACCGGCTCGTTCACCCGTCCGGGCTATGGCTCGCCGTGCTGCCCGCGCTGGCCGGCGTCGGTCTGGCCTGGCAGGTCGCGGTGAACGGCCTGGTCCGCCGCGAGGCCGGTGAGGTGCTGGTGCCGACCGTGGTCAACTTCGCCACCGGGATGCTCGCGCTGCTCGTCGCGCTGACCGTCGACCTGGTGCTGCGCGGGCTGCCGGCGGCGCTGCCCGACCAGTGGTGGCTCTACCTGGGCGGCCCGCTCGGCATCGTCGCGGTGACCACGGCGGTGACCACGGTGCGGCTGATCGGCGTGCTGGTGCTGGGGCTCGCGTCGGTGGCCGGTCAGCTGGTCGGCGCGGTCGTGCTGGACCTGGTCGCGCCGGCACCGGGCGGCGGCCTGAGCCCGGTGGCCGTGCTCGGTGCGTCGATCACCATGGTGGCGGTCGGGGTCGCAGCGGCGGGCGGGCGAACCGGCGGTGCGAAGATGAGGCGGTGACCGCGACGATCCTGGATGGCAGGACAACCCGTGACGCGATCTTCGACGACCTGATCGAGCGGGTCGCCGCGCTCAAGGAGCGTGGGGTCCGGCCCGGCCTCGGCACCGTGCTGGTCGGCGACGACCCGGGCTCGCACGCCTATGTGCGCGGCAAGCACAACGCCTGCGCCAAGGTCGGCATCACCTCGATCCGCCGCGACCTGCCGGCCGGAATCAGCCAGGCCGAGTTAGCGGCCGTGATCGACGAGCTGAACGCGGACCCGGAGTGCACCGGCTACCTCATGCAGTTGCCGATCCCCGGTCACCTGGACGCCGGAGCGATCCTGGAGCGGGTCGACCCCGGCAAGGACGCGGACGGCCTGCACCCCACCAACCTGGGCCGCCTGGTGCTGAAGGAGACCGGGCCGCTGCCGTGCACTCCGCAGGGCATCCTGGCGCTGCTGCGCCGCTACGAGGTGCCCATCGCGGGCGCCAGGGTGACCGTGGTCGGCCGCGGGGTGACGGTCGGCCGGCCGCTCGGGCTGCTGCTCACCAGGCGTACCGAGAACGCAACGGTCACGTTGTGCCACACCGGCACCAAGGACCTGGCCGCCGAGGTGCGCCGGGCCGACATCGTGGTGGCCGCGGCCGGCAGCGCCGCGCTGATCACCCCGGAGATGATCAAGCCGGGGGCGGCCGTGCTCGACGTCGGCATCACCCGCACCGAGCAGGGTCTGGTCGGCGATGTTCACCCGGACGTGCGCGAGGTCGCCGGTTACCTGGCGCCGATGCCCGGCGGAGTGGGCCCGATGACTGTGGCCATGCTGCTCACGAACACCGTGGCCATCGCCGAGCGAAACCTGTCCGCGTGAAGGCCCAGATCCCGTTCTCGCTGGTCATGGTCGTGGTGGCGATCGGCCTGGTACGCATCGCGTTGTACCACTGGCGGGAGGGGACGGTGCTGATCGGCGGCGCGCTGCTGCTGGCCGCCGCGCTGCGCGCACTGCTCTCCGATGGCCGGATCGGGATGGTCGCGATCCGCGGCCGGGGCGTGGACGTGTTGCTCTACGGCTGCCTGGGCATCGCGGTACTCGCCGTCTCGCTGACCATCCAGGGCGGCCCGCTCAACCAGTAGCACCGGTCCATCGGGATTCCTGGCGTCCGATAACCTGCCGAGCGTGTCTCCCGTGAACGTCACCGTCACCGGTGCGGCCGGCCAGATCGGCTACGCACTCCTGTTCCGCATCGCCTCCGGGCAGCTCCTCGGGCCAGACGTCCCCGTGCGCCTGACCCTGCTGGAGATCCCCCAGGCCACCCGGGCCACCGAGGGCACCGCCATGGAGCTTGAGGACGGCGCGTTTCCGCTGCTCGCCGGCATCTCCATCACCGAAGACGTCAAGCGCGCCTTCGACGGAGTCAACGTCGCCCTCCTGGTCGGCGCCCGTCCGCGCACGAAGGGCATGGAGCGCGGCGACCTCCTCGAGGCCAACGGCGGCATCTTCAAGCCGCAGGGCCAGGCGATCAACGCCGGCGCGGCCGACGACGTGCGGGTCCTGGTAGTCGGCAACCCGGCCAACACCAACGCGCTGATCGCCGCCGCGCACGCGCCCGACGTTCCGGCCGAGCGGTTCACCGCGATGATGCGGCTGGACCACAACCGCGCGATCTCCCAGCTCGCCGGCAAGCTCCGCGTGCCGGTCACCGAGATCCGCAAGCTGGCGATCTGGGGCAACCACTCGGCCAGCCAGTACCCGAGCCTGCGGCACGCCGAGGTCGGCGGCCGGCCCGCGCTCGACGCGGTGAACGACGAGGGCTGGGTGCGCGACACGTTCATCCCGACCGTGGCCAAGCGTGGCGCCGCGATCATCGAGGCACGCGGCGCGTCCTCGGCGGCCTCGGCGGCGTCCGCCGCCATCGACCACGTCTTCGACTGGGTCAACGGCACCCCGGAGGGCGACTGGACCTCGGTGGCGCTGCCGTCCGACGGCTCCTACGGCATCCCGGAGGGGCTGATCGCCGGGTTCCCGGTGACCTCCCGCGATGGTCGCTGGGAGATCGTCCAGGATCTCGAGCTAGACGCCTTCTCCCGGGAGCGGATCGATGCCTCGGTGCGGGAGCTGGAGGAGGAGCGCGACGCGGTTCGCGGTCTTGGGCTAATCTGAAAGTTACTCAGGTCTCACCGGATCGTGTGAAGTTTCAAGCGCGACGTCACGGTCGCGGATTCAACCCTCTCCTTATCGAAACATCCGGGTGCTCTCTGCCGAACAGATGAGCATGCGGACCCCTCGATTGAAAGGAAGGGCTGCGAGATGACCGCCGACAGCGTGCATACCGAAGAGCTCATTGCGCTTGCCGACGAAGTGCCGGTTCGTTCCCTCTGGAGCTACCACTCAGGCGAGCCGTTCACGATCTCGGTTTCCTTCCAGACCGACGAGGACTGCTGGGTCGAATGGCTGTTCGCGCGTGACCTGCTGGTCAACGGCCTCACCGGGGCTGCTGGCATCGGGGACGTGCGGATGCGGCCGCGTCAGACCAGCGGCCGCACCGTCCTGCAACTCGAGATCGAATCGCCCGAGGGCCACGCCGCGCTCGAGTTGGACCGCGAGTCGGTACAGCTGTTCCTCGAGGCGACGATCGCGATGGTCCCACTCGGCGAGGAATCGGACTACTTCGACCTCGACGGCCTGATCGACGAGATCACCAACGTTTGAGCCCGCTCACCCACCGTTATGTTCGACCACGCAGTCCGGCCCGGGGTACACAAGTGCCTCGTGGCCGTCCGGATAGCGCACCATGTACGGAGGTGCGCCATCTGTACCGCGGACCTCGATGATCTCCCCGAGCTGATCCGGATTGCCGACGTGCCGTCCGTGGACATGTAGCCGGTCGCCTACTACAGCTTGCATCTGTCGACCACCTCCCGCCTGACAAGGGTAGAGCCGCCAACCCGCTGGGCAACAGTCCGCTCTACTCTCAACAGGGTGCCCGAAACCGTTGACCGTCGCCTCGGCAGTGCCGGCGAGTTGGTTCTGCGCAGGTCCGGCGCCCACTTCGAGATCATCGCCAACGGCATGTTCCTGATGGATACCCGCGACGGCACCTCGGAGCGCCTGCTGGTCGACGCGGCCGCCGACCGCATGCCGGCCGGTTCGGCCATGCTGATCGGCGGGCTCGGCGTCGGCTTCTCCCTGCGCGCCGCGCTTGATCATCGCCGGGTGGGTCCGATCACCGTGCTGGAGCGCGAGTCCGCGATCATCTCGTGGGGTCTGGGCGTGCTGCGCGGGCTGCACGGCGACGCGCTCGCCGACCCGAGGGTGCGGTGTGTTCACGCGGACCTCATCGAGTGGCTCGGCGCGACCGAAACGCGGTTCGGGGCGATCTGCCTGGACATCGACAACGGTCCGGAATGGACAGTCACCGAGGGCAATGCCGTGCTCTACGGCGACTCCGGCCTCGAACTGCTGGCCACCCGGCTGGAGCCGGGCGGGGTGGTCGCGGTGTGGAGCGCCGCGGCCAGCGAGGCGTTCGCCGGGCGGCTGCGGCAGCGCTTCGGCGTGGTCGAGACGCTGACCGTGCCGGTGCCCCGCGGCCAACCCGACGTCGTGTTCCTCGCCCGGTTCGCGCCCGGTTCCGCTGACGGTTCCGGCCGTACGGCGCACGGTGACATTCCTTCGCTTCGATAAGCGCGATGTCACCTTGCGCCGGACGGCCGCTACGGGGTCGCGGTGTATGCGGCTGTCGTGCGGTCGGCGGCCGCGCGGGCCTCGTCCCGGTTGGCGCCCGCGGCGACGTCGGCCTCGTACCAATGTTCACTGGATTGGGTGATGAACTCGCGGCCCTCCGCCGTGGCGAACCAGGCCATCGCGGCGTCGGCGTCGACGGCCCGGCTGGTGGAGAGGTGGAGGGTGAGGCCCATCAGGGCCATGTCCCAGCCGATGCCGACGGCACCGGGGCCGAACTCGGTCCACTTCGTGTCGTCGATGTGGGCGATGTGCTCGAGGGTGAAACGAGCGCGCCCGTCCGGCTCGTCGCTGAGGCGGACCTCGATCCAGCTCACCTCGCCGCCGAACTCCCACGTCGCGGAGAACCCGTTCGGCGGTTCGCACTGCTCGATCTTCCCGCCGGCGTTGCCTTCGAGTTGGTAGCTGCCGCCCAAGGTGAGGTCGCCGCTGACCGGAAGGAACCACCGCGGTATCCGCTCCGGGTTGGTGCACGCGTCCCACAGGTCCGCGACGTCCGTGTCGTAGGTCTGGCTGACGGTCACGGTCCGCGCCTCGCCGGCCTCCCACACCCGGCTGCCCACAGTTCGCCGAACCGCGTTGATCTGGTGTGCCACATCGATCATTTCTGCCTGTTCCTCCTGCCTCGGGCCAACTCCATGGCCAGTGCGTCCAGGTGCGGTGTCCAGAAGCGCCGGAACTGGTCCAGCCACGAGTCCACCTCGCGCAGCGGCTCGTGCCGCACCGCGTACAACCGTCGCGCCCCTACCGCGCGAACAGTGGCAAAACCGTTGTCCCGCAACACCTTCAAATGCTGCGACACGGCCGGCTGGGAGATGGAGAACTCGTTCTGGATGACTTCAGTCACCGCACCGGAGGGCAACTCCCCGTCCGCGAGCAACTCCAGGATCCGCCGGCGCACCGGCTCGCCCAGCACGTCGAAAGCATGCACCCGGGGAACCTATCAGTGGCGACTTATATAAGCAAGGGCTAGGCCTTGCGTCCGAGCCCACCCCAGAGCAACGCGTGGTTGGGTGCGTCGAAGACGACGGGTTCGACGCGAGGGCACTCGTCCTCCGGATTCCAGCACGGAATCCAGTCCATCCCGGGTGCCACGAGTTCGAAGTCGCCGAGCAGCGCGTTGATCTGCGCCCGGGAGCGTGGGAACACCCCGCTGCTGTGCCAGTCCGCGCACAGATCCTGGAGCTCGACCAGCTTGGATTGAAACGTGGGAGGGATGCCGTCGTCGGTGAGGTGCGAGACCCCCAGGTACGAACCGGACGGCAACAGCCGGCGGTAGTCGGCGACGGTTGCCGCCACCACATCGGTGCCGTCCGAGCCGGGCGGCAGGATGTGCAGGACGGAGAACATCAACACGGCAACCGGGTCGTGTGGCGTGAACACTTCCGTGGCCTGCGCCTGTGCGAGCACCGTGGTCGCGTCCCGGAGGTCGGCCCTGATGACCGCGTGCCGGTCCGGGTCGCCTTCCTCGTCCAGCAGGATCTCGGCGTGCGCCAGGGCCACCGGTTCCTTGACCACGTAGACCACCCGGCTGTGCGGGTCGATGTCGTCGGCGATCTGGTGGGTGTTGTGCGCGGTGAGCACGCCGGAGCCGAGGTCGAGGAATTGCCGGACGCCGAGTTTGGCGAGATGCCTGATGACCCGGGCGACGAACATCCGGCTGGCCATGGTGATCGCCTTGAACTCCGGAATGGTCTTCTGCAACGCCTCGCCGAACTCCCGGTCAACCGCCCAGTGGGCCGTTCCGTCCAGCAAGTAGTCATGCACGCGTACGACGTCGGGATGTTCTAGATCGACCGCAGCCTTTTCCGATAACTGTGCATTGTGCACGTGTCGTTCACCCCACGGGAGGCAGCAATTCGAAATCAACTGTACCCGCTTCCTGCATGTTGCACATGGGGAGGCGGCTATTTGTCTAGTTTGGTATCTCGCCGGACGCGAGCCTCCTGGGCCGCTCGCTCCATGAACAGCACGCTCTCGTCCTCGCTCAATGCGGCGCCGTGCAGGTCGTTCCAGTGCGTCGCGAACCGCTCGGCCTCTTTGCCCTTGTATGTTCGGCCGCCACCCGGGCATTCGCTGTAGGCGAGGGTCGCCTGCTCATCAGGAAAACGGAGAATCTCGAAATCCGTGTCCACAAAGGGTATCGGGGCTTCGTAGGTCAGGATCTGTACCCTGATCCGCTCGTGCCGGCGCAGCAGCGTCAGCAGGTACTCGATCTGGTCGACGATCAGGTCGGGCCGCCCGCCGGGAACCCGGTGCAGTGACGATTCGCTGAGGATGGCGTGGTAGTCCGGCGGCTGGTCGAGAGTGAAGATGCGGGACCGCGCCCGCCATGCTTTCAGCAGTTTGGTGACGGTGGCGTCGACGTCAATGGCGCGGTTCACCTCGAACTGGCGCAGCATGTAGAGCTCGGACTGGAGCTGGCGAGGCATCCGCTCGGCGTGCCAGCACTGGATCTGGGCCGCGTCCCACTCCCGGTCGGTCAACTCCCTGAAGGCCGAGAACATCGACGGGAGCCAGCTGGGTCGAAGCCGCGGGACGTCGCAGGCGACGAGCGCGCGAAGCCGGCCGGCCTCCTCTTCCGGCACGTGGTACAGCGCGAGCATGATGTCCAACTCGGCGGGATCGATCGTGACAGCGGTGGCCTCGATCTTGTTGATCTTGCCCTGGGTGCAGCCGAGTCTCTCGGCGACGGCGGCCTGGGTCAGCCCGGCATCGTTCCGCGCCGTGCGGAGTGCACGGCCCAGCTCATATCGACGGTCCGTAGATCCGTTCACTCGATGGCTCACCTCGTCCCACCTTCGCTGGTTCTTTCCAGCGAGGTCTGACGACTATATGTGAGCGATCTCTGTAGTCGAGAGCAACACGCCACTACCGGGTGAATGGCGGCGCGCCAGGAGGTGATCTTGACGCGACTATCGACGCATGATCAGATTCAGCAGGCTGATCGACAACTGGTGACAAAGGTTGACCAGGATGCTCGCTCAAACGTCAGTGTGGCGGCGCTGCCGGCCTTCGAGTCCCGGACCGACACCACGGCCGGGCCGCGGTTGGTCTCGACGCAGTTGCCGCTCGGGTTGCACCGGCTGGATCGGATCCAGCGGTCTCCTGCGATCTCCGGGCCGGCACTGTTGATGTTGTGTCCCATGACGTGCTCCCCACGTCGCGGTCGTGCAGAGGATTAATCGTGAGACCGGATTAATCCGGTTGACAACCCGTCGTGATGAACCATGGCCAAGGTGTGATCTGAAATGGTCAAATGGCGGTCAATGGGTGGTCAGACGCCGGACACCGCGCGAATGTGGATCTCTCGCGCCGCTCCGAAACTTTCGACGACCCGACCGGCCGGCTGCGGATAAAATGGCCGACAATGGAGGCCCTCCGGCCCGAGTTGGCCGACTCATCCTGCTGGCCGCGCGCGTTATTCTCGGATTCCGGAAAAGCGCGTACAGCGCGTCAGCGGAAGGTCACCTTCATCCGGTTCTAGACGCGTAAGGTGACATTCCGCTGTATCCGCGGTCCGCCGTCCGCTGTGTCTCCGGGGCCGCTCGGGTCAGGGCTTGCGGCCGACCGCGGCGTAGAACGTCGAGTCGAGGTCGGGGATCGCCGAGCTGTCGCCGGGGCCCTCGGGGCGCCATTGGCCGAAGCCGACCAGGCCGGGCGGGACGAGCTCGTAGCCGTCGCAGAACCGCAGGATCTCGGCGTGGGAGCGTGGGTTGATGTGGTACCGGGTCGTCTGGTACGCCTCGATCGCTTCGGCGGAGCCCGCGACCTGGACATCCGCGGTGGCGTGGACCAGGGCGAAGTAGCTGCCGGAAGCGAGGTTGTCGCGGTAGGCGGACAGGATGCACGCCGGACCCCAGTCGTCCGGGATGAAGTGCATCATCGGGGCCAGCAGGCCGATCGGCGCGGCCACGTCGAGCAGGCTTCGGACCTGTTCCGAGCCGAGCACGCCCGGCACGTCGCGCAGGTCTCCCTGGAGCACCGCGGTGCCCTCGACGTGCTCCAGGATCAGCTCGGTGTGGGCAACCGCCACCGGGTCGCCGTCGACATAGACCACCCTGCATTCGGGGTCGGCCCGTTGCACGATCTCGTGCAGGTTGCCGACGGTGGGGATGCCCGATCCGATGTCGAGAAACTGCCGGATCCCCGCGTCGACCATGAACAGCGCGGCCCGGCGCAGGAAGGCCTGGTTCAGCCGGGCGACGTCCTCGACGCCCGGCATGAGCGCCATGATCTTCTCGGCCAGCGCCCGGTCGGCGGCGAAGTTGTGCCCGCCACCGAGCCAGTAGTCGTGCATGCGGGCCGGGTGCGGCACGCTCATGTCAATTCGCGGTGGCACCCAGCGCAGATATCCGGTCACCCTCTGTACCAACACCCTTCGGCCGTTGCGGTCGGAGGTGTACGCCGATCGAGCGTTTGCCGTGGCCACAGGGCGTACTGAGGGTCAGTATGGACCCAAATGGGGGATCGTCCAACCGTGTTAGACGTGTTGATGCCTCGCGGCCTCCACGAACACGTGACCGTCCTCATCGAGCAGGAAGTGCTGCCCCTCCAACCGGCGCACCGCGTCGCTCACCTGATCGCGGTAGTCCCGGTCGTCGTAGTACAGCGCGTCGAGCTGCGGCCGGGTGAACGCCCGGCTGGTGCCCCACAGCACACAGAAGCCGCTCAACGGGTTGGTGGTGCTGGCCGGGGCGTTGATCCCGTCGTTGAGCGCGACCGGAACCTCGACATCCGGCAGCCGGATGCCGCCGAGCGCCATCCCGTTCGCGTCCCGCACGATCTTGGCCGGTGCGGTCGGGTCGCTGATCGCCAGCGGTTGCGCCCGCCGCGGCGGAACACCCCGGCGCGCCCAGTTGTCCAGCGCCTCGTACGCGGCGTGGAACACGGTCCACGAGGCGACCTGACTCGGGCCGGGGTTGACGCAGTCCAGTGGTGCGGCCGCACCGAACTCCCGCTCCTGGATGGCACCGAGGGTGCTGCGGAAGTCGGTGACGTCGGTGCCGGTCGCGTAGGACGGCACATGCGAGGCGCCGGCGATGTGCCAGGTGCGCAACGTGTCGCCGTCCGGCGCCACCTTGCTCGGGATGGCCGCGCCCCGGTAGACGTCGTTCTCGGTGTACACCCGGATGGCCTTGGTGCCGACCTCGGCACGCGGCGGCAGCGCGGCGTCGGACAGCGCGAACAGGAAGCCGTCGTAGACCCGCGCCAGCGGCTGCACGGTGTTGTAGTAGATGCCGAGGAAGCGCCCGGACTGCGAGGCGCCGCCCGCGTACACCTTGGAGATCCGCAGGTCGGACAGTGGGTTGCGGCGGTCGCGGCCCTTCAGCAACTCGGCCACCTTGGTGTAGATGTCGAACGACTGGGAGTCGTCGAGCACGGTGTCGCCGGCCGTCACGTCGAGCGAGCCGTACCTGGCCGGGCTCCACTGGGTCAGGCCGAGGCCCGCGGTCGGCCCGGGCGCCGCACCGTTCACCCCGACGTGCTGAACCGACGCCGCGATGTAGGTCCACCCATGCCGGACGAAGTAGTCGCCGCTGGTTCCCCACTCGGTGTCGATGTCGTGCCCGGCGGTGACGTTCTGCCAGTCGACCACGGCGATCCCCGCGGAGCGGCCGGGATGCGCCGGGCGGCGGACCACGATCCGGGTGGTGTACGGCGTCGTCCCGATCGGGGTCGCGGCCTGCTTCTGCTGGTCCACCGTGGGGTTCGGCGGGTACCGGGTGGCCGTGCCGGAGATGAAGAACTCCTGCTCCACGTAGCCGGCCCGGCGCAGGTCGAACGGCGTGGCGTAGAAGATGTAGTTGTGCGTCGAGGCGCCCGGCCGGTCTGGTTGCGGGATCGGGCCGGTGATCCGGTCCGGACCGGCACCGGGTGACGCGGTGACCGCCTGCTCCGGCTGGCCGATGTCCGGGGTGGACGCGGCGGAGGACGCGGCGGCTGGCAGGACGGCGAACATCGCGGCGATCACCGCGATCGGAACTACCGGATGCAGGCGCATGACCCATGCGTAACCCAGCCGGGGCCGGTGGGCAATCGGCTAAATCACCCGGCACACACCGATTGCCGGTGGAGTACGCCGCCGGTCGGGAGTGTTGTCCGCGACCGTCTTCGTGCGCAAGGCTGCCGCTATGACGGGGAAATCAGCGTGGGTCACCGGTGGCGCGTCCGGGATCGGTGCCGCCGTGGTGCGCAAGCTCGCCGCGTACGGCCGCCCGGTGTTCGTGGCGGATGCCTCGGCACTGCCGGTCGACAGCCCGGCCACCGGAGCGGACGTGGTGGACGTGCGCGACCGGGCCGCGCTCGAACGGTCCTGCCAGCGGGCCGCGGGTGCCGGCGCCGGGCTCGGGCTCGCGGTGCTCTGTGCCGGCATCGGCAGCACAGAAGGATCCACTTGCGAAACGGTCGATCCCCAGTCCTACCAACGGATCGTCGACATCAACCTGACCGGCGTCGTGCACGGCATCGCGGTCGCGACGCCGCACCTGCGGGGCACCGGCGGGTCGGTCGTGGTGATCGCGTCGCTGGCCGGGCTCACCCCGTATCCGGACAACCCGTTCTACGCCATGACGAAGGCCGCCGTGGTCGCGCTGGTCCGCTCGCTCGGTCCGGCGCTGGCCCGCGAAGGCATCCGGATCGCCGCGATCTGCCCGGGGTTCGTGGACACACCGATGATCGATCCACTCCGGCCGGTGTTCGCCGAGGCCGGGTTTCCGTTGCTGCACGCGGATCAGGTGGCCGCGGCGGTGCTGCGCGCGGAATGCGAGGGCGAGAGTGGGACGTGCTGGGTGCTACAGCCGGGCCGGGAGCCGGCCCCGTACGAGTTTCGCGGGGTGCCGAGCCCGGTGCGCGCCGACGGCACCGCCCTGGACCTGCCGGCATCGGCGAAATAGCCAGTTCCGCGAGGTCCGGACGCGGCCAGCGGGGTGCGCGGCGCCTACGCTCGCGCTCGTGAGCCAGCTTGCGCGCGAACCAGTCGACCCCGGGTCTGATCGGCAGCACCCGGTTCCCGAGGTGTTGTGGTGAGTCCTACTACCGACGAGATCGTCCTGCTGGCCGCCAGGTGGATCCACCACGGCATGCGGCTGGACACCCGGGCGCTGGCCGCGGAGCTGGGCATCTCCCGCACCACGCTGTTCCGCCGGGTCGGCAACCGCGAGGACCTGATGGGCGACGCGCTCTGGCTGCTGTCCGACCTGACCCTCAGGGATGCGATGACGCATTGGAAGAAGGCCGAGGGTCCGGCGGTGCGCAACGCGGCGGGGCAGTTGCGCTGCCTCGCGGTGATGCGGGAGTACCGCACCGCCATCGCCACCGACCGCGGTTTCCATCAGTTGCTGGACTATGAGCCGACGGTGGCGATCCGGGTACTCACCGACCCGGCCGGCCGGGTTCAGCCGAAGGTGGTCGCGGCGCTGGTGGACCTGCTCGCCGCGGACGTCGCGGAGGGCGCGTTCGTGCCCGTGGTCGGGCTGGACAGCCTGTCGTTCGCGCTGGTCCGGCTGGGTGAGGCGTTCCTCTATTCGGACGTGCTCGCCAACCGCGCGCCGGATCTCGAGGCCGCGTCCACGCTGATCGCGGCGCTGGTGGAGGGGCACGTGCGCGCCCGGGAACCGGCCTGAACCGTAATCCCCCGGGGGTTGTGAAACACATCGCCTTGGTGTTTCATCGGGTGGGCAGGCCTCGGCGTCGAAGCCGACCGTCCACTCGGGAGTCTTGATGGCGCAACGGAGCGCGCGGAACTGGCCGCCGGGATTCGGCCCGGGGCTGGACTATCCAGAGGTGCCGGCCTGGGCCATCCTGGCCGGCTCGGCCCGCAGATACGGGGATCGGATCGCCTTCGCCCGCAACGGCGTGGCGTTGAGCTACGCGGAGCTGGCTGACCGAGCCGCCCGGCTGGCCAACGGGTTGATCGCGCAGGGGGTGCGGCCCGGCGACCGGGTCGCCCTGCGGATGCCGAACTGCCTGGAGTACCCGGTCGCCTACTACGGCGTGCTGCTGGCCGGCGCGGTGTTCGTGCCGCTCAACCCGCTGCTGCCGGAGCCGGCCGCGGCCGCCCAGCTCGCCGACGCCGGTGCCGTGCTGACCGTCACCGCGCCGGACGTGCCCGGGCTGTGCGAGGGCCGGTCGAGCACGCCGCCGCGGATCGACCTCGATCTGTACAACGATCTGGCCCACCTGGCCTACACCGGCGGCACCACCGGCGTGAGCAAGGGGGTTCGGCTGCCGCACCGCAACGTCGTGGTGAACGCGTTGCAGTACTCCTGCTGGGCCACCGGTTCGGTGCCCGCGCTCGACTCCGACGGCGGGCTGTACCTGGACAAGATCGGCCCGGAGCAGGAGTGGCCGGTGCCGCTCGGCGGCGGGGTCACGATCAATCTCACCCCGTGGTTCCACGCGATGGGCACGATCGCCGGGCTCAACGTGCCGATCCTGACCGGCACCACGCTGGTGCTGCACGACCGGCTCGACCCGGCGGCCTACCTCGCCGACGCGGAACGGTTACGCGTCACCACGATCGGCGGCGCGCCGGCCCTGTTCGCAGCGTTGCTCGCGCACCCGGACATCAGCAAGCGGGATCTGTCCTCGGTGCGCGGCATCGGTTCCGGTGCCGCGCCGATGCCCATCGAGATGAGCAAGCGGCTCTACGACCTGGCGCCGGATGCGGTGATCAGTGAGGGCTACGGGCTGACCGAGGTGACCATGGGTGCCACCAGCGGCCCAAGTTTCCGCTCCGGCGTGCGCAAGATCGGCACGGTCGGGGTGCCCACATTCGACACCGAGATCCAGGTGATTGCCGAGGACGGCGCGCCGGTGCCGACTGGGGAGCGCGGCGAGGTGTGCATCCGGGGCCCACAGGTGATGTCGGGTTACCACAACCGGCCGGAGGCGACCGCCGAGGTGCTGGTGGACGGCTGGCTGCGCACCGGCGACATCGGTGTGCTCGACGACGAGGGCTATCTGTCTATTGTAGACCGTAAGAAGGACATGCTGCTGTACAAGGGGTACAACGTCTACCCGAGGGAGCTGGAGGAGATTCTCGCCGCGCACGACGGGGTGCTGGCCGCGGCCGTGGTCGGCAGGCCGGACCAGGCGGTCGGCGAACTGCCGGTGGCGTTCGTGGTGCGGGCGCGGCCGGACCTGAGCGCGGCCGAGCTGATGGGCGCGGTGAACGACCAGGTGGTCGCCTACAAGCGGCTGCGCGAGGTGTACTTCGTCGAGCAGATCCCGGTCTCCGCGGCCGGCAAGATCTTGAAACGCGAGCTGCGCGACCGGCTGGCGGGGATGTCGTGAACGAGGCGAAACCGTTGCCTGGTCGGGAGAAGGAGCTCGGCCGGCTGCGTGAGCTGGTCCGCGCGGCCCGCGAGGGGCGGGGCGGTCCGCTGGTCCTGCTCGGCGCGGCCGGCATGGGCCGCACCTCGTTGTTACGCGCGCTGCGCGCCGAGACGGCCGGCTGGCACGTGCTGTCCAGTACCGGGGTGGCCGCGGAGCGGGACCTGCCGCTCGGTGGGCTGCACCGGCTGCTCGAGCCGGTGGCCGACCGGGTGTCGGCGCTGCCGCCGGGGCAGGCCGCGGCGGTCGGCTCGGCGCTCGGCAACGGCGGCACTCCGGACGAGTTCCTGCTCTGCTGCGGCGTCTACGGCCTGCTCACCGAGCTGGCCAGGACGGCGCCGGTGCTGTGCGTGGTCGACGACGCGCACTGGCTGGACCGGCGCTCGCTCGAGGTGCTCGCCTTCGCCGCGCGGCGGCTGGGTCGCGGCCGAATCGCCCTCGTCCTGTCCGGCCGCCCGGAACTGGTCCGGCGCGACGGACACGACCTGCTGGACGGGTTGGACCGGTTGTGGCTGCCGGCCCTGAGCGATGCCGCCTGCGCGCGGTTGCTGCGCGACCGGCTGCCGTACCGGATTCCGGTGGGGTTGCGGGCGATTCTCGTCGACCTCGCCGCGGGCAACCCGCTCGACCTGATCGAGCTGGCCGGCGTGCTCGGCCCGGAGCACCTGGCCGGGCGGGCGCCGCTCCCCGAGGCGCTGCCGGCCGGCGGCAGCCAACGGGCCCGCTACGCCGACTGGCTCGCGGCGCTGTCCTGGCCGGCAAGGCAGGCCGTGCTGCTCGTCGCCGCGGAGCCGACGCTCGACCTGGACATCCTGGCGCACAACGTCTCGGCGCCGGCGCTGCGGGAGGCACTCGACTCCGGGCTGCTCGGCGCGAACGGCCTCGCCAGCCCGGTGGTCGGCGCCACGCTGTACGCGGAGGCCGCGGACACCGAGCGGCTGGTCGCCCATCGCACGCTGGCCACGCTGCTCGACGGCGACCAGCGGGCCTGGCATCTCGCGATGGCCGGCACCGAACCGCTCGGCGGGCGCGGCGACCAGGCCGCCGCCGCGGCGGCTCAGGCCGCGCGGGCCGGCCAGCACGCCGCCGCCTGGCGCCGCTGGGAGCGGGCCGCGCAACTCACCGTCCACGATGGACAGAAGGCCAAGCGGCTGCTGGCCGCCGCGCGGCAGGCCTGGCACGCCGGACAGGCCGGCCGGGCACGGGCGCTGCTCTGCCAGGCCCGCTCGTTGCCGGCGAGCCCGGGCGTGACCGGCGCGGCCGCGCTGCTGCACGGCGAGATCGAACTGCGCGACGGCGAGCCGGCGCTCGCCACCCACGAGCTGGTCGAGGCGGCCGGGCAGCTGGCCGAGCACGACCGGGGGCAGGCCGCGGTGGCGCTGGTGCTGGCCGGCGAGGCCCGGCGCCTGGCCGGGGACGTGGCCGGCTACGCGGCGCTGGCCGAGCGGTTCGCGGAGCTGCGCGGGCCGGGCGAGCCGCCGGTGGCCGAACTGGCCGGTGCGCACTTCGCCGGCGTGGCAGCCACCTTCGCCGGACGGCACGCCGAGGCTCGCGGCTTTCTGCACCGTGCGGTGGACATCGGCGCGGCGAGCGACGACGTGCGCTCCCTGGTCTGGGCGGCCGGCGCGGCCTTCGCGCTCGGTCAGGCGGAGCGTTCGCACGAGTGCGCCAGCGCCGCGGTGAGCCGGGCCCGGCTTGGCCCCGAGCCGGCGCTGCTGCCCTGGTCCCTGGTCTACGTCGCGCTCTCCGCCTTGGTGCTTGACCGGCACCGGTCGGCGGTGGCCGCCGCGCGCGACGGGCTGGCGGCCGCGACCGTCGTTGCCCAGCGCAACTGTGCGGTGCAGCACCTGACCATCCTGGCGCTGGCCGCGGCGCTGCTCGGCGACGAGAGCACCGCACTGTCCTATTTGGACGCGATCGCACCGGAGATCGCTGACCGGGGACTTGGCCGGTCCTGCGCGATCACGGCCTGGGCGCACGCCTGTCTCGACCTGGCCGCGGACCGGCCGGCGGACGCGCTGAGCCGGTTCGACGCCATGGCGGCGGGCGTCGGCGCACCGCAGCCGGCCATCGCCACGCTGGCCACGCCGCAACTGGTGGAGGCGGCGGTCAACTGCGGACGGCCGGAACGCGCGGTGAAGGCCTTGCGCGCGTTCGACCGGTGGATCCTGGTGTCCGGCGGACCGCTCTGGCAGGCCCTTTCGCACCGTTGCCATGCCCTGCTGGCCACCGACGCCGAGCGGGCCGAGGAGCATTTCCTTGCCGCGATCCGGTTGCACCAGGCCGGCGGCGCCGCGCTCGAACTGGCCCGCACCCAGCTCTGTTATGCGCACTGGCTGCGCCGCCAGCGCCGGCCCGGCGCCGCCCGGGAGCCTTTGCGGGACGCGGCACGGGTTTTCGATGCGTGCGGGGCGCAGGCCTGGGCCGAGCACGCCAGGACCGAGCTGCGCGCGGCCGGAGAGGCGATCGACCCGGCCACCCCGTCGCTGGCCGGGCTGACCCCGCAGCAGGCGACCATCTCCCGGCTGGTGGCCGACGGGCAGACCAATCGGGAGATCGCCCGCCGGCTGGTGATCAGCCACCGAACCGTTGATCATCACCTACGTAACATTTTCGCCACGCTGGGTGTGCGCTCGCGGGTCGAGCTGACCCGCCGGGTGACCACCCTCGACGGTAACTGATGTTCACCGTGGCGTTCGGCGATCCCCTGGCGGCCTAGCGTCCCCCGATGCCGGCTCTGGGTCCGTCCAATGGGCTGTGACGTTGGGCGATGCTGCTCCGGACTGGCGATTTCGCCGATGTGTCGGGATCAGCCGCGACCGGAGACTGACAGCCTGCTTCGACGAAATGGTGCCGATGACGATCACCAACGATGACGCGTTGCTCGCGCTGCGTGGTATCACCGTGCGCTTCGGCGGCCTGCTCGCGCTACACGACGTGAGCATGACCGTCTCAGCCGGCCGGGTCGTCGGGGTGATCGGCCCCAACGGCGCCGGCAAGACCACTTTGTTCAATGTGATCTGCGGGCTGGTCCGGCCGGAGCGGGGTCAGCTTCGGTGGCAAGGCCGGGAGTTGCCCCGGCACCGCCCGGACCACCTTGCCGGACTTGGCATCGCCCGCACGTTGCAGAGTCTCGGCCTGTTCGCCGGGCTGACGGTGCTGGAGAACGTGATGGCCGGTGCCACCCGGCACGCCAGGGCCGGCCTCGCGGCCGGGCTGCTCGGCGCCGGACGGGCCGCCCGCGACGAACGCGAGCTGCGGGAGCGGGCCTTGCGCGCACTGTCCGAACTGGACATCGCCGGAATCGCCGACCGGTGGCCCGGGGCGCTGCCCTACGGCGTGCAGAAGCGGGTGGCCCTGGCAAGAGCACTGGTCGCCGAGCCGGAACTGCTGCTCATGGACGAGCCGGTGAGCGGCCTGTCCGCGGCCGAGATGGACGAGTTCGCTGGGCACATCACCCGGCTGCGGGACCGGACCGCGGTTGTTCTCGTCGAGCACCACATGGACCTGGTGATGCGGGTGTGCGACGAAGTGGTGGTGCTGAACTTCGGCGAGGTCATCTCGTCGGGCAGCCCGGCGCGGGTGCAGGCCGACCCCGCCGTCGCCGAGGCCTACCTCGGGCAGCCGACCGAGGAGCGGTCGCGTGCTTGACATCGAGGAGCTGACCACGTCCTACGGCGCGGTGCGCGCCGTCGACGCGGTGTCGCTGCGGGTCGAGTCCGGCGCCATCACCGCGGTGCTCGGCGCGAACGGTGCCGGCAAGACCACGTTGCTGCGCACGATCAGCGGGCTGGTGCGGCCACGCTCCGGCCGCATCGTCATGCGCGGCAAGGACATCACCCGGATGCCAGCGGAGCGAACGGTACGCGACGGGCTGGCGTACGTGCCGGAGGGCGGCGGAGTGATCCGGGAGCTGACCGTGGCGGAGAACCTGCGGCTCGGTGCGCTCTGGCGGCGGGACCGGGGCGACCGGGCGGCCGCGCTGAACGAGGTGTGCGAGCTGTTCCCGCCGCTGGCCGAGCGGATGACCAAACCGGCGAGCACGCTTTCCGGCGGTGAGCGGCAGATGCTGGCGATCGGGCGGGCGCTGATGAGCCGGCCGGCGCTGCTGCTGCTCGATGAGCCGTCGCTCGGACTGGCTCCGCTGGTCACGGCCCGGATCATGCAGGTGCTCCGGGATCTGCGGGCGCGGACCGGCCTCACCGTGCTGCTGGTCGAGCAGAACGCCCGCAGCGCACTGTCCATTGCGGACAATGGAGTGGTGCTCGCGCTCGGCCAGGTGGTCATGAACGCCCCGGCCGACCAACTCCTGCATGACGAGGCGCTGCGACATGCCTACCTCGGTTTCTAGGACGGAAGGCTGCGGATGGACAAGCTCCTCAACCTGACCCTCAGTGGCGTGTCGAGCGGTGCGGTGTACGCCGCGCTCGGGTTGTCCCTGGTGATCATTTACCGGGCCACCCGGGTGGTGAACTTCGCCCAGCCGGCGTTCGCGCTGATGTCCGCCTACCTGGCCTACTCGATCAACCAGGCCGCCGGGGGCTACTGGCTCGGCTTCGCCGCCGCGATCGCCGCCGGCGTCGTGCTGGGCGCGCTCACCGAGCGGTTCCTGGTCCGACCGGTGCGGCGTGACGAGTTGCGGGCGATCATCGTCACCCTCGGCCTGTTCATCGTGCTCCAGGCGGTGTCCGGGATGATCTGGTCCAACGAGCCGCACAGCTTCCCGTACGCGTTCGACTTCCGCGGCCGGTTCTCGGCCAACGACCTGTTCGTGGTCCTGGCCATCGCGGTCACCGCGATCCTGGTGCTGGTGCTGTTCAAGGCCACCCCGATCGGCCTGCGGATGCGCGCTTCGGCGTTCCACGCCGAAGCGGCCCGGATGTCCGGGGTGCGGGTCGGGCTCATGCTCACGTTCGGCTGGGCACTCGCCGCCGGGGTCGGCTCGCTTGCCGGAATGCTCGCCGTGCCACCGTTCATCTTCCCGAACGTGCTGGACGGAGTGTTCGTCTACGCGCTGACCGCGGCCGTGCTCGGCGGCCTGGACAACCCGATCGGGACGATCATCGGCGGAGTGGGGCTCGGCGTCGGGCTGTCCTACGTGTCCGGCTATCTGGGCCCGGAGCTGGTCACCCTTGCCTCGCTCGCGATTCTCGTCGTGGTGCTCGCCGTGCGGCCCAACGGGCTGTTCGGCAAGGCGCTGGCCAGGAGCGTCTGAACCATGAGCGCGGAGACCTCGCAGACCAGAACCGAACCGGTGCCCACCGAGCCGTCCGTCCATATCGGACCGGCGGTGCGTCCGGCGTGGTGGCGCTCGCTGCCGCCGATCGTGCTGCACACGCTCGCGGCGATCGTGGCGTTCGCCCTGCTGGTCGCGCTGACCCTGGCCACCGATCCGTTCACCAACCTGCGGATCGCGACCATCGGCTACTACCTCGTCGCGATCGCCGGCCTGGCTCTGCTCACCGGGTTCAACGGGCAGGTGTCGTTGGGGCACGGGGCGTTCATGTTCATCGGTGCGTACACCGTCGCACTGTTGGTGCTGCACGTGCCAAGTCTGCCGTTCTGGACGGACCTGCTGCTGGCCACACTGGCCGGCGCGCTCGCCGGGTTGCTGGCCGGCGCCGCGGCGGCCCGGCTGCACGGCCCGTATCTGGCCGGTGCGACCCTGGCGCTGGCCGTCGGCCTGCCCGCGGTGACCCAGCGGTACCCGGACACCCTTGGCGGCAGCAACGGCCTGAGCTTCACCGTCCACAGTGAACCGGTGGGCCTGATCGGGGTGGTTCCGCCGACCCGTTGGCAGGCCTGGGTGATCTGGCTGGCGGTGCTCATTGCCATGGTGATCCTGGTTAACGTGGCCAGGGGTCGGCTCGGGCGGAGCTTGCGTGCCGTGCGGGACGACGAGGTCGCGGCCGCCCTGACCGGAATTCATGTCGGCCGCACAAAGATCCTCGCGTTCATCGTGAGCTCCGCCTGCGCCGGTCTGGGTGGTGGGCTGCAGGCCTACCTGCTCGGCACCGCCGCACCCGGCTCGTTCACCGTGGCCCTGTCGCTGAGCCTGCTCGCCGCGCTGGTGCTCGGCGGGTTGGGCAGCCTGTGGGGTGCGTTCTGGGGCGCCATCGCACTGGTCTACTTCCAAGCCTGGGCCGAGGATCTCGCCGACGCGGTCAACCTGCCGACCAACGTCTCGAACAACCTGCCGCTCGCGTTGTACGGCGTGGTGCTGATCGTGGTCATTCTTGCGTTTCCGCGCGGCATTCAGGGCGGAATCAGTCGTCTTCGTTCAGTGCGTCGGGGAAGCCGATCAGGTCGATCAGAAGGAGAGTCATGAGGATTCATCGAGGCGTTCGCATCGGGGCCGGGCTGGTTGCCGGCGCCCTGGTGCTCGGCGGGTGCTCCGGCGCCGGCCAGGCGCCGAGCGGCGGTGCGCAGCAGGCGGCCGACTCGGCGCCCGGCGTGACCGACACGAGCGTGGTGATCGGCACGCACCAGCCGCTGACCGGTCCGGCTGCCCCGGGCTACGGCAAGATCTCGGTCGGCGCGAAGGCGGTCTACGACTACATCAACGACAACGGTGGCATCAACGGCCGCAAGATCGAGTACAAGGTGGAGGACGACGGCTACAACCCGACCAAGACGGTCGAGGTGGTGAAGAAGCTGGTCCTCAACGAAAAGGTCTTCGCGATCGTCGGTGGTCTCGGTACGCCGACGCACTCCAAGGTGGTCGAGTACCTCAACACCGAGGGGGTGCCCGACCTCCTGGTCGCCTCAGGCGCGCTGTTGTGGGACGACGTCAAGAAGAGCCCGATGACCTTCGGCTTCCAGGTGGACTACCTGCGCGAAGGCAAGATCATCGGCAAGTACGTCAAGGACAACTTCGCCGGCAAGAAGGTCGGTCTGTTCTACCAGAACGACGATGTCGGGCGGGACAGCCAGAAGGGGCTCGACCAGTTCCTGAAGGACCAGATCGTTTCCAGACAGGGCTACGACTCGGCCAACACCGACGTGGCGCCGCAACTGTCCGCGCTCAAGGCCGCCGGTGCCGACGTGGTGATCTGCTTCTGCATTCCGGCCTTCACCGCGCTCGCCATCCTGACCTCGGCGAAGATCGGCTTCAAGCCGCAGTTCCTGTCCAGCAGCATCGGCTCCGACCCGGCGACGCTGCGCGGCCTGCTCGAGGACTTCGCCAAGCGCGGCGGCGCGACCGTGTCGGCGAACCAACTGCTGGCCGGTTTCATCGGCTCCGGCTACCTGCCGACCGTGGAGACCGTGGACGACCCGTGGATCAAGTTGTTCAAGCAGATCCACGACAAGTACATCCCGCAGGAGGCGTTCACGAACACGCTGGTGTACGGCATGGCGCAGGCCTACACGTTCGGCCAGGTGCTCAAGGCGACCGGGCGCGATCTGAGCCGGCGCAAGCTGGTTGAGACCATGGAAACCACGCCGTTGAAGGGCCCGGCCATGGTTCCGTTCGCGTATTCGAAGCAGACGCACTCCGGCTACACCGGCGCGTATCTGAACAAGCTCAACCCGGACGGCACCGCCACCCTGGTGCAACCGCCCGTTTCCACGGACCGGGAGAACGGTTCGGTCACCCCGGTGGAAGGCAACCGGGTCACCCCGGAGCAGGCCGCCCTGGTCAACAAGTGACCCGGGGCTAGCCACACCCTTCGCCAAGGCCGTCTTCGCAATGCCATTGCGAAGACGGCCTTCTCTTTTCACAAATGCGGAACGCATGTCCCCCAGGGGTTTTGACTTGTCCCAGGTGGATATCAGTTATCACTGTTTCCTTTGTGTGCCTGGGGAAAGGGACTGGTTGTTTCACCGATGCGCGGGCGTGTTGCGCGCCACGAAACTCGGCGTGACACGGTCCCAAATCTGCTGTGCTCGGCCGTTCGGACGGCCGGGTTTCCCTGCCTGCGGAGGTTCGCGTGACTGACATTCAGCCCCACCAAATGAAATCGCGATGTCCGGTGAGTCATTCCCGGGTTGTCGAGCCGGTCGAGAGCCCGGCTATCGCGGGCAAGCCGGTGTCGAGACGATCGCTGCTGCGAACCGGTGGCGCGTTCGCCGGCGCGCTCGGCACCTTGGCCCTGATGGAAGAGCTCGCCATCGTGCCGGAGCGGGTGGCCATGGCGGACACCGCGGCCGACCCGGCGGCTGACCCGACGGCGCTGCCGGACGTGCAGTTCGACCTGGCCCCGTTCGTGCCGGCGGCCCGGACCATCGACGGGATAAGCGTTTCACTGCCGCCGGTACACACCACGTTCCTTACCGCACGGCTGGCCAGGGTTCCCACCAACGGCGACCAGGTCCGACTCGAGGGTGCGCTGCGCACCATCGAGTCCGCCTACCCGTACTCGCCGAGCGGGGTGTTCACCCACGTCGCCTACAGCGACAACTACTTCAACCGACTGCCTGGCGTCGTGATCGGTGCCGCGATGCCGAGAACCCTGGCGTTCGACGGGTTGGCCGCCAACCAGCCGGCGCTCAAGCGGGCGGTGCCGGGGCCGTCCGACGTGGCGCAGGGAAACCAGGCGCTCGAACTGCGTCGGGCCGAGTTCAACGTGCCGGTTCGCCTTGAGAACAACGACCTGCTGTTCACCATCCGCAGTGACAACCCGTCGATCGTGGCGGACGTGGTGGCCTGGCTGTCCGGCAGCAACCGGCTCAAGGGCCAGTCCGTGGCGTCGCCGGTGTTCATCGCGGGGATGACGATCACGTCCAGTCGGGCCATGTTCGTCCAGATCGGCCTGCCGCGCAGCGTCGCCAACAGCCAGAATCTGGGGTTCAAGACGTTCGTGAACCCGGGCTCCCCGATGTGGATGGGTTTCGCCGACCAGCAGGTGAATGCCAGCGCACCGGCCCAGGACGTGACGTTCGTCGGCGCGCACGGGATCAAGCTCACCAACGCGAGGGCCGGTGACTACTTCGACAACGGCGCCATCCAACACCTCTCACATGTGCTGCTCGACCTGCAGCAGTTCTATGTGGACGGTCGGGAACCGGAAGAGGCCGGCGTCGACCACCGCGAACCGTTCGACGAGCGGCTCCAGTACATGTTCGAGTCGCCCTCGCAGGTGCAGGAGAACGCGAACGACCCGTTCACCGACGGCGGCGGTCCGCGCAACCTCGGCGCCAGGGGCGCCTTCCTGCCCAACGTGTTCCGCGGCGCGGGCTACGCGCGGCAGAGCGCGCAGCAGTTCGCTCGCATAGGACACATCTCGCAGCTGCACCGCTCCGGCCGGACCTCCGACGGGCGCCCGATCCACCTGCGCATCGACGGCCCCGGCTTCGACGCGATGGACACCACCACCGGACGCAACACGCCGAAGCTCCAGTTCTCCGGCTTCTTCCCCAGCTCGGACTTCTTCTCGACGCTGCGCCGCAACCAGGCCTCGCTCGACCTGCTCAACGAGTTCGCCCTGGACGAAGAGGACCACGGCCTCGAGCGGTTCATCACCGCCACCCGCCGGCAGAACTACCTGATCCCGCCGCGCCGGCACCGCGCCTTCCCGCTCGTCGAGTTCGTGTAGGAATGGCCTTGGCCGTGCGGCCGCCGGTCGCGCCAAACGGATCTAGCCCGCCGGCGAGGCTGATACCGCGCAAGGTGACATTCCGCTGTTAGAAGCGAATGAAGGTGACATCGCGCTGTACGGCTGAAGGCTGGACGTCGGCCGCCGGTCGGCGGTCGGCGTCCTTCGGCGGTGAGCGGTTTCGTTCGGCGCGATCAGGCCTGCTTGGCGGCGGCCTTGGTGGCCTTCTTGAAGGCGCGGACGGCGTCGAGCGAGGTCGGGTCGGTGACGTCGGCGATGGAGCGGTGCGCGCCCTTCTCGCTGTAGTCGCCGGCCGCGTCGCGCCACCCGGTCGCCTTGAGTCCGCGCTGCTTGCCGAGCAGTGCCAGGAAGATCTTGGCCTTCTGCTCGCCGTAGCCGGGAAGCTCCTTGAGGCGGCGCAGAATCTCCGCGCCGTTCGGCCGGCCGCGCGTCCAGATGTCCTCGGCCCGCCCCTCGTAGTGCTCGACCACGTGCTGGCAGAGCGCCTGCACCCGCTTGGCCATCACACCGCCGTAGCGGTGGATGGCCGGTGGCGTGGTGCAGAGCGTGGCGAACTTCTCCGGGTCGTACTCGGCGATCGTGCGCACCTCGAACGTCCCGATCCGGTCGGAGATCTTTTTCGGTCCGAGGAACGCGTGCTCCATCGGATACTGTTGATCAAGGAGCATGCCCACCAACAGTGCGAGCGGTTCCCGATCGAGCAACGCGTTGGCCTCGGGATCCCTGGTCAGCCACAGTGCCATGGGCACATCCTCGCATCGCTGACCAGACGGACGCTGGTGGTGGGCAACTACCTCGCATACCAAGCGACGCTGCGCAAAGCCTCTTGGCCGCTAAGAGGCTAAATGCGGAAGAGGAGTGTGCCGAGGCCGGTAACATCGGCGACATGCTTCGGCCCAGCTACCCGATCAAGACCGAGCGCCTGCTGCTCCGCCCGTTCAGTCCGGACGACCTCGAGGACCTGCACGCCATCCAGTCCCGCGAGGACGTGACCCGCTTCCTCTACTGGGCCCCGCGCTCGCGAACCGAGATCGCTGAGGTGCTGATCAGCCGCGCCGGCATGACCGCGCTGGAGCGCGAGGGCGACACCCTGGTGCTCGCGGTCGTGCTCGACGGCCGGGTGATCGGCGACGTCAACCTGAGTTGGCGCAGTGTCGAGCACCGCCAGGGGGAGTTCGGTTTCGTCCTGCACCCCGACCACCACGGTCACGGCTACGGCGGCGAGGCCGCGGTCGAGATGCTCCGCCTCGGTTTCGAGGATCTCGGCCTGCACCGGATCATCGGTCGCGCCGACGGCCGCAACACCGCCTCCGCGCGCCTGATGGAGAAGCTGGGCCTGCGCCGGGAGGCCCATTTCGTACACAACGAAATGGTCAAGGGCGAGTGGACCGATGAGGTCGTGTACGCGATGCTGGCCAGCGAGTGGGCGGTTCGCTGACCGCGAATTCATAGCAGTACGCTTGTCCCATATACGCGCATGCGAGAGGAGCTGCCCGGCAGATGGCCAAGATCAAGGTGCAGGGGACCGTCGTCGAGCTCGACGGCGACGAGATGACCCGCATCATCTGGAAGTTCATCAAGGACAAGCTGATCCACCCGTACCTCGACCTCAACCTGGACTACTACGACCTGGGCATCGAGCATCGGGACGCCACCGACGACCAGGTCACGGTGGATGCGGCGAACGCCATCGCCAGGCACGGGGTCGGCGTCAAGTGCGCGACCATCACGCCGGACGAGGCCAGGGTGACCGAGTTCGGGCTCAAGAAGATGTGGCGCAGCCCCAACGGAACCATCCGGAACATCCTGGGCGGCGTGATCTTCCGTGAGCCCATCGTGATCGGCAACATCCCGCGGCTGGTGCCGAGCTGGACCAAGCCGATCATCATCGGCCGCCACGCGCACGGCGACCAGTACAAGGCCACCGACTTCAAGGTGCCCGGCCCCGGCACGCTGACCATCAGCTACGTGCCCGCCGATGGCGGAGCGCCGATGGAGTTCGAGGTGGCGCAGTACCCGGAGGGCGGCGGCGTCGCGGTCGCCATGTTCAACTTCCGCAGCTCCATCGAGGACTTCGCGCGGGCATCGTTGCGCTACGGCCTCGAGCGCAAGTTCCCGGTGTACATGTCCACCAAGAACACGATCCTCAAAGCCTACGACGGCATGTTCAAGGACATCTTCCAGGAGATCTTTGACAACGAGTTCAAGAGCGACTTCGACGCGGCGGGTCTGACCTACGAGCACCGGCTGATCGACGACATGGTGGCCGCCGCGCTCAAGTGGGAGGGCGGCTACGTCTGGGCCTGTAAGAACTACGACGGCGACGTGCAGTCCGACACGGTGGCGCAGGGGTTCGGCTCGCTCGGCCTGATGACGTCGGTGCTGATGACGCCGGACGGCAAGGTCGAGGCCGAGGCCGCGCACGGCACCGTGACCAGGCACTTCCGCCAGCACCAGGCCGGCAAGCCGACCTCGACCAACCCGATCGCGTCGATCTTCGCGTGGACCAGGGCCCTCGAGGCGCGCGGGAAGATGGACTCCACCCCGGACGTCGTGCAGTTCGCCGAGACACTCGAACGGGTGATCATCGAGACCGTGGAGGGCGGCAAGATGACCAAGGACCTGGCGCTGCTGGTCGGGCCAAGCCAGGAGTTCCAGACCACCGAGGATTTCCTGTCCACATTGGATGAGAATCTGCAGGCGAGAATGGCCACCGCCTGACCCGTTGAGCGGTCGACGATGGACGCGTTCCGGCTACGCTGCCGGGGCGCGTCTTTCGCGCATGTTAACCCTGGGTGTACCAATGTTAAGCTGACCGTGGTCGGCTTGTCGGTTCTGGAACGGGAGCGTGCGTAATGGCTCGGCTGGCCCCGAAAAGAAGCCTGGTCATTGGCGGGGTACTCGCCGCGGTGCTGGTGCTCTACGTGCTCGGCTCGGCGAAGCAGCCCAGCGAGGGCAGCTCGCCGACCGCGAACACCACCCAGTGCCGTGTGTCGGTGACCGCGGACGTGCTGAACATCCGGTCCGCGCCGGCGCTCGACGGTGCCGTGGTCGGCAAGCTCAGCCGGGGCCAGGAGTCCGACGCGGACAAGGTCGTGCAGAACGGCTTCCGCAAGCTCGCCGAGAACCGGTGGGTGTCCACCGAGTTCGTCAAGCCCCTCTCCGGCCGCGACTGCGGCTGAGGCTACCGTCTGCCCGTGCCCGAACATCGAACTCGCGCATTCGCTGTCTTGGTCGTGGCGCTGGTACTCGCGCTCAGCTCCGCGTGCGGGCAGCAGGTCACCGGGGAGGCCGTCGCCGCCGAAGGGGCCGCGGCCAAGTCGTCCGTACCGTTACCGCGCCCGTCCAGCCGGCCGCGGCCGAGCGCCACCTCCGCGCGGCCGTCCTCGACCGCGGGCCCGGCCTCCTCGGCCGAGCTGGCCGGGCTGGCCGGCACCTGGGAGGGCGAGTACACCTGCGCGCAAGGCAACACCGGACTCACCCTGACGATCAAGGCGCCCCAGAACGCGGTGCTCCCCACGGTGTTCGCGTTCTTCCCGCTGCCGGGCAACGCCACGGCCAAGAAGGGCAGCTACAGCATGGTCGGCTCGCTCTCGCCGAGCGGGCAGCTGCGGTTCACACAGGAGCGGTGGATCGAGCAGCCGACCGGCTACGTGATGGTCGACCTCACGGTGACCAGCCCGGTCGAGGCCGGCGTCAGCCAGCTCAGCGGAGACGTGCTCGACCCGGCGTGCAAGGGCTTCTCGGTACGCAGGCGCTGAGCGGAGCGTAGGTCCGTGGGGCGGCACGTGACCGCGTGCCGCCCCACGGGGTCGGTGGGCTTTCGGCGCCGGCCGCACGTTCGATTGCCCGCATCGGTTCGCGATTACCCGGCGACGCCGTTGCGGGCTGAGTGTGTGGGAAGGTGGCGCGACAGCTGTGAAGTGCAGTATCACTGTGTCAGTCGAATGAGGGGCCCGCAAGAGCGGATTGTCCGGGCGGAATAGCCAGGTAAACGCTTTCATCAATGCGCTGAATGTCCCGGGGTAATCTGAGGAGAATGCTTCGAAAGATCGGCCGGTCGGGCGCCGGAGCGCACCGGGGTACCCGCCGCGCGGGGGTGCCGGGCACCCGCTACGCTCCCCAGCCGGGAGAGCGAGTTGGCCCGATCGCGGTACGGAGGGTCGATGAGCCAGCTAGCCTCGTGGGACCAAAGCTCCCCCAAACGGGTGAACCAGTGCCGGTGACAGTCCAGGAGGCGCGGACAGTGCGCAACCGAGTTGCCCACAGTGGTGTCCACGCGGTCCGACGTTGGGCCGTTCGTGCGGTAGGCGGCGCGGCCACGCTGGCCGTCCTGCCCACGGTGCTGGTCATCGCGGTCGCGGCACCCGCCGCGGCGGACACCGTTGGCAGCGCCGCGGCCGAGCGCTGGTCGTTCGGCCTGGTCGGGGTCGCGGCCGTGCTCTTCGGCCTGGGTGGCGTCGTCATCGGCCTGTTCCGGCGCCGCCGGGTGCGCGCCATGGCCGCCATGCTCGACACCCGCCCGATGGCCCCGATCGTCGCCGACCCGGCCCGCACCGAGTCCGCCTTCTGAGCCGCCGGCCCAATCCGACAGACACCTGAGAAGACAACTGTGGGTGCGCCCGGTCGGGCGCACCCACAGTTTCGGATCGGCCGGTTACTTGGTGACCGCGTCCAGGGCGTCGATCAGGCCGGCGCCGTAGAAGCCGCGGCCGGAGTTGCCGCCCTGGCAGGTGGCGAGGAAGGAGCCGTCACCCGTCGGGTCGAAGGGGTTGGGCGGACAGGCCAGCCGGTCCGCCTGGTTCGCCAGCTCGCGGGCCACCCGGTTGTTGTTCCAGTTGGGGTGCGTGCTGCGGACCAGCGCGACGACGCCGGTGGCGTGCGGGGACGCCATCGAGGTGCCCTGGAGGTAGCCCCAGCCGCCGCCGACGATGGTCGAGAGCACCCGGCCGTTGCCGTCCGGGGTCTCCGGGTGGACCAGCGAGTCGCCACCGGGGGCGGCCACCTCGGTGTCACCGGTGCCGTAGTTGGAGTAGAAGGCCTTGCGCGCGGCCGGGCCGACCGAGGAGACGCCGACGATGCCGTCGACCTCCTGCGGCAGCTGCGGGCAGTCGTTGCCGACCACGCGGGTGATCGGCGTCTGGTTGTCCGGGCTGCCGGCGTCGGTGACGTTGTGCGCGAGGTCCCAGTTGCTGTTGCCGAGCGCGGCCACGTTCACCACGTCGTGCCTGGCGGAGAAGTCGATCGCCCTGGTCACCGCGTTGACGATGGCCTTCTGGTCCGGGTCGTCGAGGCAGTTCTTGAACCACGGGTCGATGAAGTACGAGTTGTTGGTGACCTTCATGTTGTGCTCGGCCGCCCAGATGAACCCGCAGATCGCGTACTCGGGGTAGATGAACCCGCCGTCGTCGACCACCTTCACCGACGCCAGGCGCACGTTCGGTGCCACCCCGGCGATGCCGACGCCGTTGCGCGCGGCCGCGATGGTGCCGGCCACGTGCGTGCCATGGGTGCTGTTGGTCGGCGCCCAGGCCGCGGCGGAGGTGTCCGGCACGCCCTCGTTGGCACAGCCGACCGAGTTGGCCGGGTCGACGTTCGGCGCGAGGTCCGGGTGGGTCGCGTCGATGCCCGAGTCGAGCACGCCGACCAGCACGTTTCGGCTACCGCCGGACACGCCGTTGGCCGCGTCCGCCCGGATCAGGCGCATGTCCCACTGGTTGGGTGCCAGCGGCTCGAAGGCGGTCGGAGCCATGCCGGCCTTGGCGTCCTTGGTGGCGTCCAATGTCTCGATCTTGTCGGTGCGCACCGAGTTGGCGGCGAGCGCCGGCGGCACGAACTCGACCAGCGCCCGGGACGCCCCGACGCCCTGCACGGCCGGCAGCCGGCGCAGTGCCTGGGCGAAGTTGATGCTCGGGGAGATGGCGACCACGACACCGATCTGTGGCCAGCTCTGCACCACGGTCCCGCCGGCGTCGCGGATCGACGTCTCGGTCCGGGCCAGCCCGCCGCCTTGTGGGCCGAGCACGACAAAATGCGCCGCCGGGCCCACGGCGGCCGCCGGTTGTGCCGCAGCCGTGCCAAGTGCGGCCACCGAGGCGAGTACGGCGGCGGCCGCGAGGCCACGTAATCCAAGTCTTCGTTGCACCAGGGAACCTCCGTCATGCGATGAGGCTCGCGCGTTCGCCGGTCTGGCGGGCCCGCGAGCCGGGCGCCAAAAACCTTTCCCCGCCGGCAAACGCCGGACAAGCCCCCGTACGGCGGTAAAACCCCGGGTGGCCGGGGGCGTTCCCAGCCGGTTCTGGGAGAATCCACCGGGTGTCGACCGAACGTCCGCGGGTGCTTTCCGGCATCCAGCCGACCAGCCAGTCCTTCCACCTCGGCAACTACCTCGGCGCGCTGCGGCAGTGGGTGGCATTGCAGGAGACCCACGACGCCTTCTACTTCGTCGCCGACCTGCACGCGCTGACCGTCGAGCACGACCCCGCCGTGCTCAGTGCCCGGACCAGGGCGTCGGTGGGCCAAAAGCACGCGGTCGGGCTCGACCCCGAGCGGGCCACCCTGTTCGTGCAGAGTCAGCTGCCGGAGCACGCCGAGCTTGGCTGGGTGATGCAGTGCCTGACCGGCTACGGCGAGGCCAGCCGAATGGTGCAGTTCAAGGACAAGTCGGCCAAGCAGGGCACCGACCGGGTCAGCGTCGGCCTGTTCTCCTACCCGTCGCTACAGGCCGCGGACATCCTGCTGTACCGGCCGGAGTACGTACCGGTCGGCGAGGACCAGCGCCAGCATCTCGAGCTCACCCGGGACCTGGCCCAGCGGTTCAACTCGCGCTTCGGCAAGGTGTTCGTCCCGCCAGAGCCGTACATCCTCAAGAACGCGGCCAAGATCTACGACCTGCAGGAGCCGGGGGCCAAGATGAGCAAGTCGGCGTCCAGTCCGGCCGGCATCATCGACCTCCTCGACGAGCCGAAGGCGTCCGCGAAGAAGATCCGCTCGGCGGTCACGGACACCGGCCGGGAAATCGTCTACGACCCGCGGAACAAGCCCGGGGTGTCCAACCTGCTGGTCATCTTCTCGGCGCTGGCCGACCGGACCGTGGCCGATCTCGAGCGGGACTACCAGGGCAGGGGCTACGGCGACCTGAAGAAGGACCTCGGCGAGGTGTTCATCGAGTGGGTCGGCCCGGTCCGCGAGCGCGTCCGGTCCTATCTGGACGATCCGGCCGAGCTGGACAAGATCCTGCGCGGGGGCGCGGAACGCGCGCGCGCGGTGGCCGTGGAAACCATGACTCAGGTCTACGACCGGCTCGGCCTGTTGCCACCGCTGCGCTGACGGCGGCGGCGCACCGGATTGCGCGCCGGTCGACCCGGCCGTAGCGTCGCGACGTGGGAGCTGACGAGGCGGACGGCAGACGGGAGTCACGCCTGGCCCGGCTGCGCAAGCGGCCGTGGGTCGTCCATCTGGTGCGGGCCGGCGGCGGGTACATGGATCGCCACGGTGACCACTATGCCGCCGCGATCGCGTACTTCAGCGTGCTGTCGCTGGTCCCGATCGCCATGATCGCATTCGCGGTGACCGCCTTCGTGCTGGCCGGCAACCAGGCGCTGCTCGACCAGCTTCAGCACAGCATCACCGAGGCGGTGCCGGCCGGTTTCGGTGAGACGCTCAACAAGGCGATCGACGAGGCGATCGACAATCGCGGCGCGGTCGGAGTGCTCGGCCTGCTGGCCGCCGCCTACTCGGGCTTCGGCTGGATGAGCAGCCTGCGGGACGCCCTGAGTGTCATGTGGGACCACGCGATCCCGGACCGGCCGTACTGGCGCACGGTGGTGTCCGACCTGCTCGCGCTGTTCGCGCTGTTCCTCGCGCTCGGCATCTCCATCGGCATCACGGCGGCCGGCACCGGGTTGGGGAGTTGGGTGTTGCGGCTGGTCGGGCTGGACGACGACGCCTGGGCGTTGTTCCTGCTGCGGGTCGGCACGATCGTGCTCGGCATCGTCGCCAACTGGCTGGTGTTCCTCTGGGTGTTGTCCCGGCTACCCCGCCAGAAGGTGCACGTCCGCTCGTGCGTGCGCGGCGCGTTGTTCCTGGCCGTCGCCTTCGAGATCCTCAAGCAGGTGGCCACGATCTACCTCGCCATCGTGGCCACCACGAAAACCGGTGCGCTGTTCGGCCCGATCATCGGTCTGTTGCTGTTCGCCAACCTCGTTGCCCGGCTGCTGCTGTTCGCGACCGCGTGGACCGCCATGACCGAGGAGCGCGTCGCACCGATCGCGGCGCCGCCGCCCGCGGTGATCCGGCCCGCCATCGCCGTCCACACCGGACCCAAGGTGCGCGACGGTGCGCTGCTGGTCGGCGCCGGAGTGTTGGCCGGCGTGCTGTGGGACCGGATCCGGCGCCGGACCTGAGGGGCCTTGCGCTACGTGCTACGTGCTACGCGCTGCTCGCCGCCCTGGCCGCCCGCGCCCGCCTGCGGCGCCACCAGAGGGCCATCGAGATGAGCACGGCGACGCCGGCCAGGGCCACCAGGGGCAGCCCGACGTTGCCGAACGCGGACCGGGTGCGGTCGCCGGACAGGGCCGCCGCGTTCGTCTCGGCCGGTCCGGCGCCGGAGCCCTCGCCCCGGCTCACGTCGCCCTTCGGCTGCGCCTCCGGGGACCGGTCGACCAGCTCGCCGACCCCCCGGATGCCTTGTTTGGCCAGCGCGAAGCCGTAGTCGAACAGCTTGGCGCCCTGGGCGCCGAGCGGCGCGACGCCAACCCGCTCGCCACGCAGCAGCACCACGGACAGCCGGCGGTCGCCCTGCTTGGCCGCGCCGAGGTAGGTGTGCCGGGCGTCGTCGGTGAAACCGGTCTTGCCGCCGAGGAAGCCGGGGTAGTTGCCGAGCAGCTTGTTGTCGTTGTTGACCTTGAAGCCGGGCTTGCCGCCGTAGCCCGGGAAGTCGATCTGCCGGGTGCTCGCCGCCTCGGCGAACTCCTGGTGCTTCATGGCCGCGCGGAAGATCACGCTCTGGTCGTAGGCCGAGGTGGTCATGCCGGGGCCGTCCAGCCCGGACGGGGTGGCCGCGCGGGTGTCCAGCGCGCCGAGCTCCTTGGCCAGCGCGTTCATCTTGTCCAGTGTGGCCGGCACCCCGCCGAGCGCCCTGGCCAGCGCGTGGGCCGCGTCATTGCCGGAGTGCATGACCAGCGCATACAGCAGCTGGTGCACGGTGTACTGGCCGCCCGGTCCGATGCCGACCCTGGTGCCCTCCTGGTTGGCGTCCTGGGCCGTGCCCTCCACGACCATGTCCTGCCGCAGCTCGCGGATGGTCACCACGGCGAGCAGCACCTTGATCAGCGAGGCCGGCCGCTCCCTGGCGTGCGGGTCCTTGGCCGCCAGCACCTCGCCGGTGTCCAGATCGGAGATCACCCAGGAGGCCGCGGTGAGGCCGGCCGGCGGCTCGGCCGCGCCGTTCGGGTAGATCAGGCCGCACTCGGCCAGCCGGGCGCCGCCGACCGGCGCCTGGGGCACCGGCAGCGGCTCAGGGCGGCTGCTGCCCGGGACGGGCTCCTCCGAGGTGTCCACCGGGGCCGGGGGCAGTTCCCGGTTCGGGCAGGCCGGCTGCTGCGGTACCGACGGTTGGTCCTTACGCGGGCTTCGAGCCGCCATCGACACCCCGGGTGCGGTCAGCAGGGCGGCGATGACCAGGGCAAACAGCGATACGAGGAGGGCTGGAACCGGTCTGCTCGCGGTGAAGCGCACCTATGCAGACTAGGGCCCGGCGTCACCGCGCCTGCGCCGGCCCTTGGTCGGTGGGACGCCATGGGCGTCACCGCGGCAGCCAGGCGGGCACCCTCCCCGCGGTACGCCTGGTACCCCGCCTCGAACCGGCGCCCAACGACGGCTCATCGGGGTGGCGCCGGCCACGATCACGAACCCGGGGAAATGTGTCGAGCAGCACAGCGGTGCCCGCGACCGCCAGCACGACGCCGTGGATTTGCGCACGGCCGCGTCGGTCCCCGGTGTACGTTGCTGCCGGCGGGAAGCCGGAAGTCGAGGAGACGTTGCGTGGGATTCGTGCGCGATCTGCTGTTGTTCCTCCATCTGCTCGGCATGGCCACGCTGGTCGGCGCGTTCCTGTTGCAGCGGCGGGCCGGCGCGGATGCGCCGCTGAACAAGGGCTGGCTGCACGGCGCCGCCCTGCAACTGGTCACCGGTGTCGCCCTGATGCTGTTGGCACCCCTCACCCACCACGACTACAACGAGGTCAAGCTCGGGGTGAAGCTGGTCGTGCTGCTGGTCATCGGCGGCCTGGTGATCACTTACACGATCCGTGGCCGGGCGCCGCGCTCGGTTCCCTTCGCGCTCGGCGGCCTGGTCGTGCTCAACGTCGGCCTCGCGGTGTTCTGGCACTGAGGCGGTACGCGTCCTCGTTCTTCATAGGCGCAGCCACACCGCCGTGTCCGAAGGAAGCGCGTTGCCGTCGAGGGGCGCGCTGGTGAGCAGCACCGAGCTGGGCTGGATCAGCTCCGCCGGCGCGCCGGAAAGGTTGACCACACAGGCGAATCCGGGATTCCTGGCGAAGGCGAGCACGCCGTCCTCGGCGCGCAGCCAGCGCAGCTCGCCGTCCCCGAGCGCCGGTTCGGCACGGCGGATCCGCAGCGCCGCCCGGTAGAGCTCCAGCATCGAGTGCGGATCCCCGGTCTGCGCCTCGACCGTGAGGTCCTTCCAGGCGAGCGGTTGCGGCAGCCACGGGCCGTGCGCCGCGTCTCTCGGGCTGAACCCGAACGGCGGCTCGCCGCCGGACCACGGCATCGGCACCCGGCAGCCGTCCCGGCCAGGGTCGGCACCGCCGGAGCGGTGGTACATCGGGTCCTGCAGCAGCGCCGCCGGGATGTCCTCGACCTCCCACAGCCCCAGTTCCTCGCCCTGGTACAGGTACGCGGCTCCCGGCAGGGCCAGGCAGAGCAGCGCCGCGGCCCTGGCTCGGCGGGCGCCGAGCTCGAGGTCGAGCGGCAGGTCGCGCCGACGCCGCCGGTCGGTGAAACCGAACCCGGTCTCCGCGCGGCCGTACCGGCTGACCGGCCGGGTCACGTCGTGGTTGGACAGCACCCAGGACGCGGGCGCGCCGACCGGTTCGTGGGCCAGCCGGGACTCGTCGATCGCCGCGCGCAGCAGGTCGGCATCCCATGGGCAGCACAGGAACTCGAAGTTGAACGCCGCGTGGAGCTCGTCCGGGCGCAGGTAGGCGGCGAAGCGCTGGTGGTCCGGCAGCCAGACTTCGCCGATGAGCACCCGGTCGCCGGGGTAGGCATCGGTCACGGCCCGCCATTCCCGGTAGATCTCGTGCACCCCGTCGAGGTCGGTGTAGGACTCGTCGCCGACCGGTTCCGGATCCTTGATCAGCACCGCGGCCGAGTCGATCCGGATCCCGTCCACCCCGCGGTCCAGCCAGAACCGCAGCACGTCAAGGAACTCCGCGCGAACCTCCGGATTGTCCCAGTTGAAGTCCGGCTGCTGGGCGGCGAACAGGTGCAGGTACCACTCGCCGGGTGTGCCGTCGGGCTCGGTGACCCTGGTCCAGGCCGGGCCACCGAAGATCGACTTCAGTTCGGTCGGCGGCAGTTCGCCCTGCTCGCCCCGGCCGGTCCGGAACCAGAACCGTTGTCGTTGCGGGGATGCCGGGCCAGCGGCGAGCGCCTCGGAGAACCACGGGTGGGCATCGGAGCAGTGGTTCGGCACGATGTCGATCACGACCCGGAGGCCGGCCGCGTGCGCGTCCGCGATCAGCCGTTCGGCCTCGGTGATGGTGCCGAACATCGGGTCGATGTCGCGATAGTCGGCGACGTCGTACCCCGCGTCGGCCATCGGCGACGGGTACCAGGGGCTGAACCAGAGCGCGTCGACGGCGAGGTCGCGCAGGTAGGGCAGTCGCTCGGCGATGCCGGCCAGGTCACCGACCCCGTCGCCGTTGGCGTCGGCGAAGCTACGCGGGTAGACCTGGTAGATCACCGCGCTTCGCCACCACGGCTGCTCGTCTACTGTGGACACAACTTCCTCCCTCGTCAGCCCTTCAGCCCGCCGGCGGACAGTCCATTGAGGATACTCCGCTGGAAGATGAGAAACACCATCACCATGGGTAGGCTGGCGATGACCAGGCCGGCCATCAGCTCGTTGAGCTGCACCTGGCTGGTGATGGACAGCCGGGACAGTGCCACGCTCAACGTCTGCACCTCCGGGTCCTGCAACACCAGCAGCGGCCACAGGAAGTCCTTCCAGATCCCGATGATCGCGAAGATCGAGGTGACCCCGAGCACCGGGCGGGAGAGTGGCAGCACGACGCTGCACAGGATGCGCAGGCGGCCGGCCCCGTCGATGCTGGCCGCGTCGAGCAGGTCGTTCGGGATCTGGTCGAAGAACCGCTTCAGCAGGTAGATGTTGAACGCGTTGGCCACGCCCGGCAGCCACAGCGCCCACGGCGTGTTCAGTAGGTTCAGGTGAACCAGCGGCACGTCGGCGACGGTCAGGTAGGCCGGCACGAGCAGCGCCGCGGCTGGCAACATCAGCGTGGCCAGCATCAAACCGAGCACCAGGCGGCCGAGCACCGGGCGCAGCTTGGACAGTGCGTAGGCGGCCGCGACGTCGAACACCAGTTGGAAGAGCCAACCACCGAGCGCGAAATACACCGTGTTGAGGAAGTAGTGCGCGATCCGCAGCTTGCTCCAGGCGTCCGCATAGGATTCCGGGTGGAAGCTGTGCGGCACGAGCGTCGGCGTGGTGAGGGCCAGCTCGGCGGGATGTTTGACCGCGCCGGTGACCATCCAGTAGAGCGGGAAGAAGAACACCAGCAGGAACACCAGCGCGGTGGCGGCGAGCACGACGACGTAGCCGATTCGGCCGCGCCGGGTGCGCAGGGTCACCGGCGAGATCAGCGTGCGCGGTGGCGTGGCGGTCATGTGCGCTCCCTGGTCAGCCAGAGGTAGGCGGCGGAGAACGCGCCGAGCACGACGGCGAGCAGCACGGTCATGGCGGCGGCCAGCCCGAAGTCGTGGTTGACGGTGAAGGCGTAGCGATAGACCAGCACCATCACGGTGATCGTGTCCGGGTTGGTGGTGCCGGTGAGTTGGTAGGGCTCGATGAACACCTGCATGGTGGCGACGATCTGGAGCAGCAGCAGGACGATCATGGCGAAGCGCAGCTGCGGCAGGGTCACATGGCGGACCCGCTGCACGATCGATGCCCCCTCCAACTCGGCCGCCTCGTACAGCTCGCCGGGGATGTTTTGCAGCGCGGCCAGGTAGATCAGCGTGGCCCCGCCCATGTTCGACCAGGTGGACACGAGGACCAGGGAGAGCAGCGCGGTGCGCGGCGACTGGGTCCAGGCCGACTCGGGCAGGTGCAGTCCGCGCAGCACGGTGTTGAACAGACCGTTGCCCGGATCGTAGAAGTATTGCCAGAGCAGCACGCTGACGATCGGCGGCAGCATCACCGGCAGGTACACCGCGACCCGGAAGAAACCGTTCCAGTGCCGCAGCTCGTTGAGCAGCACCGCGATCAACAGTGGCAGCGCGTAGCCGAGGACCAGGGCGAGGCCGGTGAACAGCAGCGTGTTGCGCCAGGCGGTCCAGAACAGCGGGTCGGCGAACAAAGTGCTGAAGTTGTCCAGGCCGACCCATTCGGGATCGGTGACGAAGTTGACCTGTTGGAAGCTCAGCAGCACTCCGCGGGCCAGCGGGTACCAGGAGAACAGGGCGAAGCAGACGATCCCGCCGGCCAGGAACGCGTAGCCAACGAGGTTGTCGGACACCGTGCGACGAAAGGGATTGCGTCGCCGGCCGCCCGGCCGCGCGGAAGCCCGCACGGCCGGGGCGTCGCGTAGTGCGAGGCCGACCATCGGGTCAGGCCACGGACGCCAGGATGGAGTTGACCTGCGTCTCCGCCGAGGAAAGGAGCTGGTCGATGTTGGCGTCGCGGTCGGTCAGCACCTTCTGCATGGCCGTGTCCAGCACCGCGTAGATCTGCTGGGCGCTCGGCGGCTCGAGCCGCAGCGGGATGGCGGCGTTGCCCTGGGCGAACGGCTTGAAGTTGTCCACCGGCACGTTGGCCAGCCTGGTGTTGGCCTCGTCCCGGGTCTTCGCCGCGTCGCCGGTCCAGATGTTCGGCTCGGGCAGGCCGACCGGGTTCTTGTTGGCCGCGTCGTACTCGTAGTCGTGTGCGAGCCGCGCGGGGTTGTCGAACTTGAAGGCCAGCCACTTCAGCCCGGCGCGGATCTTCTCCGGGCTCGCCTTGGCGTTGAACACGAAGCCGTCGCCGCCGCCGAGGGTGCCCTGGCTGCCCGGCATGGGGCCGAGGCCGTAGTCGTTGTAGTTGCCCTTGTACTGGTTGACGATGGTCTTGAGGTTGTCGCCGGTGGCCAGGTACATGCCGAGCTTGCCGGAGGCCATCAGCTGGATCAGGTCGGCGTACTCGAGCAACTGCCGCTCGCCCATGGAGTTGTCGGTCCAGCGCATGTCGTGCAGCCGGCGCAGCACCTGCTTGCCCTTGTCGTTGTTGAACGCGGCCTTCCAGGTGTCGCCGTTCCTGGTGGCCATGTCGCCGCCGAGGGAGTACAGCTCGGCGGTGAAGTGCCAGCCGCCGGTGTTGCTCTTGCTGTAGTCGCCATAGCCGGCCACCCCGTCGCCGAGCGCGGCGATCTTGTTGGCGGCGGCGCGGACGTCGTCCCAGCTCCTGGGCGGGTTGGCCGGATCGAGGCCGGCCTTGGTGAACAGCGCCTTGTTGTAGATCAGGCCCATCGAGTAGTTGCGCCAGGGCAGGCCGTAGACCTTGCCGTCGTCACTGGAGAAGACCTTCATCAGCTCCGGCTTGATCTGCTTGGCGGCCGGGACCTGGTCGAGGTAGGGAGTGATCTCGGCGACCTGCTTCTTGGCGATCAGGTTGGCCGGGTCGGTGAAGTAGACGTAGAAGAGGTCCTCGAGCTGCCCGCCGGCGAGCTTGGTGGCGAACGTCTTGGGGTCCATGTACCCCTCTTTGGCGTCGATCTTGATGGTCGGGTTCGCCTTCTCGAACTCGGCCTTGTCGTCGAGGAACTTCTTGCGGTCGACCGCCTCCGTGGTGGGTGGCAGTCCGTTCACGGTGATCGTGACGTTGCCGCCGGAGGCCGGAGCCGGCTCCTTCGAACAGGCCCCCGCGGCCGACAGCGCGAGCGCCGCGACGGCCACCAACCCAGTAGTGCGCCCTAACCAGATTCGCTTCATTGCGCCAGCACCTTCCTCGAGCCCGGCGGCGACAACTTTGTGAGCCAGACCATACAAACTCGTACCAAGCGACGCAAGAACTCAACTGATCGAGGAAAGAACTGAATCAGAGCCGTGACCTCTGGCCGCGCCGGACCGCCGGGCGCCGAGATACAGCGGAATGTCACCTTCCGCCTCTAGAAGCGCAGCAATGTCACCTTCCGCTGAACGCAACGGGCGCGAGCCGGAGCCGGGAGCCGGAGCCGGAGCCGGAGCCGGACGAGCCTGCGAGCGAGGGCAATCACACGCAGCGGGCGGTGGAGCCACGGACGACGAGCTCGGGCTCGAAGAGGAGCTCCTCGGTGAGCGGGCTGGTGCCGGTCATCTGGGTGACGAGGATGTCCACGGCGGCCTGGCCCATGGCTTCGATGGGTTGGCGCACGGTGGTGAGCGGAGGATCCGTGCAGTTCATGAAGGCGGAGTCGTCGAAGCCGACCACCGAAACGTCCTGCGGAACCTGGCGGCCAAGGCGCCGCACCGCCCGGATCGCGCCGAGAGCCAGCACGTCGCTGGCGCAGATGATGGCGGTCATGCCGGCGTGGACCAGGCTGGTCGCGGCGGCGCGCGCACCTTCCATAGCGAAGGTGGAGCGCTGCACCAGGTGCTCGACCTCCGGATACTGGCCGGCCGCGGACTCCAGCGCGGTCAGCTTGCGGCGGGAGGGGACGTGGCCCGCCGGTCCGAGCAGCGCACCGATCCGGCGGTGGCCAAGCGACACCAGATGGCCGAGGGCCTGCTCGACGGCGACCGCGTCATCGGCGGACACCCGGGGATGACCCAGGCCGTCGACCCCGGCGTTGACCAGCACCACCGGCAGCTTCAGGTCGCGCAGGCGGTGGTAGTGATCATGGCCGGCGTCGGCGAGCGAGTAGTCGCCGCCGCCGAAGATCACGCCGGACACCTGGTGCTCGAGCAGCATCTCGACGAACTCGACCTCGGACACCCCGCCGATGGTGCGCGCGCACAGCGCCGGGGTGAACCCGCGCTGTACCAGAGCGCCCGTCGCCACCTCGGCGAACGCCGGGAAGATCGGGTTCTGTAGCTCGGGCAGCACCAGGCCGACCAGGCGCGCCCGGTCGCCGCGCAGCTTCGTGGGGCGCTCATAGCCGAGCACGTCGAGCGCGGTCAGCACGGCCGTGCGGGTGGCGTCGGAAACCCCGGCCTTGCCGTTGAGCACCCGGCTCACCGTCGCCTCACTCACGCCAGCCTTGCGCGCAACCTCACTCAACCGTCCAGCCACGGCCGAAAGTGTACGGCAAGGTCCTGCAAAAACACGGCAGCCCGCTTGCGGCTGCCGCGACGGCGGACCGCCGGCGAGTCGGATTGTGGATACATCGGGCCGGTTGTGGGCAGCCGCGGAAACGGACCCGGTTGGAGAGCAAATTGTCGGTGCGGTCGGGTATGGCGTCGGAACTCGGTGGGCGGCCGGACCGGGTCAATACCGCCGGCCGGGCAGGCGACCATCCCGCCGGGTTCCGCCACCAACCCGGCCGCGCCTCGGCAATGGACGGTCCGAAACCACCACGCCGCGTGCTCGCCCGGGCGGCGTGGGGTCGGCCGACCCGCGGCCGGCGGCTGGTTGTCCTCGGCCCGTCGCGGAGCCGCCCGCCGAATGTCCTCATGCGACCGGGCCGTGACCCGAAGCGCCGCAACGGCCGGGCGGCGCTGCCCATTCGTGCACGTCGGCCGTGCCGGCCGAGTGGGAAGCCGATGTCGCGCGGTCGGCCACACTCGACGCGGGTGACAGCAGGAATCGACCCGATCGCGCGTGGCAGGGGTTCACCACGGGCAGCGGGTGCGGGTCCACCGCCACGGTCCTAGACTGGCCGCGATCACGAAGCGTGGTCATTCGCACGCGGTCGGCCGGGGTCGCGCACAGTGGACCCAACGATTGGGTCACGCGGTGCGGCCTGCGGTAGCGCAGGTCCGGCCGCGGGGTACGGTCTCGCGAATACGAATGCGTCCGGCAGATCGGACGTCGGAACGCGGAAGGAGAACGTCTTGCGCCGAATGCGAGGAATCCAACTCGCCGCAGGGCTGCTTGCGCTCGGCCTGACCCTCACCGCCTGCGGTAAGGATGACACGGCCGGTGGCGGTAGCAGTGGTGGAACGAGTGGCGCAAGTGGCGCGCCAGCAGCCAAGCTCAAGGTCGGCCTTGCTTACGACATCGGCGGTCGCGGCGACCAGTCGTTCAACGACTCGGCGGCGCGCGGCCTGGACAAGGCCAAGAACGACCTCGGGGTCGAGGCGAAGGAGCTTGAGGCCACCGCGGGTGAGACGGACGCGCAGAAGGAAGACCGGCTGCGTCAGCTCGCCGAGGGCGGTTACAACCCGGTGATCGCGGTCGGGTTCGCGTACTGCAAAGCGATCGGTGCGGTCGCCAAGGACACTCCGAACGTCAAGTTCGCCATCATCGATGACTTCGAGCCGGACTGCACCGCGGACAACGTGGCCAACCTGACCTTCGCCGAGCAGGAGGGTTCGTTCCTGGTCGGTGCCGCCGCGGCGTTGAAGAGCAAGACCGGCAACGTCGGCTTCATCGGCGGCGTCAACGTCCCGCTGATCCAGAAGTTCGAGGCCGGCTTCATCGCTGGTGTGAAGGCCGCCAAGCCGGCCGCCACGGTGCAGTCGAAGTACCTGACCCAGCCCCCGGACTTCGCCGGCTTCAACGACCCGGCCAAGGGTGAGACCGCGGCGAACGGCATGTACGACGCCGGCGTGGACGTGATCTACGCGGCGGCCGGCGGTTCCGGCAACGGCGTGTTCAAGGCCGCGAAGGCGAAGGGCAAGCTGGGTATCGGGGTCGACTCCGACCAGTACAACCAGCCGGCCCTCGCCGACGTCAAGGACGTGATCATCACGTCCATGCTGAAGCAGGTCGACGTGGCCGTCTTCGGCTTCATCAGCGCCATGCAGGGCAGCAAGTTCACCAACGGCCAGAAGATCTACGACCTCGCCGCCGGCGGTGTCGGCTACTCCACCAGCGGTGGCAAGATCGACGACATCAAGACCCAGCTCGACGACTACAAGTCCAAGATCGTGTCGGGCGCGATCAAGGTGCCGGACAAGAAGTAGGCGATTTGCGTGACGGGCTCGGGTTGCCGGTGAACGGCACCCGAGCCCGTTACGGTTCTCCACACCGAACACGACGAGGTGCGGCGATGACAAGTGCGGTCGAGCTGGCCGGGATCACCAAGCGGTTTCCTGGCGTGATCGCCAACTCCGATGTGAACATCGCGGTGCGTCCCGGCACCGTGCACGCGATCGTTGGGGAGAACGGGGCCGGCAAGTCGACCCTGATGAAGATCCTCTACGGGATGCAGCGCCCGGACGAGGGCACCATCAAGGTCAACGGGGACGAGGTGGTCTTCCACTCCCCGGCGGACGCGATCAAGGTCGGCATCGGCATGGTGCACCAGCACTTCATGCTGGCGGACAACCTGACCGTGCTGGAGAACGTGGTGCTCGGCAACGAGCCGAGAGCCGCCGGCCGGCTGGACTTCCGGGCCGCCCGCACCAAGATCGGTGACATCTCGCAGCGCTACGGCCTCGATGTCGAGCCGAACCAGCTGGTCGACGACCTCGGCGTCGGGGAACGCCAGCGGGTGGAGATCCTCAAGGTGCTCTACCGCGGCGCCCGCATCCTGATCCTGGACGAGCCGACCGCGGTGCTGGTGCCGCAGGAGGTCGACGAGCTGTTCGGCAACCTGCGCGAGCTCAAGGCGGAGGGGCTGACCATCCTGTTCATCTCGCACAAGCTCGACGAGGTGCTCTCGGTCGCCGACGACATCACGGTGATCCGGCGCGGCACCACGGTGGCCAGCGTTCGACCGGCCGAGACCACCTCGCGCAAGCTGGCCGAGCTGATGGTCGGCAGCGAGCTGCCGGTGCCCGAGCTGCGCGAGTCGACCGTGACCGATACCTCCGTGCTCGAGGTGAGCGGGCTGACCGTGCGGACCGGGGACGGCCGCGCGGTGCTCGACGACGTGTCGTTCACCATCCACGCCGGTGAGGTGCTCGGCATCGCCGGGGTGGAGGGCAACGGCCAGGCCGAGCTGGTCGACGCGCTGATGGGGATCCGGCCGCTGAGCCTGGGCGCGGTGTCGTTGGGGCGAACCGACATCACCCGGCTGTCCACTCGCGACCGCCGGGAGGCCGGGGTGGCGTTCATCCCGGAGGACCGGCACCGGCAGGGTCTGCTGCTCGAGGCGCCGCTCTGGGAGAACCGGATGCTCGGCCACCAGACCAGGGCGCCGAACGTGCGCGGTCCACTGATCGATCGGCGCGCGGCAAGGGCGGACACGCAACGCATCGTGGCCGAGTACGACGTGCGGACGCCGGGCATCGACGTGGCGGCCGCCGCGCTTTCCGGCGGCAACCAGCAGAAGTTCATCGTGGGCCGGGAGATGAGCGGCAACCCGGTGTTGCTGATCGCCTCGCACCCCACCCGGGGAGTGGACGTCGGCGCGCAGGCCGCGATCTGGGACCACATCCGCCGGGCCCGCGCGGAACGACTGGCCGTGCTGCTGATCTCGGCGGACCTCGACGAGCTGGTCGGCATGTCCGACCGGCTGGTCGTGATGCTGCGCGGGCGGCTGGTGTCGTATCACGATCCGAAGTCCGTGAGCGTTGAGGATCTCGGCTGTGCGATGACCGGCGCGGTGCCCGGAGAGGTGGCCTGATGGGGCGGTTATCTCTCCGGTCCGTCCTACTTGGACTGGCGGCGCCGGTCGGCGCGCTGGTGTTCGCCGCCATGGTGTGTTCGCTGATCCTGGCGCTCACCGGCCACTCGCCGGCCGACGTGGTCGACTCGATGGTCACCTCGGCCCAGCGGCCGCGCACCACGGTCAACGCGATCAACGCCGCGATCAACTACTACCTGGCCGCGGTGGCGGTGGCGATCGGGTTCCGGATGAACCTGTTCAACATCGGGGTGGACGGCCAGTACCGGCTGGCCGCCATGCTGTCCGCCGCGCTGGCCGGCGCGTCCTTCATGGCAGGCCTGCCCTCGTTCCTTCGGGTCGCGATGACGATCATCGCGGCCGTGCTCGTCGGCGCGGCCTGGGCGGGCATCGCCGGGCTGCTCAAGGTGACCCGCGGGGTCAGCGAGGTCATCTCGACGATCATGCTGAACGCGATCGGCGGCATCCTGGTCTCATTTCTGCTCAACCCGCAGCGGATGGCCGTGCTGAGCGGCAACGACGTGCACACCCCGGGCATCACATCGGGCGGACAGGTGTCGGGCATCCCGTTCCCAGGAGCGGCGGCCTCCAGCACCATTCGCGGGCTGGTCTTCGTGGCGATCGTGGTCGGGGCGCTGTACTGGTTCACGTTGTCCCGCACCCGGTTCGGGTTCGATCTCAAGGCCACCGGGCTCTCCGAGTCGGCGGCGGTGGCCAGTGGGGTCAACGTCAAGAAGATGGTGTTCCTGACCATGCTGATCTCCGGCGGGGTGGCCGGCCTGGTCGGTATGCCGGAGCTGCTCGGTGGGGCGCACTCCTACTCGCTGAACTTCCCGGCCGGCGTCGGGTTCATCGGCATCGCGGTCGCGCTGCTCGGCCGTAACCACCCGATCGGCATGGCCATCGCGGCACTGCTGTGGGGCGTGCTGGACTCCAGCTCCAACGGGCTGGACGTGTCCGGCGTGCCGAAGGAGATCGTGCAGATCATGCAGGGCGTCGTCGTGCTGTCCGTGGTGATCGCCTACGAGTTGGTGCGTCGGTACCGGGTCCGGCTCGAACAGCGTGAAGTCGGCCAGGCTCTTGGCAGGACCACGGTTCCCGAGGCGGTGGGGGCATGACGACAGGACTGACCGTCGGAGTCGAGCAGGCGCCCGCGCCGCGCCGGCAGCGGCGGATCCGGCCGAGCTGGTACCTGATCGCCTCGCTGGTCGCGCTCGCGGTCGTGTCGCTGGTCCGGGTGCTCACCGGGGCCACCGACCTGACCTCGAGTGGCACCATGGGGGCCGCGCTGACCGCCGCCGTGCCGTTGGCCCTCGCCGGGCTGGGCGGGCTGTGGTCGGAGCGGGCCGGAGTGGTCAACATCGGCCTCGAAGGCATGATGGTGCTCGGCACCTGGGGTGCGGGCTTCGCCGGCTACCAATGGGGTCCGTGGGCCGGCATCGCCTTCGGCCTGGTCCTCGGCGCTCTCGGCGGCCTGCTGCACGCGATCGCCACGGTGACCTTCGGGGTGGACCACATCGTCTCCGGTGTGGCGATCAACCTGCTGGCGCCGGGGTTGGCGTTGTTCCTGTCCAAGCTGTACTTCTCCGACGCGCCGGGCGGCGGGCAGAAGCAGTCGCCGCCGATCAAGGACGTCCACCACATCACGATTCCCGGGCTCTCCTCGTTGTTGCACACGATCGAGGGCAAGCACTGGTGGCTGGTGTCCGACCTGGCCGGCGTGCTCGGCGGGCTGGTCACCAACCTCTCGCTGCTGACCGTCCTCGCCGCGCTGCTGCTGGTCGGCAGTGTGTTCGTACTCTGGCGCACGCCGTTCGGGCTGCGGCTGCGCTCCTGCGGCGAGCACCCGGTGGCCGCCGAGTCGCTTGGCGTGAACGTCTACCGGTACAAGTACGCGGCGGTGATCGCCTCCGGCGCCTTTGCCGGGCTTGGCGGCGCGGTGCTCGCGGTCAGCTCCAGCCAGTTCCGGGACGGGCAGACCGGTGGGCGCGGGTTCATCGGCCTGGCCGCGATGATCTTCGGCAACTGGCGCCCCGGCGGGCTGGCCACCGGCGCCGGACTGTTCGGCTACACCGACGCGATGGCCCTGCGCGGGTCGGATGCCGTGCACGCCCTGCTTCTGCTGCTGTGCATCGCGCTGCTGGCGGTGGCGGTGTTCCAGTTCCGAGCCGGGCAGCGGATTCTCGCCGGCGTCGCTACGGTGCTTGGTGTGTTGTTCGGCTGGTGGTTCTTCGCCACCGACGCCCTGCCGCCGGAGCTGGTCGGTGCCGCGCCGTACGTGGTGACGCTGCTCGTGCTGGCCCTCGCCTCGCAGCGGTTGCGCATGCCGAAGGCGGATGGCCAGGTGTACCGCAAAGGAGAGAGCGGGTGACACAGTCCACAGTGGACTGGAGTGGACTGCGTACCAAGGCCGTCGAGGCCGCGGGGCACGCCTACTGCCCGTACTCCGGCCTCCGGGTCGGGGCCGCGGCGCTGGTCGACGACGGCCGCGTCGTGACCGGCTGCAACGTGGAGAACGCCTCGTACGGCCTCGGTCTGTGCGCGGAGTGCGTGCTGGCCGGGCAACTGCGGCTCAGCGGTGGTGGCCGGCTGGTCGCCATCGCCTGCCGCAGCGGGTCGGCCGAGCTGCTCATGCCGTGCGGGCGGTGCCGGCAGGTGATCTACGAGCTGGGCGGGGCGGAATGCCTGGTGGACACCCCGGCGGGGCCGCTCCCGATGAGTGAGGTGCTGCCACACGCGTTCGGCCCGGAGGACCTGCCGTGACCCGTGAGCCGATGTCCGCCGTCGACGTCATCCGGTCCAAACGCGACGGTGCGCGGCTGCTCGACGAGCAGATCGACTGGGTGATCGACGCATACACCCGCGGGGTGGTGGCCGACGAGCAGATGTCCGCGCTGGCCATGGCGATCTTCCTCAACGGCATGGACGCCGAGGAGACCGCGCGGTGGACCGCGGCCATGGTCGACTCGGGGGAAACCCTTTCCCTGTCCACGAGCCGGCCCACCGTGGACAAGCACTCGACCGGCGGCGTCGGGGACAAGATCACCCTGCCGCTGGCCCCCCTGGTCGCCGCGTGCGGGGCGGCGGTGCCGCAGCTGTCCGGCCGTGGGCTCGGTCACACCGGGGGCACGCTGGACAAGCTGGAGTCGATCCCGGGCTGGCGCGCCCGGCTGTCCACCGAGGAGATCGTCCGGCAGCTCGACTCCGTCGGTGCCGTGGTGTGCGCGCCGACCGAGGGCCTCGCGCCGGCCGACCGCAAGCTCTACGCGCTGCGCGATGTGACCGCCACCGTCGAGTCGATCCCGCTGATCGCCAGCTCGATCATGAGCAAGAAGATCGCCGAGGGCGCCGGTGCGCTGGTGCTGGATGTGAAGACCGGCTCCGGCGCGTTCATGCGCACGCTCGCCGACGCCCGCGCGCTGGCCCGCGCTCTCGTGGACATCGGTGACGAGCGTGGCCTGCGGACCTCCGCGCTGATCACCGACATGTCGGTGCCGCTTGTCCGGGCCGTCGGAAACGCGGTCGAGGTGGCCGAGTCGGTCGAGGTGCTGCGCGGCGGGGGTCCGGCCGATGTCGTCGAGCTGACCCTGGCCCTGGCCACCGAGATGCTGGCGCTGGCCGGACTGCCCGAGGTGGATCCGGCCGCGGTGCTCGCTTCGGGCGCCGCCTACGAGACCTGGTGCCGGATGATCAGCGCCCAGGGCGGCGACCCCGAGGCCCCGCTGCCAAGGCCGGCCCACGTGCACACGGTCAGCGCGCCCGTCGACGGCACGGTGTCCACCCTGGACGCTCTCGCGGTCGGGGTGGCCGCCTGGCGGCTGGGCGCCGGCCGCGCCCGCAAGGAGGATCCGGTGCAGGCCGCCGCCGGGATCATCTGCCACGCCAAGCCCGGCGAGCCGGTGCGGGCCGGGGATCCGGTCCTGGAACTGCACACCGACACGCCCGACGCGGTCCCCGCCGCGCTCGCCGCGCTCGAGTCGGCGTTCACCGTCGGCGCCCCGCCCGAGCGAACCCCGCTCGTCCTGGAGACGTTGCGCGGCATGCGCTGAGCCGGGTCAAGGCGGGCCGGCCGCCGCGAACCCGGCTCGCGCACCGCGGGGTTCAGTTGCCCGAGCGCGCGACTCAGTTGCCTGAGCGCGTAACTCAGTTGCCTGAGCGCGCGACTCGCTTGCCTGAGCGCGCGACTCGCGGGGTGGCGTGGGGTGTGGTGTGGGTCAGGCTTCGTTGGCCAACTCGGCGTCGTCGGTGGCGTCCTCGCCGTTGCGCAGGGTCTTCGGCTTGACGTTGCGGCGGCGGGCCTGCCTCGGCATCGTGGCCGGCGGCCGGCTGGCCGGTGCGCCCCCGCCCATCATCAGCTCGGCGAAGGTGGCCATGGCCTCGTCGAGGTGACCGCCGATGCGCCGCACGGACTCCTCGTTGCCCTTGCGCACCAGGGAGGCCACCGAATCGGCGTCCGGCTGCTTGGCCAGCGTCCCCTCGACCTTGCTCAGGGCCCCGGTGATGTGGCCGCCAAGGTCACCCAGCTTCGCGGTGAAGCCGTCCTCGACCGTGTCCAACCGGGTGGTCAGCTCGTCGAGCCGGCCCGTCACCTGCTCCAAGCGCTTGGCCAGGGCCTCCAAGCGCTCGGTGCCGTCGACGGTGTTCTTCGTGTCGTCGAGCGAGCCCTGCAGCGTCTGCCTGGCCTCGTCAACCTTGGCGTGCACGGTGCTCGCGGCGTCGGTGACGGCCTGGTGCAACGTGTCGCGGGCGCTGTCGAGCTTGCCGTGCACGCTGTCGTTGACCTCGTCGACCCGGGTCCGCATGGTGTTCTCGGCCTGCTGGATCCGCTCGCGTACCGGGCCGTGCACGGCGCCGGGCAGCACGTCCAGCTTGCTGTCCTGCTTGTCCAGGTGGCCGTCGAGCTCGTCGAGGCGGCGGTGGATGTTCGCCAGCTTGTCCTCGAGGCCGTTCATCCGGCCGGCCACGCCCTCGAACCGCCCGGCCATGCCGTCCAGCCGCCCGTCGAGCTGGGCGAACGGGGTGGCTAGCTTGTCCACGATGGCCTCGACCGCGCGGCCGAGGGCGGCGATCGCGCCGTCCTGCGCGTCGAGCTTGGCTAGCGCGGTGTCCAGGCGTTCGGCGAGCGCACCGGTCTCGGTCCGGTCGGGCATCTCGGACAGGCGCTTGCGCACCGAGCCGATGGACTCCAACGGAGCGAGCCGGGCGTGGATCTCGTCGAGCGCGTCGAAAATCTGCTGCTGTTCGCTCTCACGGATCTCGGCCGCGCGCATGAGCATGTTGCGCATGCGGTCGAACGACACCGTCGAGTTGTTGTTCTCGTTCACGGAGCTGGCCTTCATCCTGAGGAGGGGGAGAGTCAACGCAGGGGAGCCTAGCCACTGCCAGGACGTGTCCATACACCACCCGTAAATCGGTCGCTGGGCCAAGCGGAGACGTTTGGTCCATTCGGCTGATCATGATCCGGCGAATGCCGGCATCGCGGGACACCATACGTGGTCGGGCGGTTACCCGATCAGTGGTCCATCGCCGCCGAGTACCGTTGGGCCATGTTGACCACGAACCCGGTTCCGGTGACCCCGGAAGCCGTGCGTACCGCGCCCAAGGTGCTCCTTCACGACCACCTGGACGGAGGTCTCCGTCCCCAGACGGTGATCGAGTTGGCGGATGCCGGCGGGTACCGCGACCTGCCGACGACCGACCCGGAGGCGCTCGGTGTCTGGTTCCGCGAGGCCGCGGACTCGGGGTCGCTGGTCCGCTATCTCGAGACGTTCGCCCACACCGTTGGCGTCATGCAGAACCGGGACGCGCTCGTTCGGGTGGCCGCGGAATGTGCCGAGGACCTGGCCGCCGACGGCGTCGTCTACGCGGAGGTCCGGTACGCCCCGGAACTGTGCAGCGAAGAGGGCCTTCGGCTGGACACCATCGTGGAAGCCGTGCAGGAGGGCTTCCACGTGGGCATGGCCAGGGCGGCCGAGGCGGGCCGGCCGATCCGGATCGGCACGCTGCTCTGTGCCATGCGGCAGAACGCCCGATCGCTGGAGATCGCCGAACTGGCCGTCCGCTTCCGCGACTCCGGCGTGGTCGGCTTCGACATCGCCGGACCCGAGGCCGGGTTCCCGCCTACCAGAAACCTTGACGCGTTCGAGTATCTGCGCCAGCAGAACGCCCACTTCACCATTCACGCCGGCGAGGCATTCGGCCTGCCGTCGATCTGGGAGGCCATCCAACACTGCGGTGCCGAGCGGCTTGGCCATGGCGTGCGCATCGTGGACGACATCAAGGTGGCCGACGACGGCACCATCCACTTGGGACGCCTGGCCGGTTATGTCCGCGACCGCCGGATCCCGCTGGAGATGTGCCCGGCCTCCAACCTCCAGACCGGCGCCGCCGACACCATCAAGAACCACCCGATCGGTCTGCTCACCAAACTTCGCTTCCGGGTCACCGTGAACACGGACAACCGGTTGATGAGCGGGTGCACCATGTCAAGCGAGATGTCCAGCCTGGTGGACGCGTTCGGCTACACCTGGGCGGATCTGCGATGGTTCACCATCAACGCGATGAAGTCCGCCTTCATCGGCTTCGACGAACGCCTGGCCATCATCGACACCATCATCAAGCCCGGCTACGCCAAGCTGATGGGCGCCGAATAGCGCCGGCGGCAGAAGGCGCAGAAGGTACAGCGCAAGGTGACCTTCCTTCGCCTCTATTGGCGCAAGGTGACATTGCGCTGTACGCGCGGCTCCGGGGTCAGCGCAAGCTGGATGGCGCCGCGGATTCCTTGTCGCGCTGGCCGAGGTAGGTCTGGCGGGTGCGTTCGGTGTGCTCGCGCATGATGCGGGCGGCGGCGTCGGCGTCGCCCTTCTCGATGGCGTTGATCAGCCTGGTGTGTTCCTGCCACGAACGTTTGCCGCGTTGCCTGGCGACCGGGGTGTAGTACCACTGGACCCGCCGGTCGACCTGGGTGGCGAAGTCGAGCAGCACCTTGTTGCCGGACAGTTCGGCGACGCAGCGGTGCAGGGCGGCGTTCGCGGCGACCATGCCGTCGATGTCATCGGCCGCCAGGGCCTGGGTGCCCTCCCGGCAGATCTCGCGCAGCCGCGCGACCCCGTCGGCTCCGGCGTTTCCCGCGGCCAGGCGGGCGGCCTCGGCCTCGAGCAACGAGCGCACGGCGAGGAGCTCGTCGGCCTCCTCGTGGGTGGGGTTGTGGACGAAGGCGCCGTAGCCGGGACGGAGGTCGACCCAGCCCTCATTGCTCAGCCACTGCAACGCCTCGCGCACCGGCTGCCGGGAAACGCCGAGAATTTCGGCCAGTTCACTCTCCACCAGATGCTGCCCGGGGGCCAGCCGCCGCGAAATGATCAGATCCTGCATGGTCTGGTAGACCCGTTCGCGCAGCGGCACCGGGCGATCGATCCGGCGAGCCGCCAGGTCCTTCGGCAACTCGGTCGGCATGGCGACTCCCGGTTCGATCATCGTCGACTGCCTACAGCATACAATGAGCGTCTAACCGGATATCCGGTTAACCGCAGGCAGCGCGGGATGTCAGTGGGCGCGGAGCCGGTCCTCGAACGCACGCACCAGGGTCCGCCAGGCGCCCACCTCGGCGTCGAACGGCGCGCTCGGTGCCAGCCGGGTCGGGTCCGGCCGAAGCACGAAGGAGATCAACCAGCCGAGCGACTCCGACTGGGAGAGCGCCTCGGCCACGCTGTCGTCGTCCGCCCAGTCCGCGGTGTCGGTCAGCAGCTCAACCGCAAGGTCAAGCTGCACCGGGTCGACGGTGTCCGGACCGCCGCCAAGATCCTCGGCCAGTCCTTGCAGCACATAGGTGTTGTCGACATCGACCTCGATCCTGAGGGTGCCGTCGGTCGCCTTGGTGGTCACATCCTCCCAAGTGGACACTTCGGCGAGGTCGTTGCCCTCCTCCGCCGGGTTGGCCAGGAACTTGGCCAGCGCGCGGGTCGAGGTGAACACGTCGATCTGCCCCTCCGACCCGAGGAAGATCGGCTCGTCGTCGATGTAGCAGCGCAACGTGTAGTAGGCGGTGCTTTCGGTGATGATCTTGATGGGGTCGATGCCGACCTCGGCCCAGAACCCGATCGGCTTGGCCTTCTCGACCTCGGTCAGCGGACCGGCGGCGGCGTCTACTTCGGACTCCGAGGACACCGCGGCCTCATCGTCATCGGCTTCCGCGTCGAGGTTGTCCGCTCCATCTTCTTCGGACTCTTCCACGTCCTCGACGTCCTCGAGGTCCTCGGCGTCCTCTGTGTCCAGCGCGCTCGCCGACTCCTCGGACTCCGCCCGGAACGCGGCCAGCTCGTCGGTGGTCTGGTCCAATGTGGCCGCGTCCACCTCGGGCACGGCTACCACCACGTCGAGCGCGTCGAGCACCTCATCCCACCGCTCGGAGATGGTCTCGGCGAGATCGGTCCACAGCCGCTCGCCCTCGCGTCCGGTGAACGGATAGGTCCCCTGGGACAGCAGTTGGAAGCCGTCCGCCGCGTCCAGCACCTCGTGCACCGCGTCCAGCTCGCACACGTCGGCGAGCGAGCGCACGATGGACACGATGTCGGCCAGCTCGCCGACGGTCCAGGTGTCCGGCTCCTCCGCCACCAGCTCCGGCACGCCGACCAGGTCGTACTGGTGGGCCTCGTCCGGCATGAGCTCGGCGACGGACAACCCGGGAACGACCGACCACGCCGGATGGTCGATCAGGTCGTGCTCCTCGACGGTCCGCACGAATGCCGCGAGGTGTGCCGCGTCCTGGAAGGCATAGAGATCGTCCTCGTGCCCGAGGAACGCCTCCCACTCCTCACCGTCCTCACGCCAGCGCGGAGCCCAGAGCGTGACCAGGTCGCCCTGGGGCAGCCCGAGCTCGATCGGAACAATGTCCTGAGCCATTGGAGGTCCTCCTGGAGAGCGCACCGAACGACGGGAAGCCTACGGGGTGTGGCCGACCGGCCGGATCACCGGTCGGACCGAAGCGATGAGGGATCGAAGGACAACGGGTCGTCGGGGTCATCAGGGTCACTGCGGTCGTCATTCGCGCTGGCCGGCGGCTCGTCCGGTGCGCCGGCTCGATCATCGGGCGCGACCGGCGCGGTGTCCCAGCCAGCTGCGCGTGCCGGGGAGGGTCCGATCAACTCCTCGAGCTCGGCGGTCGCGATGTCACCGAGCACCAGGGCTAACTCGTTGAAGCAGTGTTGCCGAGCGTACTCGGCGGCCTGGTGCGCGGCCTCCATAATCATCCGGCGGAGCTCCTTGCCGCCGAACGACATCGCCGCCGGGTGCAGGACCAGCGCCTTCAGCTCGCCGCTGGCGTTGGTGGTCGCCTGGACCAGACGACGCTCGTCCATGGCCACCCCGGTGGCCGCGGCGACGATGTCCGGCAGCCGGGCGCTGGCCTGCCGGCGCTGCTCCGCCCGCGCGACCAGCTCGTCCACCGGTGGCTCGGTCATCCGCGCTGCCTCCGGATCACGTCCACCCAGTCCACGTACTCGTCGGCGGCCGCGCCGGGGGCGATGCCGAGCCGGGCCAGGCTGTTCGCCACCTCGGCGCTCACCGTGGAGCGGATCGACAGGTGCAGCTTGGCGTTGGCGTTGCGGGTGGCCTGCTGGGCCAGCTTGACCAGCTCCGCGGCAAGCTGCTCGGGGTGCAGGACCAGCGCTTGGCCGGTGATCTCGAGGTCGAGCAGCCGCCCGCCGGGCTGCACAACCACGGTGAGCGCGCCGTTCGGGGTCGAGGCGCGGCCGGTTACCGGTCCGTGCCGGCTGATCTGCGCGGCCACCCGCTCGCCGGTCTCCTTGATCCTGCGGTCGGCGCGCTCGACCTCGGCGTCGAGATTGTCCTGGTAGTCGCTCATCGAAGGATCAAATTACCCGGGCTCAGCCGGTCGGCCGGTAGAAGCCCAACCAGGCCATGCCGATGTTCGAGGTCCGGATCGGGTTGACCTGCACCGGGTCGCCGGCCTCGATCAGCTGGCCGTTGCCGACGATCATCGCCACGTGGCCGTCCCAGACCACCAGGTCACCCGGCAGCAGCTGGCTCGCGTCCGGCACCGAGGCGCCGACCGCCTGGGCGGCCGAGTGCCTCGGCAGTTGCAGGCCGGCATTTCCGTAGGCCCACGAGGTGAGCCCGCTGCAGTCGGTGCCGGACGGCGGACTGGACGCACCCCACACGTACGGCGTGCCCAGCGCGATCATGGCGTTGCGCACGGCCTGCGCGGCCACCTCGTTGGGGGCCTCGGCCGAGCTGCCGTCGGGCAGGTTCACTCCGACGCCGTCACCGGGTTGGGGCGGAATCGCCGTCGGCAGGTGCGGTCCGACCGCCGTGCCGCCGCCGCCACCGCCGCCGTGACCGCCGCCACCGCCGCCACCGCCGCTGTGTCCGCCGCCGGTGGGCCCGGCACCAGCGCCGGGCCCGGCGTCGACGCCGTGGTGTGCGGGAAGCGCGCCGCCGTTTGCCGCCGGCCCGCCGACGGCACCGCCGGAGCCGCCGGCGAAGGAGGGCGAGGTGTACTCGACCGCCGCCGGGCCGAGCTGCCCGCCCATGCCGCCCAGCTCGCCGAGGTTGACCGCCGGCAGGCCGGTGAGCTGACTGATCAGCGGGGTGAGCTGGTCGCGTACCCGCTCGAGCGCCGCGCCGGTCTTGGTGGCGTAGTCGTCCGCCAGGGTGCGCACGTCGGTGTAGGCGCGGATGGCGCCGCCGATGTCGCCGTTGGCCGCCGCCGTCTCGGCCGCCTCGAGCATCGGCGTGGCCCGGCCGATGAACTCGGTGATCAGGTTGTCGATCGCGGTGCGGCCGGCGGTGACCGCCTCGGTGGCGGAGCTGGCCACGGTGCTGGCCGTGGTGCCGTTGGCAGACAATGTGGTGAACGCGGTCTTGAGCTGACCGACGCGGTCCTGGAACACCCCGGCCTGTTGGCCGTACCAGCCCCCGAGGGTGGTGCGCACCAGCCCGTCGTGCCGACCGTCGATCTCGGTCAGCGCGGTGTTGGCCCGGCGCAACGCCTCGGCCGCCTGTGCTCCGCTGCCGGTGTCGCCGTTCAGCTTCGCCCGGTGGTCGCGCATCGGTTTGACATAGGTCTCGATCGTCATTGCGCCTCCGCCGCGAAAAGTAGGTCGGCGCGCCTCATGCCTGGCCCGCCCGCCGGATCTCCGCCCCAGCATCGGTGTCCTGGTGCTGGTAGCCGGTCAGCCCGTCGCCGACCGCCTTGGCCAGGGTGGCGATCCCGTTCGCGGTCGCGGTCACCCCGTCCAACTGGGCCCGCGCGGCGCTCTTGAACGCACCGGACAGGCCGACCTCGACGCCGACCTTGCCGAACGCGTCCTCCGGCATCGTGCTGGCGCCCCGCAACGTCGAGCTGCCGACCGCGCGCACGTCGTCGGCGACCTTGGCCGCCTTGGTGCTGTAGCCGGACAGTGCCTCCTCATCGACCTGGACGCGATTGCGCTCGCCCGCCATGGGCCCTCCCGCCGCTCGGCACCGCTCTACCCTCAGACTGCCTTATGACGGGCCGCCCGTGCCCGAAGTTCCGCCGATTGGTCGTGGTTGTGCCGGCCGCGCCGGCGTTGACGCTCGCTACACACCGGTGGGGTGCCAGACCGTCTTCGACTCGAGGAATGCGCGCAGCCGGGAGATGTCGGGCTGCTTGGTCCAGTCCGGCTCGGTCGGCTTCGCGCGCAACACCCGCTTGACCGTGCCGGCCGCGGCCCGCTCGAGGTCGGCCCGCAACACCTCCGGTGCGCCGGTGAGGTCCAGCGCGTTGACGTCCGCGTGGGAGGCGAGCCATGGCGCCAGCTCAGCGGTCCGCCCGGTGAGCACGTTGACCACGCCGGCCGGCACGTCGGAGGTGGCCAGCACCTCGGACAGGGTGATCGCCGGCAGCGGGCGGTCCTGGCTGGTCACCACCACGGCGGTGTTGCCGGTGGCGATCACCGGAGCGAGCACGCTGACCAGGCCGAGCAACGACGAGGACTGGGGGGCGAGCACCCCGACCACGCCGGTGGGTTCCGGCAGGGAGAAGGAGAAGTACGGGCCGGCGACCGGGTTGGCGGCGCCGAGCACGGTGGCGATCTTGTCCGACCAGCCGGCGAACCAGACCCAGCGGTCGATCGCGGCGTCCACTATGGGTTGGGCGCGCTTTCCTTCGCTGGCGGCGACTTCCGCCATGAACTGCTCGCGCCGGCCCTCGAGCAGCTCGGCCACCCGGTAGAGCACCTGGCCCCGGTTGTATGCGGTGGCGCCGGACCATCCGGGGAACGCCTTGCGGGCGGCGGAGACCGCGTCCCGAACGTCCTTTCTGGACGCCTGCGCGGCGTTGGCCAGGAAGCCGCCCCTGCTGTCCCGAACCGGGTAGGAGCGGCCGGACTCGGAACGCGGGAACGCGCCGCCGACATAGAGCTTGTAGGTCTTCGCGACCGTGATCCGCTCAGACATCGAGGTAGGCCTCCAAACCCGTGCGGCCGCCCTCGCGGCCGAAGCCCGACTCCTGGTATCCGCCGAACGGCGCGGTCGGGTCGAACCGGTTGAACGTGTTCGCCCACACCACGCCGGCCCGCAGCTTGCCGGCCATCCACAGAATCCGCGAGCCCTTGTCGGTCCAGATCCCGGCGGACAGGCCGTAGGGCGTGTTGTTGGCCTTCGCCACCGCCTCGTCCGGAGTGCGGAAGGTGAGCACGGACAGCACCGGGCCGAAGATCTCCTCCCGGGCGATCCGCATCGCCTGACTGACATTGGCGAACACTGTCGGAGCGAAGTAGAAACCCTTGTCCGGCAACGGGCATGGGCTGGTCCACCGGCTCGCGCCCTCGGCCTCGCCCGAGGAGACCAGCTCGCGAATCTTGGTGAGCTGCGCCAGCGAGTTGATGGCGCCGACGTCGGTGTTCTTGTCCAGCGGATCGCCGATGCGCAGGGTGGACACCCTGGCGTGCAGCTTGTCCAGCAGTTCCTCGGCCACCGACTCCTGCACCAGCAACCGGGAGCCGGCGCAGCACACGTGGCCCTGGTTGAAGAAGATGCCGTTCACGATGCCCTCGACGGCCTGGTCGAGCGGCGCGTCGTCGAACACCACGTTGGCCGCCTTGCCGCCGAGCTCGAGGGTGAGCTTCTTTCCGGTGCCGGCTAGGGAGCGCTGGATGAGCTTGCCGACCTCGGTCGAACCGGTGAACGCGACCTTGTTGACATCCGGGTGGTTCACCAGTTCGGCGCCGACGTCTCCGGCGCCCGGCAGGATGTTCACCACGCCGGGCGGCAGGTCGGCCTGCTGGATGATCTCGGCGAGCACCAGCGCGGTCAGCGGGGTGGTCTCGGCCGGCTTGAGCACCACCGTGTTCCCGCAGGCCAGCGCGGGCGCGATCTTCCAGGCCGCCATCAGCAGCGGGAAGTTCCAGGGGATCACCTGCCCGGCCACGCCAAGCGGTTTCGGGTCGGGGCCGAAGCCGGCATAGGACAGCTTGTCCGCCCAGCCGGCGTGGTAGAAGAAGTGCGCCGCGGCAAGGGGGATGTCGACGTCGCGCGACTCCCTGATCGGTTTTCCGTTGTCCAGGCTCTCCAGCACGGCGAGCTCGCGGGCGCGTTCCTGGAGCATCCGCGCGATCCGGAAGATGTACTTGGCCCGCTCGGCACCGGACATCTTGCCCCACACCCGGTCGTGGGCCCGGCGAGCCGCGCGCACCGCGATGTCCACATCGGACGGCGCGGCCGTGGCGACCTCGGCGAGCACCTCCTCGGTGCCCGGGTTGATCGTCTTCAGCGGCTCGCCCGCGCCGTCGACGAACTTGCCGTCGACGAACATCTGGTAGTTCGGCTTGAGGTTCGCGATCTCCCTCGACTCGGGAGCCGGGGCGTACTCCCAGGCCGGGCTCACGACGTTACCTCTATCGACGTCACCTGACGGACTCCGTTGTCTCGCATGATCAGTCCACCGTCACATAGTCCGGGCCGCTGTAGTGGCCCTCGAGTTGGGTTCGGCGCTGCATCAGCAGGTCGTTGAGCAAGCTGGACGCGCCGATGCGGAACAGGTTGGGGGACAACCACTCCGGCCCGGCAACCTCGTGCACGGCGACCAGGTAGCGCACCGCGTCCTTGGTGTTGCGGATGCCGCCGGCCGGTTTGACGCCGCGCAACTCGCCGGTCGCGGCGTGCCAGTCGCGCACCGCCTGGAGCATGACGTGGGTGACCGGAAGCGTGGCGGCCGGCGCGACCTTGCCGGTCGACGTCTTGATGAAGTCGCCGCCGGCCAGCATCGCCAGCCAGGACGCGCGGCGCACGTTGTCGTAGGTGGCGAGTTCGCCGGTCTCCAGGATCACCTTGAGGTGTGCGGTGCCGCACGCCTGTCTGATCGCCGTGATCTCGTCGAACACCTGGCCGTAGCGGCCGGCCAGGAACGCGCCGCGGTCGATGACCATGTCGATCTCGGTGGCCCCGGCCGCGACCGCGTACTCGGTGTCCGCGACCTTGACCCGCAGGCTGGCCCGGCCGGATGGGAAGGCGGTCGCCACGCTGGCGATGTTGATCTTCGTGCCGGCCAGCGCGTCGACCGCGGTCGCCACCAGGTCCGGGTACACGCAGACGGCCGCCACCGCCGGCACGTCCGGGCGCTCCGGATCCGGCCGGCGGGCCTTGGCGCACAGCGAGCGGACCTTGCCTGGCGTGTCCGCCCCCTCCAGCGTGGTCAGGTCGATCATCGTGATCGCGGTGTCGATGGCCCAGAGCTTCGATGCCTTCTTGATGCTCCGGGTGGCCAGGCCCGCGGCGCGCTGCTCCACGCCCACCTGGTCGACGCCGGGCAGGCCGTGCAGGAACCGGCGCAGCCCCGTCTCGTCGCGGGTGGCGTCGGCCAAAGCGGGAGGTAGGGCCTGTGCTGTCGGTGGTGCGGCCATGCACAGAGTCTAGGCCCGCCCTAGACATACATACCGGATGTATGTTTTAGTGCGGCATGGCGGTCAGCGCGGCGTTGGGCGAGGAGCGGTCGGTGGAGTTGTCCGCCGGCCGGATTCGGTACCGCGAGCGGGGTTGCGGCCCCGCGGTGGTGTTCGTCCACGGTCTGCTGGTGAACGCGGACCTGTGGCGCAAGGTGGTGCCGGCGGTCGCGGCGGAGCACCGGTGCATCGCGCCGGACTGGCCCCTCGGTTCGCACGAGGTGGCGATGCGCCCCGGCGCCGACCTCAGCCCGCCCGGCGTGGCGCGGCTGATCGCCGAGTTCCTCGATGCCCTCGACCTCGATGACGTCACGATCGTGGCCAACGACACCGGCGGCGCGCTCACCCAGATCCTGATGACCGAGCATCCCGAACGGATCGGCCGGGTCGTGCTGACCCCGTCGGACTGCTTCGAGCGGTTCTTCCCGCCGCCGTTCCAGGTGCTGCCCCGGCTGCTCCGGGTGCCTGGCCAGACCTGGCTGCTGGCCAAGCTCGGCCAGATCAAGGCGCTGCACCCCTTGCCGCTGCTGTTCGGCCTGGTCGCGCGCCGGCCCATCCCGGCCGAGATCAGGGAGTCCTACGTGCGGGCGGCCGGCCGCAACGCCGGAGTGCGCCGGGACCTCCGCTCGTTCGTCACCTCGGTACACCACCGGTACACGCTGGCCGCGGCCGACCGGCTGGCCACCTTCGGCAAGCCGGTGCTGCTCGTCTGGGCGACCCAGGACCGGCTGTTCCCGCTCCCGCTGGCCGAGCGGCTGGCCGCGACGCTGCCCGACGCGCGGCTGGTCACCGTGCCCGACAGCTACACGTTCGTGCCGGAGGATCAGCCGGGCATACTGTCCGCCGCGATCAACGACTTCATCGACGCGACCGTGCGGAGCACCGGCTGACCCGGCGCACCCAGCGGGACCGTTCCCGGGCCACCCGGGCGGCTCTGGCGGCGACGGCCCGAGGGCTGTTCGCCGACCGGGGCTACGCCGCGGTGTCCGCGGACGACGTGGTGTCCGCGGCCGGGCTCACCCGGGGGGCGCTGCACCACCACTTCGGCGACAAGGCCGGACTGTTCCGCGCGGTGTTCGAGGAGCTCGAGGCGGAGCTGACCGCCGAACTGGCGGTGGTGATCGCGGCGGCGCCGGACACCCCCACGCGGATGGCCGCCGGGCTCCGCGCGTTCCTGGACATCTGCGAGCGGCCGGAGGTGCTGCGCATCTCGCTGACCGACGCGCCCGCGGTGCTCGGCTGGACGAACTGGCGGGCGATCTCGGCGGAGCACGGCCTCGGGCTGATCGTGGGGCTGATCGAGCGCGGCCGGGCCGAAGGTGTGATCATCGCGCAGCCGCCGGAGGTGCTGGCCCGCCTGGTGCTGAGCGCCGTGATCGAGGCCGCGCTGCTGATCGGGCACGCCCCAGACCGCGAAGCCACTCGCGGCACCGTGGAGCCGGCCCTGCTCACCCTGCTCTCCGGCCTGCTGATCCCGCACCCGTGAGGGGTGTCAGGACTCGAGTTGGGGGCGGGGGTCGGGCGCCTCGACGCGCTTCTGCTTCTTCTTCTTGGGGCGCCTGACCTCGACCCCGGCCATCATGGCGAAGCCGGTGATCTTCAGGATGGGTGCGCCGGGCGGGCCCTCGATCCGCGCGTTGTCCTCGAACGCGCCCATGAACCCGATTCCGGTCACGTGCACGGTGATGTCGTCCGGCACGATGATCTCGATGCCGCCCATCAGGGCGAACGCCTGGATCGTCGTCTCCCGGTCCTCGAACCGCGCCTCGGTCAGATCGAGCTCGACCCCACCCATCAGGGCGAACGCGTTGAACGTCGGCGGAATCGTCCACGGTCCCCTGCGCTCGGTCCCGGACATCACGGCGACCGCCGCGGTGGAGGTGCCCCGGCCGCCGATCCGCTCGTCGTACACCGCGCGTGCCTGGGCCGGCGCGGGAGCCGGGCCGGGGCCGGCGTGCGGCACCGGCAGGTCCCGGATCAGCGGCTGTAGCTCGCCGACCGTCTTCGCGGCGTACACCTGATCCAGCCGCTCCTCTAACTCGCCGACGGTGAGCCGCCCCTCGGCCATGGCGTTGTTCAGAACGTTCGCGACCCGTTCCCGGTCGGCGTTGGACGCGCGCAGTTCGTGGGGTTCTGGGACCGCGGGCGGCTGGCTCTCACTCACGCCCGCGAGGGTATCGCGGGTCAACCGACCACGGGCAGGGTCAGGGCCGGTGCGGCGACGGTCACCGGCGCCGCGGCCAGCCCGCCGCGATAGTTGAGGTCGCCGCTGGCCACCACGAGCCGGAGCCGGTGGCCGGGCGCGAAGCGGTGCACGATCCCGGGCAGGGCCACCCGCACCGGCGCGGTCGGGTCGGCCACCCGGACCGGTGCGACGAGTTGGTGGATCAGGCTCGCGGAGCCGTCCGGCGCCACGTCATACAGCTTCGGGAACAGCACCAACTGCCCGACCGGCCCGAGTCCGCTGGTCAGTACCGCGGTCGGGGCATTCAGCCGGAGGTCGACGCGCGGCACGCCGACCACGTCCATCGCCGACCCGAGCGGCGCGCTCGACCAGGAGGCGAACGTGCCGGGCAGGTTGACGTCGAGGGCGGGCTGGTTGATCGCGTCGAAGGGGGACAGGCTGGTCGGCACGCCCGCGGGTGGGGTGAGGAAGGTCTGTGCCGGCCCGGCCAGCGGCACGGCTCGCGCGGTGCCGACCGGGAAGCTCGGCGCGTCGGCGTAGGCCGGCGCCGCGTTGCCGCTGTAGGAGACCCAGTCGCGGAAGTAGGCGAACTCGGGGCCGGTGTCGCTCGGCAGGTCCTTCAGGTAGTGGTCGAACCAGTCCAGGACGCGGCGGGTCTCGTACTGCGCGGCGGGGTCCGGGTTGGCGAGGTCGATCTCGCCGGGCGCGGCACCGCCGGAGTGGCCCCAGGACTGCCAGATCATCTTCGTCTCGGTCCCCTGGGCCTGGAGCGCCTGGTAGGTGGCCACCGCCTCGTTCAGGTTGAACAGGGTGTCCTTCTGGCCCTGGATCAGCAGGGTCGGCACGTGTACCCGGCCGACGTAGCTGGCCACCGATGCGTGCCGGAGGAACGCGGTGGTCGCCGGCGTCGGATAGCCGAGCGTGCCGGTCAGCAGCAGATCGGTGCAGGTCTGGTCGGCGAAGTTCGGGCAGCCGATGGCCCGGTTCGGGTCCGGGTGCATGACGTTCTCCAGCAATGCGCCCTCGAAGAAGAACAGCAGCGCCCAGGTGATCTTCGCCGAGCCCGGCGTGCTCGCCGGCACCGCGTTGTTCGGGCCGAGCGAGTAGGACAGGTCGTTCCAGGTGATCAGCGGAATGATCGTGTCCACTCTCGGATCCACCGCCGCGGTGGCGAACTGGACGCCGCCGCCGTAGGAGCCGCCGACCATGCCAAGCCGGGGATCGCCGGGCGCGTCGTGCCGGACGTAGTCCAGGCCGCCGAGGAAGGTGACGAGTTGGCTGGCCGCCCTGCCGTCCCAGTCCGGGTCGTCCAGCGTGATCTTGCAGCCGGAGCCGCCGAAGCCGAGACCGGAGTAGGACAGCACGACATAGCCGTTGGCCGCCGCGAACCGGGCGAGGCCGGCCTGGTCGTCCTTCGAACCACCGAACCCGTTGGTGGTGAGGATCGCCGGGGCCGGGTTCGCGGCGCTCGCCGTCGCCGGCCGGTAGAGGTCGCCCACGATGTCGCAGTGCTGCGTCCCGCCCGGCCCGACGGTCACGTCGAAATGTCGGGTCTGGACCTCGACGTCCGCGGAAGCCGTTGGTGCCGAGCAGATGGAACCGGCGAGCAGGGCCATGGCGGCGAGCAGGGCGGACGGGCGCATGCCCTGATAACGATCCGGTACGACGGCGGATACTCTTCCGGCATGGCCGAGACCAGCCTCCCGCCGACATTCCGGCTCCAGGACGGCGCCGCGGGCGATGCGGCGCAGCTTGCGGTCGTGCTCGATCAGTTGGACCGGTTTCCTGGTGTGCAGCGGTTGCGGGCCTGGGCGCGGGAGGCGCTGCGCCTGCTGCCTGGCCAGAGCATCGTCGACGTCGGCTCGGGCACCGGCGAGGAGCTTGCGGCGCTGGCCGTCCTGGTCGGGCGCGATGGCTCGGCAACCGGGATCGAGCCGCACCCCGGCCTGCGCGCGGAAGCGACCCGGCGCGCCGAGGAAAGCGGCTCAACCGCGCGGTTTGTCGACGGTGAGGCCTACGCGCTGCCGCTTGAGTCGTCCACTGTGGACGCGGTTCGGTGCGAGCGGGTGTTCCAGCACCTCGACCATCCCGAGCGGGCCGCGACGGAACTGGCCCGGGTGCTGCGTCCCGGCGGCCGCGCCTTGGTGATCGACACCGACTGGGCCACGTCGATCCTGCATCCCGGCGATCCCGAGGTGCTCGCCGCCCTCAACCGCTCTCTCCCCGCGCGCTTTCCCAACCCGTTCTCGGGACGCCGGCTGCCCGGCCAACTCGCCGCCGCCGGCCTCGACGTCGTGGACAGCGGATCCCAAGCGCTGATCCAGGATCCGAGCGCGGTCGACGGCATGCTCGCCCCGCTGACCGATGCCGCGGTCGCGACCGGGGTCATCACCGAAACCCAACGCGCGCAATTGGAGCACGACCTCAGGACCGGTGCCGGTCGCGGCGACTTCCACTTCTCCGTGACGATGTTCGCCTATCTGGCGGTCAAGCCCAAGTCCTAGCTGACCTGGTACGGACGCATCATCTCGTTGTCCTCGTGGTCGATGATGTGGCAGTGCCAGACGAACCGGCCGGCGAGGTCGAATCGGGCCTTCACCCTGGTGATCTCGTCGGGCAGCGCGATGATGGTGTCCTTGGTGCCACGCTCCCAGGCCAGCGGACCCCGTGCCGTGCCGCCGGCGCGCGGTTGCCGGTTCACCACTTCGAACTCCACCTGGTGGATGTGGATCGGGTGCGCGTCCTCGGTGAAGTTGTGCAGCTCCCAGATTTCGGTCGCGCCGCGGGTCACGTTCTCGGTGAGCGGGTCGCCCCAGCGCAGCGCGTTGGGCTGTCCGGCCGCGTCGAGCGTGCCGAGCATGCCCATCACCGGCGCGTCGTCGAAGACCATGGACGCCATCTCGTTCAGGGACAGCCTTCGGGTGCGCGAGGCGGAGCCGAGCCGGCTGAAGCCGGGCAGGGTCAACTTGTCCGGCGGCGTGGACGTGTCCTGACCGGATAATGGGCCGACGACGAACTTCATCACCTGTCCGGTGGTGGCCGGGTCGGCGGGTTCGAAGTCGGTGCCGGGGGAGCCGCCACCGAATGGCTCGTCGGGGCCCTCGTTGATCAGGTAGAGCGCGGTCCCGGGCCGGACGCCGGTGAAGTCCACGATCACGTCGTAGCGCTCGGCCGACGCGATCGGCAGCGAGCCGACCCTGGTCGGTGCGGGCAGGAAACCGCCGTCCGCGCCGATCACCCAGATCGGCAGCGCCGGCGACGCCGGACGGCTGGCGAGCGGGTTGGACACGACCTTGAGCATGACCACCCTGGTGTTGCACGCGTTGAGCAGCCGGAAGCGGTAGCGGCGCGGCTCGACCGTCAGCGTCGGCCAGGTGCGGCCGTTGACCACCATGGTGTTGCCGAAGAACTCCGGGTTCCACAGCGGTGGCACGTCCGTGGTCGGGATGAACGGCCCGCCCGGCGGCACGTCACCGAAGAAGTCCCTGCTGTTGGGGAAGAACAGCGAGCCGTCGGCGTTGAACGAGCGGTCCTGGATGATCATCGCGATCTCCCGGTACCGGGTGCCGGCCGCGTCGCCCACCTGCGGCGCCGGGCCGGGCAGCACGCCACTCGCGACGTCGCCGGAGCCGCCGCGCAGCAGGTACTGGCCGCTGAGCCCGGCGTAGACGTTGGTTCTGGTCATGCCCAGTTCGTGGCTGTGGTACCAGAGTCCGGTGGCCCGCTGGTCGTTGCGGTACTGGAAGATGGCCGTGCCCGGGTCCCAGGACACGCCGAAGCGGTCGTGCGCCTCGGCGCGGAACCGGTCGTAGAACGAGCCGACCCGAGCGAAGCCGGACGGGATGTCCCGGGCCGCGGGCAGGTACCAGGCCTCGGGGTAGCCGTCGCTCTCCTCGGTGACGTGCGCGCCGTGCAGGTGCGTGACGATCGGCACCGGGCCCCGGTACGGGCCGGGCGTGCTGGTGAAGACCGGCTTGCTGTCCCGGCCCGCGGTGCCGCCCGGCGGGTTCGCCCAGTGCAGGGTGGGATCGACCGGCAGCAGGTGCGGGCGGAACGACCCGGAGGCGGTCATCAGCTGGTTCATCCACTTGGCCCGCACCTGGCGGTTTACCCGCGCCTCGATGGTGTACGACGGATAGTGGAACGTGCTGCTGTCGGCGAACGCGCCGTAGCCGAACACCTGTGTGGCGGGCAGGTTGGGCGGGAGGATCTGCTGACCGAACTGGCGAACCGCGATCTCGTAGCTGTCGACGCTCGGATCTGTCTGCGATGTCGCGTGCGGCATCGCCGGCAGAATGAACAGCGGTGTGACATATTTGGCCACCGTGTTCGGGTCCAGGGTGCCGCCCGGCAGCGCCGCCTGCGCCGCCCGCACCGCCGCTGGTCCAATCAGGGTGACCGCGCCGGTCAGCACGCCGGCCTTCACGAGTTGCCGTCTGGTGAGCATCCGAGTCTCCTCGCCGAGACCCGCGGGCAGCACACAACCGTCCTGCGCCGGTGGAAAAATATTGGAGCAGGCTGAACGGATATAACGTCCTAAGAGGACGGTCGGCCGCCGCGGGAAACCATACGCGCCTCCACGGCGCCGACGGAACTGGTCAACTCACAGTGAACGACGGTGATCAAGTCCCGTCAATAGCACATAGCCCTTGGGTGTCAAGCAAAAGTAAAGGTGTGCCAATATATTGGTGACTGGACTGGACCAATTAATTGAATGAGTCGACTCCAGCGCGACGTGATCGACGCGGATATTTTCGCGGCGGTTGTCCGGCAATATGAACTGATTGAGGTTCGTTCCAGCGCAATGTCACCTTGCGTGGCTTCGTACAGCGGAATGTCACCTTGCGCCAATAGAAGCGAAGGAAGGTCACCTTGCGCTGCTCCGTACGGCGGAATGTCACCTTGCGCTGCTTCCTACGGCGGAATGTCACCTTGCGCTGTGTGCGTGGACGTTTCAGTCGAACAGGTCGGATTCCACCTGGGGGAGAATCGGCAGCCGCTCGGCGAACGCCCCCGGTGGTTCGGACCACTCCCAGCCCTCGATCTGCGCGCGGCTGCGCCGGCCGAACATCGCCCGCATCAGCTCGTAGGTTTCGGTCGTGGCCGACGCCACCGCGTGCCCGAGGCCGAGCGGGTACTCCCGGTCCGGCGTGGTGACCAGGTACAGCCCGAGGTCGTCGAAGTCCTCGGCCACCCTCGGCACCACTGAGTCGACGATCGCCAGGGTGACCTCGGCGGGCGGTCGGGGCAGGCCGAGCGCGGCGTACAGATCCGCCTCGTACACGGCGGTGTCCAGATACGGGTTGCGCACCAGAAAGCTCGGATGCTCGGCCCGGCGGGCGATCTCCTCCCAGCGCGAGCCCTGCTCCTCCCACTCCGCGATCAGCTCCTCGACGCCCCGGCCGGACCGGGCGGCCACCTGGTCCGCGAGCCACGCCTCGCCCGGCGCCCCGGCCACGTTGTCGCGCGCCATGTCCGAGGCCATCCCGGCGAAGTGGGCGAGCAGATCCTTGACGGTCCACAACGGACACGCCGGAACGGTGACCGCGAGCCGCTCGGCGTCGAGCGCCCTGGCCACCGTGACGATCCGGCCGCGCGCCTCCCGGTAGAGCGCGGCGCCGGTCTCGGGATCCACCATGGGGTAGTCGTACACGCGCGGACTTGACGACCACTAGCGTGTCGGCTCATGGATGTGTTGACCGTCGACCACCCGCTGGCCAAGGCCCGGCTGACCGTGATGCGGGACGCCCGGACCGACAATGCCACCTTCCGGGCCGCGCTGCACGAGCTGACCGTGATGCTGATCTACGAGGCCATGCGGGACGCGCCGGTGCGCACCGAACGCATCCACACCCCGGTGGCCCGGACCGACGGATACTGGCTGGCCGACCCGCCGCTGCTGGTTCCGGTGCTGCGCGCCGGTCTCGGCATGGCCGACCAGGCGCACCGGCTGATCCCGGATGCCAGGATGGGCTTCGTCGGCCTGGCCCGGGACGAGGAGACGCTGGAGCCGACCCCGTACATGGAGTCACTGCCCGAGTCCCTTTCGGGTCGCCCGGTGTTCGTGCTCGACCCGATGCTGGCCACCGGCGGTTCGATGGCGTACACGATCCGGCTGCTCACCGGCCGGGGCGCCACCGACGTGACCGCGGTGTGCGCGCTGGCCGCGCCGGAGGGGATCGAGCACCTGGCCGCCTCCGGCCTGCCGGTGCGCCTGGTCACCGCCAGCGTGGACGAGCGGCTCAACGACTCCGGCTACATCGTGCCCGGCCTCGGCGACGCGGGCGACCGGCAGTACGGGGCGGTCTAGAACGTCGGAGCAGGCCGCCAGCTACCCGCTGCGGCGCCAGCCGGCCAGGTTCACCCGGAGCGCATGTTCGTAGGCCGCGTCCAGGTCATCGCCATCTGGCGCGTAACCGTTGAGCTCCAAGGAAACCAGGCCGTGGGCGAGCGCCCAGCAGGACAGCATCACGGAGTTGGCCGGCACGTCGAGGAACACGCCGCCGTCGATGCCGGCCCGCACCGCCTCGATCAGCGGGGTGAGCGCGGCCAGCGCCTCCTGGCTGACCTGCTCGTCCGGCTCGAAACCGGGCAGGACGTTGGCGAACATGATCGGGTACAGGTGCGGGTCGGCGAGCGCGCTGCGCCGGTAGGCCAGGCCGAGTTGGATGAGGTCCTCGCCGGGGTCGTCGGTGCGGTGCACCGCGCGCAGATGGTTGCCGAACCGGTGGAACGCCTCCACGAACAGTTCCCGGACCAGCGCCGGCTTGCCGCCGAACAGGGAGTAGACCGCGGTGGTCGAGGTGCCGACGTCGGCGGCGAGGCGCCGCAGGCTCAGGGCCCCGGCGCCTTCCTTGGAGAGCAGGACGCCAGCCCGGTCGAGGAGGCGGACCCGCAGCGCCTCGTCGTGGGTTCGCGGCCTTGGCACCCGAAGAGGGTACCGCCGACCTCGTCCGTAACCCCGTTACGAAACTGTGGGCAGGCTGCTACCACCGAGGTATCATCGTGCCCATGGCTATGACGCTACGCCTGACCCACGAAGAAAATGAGCGGCTCACCGAGCTCGCCGCCGCGGAGGGTCGATCGAAACACGAGATCATGCGCCTGGCGCTTGCCGATCGCTGGGCGCGGTTGCACAAGGAGCAACAGCTTGCCGAAATTCTCGGCCGGGTGCTGCCGCGCTACCGGCGGCTGCTCGACCGGATCGGTACGGCATGATCGCTGAGTGATCGCCTACCTGGACGCCAGTGACCTGCTCGTGTTGGCCGCCGCGGTCACCGGAGGCGACCTGGTAGTGCGTGACCTCGGCCTGCTCGACTCCGCGGCCCACCGGCCGAGGGCCACTGTGCTGGGTGTTGAGGCCTACGACACCCTGTGGCTGAAGGCCGCCGCCCTGCTCGACTCCATCGTGCGCACCCGCCCCCTGGTCGAGGGAAACTGGCGACTCGGCTGGGTGGCCGCGGTGACTTTATGCGACATGAACGGCTGGTGGATCGACGCCGACGAGGACGACGCCCTCGAGATCGTCCGCGAGGTGGGCCGCGGCACCATCGACGTGCCCGCGATGGCCGAGCATCTGGAGGCCTGGGGCCTGCCCAAGGAGAGCGACCTCTAGTCCCGCGGGGTTACCGAGTTGACCTGGAGTGCGCTCCAGGTTCTAGCGTCAAGGTGTGACTTACGCGATCGCCGAGGCGGCCCACCACAGCGGGCTGTCGATCGACACCCTCAGGTACTACGAACGCATCGAACTGATCGACCCGCCGGCCAGGGACTCCGGGGGTCGCCGGGCCTACTCCGACGACGACCTGGCCTGGTTGGGCTTCCTGACCAAGCTGCGCACCACCGGCATGCCGATCCGGCTGATGCGCGAGTACGCCAAGCTCCGCCACCACGGCCTGGCCACCTCGACCCGGCGCAAACAGATCCTGATCGAGCACCGGGCCGACGTGCTGAGCCGGATCACCGACCTGCAGGCTTGTCTCGAGGTCCTCAACTACAAGATCAGCCACTACCAGCAGTGCGAACGGGATCTGGCCGAGGCGACCGGATACGAGGAGGCGACGGCATGAACCGGCGGAGTTTGGGTGCGCTCGAGGTCAGCGAGCAGGGGCTCGGCTGCATGGGGATGAGCGAGTTCTACGGCGAGGCCGACGACACCGAGTCGATCGCCACCATCCACCGGGCGCTCGAGCTCGGCGTGACCCTGCTGGACACCGCGGACATGTACGGCGTCGGGCGCAACGAGGAACTGGTCGGCCGGGCCATCCGGGACCGCCGCGACCAGGTCGTGCTGGCCACCAAGTTCGGCAACGTGCGCGGGCCCAACGGCGAGTTCCTCGGCATCAAGGGGGACGCCGGGTACGTGCGGGAGGCGTGTCACGCCTCGCTGCGCCGGCTCGGCGTGGACCACGTCGACCTCTACTACCAGCACCGGGTCGACCCCACCGTGCCGATCGAGGAGACCGTCGGCGCGATGGCCGAGCTGGTCGCGGCCGGGAAGGTGCGCCACCTCGGGTTGTCCGAGGCCGGCGCGGAGACGATTCGGCGGGCGGCCGCGGTGCACCCGATCGCGGCGGTGCAGTCGGAGTGGTCGCTGTGGAGTCGCGACATCGAGGAGTCCGTTGTGCCGGCCTGCCGAGCGCTCGGCATCGGCGTGGTGGCGTACTCGCCGCTCGGCCGGGGGTTCCTCACCGGCCGGTACACCTCCAAGGACGACTTCGCCGCCGGCGACTTCCGCGTGGTCGGGCAGCCGCGGTTCGCCGACGAGAACCTGCGGCACAACTTGGCGATCGTCGACGCGGTGCGGAAGCTCGCATCGCAACGAGGGGTGAGCGCCGGGCAGTTCGCGTTGGCCTGGGTGGCCCACCGAGGCTCCGACGTGGTGCCCATTCCCGGCACCAAGCGCAGGCACTACCTGGAGGAGAACGTCGCCGCGGTCGACATTTCGTTGTCGGACGAGGAGCTCGCCGCTCTCGAGGCAGCGGTGCCGGCGGACGCGGTGCGCGGCGACCGGTACGCCGCCGCCAGCATGGAAAACATCGGGCGTTAGCTGTCAGGACACAGCAGGCTCGCGGCCACCGTGGCGCCGAGCTCCCAGCAGGCTCGCAGGTCTGGCTTGGTGGGCTCGCCGCGCACCGCCACGGTGGCCGCGGCCCGCTTCCAGCCCAACCCGGTGGTGATGCTCTGCACCGCGCGCACCGCGCCTTCGGTGCCCTCGTTGCCATGCACGTAGAGCCCGTACGGCCGGCCCCTGGTGTCGTCGAGACACGGGTAGTACACGGTGTCGAAGAAGTGCTTGAGCGCGCCGGACATGTAGCCGATGTTGGCCGGGGTGCCGAGCAGAAACCCGTCCGCGCCAAGGACATCGACCGCTGTCGCGGCGAGTGCCGGCCGCCGGACGACCTCCACCCCGGTGATCTCCGGATCGGTCGCGCCGGACAGCACCGCCTCGAACATCGCCTGCAACCACGGCGACGGCGTGTGATGCACGATCAGCAGCCGAGTCACGCGGTCTCCTAGGTGCCGAGCAGGGCGGACACCGCCGCGCGCAGCGATTCAAGGCGCGCGGCGGCGGCCGTCCTGGCGGCCTCGAGCCCGGCCGGGTCGCCGACCGGCTCGACCACCTGTAGGTACGCCTTCAGCTTCGGCTCGGTGCCGGACGGGCGGATCACCACCCGGAGCCGCTCGCCGGTCAGCCGCAGCACGTTCGCGTCCGGCAGGAGGTCGGTCAGCTCCACCGGGACGCCGGCCAGCTCGGCCGGCGGGTCGGCCCGCACCGCCGCCATCAGCTTGCCCGGTTCGGTGCTGCGCAAGGAAATCTGATCCGTCACGTGCAGTCCGTGCCGGATGGACAGCTGATCCAGGGCGTCGAGCAGGGTACTGCCGGCGGCCTTCAGCGTCGCGGCGAGGTCGGCGGCCAGCACCGTCGCCGAGATGCCGTCCTTGTCCCGCACGTGATCCGGGTCGGTGCACAGCCCGAGCGCCTCCTCGTAGGCGAACACCAGCCCGGTGCCCCTGCCGTCCCCGGAGCGCACCAGCCACTTGAACCCGGTGAGCGTCTCGTCGTACCGGGCTCCGTGCGCCGAGGCGATCTCCCTGAGCTGCGACGAGGACACGATTGTGGTGGCCACCAACGGATCCGGATGTGCGACACGGTCCACAGTGGCCAGTACGTGGTCGCCGAGCAGCGCGCCGGTCTCGTCACCGCGCAGCATCCGCCAGGTGCCGTCCCGCTCCCGCACGCCGAGGGCACAGCGGTCCGCGTCCGGGTCGAGCGCGACCGCGAGGTCGGCGTCCACCTCGAAGGCCAGCGCCAGCAGCCGGTCGGCGGCGCCCGGCTCCTCCGGGTTGGGAAACGTGACGGTCGGGAAGTCCGGATCCGGCACGGCCTGGTCGACCACCACCCGGACGTCGGTGAACCCGCTGCGGCGCAACGCTTCCACCACCGTCTGCCCGCCAACCCCGTGCATCGGGGTGAGCACGATGCGCAGGTCCCGCGCGGTGCCGCGGGGCAACGTCGCCACGCGGTCCAGGTAGGCGTCCACCTCGGCCTCGCTCACCGGCAGCGCGCCGGGTGAGGTGGGCACCGAGATCGCCGCCGGCACGCCCCGGATGGCCGCCTCGATCATCCGGTCCTCCGGCGGCGCGATCTGCGAGCCGTCCCCGAGGTAGAGCTTGTACCCGTTGTCCCGCGGCGGGTTGTGCGACGCGGTGATCTGGATGCCGGCGGCCGCGTGCCCGGCGCGGACCAGGAACGCGGTGATCGGGGTCGGCAGCGGGCCCGGCAGTGTCCGCACGCTGAACCCGGCCCCGGCGAGCACTCCGGCGGCCGCCTCGGCGAACTCCGCCGAGCCGTGCCGGGCATCCCGGCCGACGTACACCGTGGCGCCGGCAAGACCCTTGCCGCGCAACCACTCGGCCACTCCGGCCGTGGCCCGGACCACTACCGCGCGGTTCATCCCGTTGGAGCCGGCCCGAACCGCACCACGCAGTCCGGCGGTGCCGAACGTGAGCGTGCCGTCCATCCGGTCGGCCAGCTCGTCGATCGCCGCCGGATCCCGGGCCATCGCGGCGGCCAGCACCCGTTGCAGCTCCATCTTGGTCTCGGCGTCCGGGTCGTCGGCGATCCAGCGAAACGTCCGGTCCCGCAGCTCGGTGGAGAACCCGGTCAAGACCGCGCCACCAACTCGCGCAGCAGCCGGCCCATCCGGCCGGCCGCGAGCCGACCCGCCTCGAGCACTTCCTCGTGGTTGAGCGGCTCGCCGGTGAGGCCGGCGGCCAGGTTGGTGACCAGGGACAGCCCGAACACCTCGACCCCGGCGGCGCGGGCGGCGATCGCCTCGAGGACGGTGGACATGCCGACCAGGTCCGCGCCGAGCACGGTCAGCATCCGGATCTCCGCCGGAGTCTCGAAGTGCGGCCCTGGCAGGCCCGCGTAGACGCCCTCGATCAGCGTGGAGTCGATGCTCAGTGCGATTCCGCGCAGCCGTGCGGAGTACAGGTCGGTCAGGTCGACGAAGTGTGCGCCGGCCAGCGGCGAGGTGCCGGTCAGGTTGAGGTGGTCGCTGATCAGCACGGGCTGCCCGACGCTGACCCCGGGGCGCAGACAGCCCGCGGCGTTGGTGAGCACCACGGTCCGGCAGCCGGCCGCGGCCGCGGTGCGCACCCCGTGTGCCACCGCCGTGACGCCGCGGCCCTCGTACAGGTGGGTGCGGCCGAGCAGCACCAGCGCGCGTCGCCCGCCGACGGTCACCGAGCGGATCGCACCGCCGTGCCCGGCCACGGTGGGGGCGGTGAAGCCGGGGAGGCCGGCCATGGGCACCTCGACGTCGGGTGCGCCCAACTCGTCCGCGGCCGGCCGCCACCCGGACCCGAGCACCACGGCCACGTCGTGTTTGTCCACCCCGGTCCGGTCGGCCAGCGCCCGCGCCGCGGCCTCGGCGGCGGCCTGCGGATCAAGATTCTCAGTCACGAGCGCGAGCCTAATCCCGCCAGCGAACAGCGCGAGCCGGCCGCCGGCGGCCGAGCGAGGGGAACTCGGTTGCCTGAGCGCGCGACTCGCTTGCCCGAGCGCGCGACTCGCGCGTGGGAAGGGGGTCAGCCGGTGACCTTGAAGCCGGGGGCGATCTTGTTGAACAGCTTGGTGCGGCCGGTGTCCTCCTGCTCGATCGGGACGGTCACGCTGACCAGCCAGAGGTCGATGCCGGCCGGGATCAGCTGGCTGAACGTGATGCGCCGGCTGCTGGCGTTGCCGACCACGTCGGTGGTGCGGTAGGTCAGCTCGAGCGCCGGCTCCGGTCCACGTTCGGGTGGCGTCGCGGCCGTCCGGTACACCTCTTCGAAGCGGGACGACGAGTCGGCGAGCAGGTTCACGTAGTCCCCGATCCGGTAAGTCGGGTAGAACACCGGGAAGCGCTGGACGGTGAGCCGCTGGGTGCCGTCGGGCGACACGAAGTGCACCCGGGTGCTGTTCGGCAGCTTGCCGGTCACCCGCTGCTCGACGTAGCGCTGCCAGTCCCTCGGTACCGGCACGACGAAGCCACCACCCTGCTCACCGGCCAGTGTGCTGGCGTCGCCGGGGTTGTCCACCAGCTCGCTGAGCGGGCTGGCCGGCTGCGGCGCCGCGGCGGCCGTGCGGTTCGGCGGCAGCACCGGCTTCCCGCCGAGCCTGCGGGCCAGCGCGAACCCGCCGCCGCCCGCGGCGAGGAACAGCAGTATCGCGACGAGCAGCACCAGTGTCCGCCGGACCCGGCCGCGCCCGCGCCGAGCCCTGGCCGGCGGCCGCCCGGCCGACTGCGCCTGCGGGAGGAACGGCAGCGGACCGGGGTCGGCGGCCAGCCGGGGCGCCGACGGCACCTCGGCCGGCGGCGGGTCCGCCGCCGGGGCGGCCGGCGTCTGCGGGGTCGGCGCGGTCAGCGGGGTGACCTCAGCTCCGGCCGGCGCCGCGTCGGAGCCGGTCGGGTAGAGCGGTGTTCCCGGCGGCGGCAGCAGCGGGTGCAGCAGCCGGCAGATCTCCTCGGTCGAGGCGCGCCCGGCCGGGTCCTTCACCATCAGCGCGGTGATCGCGTCGGCCAGTGGTCCGGCCGAGCTGGGCGCCGGCACCTCCCCGTTCACCACGGCGGACAGCGTCTCGAGCACCGGCCCGTCCGGGTCGTACGGCGCCCGGCCCTCGACCGCGGCGAACAGCGTGGCGCCGAGCCCCCACAGGTCCGCGGCCGAGGTGACCTCGCGTCCGGCGGCCACCTCGGGCGCGATGTAGGCCGGCGAGCCCAGCGTGATACCGGTCCCCGTCATGGTGAGCTCGGACATGTTGCGCGCGATGCCGAAGTCGGTGAGCTTCACCCGGCCGTCCTCGGTGACCAGCACATTGCCCGGCTTGACGTCCCGGTGCGTGATCCCGGCCTGGTGCGCGGCGGCCAGCCCGGCGGCCACCGCGTAGCCGACGGTCGCGGCCTTCGGCACGTCCAGCGGCCCGAACTCGCGCAGCAGGTCGGCGAGGCTGCGCGCCGGCAGGTACTCCATCACCACGAACGGCTCGCCGTGCTCCCTGGCCACGTCGTGCAGCGTGATCACGTTGGGATGCGAGACCACGGCGATCGCCCTGGCCTCACGCAGCGTCCGCTCGCGCAGTTCGTCCGCCGCCGCCTCGGGAATCCCGGGCAGCGCGCGGACCTCCTTCACCGCGACCGGCCGGTGCAGCAGCTCGTCGTAGGCCTCCCAGACCGTGCCCATCGACCCCTGCCCGAGCACCCGGCGCAGCCGGTAGCGGCCGGCGATCAGGCGCTGCTCGGCGGGGACGGACATGCCGGTGACCCTACTCACCTAACGGCTGACCACCCGTTTTGCGTAGCATCAGGGAGATGACCCCCGCCGAGCTGACGCTGGCCAGCGAGTTCCCGGCGGCCACCCGGGAACAGTGGCAGGCGCTCGCCGCAGCCGTGCCGCAGAGCCGGACCTATGACGGGATCGTCCTGGCGCCGCTGTACACGGCGGCGGACGCCGCTCCCGCGCCGGGACTTCCCGGCCGCTACCCGTTCGTCCGCGGCGGCCGCGCTCCCGGCGCGGCCACCGGGTGGGACATCCGGCAGCGCCACACCGTCGCCGACCCGGCCGCGGTGCTCGACGACCTCGAGCACGGCGTCACCTCGCTCTGGCTGGTCGGGCTCCCGGCCGGCGCGCTCCCCGAGGTGCTGCGCGAGGTGCACCTCGACCTCGCCCCGGTCACCCTCGACGCGGGCGCGGACTTCGCCGAGTCGGCCGATGCGCTGCTCGACGTCCACCGGGCCAAGGCAATCGCGGCCGGCGAGGTGCGCGGCAACCTGGGCGCGGACCCGCTCGGCTGGCTGGCCCGCACCGGCGCCGCGGCCGATCTTCGCGCCGCGAGCCGCCTTGCGCTCCGGACGGCCGGTGAGTTCCCGGCGTTGCGCACGATCGTGGTCGACGCGCTGCCGTACCACGAGGCCGGCGGTTCGGATGCTCAGGAACTGGGCTGTGCGGTGGCCACCGGCGTGGCCTACCTGCGGGCGCTCACCGAGGCCGGGCTGGACGTGGACGCGGCGGCCGGCCAACTCGAGTTCCGGTTCGCCGCGACGGTGGACCAGTTCCTCACCATCGCGAAGTTCCGGGCGGCCCGCCGGCTCTGGGCCAGGGTGGTCGAGGTGTCCGGCGGGTCGGCCGGCGCGCAGCGGCAGCACGCGGTGACCTCGCCGGCCATGATGACCAGGCGCGACCCCTGGGTGAACATGCTGCGCACCACGGTGGCCTGCTTCGCCGCCGGGGTCGGCGGGGCGGACGCGGTGACCGTGCTGCCGTTCGACTCGGCCATCGGCCAGCCCGACGCGTTCGGCCGGCGCATCGCCCGCAACACCCAGTCGATCCTGCTCGAAGAGTCCACTGTGGCCGGTGTGACCGACCCGGCCGGCGAGTCCTGGTACGTGGAGCGGCTCACCGACGAACTGGCCCGCGCGGCCTGGTCCTGGTTCACCGAGTTGGAGCGGGCCGGCGGCATCCGCGCCGGGCTGGAGTCGGGTCTGGTCGCCGACCGGCTGGCGCAGACCTGGCAGGCGCGCCGGGCCAACCTCGCCGCCGGCACCGACAAGATCACCGGGGTGACCGAGTTCCCCAATCCCGATGAGGAACCCCTCTACCGCGATCCCGCCGCGGAGCTTCCGTCCGGCGGGCTGCCCCGGGTGCGTTACGCCGAGGAGTTCGAGTGACCGAGCGGCCGAGCGATCAATGGGGCAATGCGAGCGGGATTCCCGACTTCTCCGGGATTTCCCTCGGCGAGCCGGCTCCGGTGCCGGACGCGCCGCCGGCCGGACCGGTTTCCGAGACGCCCGAAGGCATCGGCATCAAGCCCCTGTACACCAAGGAAGATCTCGACGGTTTGGACTTCCTGGAGACTTATCCGGGATTGGCGCCATTCCTGCGCGGGCCCTATCCGACGATGTACGTCAGCCAGCCGTGGACCATTCGACAGTACGCCGGTTTCTCCACGGCCGAGGAGTCCAACGCGTTTTACCGGCGCAACCTCGCTGCCGGCCAAAAAGGCCTGTCGATCGCGTTCGACCTTGCCACGCACCGGGGCTACGACTCCGACCATCCCCGGGTGGCCGGCGATGTCGGCATGGCCGGGGTGGCGATCGACTCCATCTACGACATGCGCCAACTCTTCGACGGCATCCCGCTCGACCAGATGACCGTCTCGATGACCATGAACGGCGCGGTGCTGCCGATCCTGGCGCTCTACGTGGTGGCCGCCGAGGAGCAGGGGGTGCCGCCGACGAAGCTGGCCGGCACCATCCAGAACGACATCCTCAAAGAGTTCATGGTGCGCAACACCTACATCTACCCGCCGCGGCAGTCGATGCGCATCGTGTCCGACATCTTCGGTTTCGCCTCGCGGGAGATGCCCCGGTTCAACTCCATCTCGATCTCCGGCTACCACATGCAGGAGGCCGGGGCGACCGCTGATCTCGAGCTCGCCTACACGCTCGCCGACGGGGTCGAGTACATCCGGGCGGGCCTCGCCGCGGGTCTGGCCATCGACTCGTTCGCGCCGAGACTGTCGTTCTTCTGGGCCATCGGGATGAACTTCTTCATGGAGGTGGCCAAGCTGCGGGCCGCGCGGCTGCTCTGGGCCAAGTTGGTCAGGCAGTTCGAGCCCACCTCGGCCAAGTCCCTATCGCTGCGCACCCACTGCCAGACCTCGGGCTGGTCGCTGACCGCGCAGGACGTGTACAACAACGTGATCCGCACCTGCGTCGAGGCCATGGCGGCCACCCAGGGGCACACCCAGTCGTTGCACACCAACGCGTTGGACGAGGCGCTCGCCCTGCCGACCGACTTCTCCGCGCGGATCGCCCGCAACACGCAGCTGTTGCTCCAGCAGGAGTCCGGCACCACCAAGGTGATCGACCCCTGGGGCGGCAGCGCGTTCGTCGAGCGGCTGACCTACGATCTGGCCCGCCGCGCCTGGAGCCACATCCAGGAGGTCGAGCAGGCCGGCGGGATGGCCAGCGCGATCGAGGCCGGCATCCCGAAGATGCGCATCGAGGAGGCGGCGGCGCGCACCCAGGCCCGCATCGACTCCGGCCGCCAGCCGGTGATCGGGGTGAACAAGTACCGCCTCGCCGAGGACGAGAAGATCGACGTGCTCAAGGTGGACAACGCCGGGGTACGCGCCCAGCAGTTGGCGAAGCTGCGCCGGCTGCGCGCGGAACGCGACCCGGCCGAGGTCGAGCGCACGCTGGCCGCGCTGACCATGGCCGCCGACGGCACCGAGAACCTGCTGCCGCTGGCCATCGACGCGGCTCGGGCGAAGGCCACCGTCGGGGAGATCTCCGAGGCCCTGGCCGCGAAGTGGGGGCGGCACTCGGCGCAGATCCGTACGATCTCCGGGGTGTACACCGAGGAGGCCGCCGGCGCGTCCAACGTGGACGAGACCCGGGCACTGGTCGAGTCGTTCGCCGACGCGGAGGGCCGCCGGCCGCGCATCCTGGTGGCCAAGATGGGCCAGGACGGCCACGACCGGGGGCAGAAGGTGATCGCCACCGCGTTCGCCGACCTCGGCTTCGACGTGGACGTCGGGCCGCTGTTCCAGACCCCGGCCGAGGTGGCGCGTCAGGCGGTGGAGGCGGACGTGCACATCGTCGGGGTGAACTCGCTCGCCGCGGGGCACCTCACCCTGGTGCCGGCGCTGCGCGACGAGCTGGCCTCGTTGGGCCGCGGCGACATCATGGTCGTGGTCGGCGGCGTGATCCCGCCCGGCGACTACGAGGAGCTGCGCGCGGCCGGTGCCGCGGCGATCTTCGGTCCGGGCACGGTGATCGCCGACGCGGCCGCCGACCTGGTCCGCAAGCTGGCCGCCGCGCACGGGCACCAGCTCTAGTCGTGGCGCGCGAGATCGACGTCGCCGAGTACGTCAATGGCGTGCTCGAGGCCGACCGGGGCACCCTGTCCCGGGCGATCACGCTGGTCGAGTCGCGCCGCGCGGATCACCGCGCGCAGGCCCAGGAACTGCTGGTCGAGCTGCTGCCGAGGGCCGGCGGCGCGCACCGGGTGGGCATTACCGGCGTGCCCGGCGTCGGCAAGTCCACCTTCATCGACGCGCTCGGCGCCACCCTGACCTCGGCCGGACGCCGGGTCGCGGTGCTAGCCGTCGACCCGTCGTCCACCCGGACCGGGGGGTCCATCCTCGGCGACAAGACCAGGATGGCCCGGCTGTCCGTGGACCCGGCCGCGTTCATCCGCCCGTCGCCGACCTCCGGCACACTCGGCGGCGTCGCCAAGGCGACCCGCGAGACGATCGTGCTGATGGAAGCCGCCGGGTACGACACCGTGCTGGTCGAGACGGTCGGGGTCGGTCAGTCCGAGGTCGCGGTGGCCAACATGGTCGACTGCTTCCTGCTGCTCACCCTGGCCCGCACCGGCGACCAGCTACAGGGGATCAAGAAGGGTGTCCTCGAGCTGGCCGACGTGATCGCGGTGAACAAGGCGGACGGTGAGCACGAGCGGGAGGCCCGCAAGGCGGCCCGCGAGCTGGCCGGGGCGTTGCGGTTGCTGCGTCATGCGGAGACCACCTGGACCCCGCCCGTACTGACCTGTAGCGGGCTGCGCGAGGTGGGCCTCGACGCGGTGTGGGACGAGGTCGAGCGGCACCACCGCACCCTGTCTGAGTCCGGCGAGCTGGACGCCAAGCGCCGCCGCCAGCAGGTCGACTGGACCTGGACCATGGTGCGGGACACGCTGCTCGCCCGGCTGCACGAGCACCCCGAGGTGCGCCGGCTCGGACCGGAGCTGGAGCGCCAGGTCCGGGACGGGAAGCTGACCGCCACGCTCGCGGCGGAGCGCATCCTCGAGGTCTTCGCGGATGGCCAGGTGCCCCAGTAGGGTGACGGTATGCGGCGCGTCGGTGGACTCCTGGTAGTCACGGTGCTTGCGGTGCTCGTGCTCATGCCCACGGCAGCGGTATCGGCGTCGGCCGCCCGCCCGGCCGCACCGCCGAGCGCGGTTCACGCGGTGGCGCTGGACCAGCCGACCGCGACCCCCAACCCCAGCGCCCCGGCCGGCCCGGCCCTCAATCCGGAGCAGCAGCCGAACAAGGCCAAGCACAAGCTGACCATCGGCGTCCTGGCGGCGATCCTGCTGGTGATCGTGATCTTCGGCCGGAGCACCAGGCGCAAGCGGAAGAAGAAGTCGGAGAGCGCGACCTCCAAGTAAGCGCTGCCGATTGTGATCGACTAGCCTGGCTGAAATTGCTCGGCCGTTCGGCGCATTTCGCCTACCGGCGAGCCGATAGTCAGGAAAACTGGTGCGATCCGGTGTGGGTAATGGTGGAAGATTCGCGGGAGCCTGGCCGGCAACGGCGACCTGAACCATGACAAGCAGAACAGTGATACCGAAGAACCATCGACGCGAGATCACGACACCGCAGGGGGGATTCGAGTGACCGTGCTCGACTCGCGGTCCGATACGCCGAAGGACCGCAACCGGTCCGCCGGGGCAACGGACTCCGTCCTGCTGATTACCGATGACGGCGTAAGGATGCCGTGCGTGGAGGACATTGGCGCTGGGCGGGGGCCGGCTTGGCTTGACGACTGGCTGGCCCGCAACGCGGCCGACGTAATCGCCTGGTACCGGCACATGCACGCCTATCCGGAGCTTTCCCGGCGGGAGTTCAACACCACCGAGCTGATCGCCGGGCTGCTGTCCTCGGTCGGACTGAAGCCCCGGCTCATGCCGGGCGGCACGGGGCTGCTGTGCGACATCGGCTCCGGTGGCCGGTGCGTTGCGCTGCGCGCGGACATGGACGCGCTGCCGCTGACCGAGCTGACCGGCCTGCCGTATGCCTCGACCGTGGTCGGCGCCTGCCACGCCTGCGGGCACGACGCGCACACCGCGATGCTGGCCGCCGCCGGGCTCGCGCTCGCCTCGGCCGCTGAGCTGCCCGGCCGGGTTCGGCTGATCTTCCAGCCCGCCGAGGAGGTCATGCCGGGCGGCGCCCTTGACGTGATCGCCTCGGGCGGGCTCGAGGGCGTCGACGCGATCTTCGGCATGCACTGCGACCCCCGGCTCGAGGTCGGCCGGGTGGGTACCCGGGTCGGCGCCGTCACCTCCGCAGCGGACCTGCTCGAGCTCCAGCTCACCTCGCCCGGCGGGCACACCTCGCGGCCGCACCTGACCGCCGACCTGGTGCACGCGCTCGGCGCCGTGATCACCGGCCTGCCCGCGCTGCTGTCCCGCCGGGTGGACCCGCGCTCGGGCACCGTGCTGGTCTGGGGCGCGGTGCACGCCGGCGAGGCGGCCAACGCGGTGCCGCAGGACGGCGTGCTGCGCGGCACTCTGCGCACCGCTGACCACGAGGTCTGGGAGGACCTCGAGCCGCTGGTCGCCGGCCTGGTCCAGTCGCTGCTGGCGCCCACCGGCGTCGGCTTCAAGCTCCGCCACCAGCGCGGCGTGCCGCCGGTGATGAACGAGCGGGAGTCCACCCAGTTGCTGCGTGCCGGCGTCGAGGCCGCGCTCGGCGAGGACGCGCTGACCGGGATCAAGCAGTCCTCCGGGGGCGAGGACTTCGGCTGGTACCTGGAGCACGTGCCCGGCACCTTCGCCCGGCTCGGCGTGTGGGCGGGTGACGGCCCGACGCCGGATCTGCACCAGCCCACGTTCCGGCTCGATGAGCGGGCCCTGCTGGTCGGCGTGCGGGTGCTCGTCCACACCGCCCTCGCCGCGCTGGCCTAGCGTCCCGCGCCGGTTCCGGCACGTCCGCCGGCGAGTTGTCCACAGCTGCCGGGGTTATCCACAGGTTGGTTTTTCCCGGCCGGCGCGGTCATATGGTGCGGCGATGCTGGCGCCATGACAGATCTACCCACAGCCCACCCCACCCCCGCCGCGAGTCGCGCGCTCGGGCAAGCGAGTCTCGCGCTCGGGCAACCGAGTTCCGCGCCCAGGCAACCGGCGGAGCTTCCGGCCGGGCTGCACGGTGCGTACCGGCGCGACGCGTTGGTGGCCGACATCGGCCTGCCGGCGGTCCGCGCGATGCTGCGTGTCGGTGCGCTCGTGCGGTTCTCCCGGCAGGTGATCGTTGACCGGCTCCGGATGCCGGAGCACACCACCCGGGCGGCCGCGGCGCTGCTGTGGGCCGGCCAGGAGACCGCACTCACCAGCCACACGGCCGCGCTGCTGCACGGCTGCACCGCGGCCGAAGCGGGCACGATCCATCTGCTCGCGCCCTACCGGTGCCGGGTTCGGTGTCGCGACGGTGTGCGGGTACACCGTGGGGCGTTCGATCAACAGGACGTGTGCGAGCGCGACGGTCTGCCCGTGCTCGCGCTCGACGTCGTGATCGCCGAGTTGCTGTGCACGGCACGGAGATCGACCGCGCTCGCGTGTGCCGATCAAGCGCTGGCCGGCTTGACGCCGAGCGCCCAAGCCGAGCTCCGGGCCGAGCTGACGTGGCGGATCACGACCAGGGCGGATCCGCGCGGGCGGCGCCGAGCGGCCGGGCTGCTCGAGTTGGCTACCGGGCGGCCCGAGTCACCCGCGGAGAGCGCGGTGCTGCTGACCGTGGTCGAGGCGGGCCTGCCGGTGCCGCGGGCCCAGTTCCCGGTGCACGACCTCGACGGCCGCGAGCGGTACCGGCTGGACTTCGCCTGGCCGGAGCCGATGATCGGGCTGGAGTACGACGGCCATGCCGCGCACGAGGGGCGCACGGAGCTCGACGCGGCGCGGGATGCCGATCTGCGCAAGCGCGGTTGGCTGATCATCCGCGCCTCGGCGGCCGACCTCCGCGACCCCGCGCGGTTGATCTCGCAGATCAGAGCGACCTTCACGGTCCGCAGGTTTGTTGCCTGAGCGCGAGACTCGCTTGCCTGAGCGCGAGACTCGCGGGTTGGGGAGGTTAGGGGCCGATGCCGCGGCAGGGGCGGGTGCGTAGCGCGGAGACGTAGTCCGCGGGCGCACCCGCGGCTTCGGCGGCGTCCGCCATCACGCCGAGATAGCGAGCCGACGGCAGGCCGCCCTCGTAGGCGTCCAGCACGTAGAGCCAGGCCAGAACCGAGCCCTCCAGGGTCTGCACCCGGAGCCGGATCTTGGTGTGGATGCCGAGTTCGCTGCCCTCCCATCGATCCAACCGGGCCTCGTCCTCGCGGGTGACGTCGTAGAGCACCACGAACACCTGGCTCTCGCCGTCCTCGACCAGGGTCGCCAGGGCGCCCTCCCACCCGAGGTCTTCCCCGCCGAAAGTGAGACGCCATCCCACGAGCCAGCCGGCGCCCGCCATCGGCGAGTGCGGAGCTCGCTCCATCATCTGAGCCGGATCCATGTTGGACCCATACGCGGCGTAGAGCGGCACGGGGGACAGCGTAGCGATAGGTGGGCGCAGGCGAGGGACCAGCGAGCCGGTATCCCGCGTACGGTGACCACGGGACGTCTGCGGTGAGGAGGAAGCAGTGACCCGGATCGTGATCATGGGTGGTGGGCCGGCCGGATACGAGGCCGCGCTTGTCGCCGCTCAGCACGGAGCCGATGTCACCGTCGTCGAGCGGGACGGCCTCGGCGGGGCCTGCGTGCTCTACGACTGCGTGCCGTCCAAGACGTTCATCGCCTCGGCCGGCGCGCGCTCGGCCTTCCACAACGCCAACGAGCTCGGCATCCGCAGCGACGACAAGGCGATCGGGATCGACCTGCCGGTAGTACACGGTCGGGTGAGAGGTCTGGCCCTCGCGCAGTCCGCGGACGTGCGCAACCGGGTGCAGCGCGAGGGTGTTCGGGTGATCGGTGGCACCGCCCGGTTCCACGACGAGCACCCGGGCCTGGCGGCACACCGGGTCGAGGTCACCACGCTGCGCGGCGACACCGAGGTGCTCGCCGCCGACGTGGTGCTGATCTCCACCGGAGCCAACCCGAGGGTGCTGCCCGGCGCCGAGCCGGACGGCCAGCGGATCCTGGACTGGCGGCAGATCTACGAGTTGCCGGAACTGCCCGAGCACCTGGTGGTGGTCGGCTCCGGGGTCACCGGAGCGGAGTTTGCCTCGGCCTACACCGAGATGGGCGTCAAGGTCACCCTGATCTCCAGCCGGGACCGGGTGCTGCCGCACGAGGACGCGGACGCCGCCGCGGTGCTCGAGGAGGTGTTCGCCGAACGCGGCACCACGGTGATCAAGCACGCCAGGGCGGAGCGGGTGGAGCGGTCCGCCGGCGGCGTCGTGGTGCAACTGCGCGGCGGCGACCGAGTACACGCGAGCCATGCGCTGATGACCGTCGGCTCGGTACCCAACACCACGGACATCGGCCTGGACAAGGTGGGCATCGAACCGGGACCGGGCGGGTTCGTCTCGGTCGACCGGGTGTCCCGGACCAGCGTGCCCGGCGTCTACGGGGCCGGCGACTGCACCGGCCTGCTGATGCTGGCCAGCGTCGCGGCCATGCAGGGCCGGATCGCGATGTGGCACGCGCTCGGCGAGGGGGTCGCGCCGATCAAGCTGAAAACGGTGGCCGCCAACGTGTTCACCCACCCGGAGATCGCCACGGTCGGGATCAGCCAACAGTCCATCGACGCCGGCGAGGTACCCGCCCGGACGATCACGTTGCCGCTGGCGACCAATGCCAGGGCGAAGATGGAGGGATTGCGCCGCGGCTTCGTGAAGCTGTTCTGCCGGCCGGCGACCGGTGTGGTGATCGGCGGCGTCGTGGTGGCGCCGATGGCGAGCGAGCTGATCCTGCCGATCGCGCTGGCCGTGCAGAACCAGCTCACGGTGGAAGATCTGGCGCTGACGTTCTCGGTCTACCCCTCGGTTTCCGGCTCCATCACCGAGGCCGGCCGCCAGCTCATGCGCCACGACGACCTGGACTGAGTGGAACCGTCCCCGGCCGAGGGCAACCCGCGCGGCCCCGTCGGCGTATCTATGGCGAGAACCGCACGGGGGCACGGCAGAAGTAGAAATGACACGTCACCGCGGGCTCGGCCGATATCGGCTGCACGGCCAAGCCGAGGGCGGCATTCTTTGACGATTCCGTCACCGATGGACGTGCCGTGCCGGCACGGCACTGGTGGCCGGCTGCGGGATCCGACTGGGGGTCCGCAGCCGGCCACCGCCTGCGAACCGCAGGCGTGCCAACGTGATCCGTGCCGGCGGTCAGTCGTGCTCGACCCAGTCGAAGGTCCGGGTCACCGCCTTCTTCCAGTGCTTGTAGGTGCGCTCGCGGGTGGCCTCGTCCATGGCCGGGGTCCACTCCTTGTCCTTGGCCCAGTTGTTGCGGACGTCGTCCTCGCCCGCCCAGAACCCGACCGCGAGCCCGGCGGCGTAGGCCGCGCCGAGCGCGGTCGTCTCGGCGACCACCGGCCGGATCACCGGGACGTTCAGGATGTCGGCCTGGAACTGCATGAGCAGCTCGTTGCCGACCATGCCGCCGTCCACCTTGAGCGAGGTCAGTGCCACACCGGAGTCGGCGTTCATGGCGTCGATCACCTCACGGCTCTGGAACGCGGTGGCCTCGAGCACCGCCCTGGCCAGGTGGCCCTTGTTGACGTAGCGGGTCAGCCCGACTAGCGCGCCGCGGGCGTCGGAACGCCAGTACGGGGCGAACAGGCCCGAGAACGCCGGCACGATGTAGCAGCCGCCGTTGTCGTCCACGCCGCGGGCCAGGTCCTCGATCTCCGGTGCCGCGCTGATAATGCCCAGGTTGTCCCGGATCCACTGGACCAGGGAGCCGGTGACCGCGATGGAGCCCTCGAGGGCGTACACCGGAGCCGCCGAGCCGATCTTGTAGCAGATCGTGGTGAGCAGCCCGTTCTTGCTCATCACCTTCTCGGTGCCGGTGTTCAGCAGCACGAAGTTGCCGGTGCCGTAAGTGTTCTTGGCCTCGCCGGGAGACAGGCAGGCCTGCCCGAACGTGGCCGCCTGCTGGTCGCCCAGGATGCCGGCGATCGGCACCCCGGCCAGCACGCCGCGGTCCCGGACCCGGCCGTACTCCTCGGAGGAGGACCGGATCTCCGGCAGCATCGACAGCGGCACACCGATCTCGCCCGCGATGTCCGCGTTCCAGGACAGCGTGTCGAGATCCATCAGCAGCGTGCGGGAGGCGTTCGTCGGGTCGGTGACGTGCACGCCGCCGTCCGGGCCGCCGGTCATGTTCCACAGCACCCAGGTGTCCATGTTGCCGAACAGGAGATCGCCGGCCTCGGCGCGCTGGCGGGCGCCGTCGACGTTGTCCAGGATCCAGCGGACCTTGGGGCCGGAGAAGTAGGTGGCGATGGGCAGACCGGTCTTGGCCGTGTACCGCGTCTGCCCGCCGCCGAGCGCGCCGAGCTCATCGCAGATCCGGTCGGTGCGGGTGTCCTGCCAGACGATCGCGTTGTAGACCGGCTTGCCGGTGCTCTTGTCCCACACCACCGCGGTCTCCCGCTGGTTGGTGATGCCGATCGCGACGATGTCCGAGACATGCAGGTCCGCCTTGGCCAGCGCGCGCGCGGTCACCTCGCGGGTGTTCGTCCAGACCTCCTCCGGGTCGTGCTCGACCCAGCCGGCCTTGGGGAAGATCTGCGCGTGCTCCTTCTGATCGACGGCCACCACCTCACCGGTGTGGCTGAAGATCATGCAGCGGGTGGACGTGGTGCCCTGATCGATCGCCGCGACGTAGTTGGTCATCTGGCAGCGCCTCTTTCGTGTTCGCGGCTCGGGTCAGGTCGAGGGGAGGATCTGGTTGAGCAGTCCGGCAAGCACGCCGCCGACGATCGGGCCGACAACCGGAATCCAGGAGTAGCCCCAATCCGGGCTGCCCTTGCCGCTGATCGGCAGGACCGCGTACGCGATGCGCGGGCCGAGGTCGCGGGCCGGGTTGATGGCGTACCCGGTCGGGCCGCCGAGCGAGTTGCCGATGCCGACCACGACGAAGGCCACCGCCGCGTAGCCGAGGCCGGAGTTCGCCGTGCCGGTGCGCAGGATCCAGAACAGCAGCACGAACGTGCCGATGATCTCCGTGATCAGGTTCCATGGCGCGTTCGGCACGGTCGGGCCGGTAGCGAAGATTCCCCTGGTGTTCTCCGGTTCGTCGTGGGTGTCGAACTGAAGCTTGTACGCCATCCAGCACAGCACCGCACCGAGGAACGCGCCGATCAGTTGACCGAGCAGGTACGCGGGCGCCATGGCCCAGCCGGTGGCCGACTTGCCGGAGGCCAGTAAACCCAAAGTGACCGCCGGGTTGATGTGCCCCCCGGACGGATTGGCGATGGTCGCGCCGATGAGCACCGCGAAACCCCAGCCGAAGTTGACCAACAGCCAACCTCCGCCGGTACCAAGAGTTTTCTTGAGTACGACGTTCGCCACGACACCGCAACCCATCAAGGTCAGCGCCGCGGTACCCAACAGCTCCCAGAGGAAGATCTCGCCGAAGTTCAGATCCATGGTCGGCCTCCCGCGAAAAAGGTGAGGTGCAGGCAGCGACGGCCCCTGGCCGGGTTGGCCGCGGTGCCTACCCTGAGCGATCTTCGAAACTACGGGACCATGGTCAACCTGTCTACGGGGGCGCGCGGGTTACCCCCGGTTGGCGGTAGCGTTGTGCTGCGGCAACACGGGAGGTGCACGTGGTCAACAGCAGGACCCCACCGGCTGCCGGCGGCACGATCGCCACGATCGGTGGCCGGTTGGGGCAGGCGGAGCGCGAGCTGGACTGGCAGCGACTCGGGACCGAGGCGTTCGATGTCGTGGTGATCGGCGGCGGCGTGGTCGGGGTGGGCACCGCACTGGACGCGGCCACCCGCGGGCTGCGGGTCGCCCTGGTCGAGGCGCGCGATCTTGCCTCCGGCACGTCGAGCCGCTCGAGCAAGTTGTTCCACGGCGGGCTGCGCTATCTCGAGCAGCTCGAGTTCGGCTTGGTGCGGGAGGCGTTGCGGGAGCGCGAGCTGATGCTCACCCGGCTGGCTCCGCACCTCGTCAAGCCGGTCAGCTTCCTCTACCCGCTGTCCCACCGGATCTGGGAACGGCCGTACACCGCGGCCGGACTGTTCCTGTACGACAGCATGGGCGGCGCCCGTTCCGTGCCCGGCCAGAAGCACCTGACCCGGGCCGGCGCGCTGCGCATGGTGCCCGCGCTGCGCCGCGACGCGTTGATCGGCGGCATCCGCTACTTCGACGCGCAGGCCGACGATGCCCGGCACACCATGACCGTGGCGCGGACCGCGGCCCACTACGGCGCGGTGGTACGCACCTCGACGCAGGTGGTCGGCATGGTCCGCGAGGCCGACCGGGTCTCCGGGGTGCGGGTGCGCGACGTCGAGGACGGCCGGGAGACCGAGGTCCGGGCCAGCGTCGTGATCAACTGCACCGGCGTGTGGACCGACGAGCTACAGCGGCTGGCCGGTACCCGCGGCCGGTTCAAGGTGCGGGCCAGCAAGGGCGTGCACATCGTGGTGCCGCGCGACCGCATCGTGTCGGAGTCGGGCCTCATCCTGCGCACCGAGAAGTCCGTGCTGTTCGTCATTCCGTGGGGCAACCACTGGATCGTCGGCACCACCGACACCGACTGGAATCTGGATCTCGCCCATCCGGCGGCCACCAAGCAGGACATCGACTACATCCTCGAACACGTCAACGCGGTACTGGCCACGCCGCTGACCAATGCCGACATCGAGGGCGTCTACGCCGGACTACGGCCGCTGCTCGCCGGGGAGAGCGAGGAGAGCTCGAAGCTGTCCCGGGAGCACGCGGTGGCCAGGGTGGCGCCGGGCCTGGTGGCCATCGCCGGTGGGAAGTACACCACCTACCGGGTGATGGCGGCGGACGCGGTGGACGCGGCGTCGGTGGACCTGCCCGGCCGGCTCCAGCCGTCGATCACCGACAAGGTGCCGCTGATCGGAGCGGACGGCTACCACGCGCTGGTGAACCAGGCGGAGGCGCTCGGCGCCCGGCACGGCCTGCATCCCTACCGGGTCCGGCACCTGCTCGACCGCTACGGCTCGCTGGTGCACGAGGTGTTGGGGTCCGCCGACGGCCGGCCGGAGTTGCTCCGCCCGGTGACCGCCGCACCTGACTACCTGCGGGTCGAGGTGGTCTACGCGGCCAGCCACGAGGGCGCTCTGCACCTGGAGGACGTGCTCGCCCGGCGCACCCGGATCTCCATCGAGTACGCCCACCGCGGCGTCGACACGGCCGAGGAGGTCGCCGCGCTGATGGGTGACGTGCTCGGCTGGGATGCGGCGACCCGGGACCGCGAGGTCGCCGTGTACCAGGCCCGCGTCGAGGCCGAGCGGGACTCCCAGACCCAACCCGACGACCAGGCCGCGGACGCCAAGCGCTCCGCTGCCCCCGAGGCTCGCCCCGAGATCCTCGAACCCGTCAGCTGAGTTCGACGGCTCCGGTCACCTCGGGCCGTCGCCGATCACCGTGGGGGGCAGGTTGTGCTCCTCGCCGTCGATCGACACCGCCTCGGTGACGCGGTCGGGCTGCTCGAACTCGCGCCTGCGGCGGTTGGGCGCGGCACCGCGGACCTCGGCCTCCGCGCCGTCGCCGAACCACTGGCCGGAGCCGATGGCGTCGGCACCGAGCCGCCGCATGCTCCGGTCGTGGTCGCCGGTCAGACCTGAGGTGCCGGCGGCGGCACCTGGCGTTGCCGCCGCCGACGTCCCGTGGGCCGCGGCCAACTGGCCGGCCGCGGCGGACTGCAGGTCGGGTGACTGGACGCCACCCGCGCCGATCGCGGTGCCGGTGCTCGTGCCGAGGTTCGAGCCGGTCACCGGCACACCGCCGCGCGTTCCGGGGGCGCTCCCGGTTCCGCCGGGCACCCCGGCGCCCGGCGCGCCGCCGCCGCCGGACGTAGCGCCGACGCCGCCGATGGTTCCCGAGCCGCCGATGGTTCCGCCGCCGATTCCGGTCGACGAGAGCGGACCACCCGTACCGGTGCTGGTGCGACCGCGCCGGTAGCCGTCCTCACCGAGCACGCCCCAGATCCCGGGTGTGAACGTCGGCTGGTTCTGCCGCGCGGACCCGGAGTACGGGTCGGGGCCGGGCCGGTGGCTCTCGTGCCCGCCCGGCGAGCCCGCGCCGATGGTCGGCTGGTAACTCCAGCCGTGGTGGCCGTGCTGGCCCTGACTCCTGGTCGGGATCTCGTGGTCCTGCTCCTGCGGCACCCCGCCGAGGCCGATGCCGACGGCCAACGCGGGGGTGGTCAGGTGAATGCCCATGTCGTGGTGGCGGTGCAGGTCGCCGAGGCCGGTGAGCTGGGCGGGCGCGGTGAACGTGGCCATGGCGCCGGTGTTGGCGTCCGTGTTGTGCTGGTAGGCGGCCATCACCTCGAAGGCCTTCTGCTGCCCTGCGGACGCGGCCGCCTCGACCGGCTCCTGGTCCCGCTGGGTGGCGAGCACCTGCAGCGCCGGCGCCGCGGTCGGGTCGGCAGGGGCCGCCTGGGCGTCGTCCGGCACCGGCATCTCGGCACGGGCCTTGGCCAGGTGCTCGGCCTGGTTCTCCACCGCGGTGCGCATCTCGGTGGCGTTGCCGCCGGTCCGCTGTGCCCAGTTGACCAGTTCGGACAACCGGTCGTACGCGGCGCCCGCGGCGCGCCCGCTCCAGCCCGAGCCGGACCGGCCGATCGCCGCCCGCAGGTCGTCGCCGACCTCGGTGAGCGTCGAGGCGAGCTCCGACCAGCGCCGGGACGGGTCGGCCGAGGCGGCCGGACCGGCGCCGTCGTTCAGCAGCTTGTGCAGCTCCTTGTGGGTGAAGCCCCGCCACCTGGTCTTGTCCGCGGCCTGCTCAACCATCAGGCTTCGCCCTCCTGCTTGCCGACCGTGACGCTGTTGTCCTCGTCCGCCACCCGGTACTGCTCGGCGGTGCGGTCCAGGGTCTCCACCGCGGTGCTGAGCTGGTTGCGGTACGCCAGCAGGGTGCCGAGCGCCGACTCGGCCGCGTCCACCGAGCGCGCGTTGAACGCGGCGGTGGCGTCGGTGCTCACCGGGTCGAGGGCCCACCCGGTGATACGCAGGTCGTGCCCGGCCAGCTCGAGCTGGCGGTCCACCTTCGCCAATGCGTCGGCGAACGCATCGCGCAGCGCCGGCACCGCACCCGGTTCCACGTAGAGATGGTTGGCCGAGGTGGCGCCGTGGTCCTGACTCGGTGCATGGCCCTGATTACCGTCCGCCACGCCGCCCTCCGATCGACTAACCGCGAAACACCTGTGGGTGGTCTTACTGTATCGGTCCGTGATGCTCGGATTCGACCGTTCCGCCGACATTTCCTGGACGCGTGGCCGAGCCGCCAGGTTCCGGTCAACTTCGCGTCGCCAGCCGGACCACCAGACGTTCTTCGGTGCCCTCGCCCGACCTGGCTTGCTCGATCTGCTCGGTCAGCCGAAAACCGCACTTCTCGGCCACCCGCGCGGATGCGGCATTGCTGGCGAAATGCTTGTACACCACGCTTTGCAGGCCGATCGCGGCGAAGCCGAACCGGAGTGCGGCGGCCAGCGCGCTGGATGCGGTGCCCCGGCCGCGCCTCGCCGGATGGGTCCAGCAGGTCGCCTCCGCGGTGTGGTTGACCAGGTCCACGTCCTTGAGCCCGACCTCGCCGAGCAACTCGCCGGTGACCGGGTCGGCCACCGCCCAGGAGTAGCGCACGTCGCTGGCCCACTCGCCGGCACGCCGGGCGATGTACGCGCCGGCGTCGGCCAGGTCGTTGATCCGATAGCCCGGCACCCAGCGCCGGGTGTCCGGGTCGGTGAAGTTCTCCACGACCGCCTGCCGGTCGTCGAGCCGGTCGTCGGCGCGCAGCGCGCGCAGGTAGTAGCGCCCCAGATTGATCTCGACCGGTTCCACGAAACAACGTTAGTCCCGGGCACCGACAGTTTCGCGCCGAGCGCGCAGCGCTAACGGCGTCGCCGAAAGTCGCGACCGTCATGGTGGTACCGGGAGCGGTGGTGCTGGTGATGTCTCCAGTCCTCGCCCCAGATCGCGCCGCCGACGACGGCGATCACGGCCGGCAGCAGGAACACGAACCACACGTTGGCCACGGTCAGGTAGAGCACCAGCGCGAGGATCGCGGACAGCGGGACCATCGCGCCCCAGACCCGCTGGGCCACCGGACGCTGGTCCCAACCGGTCGGGCTCGACCCCGCCGGGCGCGCCGCCGGCCCGGCGGCCGGGTGGGCCGGGCCGGCTGGCGGCGGACTCGTCGCGGCCGGGGAGAACCGCGGCCGCGGGTCGGGCAGGTCGGTGAACAACGCCAACAACTCACCCCTGGTCTTCGCGGTGGCCACCCGCGCCGACCGGTCGCCGTACTCGTCCACGCCGAGCCGCCCGACGCTCATGTGCTCACCCAGCTTCTGGATGGCATCCTCGCGCTCGGTGTCGCTGATTCGCAGATCCGACGACTCGATGTTCACCTGGAAAATCCTACGTCCGGTTGGCGGGTACGCCCGGGGGGTGCTTGAGCGATCCTGAGGTCATTCTCAGTCTTTGACCTCGCAGAGCGCGGTCCCCTGGGTCACGGTCATGCCGGTGGACACCGCGAGACCGGTGACGGTGCCCGACTTGTGCGCGGTGACCGGGTTCTCCATCTTCATCGCCTCGAGCACCACTATCAGCTCGCCGGCCTCGACCTGCTGGCCGTCCTCGACCGCGATCTTCACGATGGTGCCCTGCATGGGCGCGACCACCGCGTCCCCGGAAACGCCGGTGGTGCGGCCGCCGCTGCGTTTGCGCGGGGTGGCCCTGGCCGCGGCTGGCTCGGCCGGGCCGGCCATCAGGGTCGCCGGCAGCGAGACCTCAAGGCGCCGCCCGCCGACCTCGACAACCACGCTCTGCCGCTGCTCGTCCACGGGCGTCTCGGCGGCGTCCACGAACGGCTCGACGGTGTTGTCGAACTCGGTCTCGATCCACCTGGTGTGCACCGAGAAGCCGTCCTCGTCGCCGACGTACGCCGGGTCGCGCACGATCGCCCGGTGGAACGGGAGCACCGTGGCCATCCCCTCGACGACCATCTCGTCCAGCGCCCGCCGGGACCGGGCCAGGGCCTGCGCCCGGTCCGCGCCGGTGATGATCACCTTGGCCAGCAACGAGTCGAACTGCCCGCCGATCACGTTGCCGGACTCGACCCCGGCGTCCACCCGCACCCCGGGCCCGGACGGCGCGACGAACCGGGTCACGACGCCCGGCGCGGGCAGGAAGCCGCGCCCGGCGTCCTCGCCGTTGATCCGGAACTCGATGGAATGGCCGTGCGGCACCGGGTCCTCGGTGATCCGCAGCGGCTCGCCGCTCGCGATCCGGAACTGCTCGAGCACCAGGTCCAGCCCCGTGGTCTCCTCGGAAACCGGGTGCTCGACCTGGAGCCGGGTGTTCACCTCGAGGAAGGAGATGGTGCCGTCCTTGCCGACCAGGTACTCGACGGTGCCGGCGCCGGAGTAGCCCGCCTCCCGGCAGATCGCCTTGGCCGAGCTGTGGATCTGCGCGCGCTGCGCGTCGGTTAGGTACGGCGCGGGCGCCTCCTCGACCAGCTTCTGGTGCCGGCGCTGCAACGAACAGTCGCGCGTGCCGACCACGATCACGTTGCCGTGCTTGTCGGCGAGCACCTGCGCCTCGACGTGGCGGGGCTGGTCGAGGTAGCGCTCGACGAAGCACTCGCCCCGACCGAACGCGGCCACCGCCTCGCGCACCGCCGATTCGAACAGCTCCGGGATCTCCTCGGCGGACCTCGCCACCTTCAGCCCCCGGCCGCCGCCGCCGAACGCCGCCTTGATCGCCACCGGCAGGCCGTGCTCCCCGGCGAACGCCAGCACCTCGTCCGGGCCGGACACCGGCTCCTTGGTGCCGGGCACCAGCGGCGCGCCTGCCCTGGTGGCGATGTGCCTGGCGGTGACCTTGTCGCCAAGGTCGCGGATCGCCTGCGGGTCCGGGCCGATCCAGGTCAGCCCGGCGTCCAGCACCGCCTGGGCGAAGTCGGCGTTCTCGGAGAGGAAGCCGTAGCCGGGGTGCACCGCGTCGGCGCCGGCCCGCGCGGCCACGTCGATCAGCTTCTCGATGGACAGATAACTCTCCGCCGCGGTCGAGCCACCGAGGCCGAACGCCTCGTCGGCCAGCCGGACGAACACCGCGTCCCGGTCCGGCTCGGCGTAGACGGCGACGCTCGCCAGTCCGGCGTCCCGGCATGCGCGGATCACCCGTACAGCGATCTCTCCGCGGTTCGCGACGAGTACCTTGCGTAGCGAGGTCACGCCTTCCTCCTTGGGCTGGCTCCGTACCTCCGCAGGAGTCTACGGACCTCCGGTAAGGGCAGTATGGAGAGCAAACTCACCCGAGCACGAGGTTCGATGTGGTGGCTGGCATGCCGCGGTCGGTGACCGTCGCGATCGTGCTCTCCGCGCTGGTCGCGGCCGGCGCCCTCGGCGGCGCCGCGATACTCGGCCAGCGGGCCGCGCGGTCCGCCGCGCAGTCCGGCTCGGCGGCCACCAGCGGCGCCCCGGCGAGCACCAGCGTTGGCGTGTCCGGCTGCCTGCGGGAACCCTGCCAGGTGCTGGCCAGCACCACGGTCGGCGGCACCTCGATCGAACTGGTCGCCGACGCCGGGGCCGCGTCCGGCCGGCTGCGGGTCGGCGGCTCGAACTCCGGGCAGGTGATCGAGACCACCATTACCGACACCGGCGTGCTGCTCACCGCGGAGTCGTTGCAGTGCGCGGCCGGCGGGCCGGCGGCTTGCCTGATCAAGGGCCGACGCGGCGCCGGGGTGGCCGGGCAGGTGGTGGTCGGCCGGTCCGGCACCTGGAGCGCGCTGGAGAAGCCGTTCGTCTCCGACGCCGGCCACCTGGTGCTCGGCAACGTCGACGGCGACACCACGCTCGAGGTGCTCGCCGCCCAACACGACTGTGCCGGCGCCGACCCGGCCACCTGCGTCGGCCGGCCGGTGTACCTACAGGTGTTCGCGCTCACCGGCCAGGTCGTCGGATGCACGAAGAACTACGCCCGGCTGGACAAGCTCCCCGGCTATCCGGCGGTGCAGGTGAGCCGGTCGGCGCTCAGCCCGTGCCGGTGACCCAGAGGTCGGTCACCCGCACCCCGACCTCGGCCAGCAGCCGGCGGGTCAGCGGCAGGCTGATGCCGATCACGCTGGACGGGTCGCCGTCGATGCCGTCGACGAACCAGCCGCCCAGCCCGTCGAGGGTGAACCCGCCGGCCACCGCGAGCGGCTCGCCGGACGCCAGGTAGGCCGCCAGCTCGGCCTCGCTCGGCTGGCCGAACCGCACGGTGGTGCGCTCGGTGCCGATCGCGGCGCGGTCCCCGCGAAGCACGGCGTGCCCGGTCAGCAGTACGCCGGTGCCGCCAGCCATGGCCGCCCACCGCTCGCGCGTCCGCTCGACGGTGCCTGGCTTGCCGGCCACCTCGCCGTTGTGGAACAGCATCGAGTCGCAGCCGACCACCACCGCGTCGCCGTGCTCGGCGGTGACGCCGGGCTGCACCGCGCGCGCCTTCGCCTCGGCCAGCGCGGCCACCAGCTCGTCCGGTGTCGGGTCGGGCAGTGCCGCCGCGACCGCGTCCTCGTCCACTCCGGACACCCGGACCAGCGGCTCGACGCCGGCCGCACGCAGCACGGCGAGCCGCGCGGGTGAGGCGGAGGCGAGGACCAGGCGCACGGCGGGTCAGCCTAGCCCGCCGGCTCGGTGATGCGGCGGAAGGTGACATCGCGCTGATAGCACCGCAGGAATGTCACCTTGCGCGGTACCGGGCCGCGAGTTCGCCGGGTTACAGCGGAATGTCACCTTGCGCTGTACCGGGCCGCGAGTTGGCCGGGGTACAGCGGAATGTCACCTTGCGCCGTACCGGCCGGCGCCCACCACCCCGGCCGGCACGCGCTCGCGCACCCCGGTGGCGCTGATCATGCCGAGCACCAGCACCACGACCGGCAGCACCAGGGCGGCCTTGGCGGCGTTGGTGACGCCGAGGTGGTACGCGTCCATGGCGACCTGCCGGACGAACTCCACCACACCGGGCGAGAGATCGGCGGGCAGCTTGGGACCTGTGCCGGAGAACTGGCTCGCGGTGTTCGCCGCGTGGGTGATCCCGTCGACGAACGGCTCGCGGTACTGGATGGGCAGCCGCTGGGCGTACTCGCGGGCGGCGTCCGGCACCGAGAACGCGATGCCCACCTGGAGCAGCAGTCCGCTGGCCGCGCTGCCGAGCACCCCGCCGACCTGCCTGGCCGTGTTGAACACCCCGGAGGCGGCACCGACCAGTTCGCCCGGCACGGCGGACATGGCCGCGTTGGTCAGCGGCGAGTAGACGAACCCGATCCCCGCGCCGGCCACCACCAGGCCGGGCAGCAGGACCAGCGGCGCGGTGTCCGGTTCGGCCTGCCAGGCGAGCAGCACGGTGCCGGCGGCCAGCGTGCCCAACCCGGCCAGCACGAAGTGCCTGGCGGCGAGCCGGTCCCAGCTCCGCCCGCCGAGCGCGGCGGCCAGCGCGGCGGCCACCGCCATCGGCGCGGTGAGCAGGCTGCACGCCAGCGCGGTCAGCCCGAGCACGGTCTGCAGGTAGATCACCAGTGGCAGGAACATGCCGGTGGTGGCGAAGCCGAGCGCGGCGTGCGTGAGGTTCGCGCTGGCGAACGTGCCGTCGCCGAACAGCGCGGGCGGCACCAGCGGCTCGGTCGGGGTGCGCCGTTGCCAGACGACGAACGCGACCAGCAGCAGGATCCCGGCCGCGATCAGGTGCAGCACGCCGACCGGACCGAACACCGTGCCCCAGTGGTAGTGCTGGCCGTTCTGCACCCCGAAGACCAGGGCGAAGAGCCCCAACGAGCCGAGCGTGGCGCCGACCGCGTCGAACCGGGGGCGGCGGCCGGGCAGCCAGTCGGGCAGCAGCAGCACCGCGACGACCAGGCTGACCACCCCGATCGGCACGTTCAGCAGGAAGATCCAGCGCCAGCCGCCGTGCCGCACCAGCACGCCGCCGAGCACCGGCCCGGTGATGATCGCGACGCCGGCCACCGCGCCCCAGACGGTGATCGGCACCCGGCGCCGGTCGGCCGGAAATAATCGGCTGATGAACGCCAGGGTCTGCGGGGTCATCGCGGCCGCGCCGAGGCCCTGCACCGCGCGGGCCGCGATCAGCGCACCGGCCGAGCCGGCCAGCCCGCACCAGAGCGAGGCGCCGGTGAAGATCACCAGCCCGGCGAGCAGCACCCGCTTGGGGCCGAACCGGTCGCCGAGCCGGCCGGTGAGCAGCAGCGGCACCGTGTTTGCCAGCAGGTAGACGCTGTTCACCCAGATGATCTCGTTGAGGTTCGCCCCGAGGCCGCTGAGCATCGCCGGGATCGTCACGGTGACGATCGTGGAGTCCAGCATGATCATGGAGAAGCAGGCACACAGCGCACCGAAGGCCAGCCAGGGGTTCCGGTCGGAGCGCGCCACCAGGCTCCTTCCGAGGTGGATCAACCGGGCAGCCCGGAGGCGTGCCACGCGCCCGGACCGTGCGCGATGGGCCGGCGCACCCGCCCGCGCGGATCCGACCACACCGTGGGCTTCTGCTCTCGCGATGCCCGCGCGCTCGCCGCGAGCCCGGCCACCACGGCGGTCAGCGCGGCCAGTTCCGCGTCGTCCAGGCCGCCCCGCACCACGCGGAGCAGCGGCTGTTCGGCTGGCTCGGCCACGTCCGGCTCCCCTCGCACTACAGCGGGATGTTGCCGTGCTTCTTCGGCGGCAGGGTCTCCCGCTTGTCCCGCAACAGCCTAAGCGCCCTGGCCACGTAGCCGCGGGTGTAGGAGGGCGGGATCACCGAGTCCACGTAGCCGCGCTCGGCGGCCATGTACGGGTTGCACAGCATGTCCTCGTACTCCTGCTGCAACCGGGCCCGCAGGGCGTCCACGTCCTCGCCGTCCTCGACGGCCCTGGCCAGCGTCTTGCGGTAGACGATGTTGGCCGCGCCCTGCGCGCCCATCACGGCGATCTGCGCGGTCGGCCAGGCCACGTTGATGTCCGCGCCGAGGTGCTTGGAGCCCATCACGTCGTAGGCGCCGCCGTAGGCCTTGCGGGTGATCACGGTGACCTTCGGCACGGTCGCCTCGGCGTAGGCGTAGATCAGCTTGGCGCCGCGCCGAATGATGCCGTTCCACTCCTGGTCGGTGCCCGGCAGGAAACCCGGCACGTCGACGAAGGTGAGCACCGGGATGTTGAACGCGTCACAGGTGCGCACGAACCGGGCCGCCTTCTCCGCGGCGTTGATGTCGAGGCAGCCGGCGAACTGGGTGGGCTGGTTGGCGACAATCCCGACGCTGTGGCCATCCACCCGGCCGAAGCCGACCAGGATGTTCGGCGCGAACAGCGGGTGGACCTCGAGGAACTCGCCTTCGTCGATCACCCTGGTGATCACTTCGTGCATGTCGTACGGCTGGTTGGGCGAGTCCGGGATGAGCGAGTCCAGCTCCTCGTCGGACTCCTGGATGGAGTCGCCGACCGCGCCGGTCTGGACGAAGCCCTCGAACACCGGCGGGTCGGACATGTTGTTCGACGGCAGGAAGCTGAGCAGCTCCTTGACGTAGGAGATCGCGTCGTCCTCGTCGACGGCGAGGTAGTGCGCGTTGCCCGACTTGGTGTTGTGCGTGCGCGCCCCGCCGAGCTCCTCGAACCCGACGTCCTCGCCGGTGACCGTCTTGATCACGTCCGGGCCGGTGATGAACATGTGTGAGGTCTGGTCGACCATGACCACGAAGTCGGTCAGCGCCGGGGAGTACACGTGCCCGCCCGCGTTCGCGCCCATGATCAGCGAGATCTGCGGGACCACACCGGACGCCCTGGTGTTGCGGATGAAGATCTCGCCGTAGAGGCCGAGCGAGACCACGCCCTCCTGGATCCGCGCGCCGCCGCCCTCGTTGATGCCGATGATCGGCCGGCCGGTCTTCATCGCCAGGTCCATCACCTTGACGATCTTCTCGCCGTACACCTCGCCGAGGCTGCCGCCGAACACCGTGACGTCCTGACTGAACACGCACACCGGGCGGCCGTCCACGGTGCCGTGGCCGACCACGACGCCGTCGCCATAGGGCCGGTTGTTCTCCTGGCCGAAGTTGGTCGAGCGGTGCCGGGCCAGCTCGTCCAGCTCGATGAACGAGCCCGGGTCGAGCAGCATGTCGATCCGCTCTCGCGCGGTCTTCTTGCCCCTGGCGTGCTGGCGCTCGACCGCGCGCGCCGAGCCGGCGTGCACCGCCTCGTCGTTGCGCCGGTAGAGGTCGGCCAGCTTCCCGGCCGTGGTGTGAATGTCCGGCGGCCCACCGTGTTGGCCCGGCGCCCGCCCCATCGGCTGCGTCGCACTGCTCATGGCTGATCAGGGTAATCGGGCGGGGCTACCGCCCGGCTGGAGGAGTGTTCACGGTCTCATCGGGGCCCGGCTACGGTGTGGATCCATGGCGAGTGAGGCAGACCGGCTGCGGGTCGACGAACTTCGGCGGGCGCTGCTGGCGCCGTCCGGTCCGTACGCCGCGCTGGACGTGGTGGCGAGCACCGGCTCGACCAACGCCGACCTGGTCGCCGCCGCCGGCTCGGGTGCCGGCGACCGCACCGTGCTGATCGCCGAGCAGCAGACCGAGGGCCGCGGCCGGCGCTGCCGGGACTGGGTCTCGCCCCCGGCCGCCGGGATCTACCTGAGCCTGCTGCTGCGGCCCGAGGGCGTGCCGGCCGCGCGGCTCGGCACGCTGGCCATGGTCGCCGGGCTCGCCCTGGTTCGCGCGGTCGGCGAGGCGGCCGGGGTGGCTTCGACCTTGAAGTGGCCCAACGACCTGCTGATCGGCGACGCGAAGTGTGCCGGCGTGCTGTCCGAGGCGGTGGCCGGCGGCGGCGTGGTGGTCGGCATCGGGTTGAACGTGGCGCCGCTGCCGGTCGAGGTGCCGCCCGGGGCCGGCGGGCTGCCCGCCACGTCGCTGGCCGACTCGGGGGCGCACACCACCGACCGGACGGTGCTCGCCGCCGCGCTGCTCACCGCGTTCGCCCAGCTCGAGTCCGCCTGGCGGGCTTCTGGCGGCGACCTCGACCCGGCCGGATTGCTGGCGGCCTACCGGACGGCCTGTTCGACGCTCGGCCGGCGGGTGCGGGTGGAGTTGCCGGACGGCGTGGAACTGGCCGGCACCGCGGCCGAGGTCGCGCCGAACGGCGAGCTGGTGATCAGGACCGACGACGGCGCCAGGACCACGGTTTCGGCCGGCGACGTGGTGCACCTGCGGATGTGACGGACGCAATCGTGATGGCCGGTCCGGCGCACCGGTTCCGCCCCGGCCGGTACGGTTACCGCGACCACCCACCGCATCACGTAGCCGGGAGGGACCGCCGTGGCCTACCCCGAGGACCTGCTCAGCGAAGGCGAGCACGTTGTCATCCACAAGCACCCGCACTGGAAGATGCTGCTGCTGCCCTACGTCGCGCTCGTCATCACGCTCGGACTCGGCACCTGGCTCGCCATTCTCGCCAAGGACGCCTCCTCGCCGTGGAACAACGTCGCGTTGATCGCGGTCGGTGTGGTGGCGCTGGTCTCGCTGGTCTGGCTGTTCGTCGTGCCGTTCCTGCGCTGGCGCACCACGCACTTCATCGTGACCTCGGACCGGGTGATGGCCAGGGAGGGTGTGATCAGCCGTACCGGCATCGACATCCCGATGTCCCGGATCAGCAGCGTGCGCTTCGAGCACGGGCTGATCGACCGGATCTTCGGCTGCGGCACGCTCATCGTCGAGTCGTCCTCGCAGGAGCCGCTGAACTTCGACGACATCCCGCAGGTGGAGAAGGTGCACTCGTTCATCTACCGCCAGGTGAACGACAACCCGTACGACGACTACCGCCCGCCCGGGACGGCGCAGCCCACCCAGCCCTACACCGAGCACGGTCCGCAGCAGGGTGACCCCCGCGGTCGCCGGTGACCGTTCGGGACCTGGGACTGCCCACCAGGGTGCCGGCAACGGCAGCCGCGGCGTCGGGCGCGTGGCCGGCCCACGTGACGATCTGGGAGGTCGGCCCGCGCGACGGGTTGCAGAACGAGGCCGCCGTGATCCCGGTCGAGGTCAAGCTGGAGTTCCTTGACCGGCTCGCCGACACCGGGCTGCGGGTGCTGGAGGCGACGAGTTTCGTGCACCCCAAGTGGGTTCCGCAGCTGGCCGACGCCGAGCAACTGCTCGCCGGGCTGCACAGGCGCGACGGGGTGCGCTACCCGGTGCTGGTGCCCAACGAGCGCGGGCTGGACCGGGCGTTGGCCGCCGGCGTGCGGCACATCGCGATCTTCGCCAGCGCCACCGAGACGTTCGCCAACCGCAACCTGAACCGCACCCTGGACGAGCAGTTCGCCATGTTCGAGCCGGTGGTGGCCCGGGCCAGGGCGGAGGGGCTGGACGTGCGCGGCTACGTGTCGATGTGCTTCGGCGACCCGTGGGAAGGTGCGGTCGATCCGGCGCAGGTGGTCCGGGTCGGCACCCGGCTGCTGGACCTTGGCTGTGACCAACTCTCCCTCGGCGACACCATCGGCGTGGCCACGGCGGGTCAGGTCGAGGCGCTGCTCGGCGCGTTCCCCTCGGTTGAGCCGCTCGCCGTGCACTTCCACGACACCTACGGCCAGGCGCTCGCCAACACGCTCGCCGCGCTCCGGCTCGGCGTGTCCACCGTGGACGCATCGGCCGGTGGGCTCGGCGGCTGCCCGTACGCCGAGTCGGCCACCGGCAACCTGGCCACCGAGGACCTCGTCTGGCTGCTCGACGGCCTCGGCGTGGCCACCGGGGTCGACCTGGACAAGCTCGCGGACACCAGCGCCTGGTTGGCGACCCGGCTCGGCCGGCCGAGCCCGTCCAGGGTGGTGCGGGCGTTGCGGGGCTGAGCCGGGCGTATGGCGTTGGCAGGCAAGGAGATCCGGTGACGCCCCCGCCGGTCGAGGCGCGGGACGGCGTGCTGGTCTGGCGATGTGCCCGGCCCTGGCTGACGATCTCCTCCGCGCCGCTCGGCGGCGGGCTCGGCGAGCGGCGCTGGGTGATCAACGTGACGGTGCCGGCCGGGTACGCGCGGCTCGACCCCGAAGTGCACCTCGCCGACCTGGCCGGCGAACTCGGGCTGACTGGTGCCGGCGTCGGGCTGCTGACCGCGGTGGACGTACGGGAGGTGGTGCACCGCTCGGCGGAGGGGGTGCTGGCCTCGGTGACCACCGGGATCGGCGAGCATCCGACCTGGGCCGCCGCGCCACCGGCCGCGCCGCGGCAGCCGGCCGGCACGGTGAACGCGGTGTGCTGGTTGCCCGTCCGGCTGGCCGACGCCGCGCTGGTGAACGCCGTCGCGACGGCCGCGGAGGCGAAGGCGCAGGCGTTCTGGGAGGCCGGGGTGCCCGGCACCGGCACGGCCACCGACGCCACCGTGCTGCTCTGCCCGACGTTCGGACCGGTGGAACCGTTCGGCGGGCCGCGTTCGCCGGTGGGCGCGGCGCTGGCCAGGGCGGTGCACTCCGCGGTGCGAGCGGGACTGCGTACCGGCGCCTAACATCACCGGAGTCGGCGGAACCGCATGTCGCCGGGGCGCGTCGAACCCCTGCTTCGCCCTTGACCGCCAGATGGCGACCTGCGGAGGTGTTGCCCGTGCCGCACGTCGACGTACATCGTTTCTGGGGGCGCCGTGATGACTGACCATCAAGCCCAGGTCGACGAGCTGCTTGCCGACTACCGTCGGGGACGCGACCAGCTCGCCTCGGTGCACCAGGCGCTTGCCCGGGTACGCGAGTCGGCGTCCAGTCCGGACGCCCTGGTGACCGCGACGGTGGGCGCCGGCGGCACGCTCATCGGGCTGTCGATCGATGAGGCGGCCTACCGCGAGCACAGCCCGCAACGGCTGGCCGCGCTGATCGTCGAGACCACCTCGGCGGCCGCGGCGAAGGCGGTCCGGGTGTCCACCGAGCTGGTCGCGCCGGTGCTGCCGGCCGGGAGCGACCCGGCGGCGCTGCTTGGCGGCACCGCCGACCTCGCGCCGGCCGAGCTGGTGGCCTCGGTCCCGGCTGTGGACGAGAGCTTCGAGAACCGCACCTGGATGGAGCCCGGGGTCCGGCGATGAACGGGTTCCAGGCCGACGCCGGCCGGCTCAGCACCCAGGCCGGCGAGTTCCCCGGGCTGGCCGAGCGCGCCGGGGCGATTCACCGCGAGCTGTCCGGCACGCTCACCGAGCTGGGCGCGTGCTGGGGGAGCGACCCGGTGGGGCAGAGCTTCGCGGCCGTGCACGTCGACCCCGCGGACGCCACCATCGACCGGCTCGGCACGCTGCCCGGCCGGCTCGGCTCGGTCGGGACCCGGTTCGCCGAGACCGGATCGGCCTACCGAACCCAGGACGCGGCCGGTGCCGACACGTTCACCGGCGTCGACAGCGACCTGGCGTAGGACTGCGCATGGGAATCCAACTGCCGCCCGAGCTCGCCGACGTCGCCGCGCGGGCCGGAGTGGTCTGGCCGGAGGCGGACGAGGACAAGTTGCGGGCGTCCGCGCGGGCCTGGCGCGACGCCGGGACCAAGCTTGACGGCCTCACCAGGGACGCCGACCACACCGCCCGGACCGCGCTGAACGCCGTGCACGGCGAGACCGGCGACGCCGCCCGCCGGCACTGGTCCACCTTCGTCCAACCCGACACCGGACATCTCACCGCCACCGCACGCGGCTGCACCGCCGCCGCCGATCGCCTCGACCACGCCGCGAACCAGGTGGGCGCGGCGAAGGTGGAGATCGTGCGCAACCTGGTCACCCTGGCCAAGACCACCGACGCGGCCAACTCGGCGGCCGCCGCCGGCCACCCCAACGCGCTGCTCGGAGTGGACACCGCCGTCCGCGGCACCGCGGCCAACGTCGCGCAGATCAGCACCACGCTGGAACGCGCCGTGCAACCCGCCAACGGCGTGGACGTGGCCACCACCGCCGGACTGGTCAACACCAACCCCGGTGCGCACGGCAACCACGGCCAGCTGGATCCGGTGACGAACCTGGTCGGGGACACCGGGCGGGCGGTGCCGGCGGTGGTCGGCGACGCGGCCAACGTCGTCAACAGCACCGGATCCGGGGTCCCGCACGTGGTCGGCGACACCGGGCGGGCGGTGCCGGCGGTGGTCGGTCACACCACCAGTGACGCCACCAATGTCGTCGGCGCCACCGGACCCGGCGCCACCCGGCTGGTCGGCGACCTGGCCAGCGGCGGGCCAACCCTGCTCGGCGATGCCGGCCCGCCCTGGCCCGGCCCGGCCGGGCCGGCGACCCACGACCTGCCCGGCAACCCGGAGGTCACCGGGCCGGTCCGGATCGCGGCGGCCGACCTGGGGCCGGGTCATCACCCCCGGCCGGACCTGCCGACGCCGCCGGCCGGCCAGACCGTGCAGGCCGGCTTCGTCGGCGGCGGGGGGTTCGATCCCGCCCTACCCGCCCAGGTCACGCCCGGCCACGCCGCACCGCCACCGGCCGGTGGCCCGTTGCCGACGAGCGGTGGTGCTCCCGCGGCACCGCCCGGCGCGGGTCCGGTCCCCGGCTTCGGCGCTCCGGTCGGCGGCGCACCCG
>JBJMIG010000103.1:0-37708 GCA_045806965.1 Labedaea sp. | reverse complement strand
TCGTACTTGAGGTAGTCCACCCCGAACGAGGCGAACAGGTTGGCGTCCTGCTGCTCGTGGCCCAAACCGCCGGGGAAGCCGGCCGTGTTGCAGGTCTTGGTGCCGGCGCTGGTGTAGATCCCGAACTTCAGGCCCTTCGCGTGCACATAGTCGGCGAGGGCCTTGATGCCGTTCGGGAACCGCGCCGGGTCGGGCACCAGGTCGCCCTGCGCGTTGCGCTGCGGCAGGGCCCAGCAGTCGTCGATGTTCACGTACCGGTAGCCGACATCCCTGAGGCCGAGGGTGACGAAACTGTCCGCCACCCGTTTGATCGTGGTCTCATTGAAGATGGCGTCGCAATGGGTGAAGTTCCAGTTGTTGAACCCCATCGGGGGCGTGCGGGCCAGGCCGTTCTCCCAGGCCAGGGCGGGTTGTGGGTTGATGGCCGGGAGGGCGAGCGCGACGATGCCGCTCGCCGCGACCGTGGCCGCGGCGGTCAGTACCGCGGAAAGCCTTGTACGCATACGGTTCTCCCTCACATCAGTTGGTAAGCAATGCGTCACGCCGGTCGGCGTGACGCATGCCGTTGACCTCCTGTCCGTGGTCGTCGGTCAGCCGGTGATGCTCGCGCCCGGCCCGACATCCGAAGTGGACAGTGGTCGCCGCTGGTTGCCGCCGCTGACGAACTCGTCCGCGCCGACGTCTTTGGCCCCGGACCGGGTCTGCAGGTCGAGATCCTGAACGACCTGCGGATAACTGCCGGCCGCCGCATTGATCGCCGGGCTTGTCGCGGTGAGCCGGTTGAGCCCTCCTGAGTCGACGCTCAGTGCCGGGTTCACTACCCGCAACCCGCTGGACGGCGCGTTTCCGCCGGTGCCTCGCCAGACGATGTTGCCCTGCCAGGTGGTCGAGGTGGCCTCGTCGACGTCGATCAACCCACCGGAGCCGCCGCCGACGAAGATGTTGTTGGCGAAGGTGCACTGGTTGGGGCCAAGCCGGTCGGTGCCTTGACCCACCTGGAGCAGCGCGGTCCGGTTGGCCACCACGGTGTTGAACGCCACCAGCACCCGGTCCGGGCGGGCGTGCTCGGTGCCGTTGTCGGTGTCGTCGCCGATGTCCCCGGAGCCGGCGATGATCTGTCCGGTGCCGCCCTGGATCACATTGTTGATCACGACGTGGTCGTTCTCGTAGAACCGGATCCCGGCCGTGCTACCCAGCATCAGGTTGCCGTCGACCAGGTTCCGGTTGCCGTGCCGCAGGACGATCGAGCCCGTGCTGTTGCGCAGTGTGTTGAACCGGATGGTGTTGTCCGAGGACTTCACCGAGATCGCCTCGGAGTCGCCGTCGGCGTGCTCGAACAGGTTCAGCTCGACCACCGCGAATGCCGAGCTGAGCTGTCGCGAGCTCAACCCGAGCCGAATCGACTCGCCGCCGTTGTCCCCGCTGAAGGTGTGGTTGTGGAAGTAGTTGTGATGTATCCAGGGCCGCTGCGCCATGTTGTGGTCGCCCGGCCCGGAAATCTGCAGGAACACCCCCTGGGTGCTCTTGTTCTGGAAGGTGTTGTGGTCCACCTCGGCGTCATTGCCGGCCACCGTCATCCAGTTCGTCACCGAGCCGCTGAGTTGCACGACGTTGCGCGTGAACCGGACGTGGTCGGAGCCGACCGGCACGGTTATCCCGCCGGAGTGAGTGAAGCGGAACCCTTGGATGACGACGAAGTCAACCCCGCCGTCGAAGCTGAACCCGGCCGAGCCGCGGATCTGCGCCGCTCCGGTGTGCGCGGCGGCGACGACCACCGGCGCGCTCGCCGATCCGGACCGTCTGATGTGGATGGTTCCGGACGTGGTGTAGGTGCCGTCGGTGAGCTCGATCCGGTCGCCGGCGGCAGCGACGTCCGCCGCCGACTGCAGCGCGGCGATCGAGGACACGGTGACCACCCGGTTCGGGCCGACCTCGGACCCGGCCGCCGCGGGCGCGGCGATCACCAGGATCGCCGCACCCAGCAGGGATGTCGCCAGCCGCAACATCAGGGTGTGTCCAGGTAGTCGAGGTTCGGCCCGCCGCCCGCGGTGGTGGCCACCGCCCGGACGGTGTTGGCACCGGCGGCGAGCGGCACCGTGACCGAAGCGGTGCGCCAGCTGGTCCAGTCGCTGTTGCCGGTGAAGGACACCCCACTGGCCGCGACCACGCCGTTGACCAGGATGTCCATCGGCCGGTCCGCCGCTGTGCCGTTGGCGAAGCCAAACCTGAGCGTCGCGTTGCCGGCCGAGGCCGGGCTGAGCGTCCACTCGACACTCGCGCCGGCCGCGTTGGCGGTGTTGCAGAAGCCGGTTCCGGAGAACCCGGCGTGGTCGGAGTCGACGGTGCCGTCGCAGATCGCGTTCTCCGCCTCGTGCCGGTTCGGCTGCGTCGCGCACGACTGGGTCGAGCCGGTCTGGCTCACCCGCAACGTGCCGCCGGTGGTGTTCTGGCTGTTCTGTACGCAGAACCCGGTGACCGTCTGGAAGAGCAGGTCGTTGGATCCGGTGCTGCGCTCGACGGTGTAGCGGTCGAAGGTGACCGTGCTGCCCGTGTTGGCGATCACCCCGGGCCGGCCGTCGTTCGCGTTGAAGTGCACCGAGCCGCCGTTGAACCGGATGCCGTTGGCGTTGTGGATGTACCAGCCGTAAGCCGGTCGGGTGCCGATGCTGTTCGGGTTGTAGTTGGTCGGGTCGTTACTCGGCACGCCGGTGCCCATGGTGCCGCTCCCGCCGGGCACCGTGATGTTGACGTCGTTGAACGAGACGTTGCTGATCCGGTTGCTGGCCCCCGACTCGCCCCACAGCGTCGCGGTGAAGTTGTTGCTGGCCTGGCCGGTCGAGGTGATGTTGTCGTAGGTGATGTTCGTGATCCGGCCGATCCCGGGGCTGTTCCCGCAGCGCCTTCGGGTGCCAATCTTCTGCATGATCGCCGAACGCACGTTGGACATGGTGATGTCGCGGTAGTGCACGTCGGAGATCACCGCGCCGTCCATGGACACCAGGCCAAGTCCGGACTTGTCCGCGCCGGTGATGGTGATCCGTTGGAAGTTGTAGCCGGTGAAGTCACCGCAGGTCTCTGAGCCGAACATGAGCGCGTTGCAGCACCTGGCGGAGAGCCGGCTGTCGGTGACCGTGCCCGGGCCGTTGGGCAGCTTGGCGCCGAGCGCGTAGTCGCTCTTGAACACCAGCGCGTCATCGTTCGCCGCGATGTTGGCGTTGGTGATGGTGACGTTGGTGGTGCTGATCACGTTCCAGCCGTCCCGATCGCTGGCCGTGTCGATGATCAGCCGGTCCGAGGTGACATTGTTGCAGCCGTTGATCAGCATGGCGAAGTGGCCGCCACGTCGCAGGGTCAGCCCGTCGCCGACGCGCAGACCGGCGCACCTGGTCAGTGAGATGATCTTGTCGGCCTCACCGTCGCCCGGGTTGCCGGTGATCAGGTTGCCGCCGCCGTCGATCACGCCGCCACCGACGAACCCGATGTTCGTCAACCGGTCACCGAAGATCATCGCATTGTGGAAGTGGCTGTGTCCGAAGTCCTGGAACTCGTCGTTGGGGTTGGCTTCCGCGGCGTCGTAGTCGTCGTTGCTGGCTCCGCGGATGGTCGCCCCGGCATCCACCTGGAGGGTGACGTTGCTCTTCATGTGAATGGTGTTGCGCGACTGGTAGGTCCCCGCCGGGAACTGCACGGTCCCGCCGCCGGAGGCCGCGGTCGCCGCGTTGATCGCCCGGTCGATCGCGGGGGAGTCGTTGCTGCTTCCGTTTCCCGTGGCGCCGAAGTCGCGCACGTTGAACACCGCGGTCGGGGCGGCCTGCGCGGCGACCGCCGGCAGCACCCCGCCGACCATCGCCATGGCGGCCATGGCCACGCCGAACCCACGCCATTTCTTGATCATTGAGCTGACTCCTAGCCGATCGTGAGGTTGTCGAGGTTGGGTCCACCGTTGGCCGTCGTGGCGGTCACCCGGATGGTGTTGTCGCCGGCCTTGAGCGGCGCGCTGATGGTCGCGGTGGTCCAGCTGGTCCAGTCGGTGGTGGAGTTGAACGCCAGTCCGCCGGCCACCGCGACGCCGTTGACCGTCACGTCCATCGGCCGGTTCTCGGCGGTGCCGTTGGCGAAGCGGAAGGTCACCGGCACCGTGCCGGCCGCGTCGGCGGGAACCGTCCACTCCACGAACGCGCCGGCCGCATTGTCCGTGTTGCAGAACCCGCTGCCGGTGAAGCCGTCGTGGTTGGCGTCGACGGTGCCCTGGCAGGTCGCGGTCTCCGCCTCGAAGGTGTTCGGCGGCGGTTGGGCCGCGCCGGTCGCGTAGGCCGAGCCGATCCACGCCTCGTCCACCCGCAGCCGCTTGAACCGGGTCGTGTCGCTGGACGCGGCGTAGGTGTTCGCCACCTCGAGCCGGACGTGCCGGGTGTTCTGCACCGGAATGTCGATCATCGCGACACCGCGCTGGCTGGGCAACGTGCCGGTGGCGACCGGGTTGCCCCAGTTGGTGCCGTCGCTGCTGACGAAGACCCGGTAGTCCCGGATCCGGGCCGACTGCTCGGTGTCGGAGCGGGCGTAGGCGACCGAGTCCTCCCGCTGGTTGATCCCGAGGTACTGGACCCGTTTGGTGGACCCGAGATCGAAGCGCAGCGAGACCGGCGTGGTCTTGTTGCTGTCCCAGTAGGTGGTGTAGTCGCCGTCCGCCACGGCAGCGGCGCCGTGCCCGCTGGCCGACGCACTCGCGCTCATCGTGTAGGTGGAGCGCGGGATGATCCCGGTCCGGCCATCGGTGGTCACCCGGAACACCGTGTCGAACTGGTCCCAGCTGGAGATCCCGGTCAGGCTGAGGGTTCCGCCGCTCTGGCTGAACGCGACCGCCGCTCCGGTGCGGAAGTTGGTCACTCCGGTCACCCGATACCCGTTGTCCCTCAGGCGCAGCGTCGACGTCGACGGCCGGGTGATCACATGGATGAACTGGAGGTTCGGGTTGGTCCGGCTGATCGTGGTCACACCGTGCGCGCCGTCGTTCCAGAAGCCGGGCTTGAGGCCGCCGAACATGTACCCGCCGCCTTCGGTTCCGTTGATGGAGCCGAAGATCTGGTTCAGGTAGGTGTTGGCGAAGTTGTTGAACGACTCCTGGTTGCTCGGGAACCGGCCGTTGACCTGAGCGGTCTCGGCCATCAGCGACTTGATCGAGGAGCCGGCGTTGGTGACGTAGCGGCCGAGGGTGAGGCGCTGGTCCACCGTCGGGTTGGAGCCGTCGAACCACCACGCTCCGGTGCTTGGCAGCTTGTAGTCCGCCTCGATCAGCCGGGGCGCAGCGGTGAACACGGCCTGCGGGTAGTCGTAGGACGGCGACATGCCGGTCTTCTGCTCGTTGCTGATCATGTCCATGATCGGCGTGTCTTCGTTGTTGTTGCTGATCGTGTAATTCGGCCGCCGCTGGTAGACCTGTGCGTAGAGGTCGTGCGACTCCCAGTAGGAGTTGTCGTTGTCGATCCAGAACCCGCCGAGGTCCGGATAGCGGTTCATCACTTCGAAGAAGTTGTCGTAGCTGAACTCGCCGAAACCGTCCCGGGTGGTCAGATCGACCGAGTGGCCCTTGAAAGTGGAGTATGCCGAGGAGTTGAGCCAGTCACCCGAACTCAGGCCCTCGTTGTGCCACTGGGGATCATCGGTCATGTAGAGGATGGTCTTCATGCCCGCGGCGTTGGTCGCGTCGATCAGGTCCCGAACGAAGTCGTGGTTCGTCTTGCAACTGCCCGGGATCGACGATGGCCACGGCCGGGCGTAACCGAGCCGGCTGTGGAAGGTGGCCAGCACGATGTACTGCACGTGCAGCTTCTTCGCCTCGTTGACCCAGTAGGTGGCGTTCCAGCCACCGCCAAGAACGTCGTTCTCCCAAGTGGTGCAGTTGGTATGTTGCGGCGAGGTGCGCTCGCCCCAGTGGATGAAAAGGCCGCCCTGCGCGCTCCGCAGGAAATCCTGGCGAGGGTTCTGCAGGTCGGCCTGCGCGCCCGGCGGGCTCGGCGCGACCAGCGCCCCGACTACGACGAGACCCGCGGTAATCGCCACCCGGACTCTGGTGCGGAAGCTGCGGCTCATGATCCTCCTCCTTGAGGACAGAGATCGGATCTATCACGCTACAAAGCTGCACTTTACGCAGGCCAATCGAAATACGGGAAGCTTTCGCCGCATATTCATTGGATCTATCCCGCTCAGCGGATACCCCTAGGGGTTGCGACTTCACCGCGCTAAGAAGTCGCAACCCCCGCCGGCCCCGGCCGGGCCGAGGCTGGTCAGCCGGCGTACTGGAGCACGATCCGGGTGAAGGCGTAGGCGGACTGGGAGATCCCGCTGCACGAGTCCGCGTCGGTGCCGGCGGAGCACTGCCGGTCGCGGTTGATCGACCAGAAGGAGAACCGGGCCAGGTGGTGCTGGCGCGCGTAGCTCAGGATCGTCTGGAAGTCGCCGGTGGTCACGGTCTCGTCGGACTCGTCGGTGTGTCCGTTCATCGACGACAGTCCGATGTGGCGGTACGCGGTGTCATCGCTGTAGCCGTAGGCGGATTTCACCGCGGCCTTCAGACCCTCGAGCGCGCTGACCGAGGCGGAGCCCATCGACCCGTTGTGACCGCCGAAGTCGAACGGCATCACGATCCAGCCGTCCGCGGCCAGGCCTGCCCGCGCGCCTTTGTTGATCAGATCGCGGCCGGTCGAGTCCGGGCCGTTCGGCGCGGTACCCATGGTGACGTAGGTGACGATGCCCGGGTTGTTCGTCTCGATGATCTTCAGGGCGTTGACCACCCGCTGGCGGACCGTGCCGTTGCTGAACTCCGAGGCCTCGATGTCGATGTCGATGGCCTTGAGCCGGTATGCGTTGATCACCTTCTGGTACGCGCCGGCCAGGGCCGAGGCGCTCGAGCAGCGCTCGCCGAGCTTGGCCCCGCTGAACCCGCCGAAGGAGACGATCACATCGCCGCCCGCACCACGGATGGCGTTGATATTGGTCTGGTCCACGCCACCGGTCAGCGGACGGTCGCCGTCCCACGCCGGGTTGCACCCGCCGTCGGACAGGATGAACGCGAGGGTGAACCACTTCAGCCCGGTCGCCGCCATCACGTCGGTCGGCCGTTGCGGGTTGCCCCAGCCGAAGTACTCGTAGGGTGCGGCGGCCATGGCGGCGGCGGCCGGGGCCGGTGCGGCCGCGGCGGCCGGACCCGGGCCGGCCAGCAGGCCCGCGACCAGCGCGAAGGACAGGCTCATGGCGGTGCGGGTGGCGCGCGGCAGTCCGGGCATGTTTCTCATCCCTCGCGGTAGCAGGGTCGCGAGCAATTGTTAGGCAGTCTTCCTAACAGATGTTGATGCCACCACCGCGCGCCACACCTGTCAAGAGGCGCCCCTCGATGTCCCGTTGACCGGAGCACCGGCTGGGCGTGAATGACCGCGCTTCACTCTCCGACCGGGAAGATGCGAAGCTGGAAGCCGTGGTAGAGGCCGGGGAGCAGGGTGGCCACGGTGAGCCCGCCCGGCCAGGTGGGGCCCGGCCGAGTCAGGCTGATCACGTGGGCCACGTCGAGGCTGGCCTTCGGCGCGCGCTCGCGCAGGTCCAGTAACTCCGCGTAGGTCAGGTCGAGCGGCTCGATGGCCGAGATGCGACCGACGTGCCGGGCGATCCCCGGGTGGATTCGGTCCGCGGCGTCCAGGCAGGTCACCGGTGCGTAGAGCGGCCAGTCGAAGTGCGGGGCCGCGGTGACCAGCGTGGACATTCGCCGGCTCGAGGCGATCGCGGCCAGCGCCGAGGTGTCCAGCAGGTACCCGCGGGTCCCGGGATCATCCGTCACGCGCTGGCTCGCCCCGTGCGGCGGACCGGTTGGCCCGACTGCACGGCGGCGTGTTGCGCCTCGAACTCGGCCCGCTCCTCGGGCGTGGCCACGAACCCGAAGTGCTCGCGCAGGTAGTCCTCGGTCTGCGCGGCGACGGCCGCCCACTCGGCGTGCGTGCGGGTGGCGTCGACCAACTTCGCCACGTACCCGCCGATGGTGGTCCCACTCTCCGCGGCCAGTGCGGTCAGCCGGGCGTGCGTCCGCTCGTCAACCTTGATCATCTTGGCGCCCACCATCTGACGGTACACCGCGAGTAAACCCGATCGGCCGCGCGACACGCCGAGCGTTCAGCCACTGAGTGCGGCCACCTCGCCGCGCAGCCGGGCCTGCGCCGGGCCGTCGATGCCGAGCGCGTCCAGGGCGAGCAGCGCGGCGCCGAGCACCGGCGGATCGGTGACCAGGGTGATCGTCGCCCGCGGCGCGGCGATGCGCAGCCGTTCGGTGATCACGCCGAACAGCATCGGGTCCCGGGTCCGCAACACGCCGCCACCGAGCACGACGGCGACCGGCGAGGCGAGCAGCCCCAGCCGGCACAGCGCCGCGGTGGCCATGGTGACGATCTCCTTGCCCTGGGCCACAACCAGGTCCCTGGCCACCGGGTCGCCGCCCGACGCGACCCGGAACACCGCGGGCGCCAGTTCGCCCAGCCGGTCGTGGCGCAGGGTTCCGAGATGGATGGCCGCGGACACCTCGGGAATGGTGTGGTGGCCGAAATGTTTGGTGATCGCGCCGACCAGTCCGGTGGTCGGGCCGCGGCCGTCCTCGGCGCGGGCCGCATGCCACAGCGCCAGACTGCCCAGGTGCGCGCCGCCGCCCCAGTCCCCGGTCAGCGCTCCGAGCGAGGGGAACCGAACGGTCTGCCCGTCCGCGGCCCTTGCCACGCAGTTGGTGCCGGCCCCGCACACCACGGCGACCGCGTCCGGCGACTCGGTTCCGGCCCGCAGCAAGGCGAAGGTATCATTGTCTACAATGGACTTCTCGGCCCAGTCGGCGGCGCTGACCGCGTCGTTGAGCGCGGCAAGTTCCACCGGGAGGTCCGCGCCAGCCAGGTAGACCGCGGCCAGCACGGGGCGCACCTCGGCGGATAGGCCCGCGCTCTCCCGCGTCTGCCGGACCAGATCGTCCAACCGCGTCATGGCCGGGCCGAGCCCGCCCGCGGTCTGGTGGTTGGTGCCGACGCCCCGGGCGTAACCGAGCACCGCGCCGGTGGTGTCGGCGAGCAGCACCTCGGTCTTGGAGTTGCCGCCGTCCACGGCGAGGAACACGCTCATCTGACCCAGCCGAGAAAGTCGGCGTTCGCGGCCAGCAGCAGATCGGTGAGCCGCCCGGCCAGGTCGGCCTGCCCGACCAGCGGATGCGCCAACAGTGCGCGGTACACCCGGTCCCGCCCGCCGCGAAGCGCGGCGTCCAGGGCCAACTCCTCATAGCCCGAGGTGTGCGCGATCAGCCCGGCGAGGTCCGCCGGCAGCGGGGCAGTGGCGAGTGGGGTGGCCCCGGACGCGCCGACCCGGCAGGACACCTCGACCACCGCGTCGTCCGGCAGGTTGGGCAGCGTCCCGGCATTGCGCACGTTTACCGAGTGCATCGCGTTGTCGTTGCCGCGCAACGAGGCCAGCAGACCGACCGCGGCCTCGGAGTAGAACGCGCCGCCTCGCTCGGCGAGCAGGGCCGGCTTGCTGTCCAACCTGGGGTCGGCGTACATCGCCAGCAGTTCCCGCTCGATCTCGGCGACCCGCGCCCCCCGGCTCGGCGCCCGCCGCTGCTCCTCGACCACCTCGTCGTGACAGTAGAAGTACCGCAAGTAGTACGACGGCACGGTGCCGGTCAGCTCCAATACCCGGCGGGGTATCCCGACCCGCTCGGCCAGCGCGTCGCCGTGCCCGGCGAGCAGCCTTGGCAGCACGTCGACCCCGTCCACGGTGACCGCTCGTTCCCAGGTGAGGTGGTTGAGTCCGACATGGTCGAGCCGCACCGACTCCGGCGCCACGTTCAGCAGCCCGGCGAAGTGCCGCTGGAGCCCGATCGCGACGTTGCACAGCCCGACCGCCCGGTGCCCATCGTCGAGCAGTGCCCGCGTGACTATGCCGACCGGGTTGGTGAACGCGATGATCCACGCCTTTTCCGACGCCCGTTCCCTTGCCCGGCGGGCGATGTCGAGCACGACCGGCACCGTGCGCATGGCCTTGGCCAACCCGCCGGCACCGGTGGTTTCCTGACCGACGCAGGCGCATTCCAGTGGAAAGGTCTCGTCGCTCATCCTGGCTCGCTGCCCGCCGATGCGGAGCTGGATGAGCACCACGTCGGCGCCGGTCAGCCCGGCGTCCAGGTCGGTGGTCCAGTCCACTTGGCCGAGGTGGCCGAGCCGGGCGAAGATCCGCCGCCCGAGCGGGCCGATCAGCTCGAGCCGGTCGACGGCCGGGTCGATCAGCACCAGCTCGCGCAGCTCGGGATGCAGCCGGGCGAACCCGTCGAGCAGTTCCGGGGTGTAGGTCGAGCCCCCACCGACCACGGCCACCTTCACGCCGGTCCTCCCGTCAGCCTGGCGCCTCGGACGAATGTGTTCCGGGCGGCGGACAACACGGCGGTCACCGGCGACCGAGCAACGTGGCCCGAACAGATCCGAGCGAGGCCTCCAGCGCGCCGAGCAGCACCGGGTCGTCGGTCACGCCGGTGGCGGCGACCGCGGTCTGGAGCACGGAGAGCGTGCGCAGCGCGGCCATCACCGCCTCGGCCAGCGGTGCCCCGGCGGCCTGGCCGACGTCACCGGAGAGCACCACGAGCGGGGGATCCAGCACGGCGATCACCGCGGCCAGCCCGACCGCGATCCGGATCGCGAGCGCGTCGAGGAAAGCCTCGGCCCGCTCCGGCCTGACCACCGCGAGCGCGACCGCCTCATGGCCGGTCGCCGCCCGAATCCCGTGACTGGCGGCCAACTTCCGCACGGCGGTACCGCTGACCAGTTCGTGAAAGTCGTGCACCGAGGCTCGCTCGCCAGTGCGATCGGCTACCTGCCGGTCGGGCAGCCCGACCGGCATGTAGCCGATCTCGCCCGCCCCGCCCCTGGCCCCGCGGAGCAGCGTGCCACCGAGGTCGATGGCCAGGCCGAGGCCCTCCTCGCCGAGCCAGAGCAGCGCGAAACCCTCGGCGTCACCGGCGATTCCGTGGCAGCGCTCGGCCACCGCGGCCAGGTTGGCGTCGTTGTCCACGCTCACTTCGGTGCGCAGCCGCTTGCGGATCTCGCCGATCAGCCCGGGTCTCGACCAGCCGGGCACGTCCACGTAGCGGATCGCGTCCGCCCGCTCGTCGTAGGCGCCGGGCACACCGAGCTGGACATGATCGATGCGGCGCAACGGAAGCCGGGCCGCCCGGCAGGCCGACTGCACCGCGTCGGCGACCGCGGCGACCGGGTCGTTCGGCTGCGACTCGACCGGGATCTCCCGTCGGGCCCGGATCGTGCCGGCGAGGTCGCAGACCGCGGTGGCGAGCGAGTTGTCGCGGGCCCGCAGCGAGACCGCGGCGGTGTAGGCCGCGTCCGGGTTGACCGCGTAGACCTCGGCGTTGGGCCCGGGGCCTCCGCTGGTCCGCCCGACCACCTTGGCGAGGCCGGCGTCCTGCAACCGACGCAGGACATCCGATGTCGTCGGCTTCGCCAGGCCGGTAAGTTCACGAAGGTCACCGCGGGTCAGCGGGCCGCGCTCGAGCAGATGTCCGAGGGCGGCGGTCTCGTTGATGGCGCGCAGCAGCCGCGACGAGCCTGCCAGTTGCTCCACCGGACTCCCGCTCTCAATTGGCTAGGCAGATGGTTAGGCAGACTTCCTAACCTTTAGTCGGACGTTAGGCCGCGCCCCACCCGCAGTCAAGGCGCTCGCCATATCGGATGACCAGGAACTTCACCGAATTGGTGACCCTACGCGTGGTACTCGTTCCGGTCCGGCACGAGGTGCGGCGCCCGGCCGTGAATGCGTGATCCGGACCCCGCCGTAACCGGAAATGCCTTTCCTCAAGACACCCGACGACTTAGGGTGTGCGGGAAAGCGCTTACCAATGGTGGTGAGACGCCCGACTCGGCGCGTCACGCCGAGAACCCGGGAGAGGTGCCTGATGAACAGGCGGCCGATTGGCATCGTGCTCAATGGCGTGACCGGCCGGATGGGGTACCGGCAACACCTGGTCCGATCGCTGCTGGCCATCCGGGAAGACGGCGGGCTGCCGCTCGCCGACGGCAGCCGATTGTGGCCGGAGCCGGTGCTGGTCGGGCGAAATGAGACGAAGCTCACCGAAGTCGCCGAGCGGCACGGACTGTCGGACTGGACTACGGACCTGGGTGCGGCACTGGCCAGACCCGATGTGTCGGTCTATTTCGACGCGCAGACCACGGTGCGCCGGGAGCAGTCCATCGCCGCCGCGATCGAGGCCGGAAAGCACGTCTACACCGAGAAGCCGCTGGCAGTAGATCTTGCCGGGGCGGTCGAGCTGACCCGGCTGGCCGGCGCGGCGGGGGTCCGCACGGGGGTGGTCGCGGACAAGCTGTTCCTGCCCGGGCTGCGCAAGCTCAAGCGGCTGATCGACGCCGGTTTCTTCGGCCGGATCCTCTCTGTGCGTGGAGAGTTCGGTTACTGGGTGTTCGAGGGCGACTGGCAACTCGCCCAGCGCCCGTCCTGGAACTACCGCGCGGAGGACGGCGGTGGCATCGTGGTCGACATGCTGCCGCACTGGGAGTACCTGCTGGCGAACCTGTTCGGCCGGGTTCGTACGGTTCAGTGCGTGACCGCGACGCACATCGGGCGGCGCTGGGATGAGGAAGGTCAGGCCTACCCGGCGACCGCGGACGACGCCGCGTATGCGATCTTCGAACTGGACGGCGGGGTGATCGCACAGATCAACTCGTCGTGGGCGGTGCGGGTGTTCCGCGACGAGCTGGTGGAGTTCCAGGTGGATGGCACCGAGGGTTCCGCGGTCGCGGGCCTGCGCCGTTGCCGGTTCCAGCACCGAGCGGCCACCCCGCGTTCGGTATGGGATCCCGACCAGGCGGCCGGCGGGAACTCGCGCGGCGACTGGTCGGAGGTGCCGGACAACCAGGATTTCGGCAACGGGTTCCGGGTCCAGTGGGAGCAGTTTCTCCGGCACGTCGTGCAGAACGAACCGTTTGATTTGGACTTCGCGGCGGGGACGCGAGGCGTGCAGGTGGCCGAGCTCGGGCTGCGTTCCGCGAAGGAAGGCCGCCGCATGGAAGTTGCGGAACTGGGGTGAGCACGATGGACACGGTCAACTTACCCGACGGCCGGCGGTATCGGCTGCGTGGCGGGACACCCTTCGAGGTCCCGCCCGGCCCGCCGCGCGGCCGAATCGCCTTCGCCGCGGCGCACGTGGTGGCCGACCCGACGGCGGAGAACGGCCCGGGCAGCAGGGCCGCCGTCGACTGGGATGCCACCCTGGCCTTCCGCCGCCACCTGTGGCGCCTCGGGCTCGGGGTGGCCGAGGCGATGGACACCGCACAGCGCGGCATGGGCCTGGACTACCCGGCGGTACGCGAACTGGTGCGCCGGTCGGCGGCCGAGGCGCGGGCGGTGCGCGGCAGCATCGTCGTCGGGGTCGGTACCGACCAACTGCCCCCCGGGCCGGCCACCCTCCAGCAGATCGCCGGCGCGTACCGGGAACAGCTTGAGGACGCCCTGACCGCGGGGGCGACCCCGGTGCTCCTGTCCAGCCGGCACCTGGCCGCATCGGCCACCGGCCCGGACGACTACCTCGCGCTGTATGGCGACCTGCTCGCCCAGTGCGACGGCAAGGCTCTGCTGCACTGGCTTGGCACCCAGTTCGACCCGGCGCTGGCCGGCTACTGGGGATCGTCCGACCTGGAGAGCCAGGCGCACACCGTGCTGACCCTGATGAAGGAGAACGCGGACAAGATCAGCGGGATCAAGTTGTCCGTGCTGGACGCCGGGTTCGAGATCTCCCTTCGGCGCCGGCTCCCGCCCGGGGTTCGGATGTACACCGGCGACGACTTCCACTATCCGGAGCTGATCGCCGGGGACGAGCACGGCCACTCCGACGCGCTGCTCGGTGTGTTCGCGGTGATCGCGCCGGCCGCGGCCAGTGCGCTGTTCGCCCTCGACCGCGGCCAGCCCGCCCGCTTCCGCGAGATCATGGACTCCACGGTGCCATTGGCCAGACGGCTGTTCTGGCCGCCGACCCAGTTCTACAAGACCGGCGTGGTGTTCCTGTCCTGGCTGGCCGGGCACCAGGACCACTTCATCATGGTCGGCGGGCTCCAGTCGGCCCGCTCGCCGGCGCACTGTGCCCGGCTGCTCGAACTGGCCGACGCCACCGGTCTGCTGCCGGACGCGGAAGTGGCCGCCGCTCGGGCCCGCGCCTACTTCGCGGTGGCGGGCGTAGCGCAGTGACGGCGCTGCGCCGGTTCTCGTTCAACCAGGCCACCGCCAACAACTGGCCGCTGCCCGAGTTGGTGGACGGCTGCGCGGCGGCCGGGGTGTCCTCGGTCGGACTGTGGCGCGCGCCGGTGGCCGAGCACGGCCTGGCACGGACCGCGAAGCTGGTGCGGGATGCCGGGCTCACGGTGAGCTCGCTGTGCCGGGGCGGGTTCTTCACCGCGTCGGACTGGCTGACCGACAACCGGCGGGCGATCGACGAGGCCGCGACCCTCGGCACGCCGGCGCTGGTGCTGGTGGTCGGCGGGATGGGGGAGCGGCGGCTGGACGACGCGCGCGGGCACGTGGCCACCGCGATCGAGCTGCTGTTGCCGCATGCCGAGGAGGCCGGGGTGCGGCTGGCCATCGAGCCGATGCACCCGATGTACTGCGCCGACCGCGGCGTCGTGTCCACTGTGGACGCCGCGCTGGCGTTGGCCGCGCCGTTCCCGACGACCTCGGTCGGCGTGGTGATCGACACCTACCACGTCTGGTGGGACGAGCGGATCTGGCAGCAGATCGCGTCCGCCGGCGCGGCCGGGCGGATCGCTTGCTTCCAGGTTGCCGACTGGGTGACCCCGCTGCCGGCCGGGGTGCTGCTCGGCCGCGGCCTGCCCGGCGCCGGCCACATCGAGCTGCGCCGCTTCGCCAGGGCCGTCGATGCCGCCGGCTACGCCGGGCCGGTCGAGGTCGAGGTGTTCAACGCCGACCTGTGGGCCCGCCCCGGTGCCGAGATCCTTCGCGAGACCATCGCCGCCTACCTCGAGCACGTGGCCTGAGGGGTCAGCTTGTCTCGCCGGTCAGCGCGAACGAACGCAGCCGGGCGGTGGCTCCGACCGCGGCGCCCGCCGCGACCACCGCGGCCAGCACGACGGCGGCGACCGGCGCCACATGCGCTGGCAGCCAGTCGGTGCCGGCGATCCGCTGGGCGATGGAACCGGCGTACTCGCGGATGCTGAGCACCCGGGTGCCACCGATGTAGGTGGTCAGCACGTTCTCCCAGAGGACGATGTAGACCAGGCCGACCGCGACCGGCCGCCGGGTGAGCAGGCTCAGCGCCAGGAACACCGCGCTGTAGGCGATGGCGCCCATCGTCGCGCCGAGGCCGAGCCCGACCGCCAGCCCGCCGTCGCCGGTGACCGCACCGGCCACGGCCAGCGGCACGGCCGCCCCGAAGATCGTCACCGCGGCCGCCACGATCAGCTTGGCCAGCACGATCTCCCCGCGCGGCAACGGTTTGGTCAGCAGGTGGGTGATGGTGCCGTCCTCGATCTCGAGCCCGAGCACACTCGCGCCGATCACCAGCGCGGTCAGCGGCAGGATCACCCCGATGCCGAGTTGCCCGAAAACCGCCGGTCCCCAGTCGCGGATCCCCGCGCCGTCCGCGCCGGTCGCGATCAGGGTGAGCCCGATCAGGAGCAGCGGCATCGGCAGTAGCAGCAACACCCGCCTGCGGCCGAGGAGGGCTCGTGCGGTGAGGGCGAGGATGGTCGGGTTCATTGCGCCACCAGGTAGGAGAAGACGTCCTCGAGGGACTCGTCGGAGGGCAGGATGCCGGTGAGCCGGATGTCGGAGTCCCTGGCCACCTTGGCCAGTGCCCGGGTGAACGTGCCGTAGTCGCTGGCCCGCACCGCGAGGCCGGCCGGATCGAGCTCGACGCCGGACACCGACGCCTGTCCCATGAGGACGGTGCCGAGCCTGCGGTCGTCGGAGGAGCTGACCAGGAACACGTGCGGACGGTTGGTCATCAGCCGGCGAATGTGCCGGTAGTCCCCGGAGGCGGCGAGCCGCCCGGCCACGATCACCTGCACCGTGCCGGAAAGCTGCTCGACCTCCTCCAGGATGTGCGAGCTGAACAGGATCGTTCGCCCCTCGTCGGCCATCCGGTGCAGCAGATCCATCATGTGCAGCCGCTGCCGTGGGTCCATGCCGTTGAACGGCTCGTCGAGCACCAGCACGGCCGGATCGTGCACCAGCGCGGCGGCCACCCGGGCCCGCTGCCGCATTCCCTTGGAATAGGTGGAGATCCGCCGCGCCGCCGCCTCACCCAGTTCGACGATGGCGAGCGCCCGTCCGGCCGCGGCCGCAGGCTCCGGCAGCCCGTGCAGCTTCGCGCTGGCCAGCACGAACTCCTGGGCGGTGAGAAACCCCGGCACGCCCTCGTGCTCGGTGACCAGCCCGAGCGTGCGGTACACCGCCGGGTTGCGCCAGCTCGGGCGCCCGCCGACGGTCACCGTGCCCTGCGAGGGGTTGAGCAGCCCGGCGATCATGTGCAGCACCGTCGTCTTGCCGGCGCCGTTCGGCCCGAGCAAGCCGGTCACCCCCGGCCCGACGGTGAGCGTCACATCGTTGACCGCCACCACATTGCCGTACCACCGGGACACCCCGGCCAGTTCCACGTTGGTCATGGCCGCCCCTGCCGTCGCGCCGATGATGATTCGCTCGCCGGCTCGCTCATTCAGACCCGCACCTTTCGGTAACGCCACACCACGGCGGCCGTGCCGAGCGCGATGATCGCGACCGCGGCCAGGCCGTAGACCGCGCCGTAGTCACCGGTCTGCACCAGGCCCTCGTCGAACAGCCACCGGTCCACCCCGTTGACCAAGCTGACCGGGTCGAACAACCCGGCCAGTTGCCCGAGCGTGCCGTGGTCGAGCTCCCGGACCACCCCGGAGAGCGGCGCGGTGATCAGGAACACGCCGATGATCAGTGCGGTGCCGAACAATCGCCGTCCGGTGAGCGAGGCGAGCGGGAGGGCGAGCGCGGCGAACACGGCCGCGTGGATGGCCGCGGCGGCCAGCCCGGCCAGCAGGTCGCCGGTTTCGTTGAGAACCCCGCTCAGGCCGGCATCGGTGTCGAACGCCATGCCGAGGAACATGATCAGCAGCGGGCCGGCGAACAGCACGAAGACCGCGCCGGCCAGTGCGGCCAGCTTGGCCAGCGCGTAGTCCGAGCGGCTGACCGGCCGGGAGAAGTACAGCGCCAGCAGGTTGTTGCGCAGGTCCCTCGACACCAGCTCCGGGCCCACGATCGCCACGAAGACGGTGGCGGCGTAGGAGAAGGTGGAGACCAGCCCGACATAGCTGATCACCCGTAGCGGTGCCTGGGTGTTCACCACCACCAGGATCACCGAAGCCATGCAGGCCAAGCCGAACACCCCGGCCGGGAGCACCTTCGCCTTGGCGCTGCGGCCGAGCCCGTATGCCGTGCGCATGCTGTACAGCCACAGCGAGCGGACCGCGTAGTCGCGGCCGAGTCGCGGCCCGTCGTAACGCTGGTAGCCGATGTCGTGAATGACCCCGCGGGCCGGGCTATCCGACACTGCTGACCTCCCTGGTGTCCCGGAACAGGTCGGCCACCTGGTGCCGGCGCCGTTCCAACCGGTGCAGCGAGAGGTCCAGTTCCGCCACCGCGTCCCGGATCACGTCATAAGTGTCCACTCCGGACAGTTCGACCAGCAGCCCGCGCTCTTCCGGCCGCACCGCCAGCCCGGCCGCGCTGAGCCGGGCGGCGAGCGCCCCGGCGCCCTCGTCCACCTCGACCATCAGCAGGTCCTGCTGCTGGGTCATGGACGACAGCGAGGCCGAACGGAGCAGCCGGCCGCCGTCGATGGCCACCAGCGAGGTGCAGATCCGCTCGATTTCGCCGAGCAGGTGTGAGCAGACCAGCACGGAGATGCCGAACTCGGTGCCGATCCGGTGCACCAGGGCCAGCATCGCCCTGCGCCCCTCCGGATCCAGCCCGTTGGTCGGTTCGTCGAGCAGCAGCAACTCCGGATCGTGCACCAGCGCCTGGGCCAGCTTGACCCGCTGCTTCATGCCGGTCGAGTAGCCGCCGATCTGCCGGTAGCGCTCCTCGTACATGCCGACGTGGCGCAGTGCCTCCGAGGCGCGTTCACGCGCGGTCGCCGCGGGCAGGCCGGAGACCCGGGCCAGGTGCGTGATCAGCTCCGCGGCCGAGACGTCCGGCGGCAGACAGTCGTGTTCCGGCATGTAGCCGACCCGGGCCCGGACCGCCTCCGCCTCGGTGAGCGGATCCAAGCCGAGCACTCGGATCGCTCCCGCCGTCGGCTCCATCAACCCGAGCGCCAGCTTGATCAGGGTGCTCTTGCCGGCCCCGTTCGCGCCGACCAGCCCGACGATGCCCGGCTCGATCGCCACGGTGAGTCCGGCGAGCGCGGTGACGCCGCCGTCGTAGCGTTTCTCCAAGGCTTCCGCCTCGATCAGGATCACGCCGCAACGGTAGGCAGGACCGGCCGCCGGCACATCCGGTGGCACCCTGAGATGTCCCCTTAGGGGCACACACCTTTGGGTGGACTTCCTTGTAGACCGCGGAGCCGGGCCGCAAGGATCGACGGATGCGCGAGCTGCTCTACCTCTCCGAACGCAGCCTCGCGCCACTGCACGAGGACCGGCCGCCGCGCTGGTGGCGCCGGCTGGCGCGGTCCGCCGCCGCGCCACGCTGGTGGGCCGACCGCGGCCTCGAGCCCGGCCAGTTGGTGCACTTCGAACACCGGCTCAGCCATGTGGTGCTGGACTTTCCCGGCCCGGCAACGGTGTTCTTCCTCAGCGCACCGGCGGTGGCGGCCGTTACCGGCTCGGCGGTCCCGTCCGGCCGGGAGGCCGTCGACCCGGCCTGGCTGCTGCTGCACGGCTCGCCGGAGCACCTGGTCGGCCACCGTCCGCCACGCATGTCCGACCGCCGGCACCGGCAGTCGAGTTTGCCGATGCTCTACGCGGCGACCGGGGCCGGTGAACTGCTCAGGTCGATGGGCGGCTGCCGGGCGCGGCCGGCCGAGCACGAGCTCCGGGCCGGCGTGCACGACGTGCTCCGCGGGCTCGGTCTGGCGCTGCCGCCGGCTCCGGCCGCGTGGATGTCGGGCTATGCCAGCCTCACCGCGACCCTCCCGCTGGGCGTGACCGGACAGCCCGGCCGGATACCCGAGCAGATCGTGGTCGCCGAACCGATGTTCGTGGAGTACGTGGACGCGCCGCCGTTCCCGTACCCGCGTCAACCTTCTACATAACCTTGACGCATGGTTTTGGGCATGTAGAGAATGAGGCGTGGAGAACGCCGAGGTGTCGTTCGACACCGATCCGGAGCACTACCGGCACTGGAAGCTCAGGCTGGACGGCGAGATCGCCTGGCTGATCCTGGACGTGGACGAGGCCGGCGGCGTCGTGCCGGGCTACGAGCTGAAGCTGAACTCCTACGACCTCGGCGTGGACATCGAGCTCTACGACGCCACCCAACGGCTGCGCTTCGAGCACCCCGAGGTGCGCGTGGTGGTGGTGACCAGTGGCAAGGACAAGGTGTTCTGCGCCGGCGCGAACATCAGGATGCTGGCCGGGTCCGCGCACCATTGGAAGGTGAACTTCTGCAAGTTCACCAATGAGACCCGCAATGCCATGGAGGACGCCACCGCACACTCCAAGCAGACCTACCTGGCCGCGGTGAACGGCTCCTGCGCCGGCGGCGGCTACGAACTTGCCCTGGCCTGCGAGCACATCCTGCTGGTGGACGACAACTCCTCGACCGTCGCGCTGCCCGAGGTGCCGCTGCTCGGCGTGCTGCCCGGCACCGGCGGGCTGACCCGGCTGGTGGACAAGCGGCACGTGCGCAAGGACCGGGCCGACGTGTTCGCCACCCGGCCGGACGGGATCAAGGGTCGCACCGCGGTGGACTGGCGGCTCGTCGACGAGTTGGCCCCACCCCGCCGGTTCGACGACGCGGTCCGCGCCAGGGCCATCGCGCTCGCCGAGCGCTCGACCCGACCCGTTGACACGCAGGGCATCCGACTGACCCCGCTGCGTCGCAACCGGTACGTGCGGGCCGAGATCGACCGGGACGCCCGCACGGTGACCATCACCGTCCGCGCCCCGGACGCGGTGTCCGGCGGCTTCGAGCAGGGGGCGGAGTTCTGGCCGCTGGCCATGACGCGCGAATTGGACGACCTGATCCTTCGGTTGCGCACCAACGAGACCGAACTCGGCACCTGGGTGCTCCGGACCGAGGGTGCCGCCGGGGTCGTGCTCGACTACGAGCGGCTGCTGTTCGAACAGCACTGGCTGGCCGACGAGATTCGGCACTATTTCAAGAGGACCCTGAAGCGGCTGGACGTCACCAGCCGGAGCCTCATCGCGCTGATCGAGCCGGGCTCCTGCTTCGCCGGCATGTTGGCGGAGTTGGCCTTCGCGTGCGACCGGCAGTACCTGCACGACGACCCGGACAGCGAGGACCCGGCAACACTCACCGTGACCGAGGCCAACTTCGGCATGTTTCCGATGGGCAATGGGCTGTCCCGGTTGGAGTCCCGGTTCTACGGCGACCGCGAGCAGCTGGACCTGTTGCGGGCCAAGGAACTTGGCCGGGCGTTGTCCGCAGGGGAGGCGCTCGAACTCGGCCTGGTGACCGAGGCGCCGGACGACATCGACTGGGCGGACGAGATCCGGATCGTGCTCGAGGGGCGGGCCGCGCTCAGCCCGGACGCGTGCACCGGCATGGAGGCCAACCACCGGTTCGTCGGCCCGGAGACCATGGAAACCAAGATCTTCGGCCGGCTGGCCGCCTGGCAGAACTGGATCTTCGTGCGGCCCAACGCATCCGGCGTGGACGGTGCGCTGCGCCGGTACGGCACCGGACAGAAGGCGATCTTCGATCGGGGGCGGGTGTGAGCACGTCGATCAACTACGACGACAAGATCCCGAACAACGTGGACCTCGCGTCCAACCGGCGGTTGCAGCGCGCGCTTGAGGGCTGGCAACCGAAGTTCATGGACTGGTGGGGCGAGATGGGTCCGACGCTGCGCACCAGCGGCGTCTACCTGCGTACCGCGGTCAGCGTCGGCCGCGACGGCTGGGCCCACTTCGACCACGTCAACGTGCCGGACTACCGCTGGGGGATCTTCCTGGCAAGGCGGGATCCGGACCGGACGATCACGTTCGGCGAGCACCAGGGCGAGCCGGTCTGGCAACAGGTGCCGGGGGAGTACCGGGCGGACCTACAGCGGTTGATCGTGATCCAGGGCGACACCGAGCCGGCGTCGGTCGAGCAGCAGAAGCTGCTGGGGCTCACCGCGCCCAGCCTCTACGACCTGCGCAACCTCTTCCAGGTCAACGTGGAGGAGGGCCGGCACCTGTGGGCCATGGTCTACCTGCTGCACGCCTACTTCGGCAAGGAGGGTCGGGAGGAGGCCGAAGGGTTGCTGCTGCGCAACTCCGGCAGTCCGGACTCGCCGCGCATCCTCGGCGCGTTCAACGAAGAGACCGCGGACTGGTTGGCGTTCTTCATGTTCACCTACTTCACCGACCGGGACGGCAAGTACCAGCTCGGCACCCTGAAGGAGAGCGCGTTCGACCCGCTGTCCCGGACCTGTGAGTTCATGCTCAAAGAAGAGGCGCACCACATGTTCGTCGGCACCACCGGGGTGGACCGGGTGGTGGAGCGCGGTGCGCAGCTCATCCGCGAGCACGACACCCTGGACATCGGCCCGCACGGCGGGATCCCGCTGGAGCTGGTCCAGAAGTACCTCAACTTTCACTACACCGTGTCGCTCGACCTGTTCGGCAGCGAGACGTCCACCAACGCGGCCAACTACTACACCGCTGGGCTCAAGGGCCGTTGGCAGGAGACCCGGCGCCAGGACGACCACCGGCTCACCGAGGACAGCGTGTACCTCGAGCGACCGGCCGGCGACGGCACCTGGGCCCGCGAGGAGCTCTCCGCCCTGCTCGCGCTGAACTTGGACCTGCGCGGCGAGTACATCGCCGACTGCGAGACCGGGGTCAAGCGGTGGAACCGGATCCTGGCCGACCACGAGATCGGCTTCCGGTTCGCGCTGCCGCATCCGGGCTTCAACCGCCGGGTTGGCGTAGGCTCCGGATTCCACGTCACCCCGGACGGCACCATCGTGGATGAGCAGACTTGGGCCGCTGGCCGCGACCGCTGGCTGCCGACCAGCGAGGACCTCACGTTCGTGCGCTCGCTGATGCGGCCGGTTTACGAGCGCGGCAAGATCGCGAGCTGGCTCGCGCCGCCGCGAAACGGCATCAACGGCAAGCCGTTCGACTTCGAGTACGTCTACCTCAGCTAAGGCGGCGGCCATGGAGCGCTTCAACGCGACCGACTACCTCGTGCACCGGCATCTGCGAGAGGGCAACGGCACGCGGACGGCAGTGGTGTGCGGCACGCGGTCGCGCAGCTATGCGGAGCTGGCCGAGGAGGTGCACGGCGTCGCCGCCGGGCTGCGCGCACTCGGGGCGCGGCCGGAGGAGCGGGTGATGTTCTGTATGGCCGACGGGATCGAGCTGCTCAGCGGAATCCTCGCGGCCATGTACATCGGCGCGGTTCCGGTCCCGGTGTCGACCATGGTCACCGGCGACGAACTGGCCACGATGGTGGTGGACGCGCGCGCCCGGGTGCTGTGTGTCTCGGCGGAGTTCGCCTCGGCCGGGTCGGTCGCGATCGCCGCCGCGCCCGAGGTGGTGCATGTGGTGCTCGACGGCGTGGCCGAGCTGACCGCCCGCGCGGATGTCGTGGTGCACCAATGGAGGGAGTTGACCGCGCTCGACGGCGAGGCGGCGAGCTACGACACGTGGCCGGACTCGCCCGCGCTCTGGCTGTACACCTCCGGCACCACCGGCAAACCCAAGGGCGCCATGCACCGGCACGTCAGCGTCCGGGAGGTGGCCGAGTGCTACGGCTCCGGCGTGCTCGGCATGGTGCCCGACGACCGCTGCCTTTCGGTGCCGAAGCTGTTCTTCGCCTACGGCCTCGGCAACTCCTGTTTCTTCCCGCTCGCCGCAGGCGCCACCGCGGTGCTCTGCCCGGACCGGCCGACCCCGGCCGGGATCGCCGAGCTGGTCCGGAAGTCCGCTCCGACGCTGTTCTTCGCGGTACCGACGTTCTATTCGGGGCTGCTCACCAGCGACCTCCCCGGCGATACGTTCAGCTCGGTGCGCCAAGGGGTTTCGGCCGGCGAACCGTTACCGGCGGTGCTGTACCACCGGTTCCTCGAGCGGTTCGGCGTCGAGGTGCTCGACGGCATCGGCTCGACCGAGGCGCTGCACATCTTCGTCTCCAACCGCGCCGGGTCGGTGCATCCGGGTTCGTCCGGCACCCCGGTGCCCGGCTACCAGGTGGAGATCCGCGACGAGCGGGGCGCGGTGGTGGACGTGCCCGGCACGCCCGGCGAGCTGTACCTGCGCGGACCGTCGATCGCCACCGGCTACTGGTGCCGCACCGAGACGACCAGGACGATGTTTCTCGGGGAGTGGCTGCGCACCGGGGATTCCTACGTGCGCAACGTGGACGGCACGTACAGCTGCCTTGGCCGGTACAACGACATGCTCAAGGCCGGCGGCATCTGGGTCTCGCCGGCCGAGGTCGAGCAGCGACTGCTCGAGCTCCCACAGGTGGCCGAGGCCGCCGTGGTCGCCGCCCCGGACGAGTTCGGGCTGGACAAGCCGGTCGCCTGCGTGGTTTCCACCGGTGGTTCCACGGTGGACTCCGAGGCGCTGATCCAGTGGTGTCGCGACGGTCTGGCCGCCTTCAAGCGCCCGCGTGCGGTCGTCGCGATGGACGAGCTGCCCAAGACCGCGACCGGCAAGATCCGCCGCAACGTGCTGCGCGAACAGGTTCGCTCGACCCTCGTCCCGGTGACCTCGCGAGTCTCGCGCTCAGGCAACTGAGTCTCGCGCTCAGGCAACCGAGTCTCGCGCTCAGGCAACCGAGTTACGCGCTTGGGCCAGTTCGGCCCAGCGGCGTTGCGCGGGCTCGCGCCAGAGGGTGTGCCGGGTGTTGAACAGCGCGGTCGCCTCGGTGCCGATCCAGTTCGGCGGGAGCAGCTCGGCGGGGAGCTGTGGATCGAGGAACGGAAACCGCCGCCATTCGTGGACCAGGCTGGTCTGCGCGCGCAGGGTCTGGTCGGGCGTGGCGGGCCGCAGCGCGCTGAACTCGTCGATGAACCGCCGGTAGCGCGCGGCCACCTCGTTGAGGTCCCAGGCGGCGGCGACCATGTCGGGCTCAGCGCCGAGCGCGCCGTAGCTGGCCACGAAGGACATCGCCTGACCGCCGAGGGCGAGCTCGTCGAGGATCAACTTGGCGTCCGCCTCGGCCTCGGGCCGCGGGGTGATCCACACGCCCGGCGCGGGGGAGCCGAAGCCGGCCCAGCTCAGCCGGGTGCGCAGCCGGTGCCTCAGGTCACGCATCGCCTCGGGGATCGACACCAGCAGCACCAGCCAGCGCCCGTCCCAGTTGGGCTCGCCGCTGCCGAAGCCGTAGATCCGCTCGGCGCCCTCGACCAGCAGCCGGCGCCCCGGCCCGGTGAGGCTCCACCGCACCCGCCGTCCGACCCGGTCCGACCGCAGCCAACCCTCCGCCGCGATCCGCGCCAGCGCCTGCCGCGCCGACTTCTCCTCGACCTCGAACATGCCGAGCACATCGACCAGCGTCGACGTCCATGCCGGCTCCTCGCGGGGGAGGACGAACTCGCCAAGCACGGTCATCAGCAGCGACCGGGCGCTGCCTTCGCCGACTTCTCTACGGCGGCTCACCACCGGACGCGGCTCGGACACCCGCCCATTGTGCTACACGACTGTGGCGCCCCTGAAAGTCGATGTAGATCGGCGCCACCCGCGCGTCCGATACCCGCCGAGCACGAGAAACCCGCCATACGGCCGGTATCGGCAAACGCAACCAGCTCCTAGGGTGACCCCGGGTCGGGGAGATCATTGGGAGGTAACGTGCTCACGCGAATTCGCACGCTGCTGGTCAGCGTTGTGCTTGTGACTCCGGTGGTCGCGGTGCTGGCCGGTGGCAGCGCGGCTGCCGAGCCGGCCACCGCGGCAGGAGTCTCGTCCAAGGTGCCCAGCCTGCTCAGGCAGCAGGCGGACAAGATCGGTCAGGCGGTCCGGGCGAGCAAGACCGGCCTTGGCGCGGCGCAGGCGAAGTCGCTTGCGGTGAACACCCTCAGCGTCGACTCGACCAGTGCCGTCGGCGTCCAGGTGCACGCCAGCCACGCCGTCGGCGCGGCCGAGGAGAGCCAGCTCCGCTCGCTCGGCGCCACGGTCCGGACCAGCTCGGCCGGCTTCGCCGCGGTGCCCGGTGCCGAGCTGCCAACCGCCGGGCTGATCAGCGCGATGGTGCCGTTCGACAAACTGGACGCGGTGGCGGCGCTGCCATGGGTGGCGACGCTGCGCCCGAGCCTGCGGCCGACCAGCGATGCCGGAGCGATCACCGCGGAGGGTGTCCCGCTGCACAAGGCGGACGTGGCCCAGCAGCGCGGGTTGACCGGTCGCGGGCAGAAGATCGGGGCGATCTCCGACGACGTCGACCACGTGGCCGAGTCGATCGCCCGCGGTGAGCTGCCGCCCGACGTGCAGGTGGTCAAGACCGCCGCGTTCGACGGCGACGAGGGCACCGCGATGCTGGAGATCGTGCACGACATGGCGCCCGACGCGAAGCTCGCCTTCGCCACCACCGGAGAGACCACGGCCGACTACGTGGCCGCGTTCCACGATCTGGCCGCCGCGGGCGTTTCGATGATCACCGAGGACATCGCGCTCGACGACGAGCCGGTGTTCGCCCAGGGCATCGGCGCGGCCACCGCGGAGGGTTTGGCCAAGCACGGCATCTTCGTCAGCTCCTCGGCCGGCAACCTGGCCACCAGGCACGGTCCCCGGATGCCCGCGGCCGGCACCGGGCGCACGCCGGACGACGCGACCAGCGCGTTCACCAACTGCCCGACGGCGTTGCGCAACACGGTGAACCTGCGTGGCACCGACAACACCTACAACCTCAATCTGCTGCCGGGCGCGGCGATCCTGCCCACCCTGCAATGGAGCGAGCCGCGTGCGGTGTTCCCGACCGAGGGCCAGGGCGGGTTCACCGACCTCAACCTGTACCTGATCGACGCGAGCGGATCGTGCCTGGCGATGAGCAACGCGGCGCAGGGCAACGGGGTTGGCGACACGATCGAGCAGTTCATCTACCAGAACACCTCCGGTGTGGCGCAGCCGGTGCGGCTCGTGGTCGACGTCGCCGGCACGTCGTCGGCACGTGCGGTCCCGACGCTCGACCTGCGCTGGCGGGCGCTGTCCGCGGGTGTGCAGACCCTGGAGCCGGTGGACCGGGCCGGTTCGCTGAACCCCGACTCGAACTACCTCGGGTTCGCCACCTCGGCCGGCGCCGCCAATGCCAGCGTCTCCGTGGATCCGGCGACGGTGCCGCTCGAGGCGTTCAGTGCGGCCGGCCCGATCCAGATCCTGACCACCACCCGGTGCCCCGGCAACCGCCCCGGCCCGTGCCGCGGCGTGCCCGGCCCGCGCGGGTTCAGCTTCCCGGCGCCGAGTTGGACCGCGTCCGACGGCGTGTCGGTCAGCGGTGTGGGGCCGTTCGGCTCCGGCGTGTGCCCGGCCACGAAGCAGGGTGACTGCCGCTTCTTCGGCACCTCGGCGGCGGCGCCGAGTGCGGTCGGCGTCGCGGCGCTGACCGCGCAGGAGTTCCACGGCCTGCTGCCGCCGATCCTGCTGAACTTCGTGCTCGCTCACCGGGCGGTGCCACGGGATCCGTCCGGTTGGGGAGCCGGAGTGCTCAGCGCGGTCCGGTAGGTCCACCCGCTCGGCGCGCGCCCGCCCGGGTGCGCGCCGGGGTGGGGTCAACCTGTCGAATTGCTGTCGCCGCGTCGCCCGATTGACCGGTTTGCCGCACTATGGCCCCATGGGCAGGGAGCGCCGGGTCCGGCTGCTGGTCGTGGACGACGAGCAGCCGATCGCCGACCTGGTGGCGACCGTGGCGAAGTACGAGGGGTGGCAGGCGGTCACCGCGGGCAGCGGTGCGGAGGCGATCCGCGAGGCCGCGTTGTTCGGGCCGGACATCGTGGTGCTCGACCTGATGCTGCCGGACATGGACGGGTTTGCCGTGCTCGATCGCTTACGTGCGGCCGGAACCGCGGTGCCGGTGGTGTTCCTGACGGCGCGGGACGGCACCGCGGACCGGATCGCCGGGCTGACCAGAGGCGGCGACGACTACCTGGTGAAGCCGTTCTCGGTGGAGGAGTTGATGGCGCGGCTGCGCGCGGTGTTGCGGCGCAGCGGCCGAGCCTGGCGCGGCTCCGCGCTCACCGTGGCCGACCTCTCGCTCGACGAGGACACCCGCGAGGTGCGCCGCGGAGCTGACCTGGTCACCCTGACCCCGACCGAGTACGAGCTGCTGCGTTACCTGATGCGCCGCTCGCCGACCGTGCTGAGCAAGGCGCAGATCCTCGACCACGTCTGGCAGTACGACTTCGGCGGCCGGTCCAACGTGGTTGAGCTGGCCGTGTCGCACCTGCGGCGCAAGCTGGACGCCGGGCGCGAACCGTTGATCCACACGGTGCGCGGCTTCGGCTACGTGGTGCGGCAGCGGGCCAGGTGACCCGGCTGCTTGGCTCCTGGCGCCCGCTCCGGCTGGGTACCCGGCTCGCGTTCGGCATCGGCGTGCTGAGCCTGGTCGTGTTCGCGGTGGTGGGCACCGTGCTGGTCGTCACCATGCGGGACTACCTGGCCGACCGGCTGGACGAGCAGCTCACCGCGAGCCAGCGGGAGCAGGCCCGCCGGCTGCCGGATCACGGGCCGCCGCCGCGCGCTTCGTACGGCTGGTACACCGCCGTGTTCCAGGTCGACGGCGACACGACCCGGCCGGTCGAGGTCGGCGCGCTTCCGTCCGAAGTAGACCAGCTCGCCGCGGTGGCCCGGGACGCGAGGACTTCTCCCGTGCTGCGCACCGTTTCCTTGCGGGAGGGCACCTTCCGGGCGCGCGGCATGCCGCTGCGGCCGAACCGGGTGCTGGTCAGTGCGGCGCCGCAGCAGGACCTCACGGACGTCGGCCGGCAGCTCATCATGGTGGTCGGCGCGGCGTTCGCGCTCGCCCTCGGGGTGCTCGTGCTGGTCGGACGGTTGGTGCTGCGCAGAGGTTTGCGGCCGTTGAGCGACATGGCCGCGACCGCGCACGACATCACCGAGCACGACCTGACCCGCTCCTCCGACCTGCCGGTGCGGGTGTCCGGCAGCGGCGGCGGGGCCGAGGTGGAGGAGCTGCGAACCGCGCTGAACCGGATGCTCGAGCACATCGACCTGTCGCTGGCCGCGCGCACCGCGGCGGACGAGCGGCTGCGCCGGTTCGTCGCGGACGCCTCGCATGAGCTGCGCACCCCGCTCACCTCGATTCGGGGTTATGCCGACCTGTTCAGCTATGCGGCGGCCAACGAGCCGGTCGAGCGGGACGCGCACCTGGCCCGGATCCGCGCCGAAACCGCGCGGATGAGCGTGCTGGTGGAGGACCTGTTGTTGCTCGCCCGGTTGGATTCAGCGGACCTCGAGACGTTGCTTCGGCTCTCCGGCACCGATCTCGTCGAGGTCGCCGCGGCCGCAGCGGATGCTTTCCGGGCAGCCCACCCGGACCACCCGCTGGAGTTGGATGTCGGTAGCCGGCCGGTGTGGCTGACCGCCGACCCGATCCGGCTGCGTCAGGTGCTGGACAACCTGCTCGCCAACGTGGCCGCGCACACCCCGCCGGGCACGCCGGCAACCGTCACCGTGCGAACGTACCCCGATACGGCCGAAGTGTCCGTTGTGGACACGGGGCCGGGCATCGCGGCACAGCACCAGGCGCGGATCTTCGACCGGTTCTACCGGGTGGACGGCTCCCGCTCGCGCGGCCACGGCGGCACCGGCCTCGGCCTTGCCGTGGTGCACATGCTCGTCGTGGCGCACGGCGGCACGGTCGAGTTGGCCAGTGAACCCGGCCGGACCGTCTTCACCGTGCGGTTACCCACGAGGCGCGCCGATACAGCGTAACGTGACATTCCGCTTCTCGATGTGGAAGCGCGGCAAGGTGACCTTCCTCGCCCACCCCGAGAACGCTGCGATGCTCGGCAGGATGCGCTGACGACAGGGTCAACGCGGTAGTTCGGGCAGGCGGAGTTGATGCAGCCAGGCGGCGAAGAGGGTGTCCAGCGACTGCCCGGTGTGCCGCTGGGCGAGCGTGGTGAACTGGCTGGTGGTGACGCCGCCGTGCCGGTGCGTCTCGGTCCAGGTGCGCAGCAGCGCGAAGAACGCCTTGTCTCCCATGGTGGTGCGCAGGGCGTGCAGGGTCAGCGCGCCGCGCTGGTACACCCGGTCGTCGAAGGTGCGTGCGATGCCCGGGTTGGCCAGCACCAGGTCCTGGGGGAGTGCGGCGAGCACCGCCCACGAGCGCGCCGCGTGCCGGTCCGCCGGCTCCGCGCCGGACACCTCCGACCATAGCCACTCGGCGTACTGCGCGAACCCCTCGTGCAGCCAGATGTGCCGCCAGTCCGTCACGGTCAGGCTGTTGCCGAACCACTGGTGCGCCAACTCGTGCGCGACCAGATGCTCCGCCCCGCGCGCGCCGTCGACGTGGTTGACGCCGAACGTGGACAGCCCCTGCGCCTCCACCGGCACCTCGAGCTCCGCGTCGGCCACCACCACGGCATAGCCGGCGAACGGATAGTCGCCGAACAGGTCCTGGAACGCGCTGAGCATCTGAGCCTGCCGGCCGAAGTCGTGGATGGCGGCGGTGAGCAGCCGGGGTGGCACGGCGGCGACCTGGAGCACCGGAGCACCGGCCAGCTCGACCAGGTCATACCGTCCTATCTGGACAGTTGCCAGATAGGCCGCCATCGGCTCCGGCTGCTCGTACACCCAGGTCGTCGCGCCGGCTCCCGGCCGGCGGGAGACCAGGGTTCCGTTGGCCAGCACGGTGTATGGCGACGGCGTGGTGACCGCGATTCGGTACGAAGCCTTCGCCGAGACGTTGTCCTGGCACGGAAACCAGGACGGCGCGCCGACCGGTTGGCTGGCCACGAGCGCGCCGTCGGTGAGCTGGTCCCAACCGATCTCGCCCCAGTGGCTGCGCACCGGCCGCGGCGAGCCGAGGTAGCGAACCTCAACGGTGAATGGGGATCCGGCCGGCACCGGGCTGGCCGGTCGGATGCGTAACCGGCCGGCCCGGTGGACGTAGCGGGCCGGCCGGCCGTCCACTGCCACCCGGTCCAGCCGGAACGGCCCGAGGTCGAGGGTGAACGTGGCCAGCGCCGGCCCGGCGACCGCCGAGATGCGCGCGTGGCCGGCTAGCCGGGCGGTGTTGGGGCGGTAGTTCAGGTCGAGGTCGTAGTGCGTCACCCGGTAGTCGCCGGGCGCCCGGAAGCTGGTCATGCTCAGCCGGTGGTTCGCCAGCTGGTGATCGGGTTGCCCAGCCAGCGGGTGTCCGGCGGCACCGACTCGCCGCGGGTCACCAGCGAGGCGGGCCCGACCGTGGCGCCGGCGCCGATGGTGGCGCCGGGCAGCACGATCCCATGTGGACCAAGGGTGGCGCCCGCGCCGATGGTCACCCGGTCCATCCGCATGATCCGGTCGTGGAAAAGGTGGGTTTGCACGACGCAGCCGCGGTTCACCGTGGCCGCGTCGTCGAGGTGGATCAGGTCCGCTTCCGGCATCCAGTAAGTCTCGCACCACACGCCGCGCCCGATCCGGGCGCCGAGCCCGCGCAGCCACAGGTTCAGCAGCGGAGTGCCGGCGGTCGCGCCGATCAGCCAGGGCACCGCGAGCACCTCGACGAAGGTGTCGGCGAGCTCGTTGCGCCAGACGAAGGAGCTCCACAGCGGACGCTCGACCGCTCGGAACCGGCCGACCAGCAACCACTTCGCGCCGATCGCGGCCAGTCCGGCCAGCCCGCCCGCGGCGAGCAGCAGCACCCCGCCGAGCAGCGCGGCGAGTCCGAGGCCGAGCGCCTCGAAGGCGGCCATGGTGACCACGGCCAGCGCCACCGTGCACAGCACCGGCACGATCCGGCACAGTTCGACCACGGCCCTGGCCAGCTTCAGCCGGCGCGGCGGGTCGAACGTGCGGGCGGCGTCGGCCTCGTCGACCGCCCTCGGCAGCTTCATCGGCGGCAGGCCAAGCCAGGAACTGCCGGCCTTGGCCCGCTTCGGGGTCGCGGACAGCACGCCGACCAGACCGCGCTTGGGCACCGCCCGACCGCCCGCGGTCATCCCGGAGTTGCCGAGGAACGCCCGCTTGCCGATCCGCGCCTCGGCGATCCGCAGCCAGCCGCCGCCGAGTTCGTAGGTGGCCACCATGGTGTCGTCGGCCAGGAAGGCGTCGTCGCCGACGGTGGCCATGGACGGCAGCGCGAGCACGGTGGAGGCCTCCACCCGGCGGCCGACCCGCATGCCGAGCGCGCGCAACCACACCGGAGTGAACAGGCTCGCGTACAACGGAAAGAGCACCACCCGGGCCGAGCTCATCAGCCGCTGGACGGTCCACGCCCGCCAGGCGATCCGGCTGTGCAGCGGATGGTGACCGACCCGCAGACCCAGGCTGAGCAGCCGCACGCCGATCAGCACCAGCAGTGCGTACGCGGCCAGGAAGCTCACCGTGGCCGGAGGTACGGCCAGCAGCGCGTGGCCGAGCGCGCCGGCCAGTGTCGCCTGGCCGCGCACGAACGAACCGAGCACGAGCAGGCCCGGGATCGCGGCCACGGCCGGCAGGACGCCGAGCAGGAGCGAGGTGAGTCCGTAGCCGAGGCGCCAGCGCAGCCGGTGCGGCGGGCGCTCCGCCGGCCAGTGGCTGCTCGGCTTTGCGGCCGGTATCGAGCCGCGGACGCCCGAGCCGGGCGCGACGACGGCGCGCTTGCCGATCCGGCTGCCCGGGAAAAGCGTGCTGCGCGCGCCGATGGTGGCGTCCGCGTCGATCCGGATGGTGCCGATGATCAGCCGGTCGCCGTCCAGCCAGTGCCCGGACAGGTCCACCTCCGGCTCGACCGCGCTGCCCTTACCCAGCTTCAGCAGTCCGGTCACCGGCGGCAGCGAGTGCAGGTCGGCGTCCGGGCCGATCCACGCGCCGAGCGCCCTGGCGTAGCTGATCAGCCAGCCGCCGGTCAGGTTCGTGGCGCCACTCATGGTGGCCAGCCGCTCGGCCGTCCACAGTCTCAAGTGGACACCGCCACCCCGTGGGTAGCTGCCAGGCGTGACATCGCGCAGCAGCAGCCGGGCGCCGCCGGCGGCGATGGCGATCCGGCCGGGCGGGGAGAACAGCAGCACGGCCCCGGCGCCGATCCACCACCAGGACACCGCCGGCGCCCACGCGGCGGCAAGCACGTTGTTGAGCGCCGCCAGCACCAGCACCCAGCGCAGCCCGACCAGCGTGAACAACGGCAGCAACAGCAGCGCTTGCAGCACCCCGGCCCGGCGCGGGGTCGGCGTGACGGTCCGCGCGGCGGCCGGCCCGGCCGGCGGCGCCGCGTCCTGCTCGTCCAGCTTCGCGGCCAGGGCGCCGAGGGTGGGCCGCTGGTAGATGTCGCTGAACGAGACGCGGGGGTAGCGGGCCCGCAGCGCGGAGACCAGGCGCGCGGCGGCCAGGCTGCCGCCACCGCACTGGAAGAAGTCGGCTTCCAGGCCACTTGCCGGCACACCGAGGATGTCGCCCCACTGCTCGGCCAGCCACGCCGCCGCGCCGGCCAGTGCGGCGGCCGGCCGGCCGGCCAAGCTGTCCACAGTGGACAGCGGCCAGGGCAGGGCGTTGCGGTCCACCTTGCCGGAGGTTCTGGTCGGCAGTGTGGCCACCTCGGCGAGCAACGGCACCAGTGCCGCGGGCAGCACGTCAGCCAGCCGCTGCCGCGCGGTGACCGGGTCGAACGGTCCGTCCGCCACCAGGTAGCCGACCAGGATCTGGTTGCCGCCCTTGGCGGTGCGCACCGCGGCGGCCGCGCCGGCCACGTTCGGCAACGCCTGGAGCGCCGCGTCCACTTCGCCGAGCTCGATTCGCCGGCCGCCCAGCTTCACCTGTTCATCGGCCCGGCCGACGAAGACCAGCCCGGCCGGCTCGGCCCGGACCAGGTCGCCGCTGCGGTAGGCGCGCGTCCAGCCGAGCGCGGGCAGCGGGGCGAACTTCTCCGCGTCCTTGGCGGGCTCGAGGTAGCGGGCCAGGCCGACGCCGCCGATCATCAGCTCGCCGGTCTCGCCCATGCCGACCGGCTCGCCCGTGCCGTCCACCACGGCCAGATCCCAGCCGCGCAGCGGAAGTCCGATGCGCACCGGGCCGGTTCTGGTCAGCGGGGCGGCGCAGGCCACGACGGTCGCCTCGGTCGGACCGTAGGTGTTCCACACCTCGCGGCCGGGGATGGCCACCCGGCGCGCCAGTTCCGGGGGGCAGGCCTCGCCACCGAAGATCAGCAGCCGCACCCGGTCCAGCGTCTCGACGGGCCAGAGCGCGGCCAGCGTCGGCACCGTGGACACTACGGTGATCTCCTGCCGGACCAGCCACGGGCCGAGATCCATTCCGGTCCGTACCAGGGATCGCGGGGCCGCGACCAGGCAGGCGCCGTGTCGCCAGGCCAGCCACATCTCCTCGCAGGAGGCGTCGAACGCAACGGACAGTCCGGCCAGCACCCGGTCGCCCGGCCCGATTGGTTCGCCGGTGAGGAAGAGTTCGGCCTCGGCGTCCACGAACGCGGCCGCGGCGCGATGGGTGACCGCGACGCCTTTGGGACGGCCGGTGGAACCCGAGGTGAAGATGATCCAGGCGTCGTCGTCCGGTCCCGGTGTCCGGCGCTCGCCGTCCGGGTCTGCGGGTGCAGTGCCGCGCAGCGCCAGCTTGCCGCCGGTGCCGAGTACCGCGCACACGCCGGCCTCGCCGAACACCAGTTCGGCGCGCTCATCGGGGTCGTCCGCGTCCATCGGTACGTAGGCCGCACCGGCGGCCAGCACGCCGAGGATCGACACGTAGAGGTCGAGCGTCCCGGACGGAACCCGCACGCCCACCCGGTCACCGGGGCCGATTCCGGCGGCGGCGAGCCGGCGGCGGACCGTCTCGACCTCGACCAGCAGCGCGCGGTAGGTCAGCCCGGTGCCGCCCGTGTTGTCGCCCGCGTCAAGCGCGGGCTCGGTCGGGTGCCGGCGCGCGGTCGCGGTGAGGATGTCCAGGAGCGTGCGCTCGGCAGGAGCCGCAGCCGCGCCGGAGTACACGGCCGGAGGAGCCGCCTCCTCGACGAATGTCTCGAGCAATGCAAGCGACGTTCGCGGTTCGGCGACGACGGTCATTCACCCTCCGGGACGGGTTCGAGCCCCGATCCGGGGCGCAACCTGCGAGTTTACCTCAGGTTCACGCACGGTCCGGCGGCCTCACCCGGCCGAGTGGCTGGATTCACACGCATGACTCACAAGCTGCCGAGCGATCCCCGGTATCGCTCGGCCGCGTGCGGTGATCGTCGGGTTGGTCAATAGCTCGCGTCGGCGCCGGCGGACATCCTGGTGTCGGCGCGTTCCCGGCCGGCGCCGTGCGCGGTCCGCAAGGTCTGCAGCTTGTCCTTGGTGCCCTGCCCGGTGTCCGTCTTCAGCGCCTTGTGCAGGCCCTCGGTGTTGTTGCCGTAGCCGGCGTAGTAGGCGGCGTCGGCGAAGTCGTGGCCCTGCATCAGGTACTCGAGCAGGGTCTGGATCTTCTCCGGCAGCGACTCCATGTCGTTGAGCAGCTCGTTGATCGCGTCGTCGAGGCCGTCCTCGTGGCCCATGTCGGCGAAGCCGTGCTCCTGCATCGTCTGCGCGTACTCCGCGTGGGAGTTGTCGTCGTAGTCAGGCATGCTCAAACCTCAGCACTGCCCCGGCCGGCCGGGGATGTCTGAGGGGGCAGCCAGTCGTGCAGGCCCTTGTGCCAAGCTGTGAATCGTAGTTCACTTCTTGTGTGCCCTACCGTCGCACCGCCGCCGTGCAGGCAAGGCTGGACGCCTCACGCGGCGCGATCCTGAAGGCCGCGATCGGTCTGCTCACCGAGCACGGTTACGCCGGCTGCTCGGTCGCCGCGGTTGCGGCTCGGGCCGGGGTGGCCACCGGCACGGTGTACCGGCACTTCCCGAACAAGGCGTCACTGGTCACCGAGGTGTTCCGGGAGGCGGCCGGCCGGGAGGTGGCCGCGGTCGCCGCGGCGGTGGCCCGGCCGGCGGCGGTGGCCGACCGGATCGCCGCGGTGGTGGAGACCTTCGCCGGTCGCGCGTTCAAGTCGCCCCGGCTGGCGTATGCGCTGCTCGCCGAGCCGGCCGATCCGGCCGTGGATGCCGAGCGGCTGGTCTTTCGCCGCGCCTACCGTGACCTGGTCGCCGCCGCGGTCGCGGACGGCGTGGCCGGCGGGCTGCTCCCGCCGCAGAACCCGAACCTCACCGCGGCCGCCCTGGTGGGGGCGATCGCGGAGGCCCTGGTCGGACCGCTCGCCGAGGGCGCGGCCGAGGTCGACACCATCCCGTCTCTGCTCAACTTCGCGCTCCGCGCCGTAGGAGGTTCCGATGCCGCCGACGCATGAGGTCACCAACCAGGTCCCGCCGCTGGTCGGGCACGACGTCGCGGCCGATCCCGCGCTGCTCGAGGGCCTGCGCCGGGAGGGTGCCGGTTGGGCCGAGGCCGAGTTGCACGAGTTGGGTGTCCTGGCGGGCGGCGAGCAGGCCCAGGACTGGGGTCGGGCCGCACACGCCTGTCCGCCGGTGTTGCGTACCCACGACCGCTACGGCCACCGTATCGATGAGGTGGACTTTCACCCGGCGTGGCACTCGTTGATGGAGGTGGCCACCCGCAACGGCCTGCACGCGGCGCCCTGGCGTGACGTCCGAAGCGGCGCGCACGTGGCCCGGGCCGCCAAGTTCTACGTCTGGGGGCAGGTCGAGCCCGGTCACACCTGTCCGATCTCGATGACCTACGCCGCCGTTCCCGCGCTGCGGCACAACCCGGCCCTGGCCGAGACGTTCGAGCCGCTGCTCGCCGCCCCGGACTATGACTTCGGGCTGCGCGTGCCCACCGCGAAACGGGGGTTGATCGCCGGCATGTCGATGACCGAGAAGCAGGGTGGGTCCGACGTCCGGGCGAACACCACCCGCGCGGTGCCGGCCGCCGACGGCTCGTACCTGATCACCGGCCACAAGTGGTTCACCTCGGCGCCGATGTCGGATGTGTTCCTCACGCTGGCGCAGGCCCCCGGCGGCCTGTCCTGCTTCCTGCTGCCAAGGGTGCTGCCCGACGGCACCCGCAACCGGCTGTTTCTTCAGCGGTTGAAGGACAAGCTGGGCAACCGGTCGAATGCCTCCGCCGAGGTCGAGTACGAGGATGCGGTCGGCTGGCTGGTCGGTGCGGAGGGCCGCGGCGTGCCCACCATCATCGAGATGGTCAACATGACGCGTCTGGACTGTGTGCTCGGGGCCGCCGCCAGCATGCGGTTCGGCCTGGTGCAGGCCACTCATCACGCCCAGCACCGGATGGCGTTCGGCACTCGGCTCGTCGACGCGCCGCTGATGACCAACGTGCTTGCCGATCTTGCCGTGGAGGCCGAGGCCGCGACCACCGTGGCGTTCCGTTTGGCCGGCGCCACCGAGCGGGCCCTTGCCGGTGATCCGGCCGAGGAGATGTTCCGTCGCCTCGCCCTCGCCGTCACCAAGTACTGGGTGTGCAAACGGGCTCCCGCTCATGCGGCGGAGGCGCTGGAATGCCTGGGCGGCAACGGCTACATCGAGGAGTCCGGCATGCCCCGCCTCTACCGGGAGGCACCCCTGTCGTCGATCTGGGAAGGCTCCGGCAATGTCGCCGCCCTGGACGCCCTGCGCGCGATGGCGAAGCAACCCGAGTCGCTGGAGGCCTTCTTCGCGGAGCTGGACCTGTCCGCCGGCGTCGATCACCGGCTGGACGACGCGGTGGCCCGGGTCCGGAAGGAGCTGAGCGACCTCACCGCCATCGAGCTCCGCGCCCGCCGCATCGTGGAGTCCCTGGCCCTGGTGCTTCAGGGATCGCTACTGATCCGCCACGCCCCGCGAGCCGTAGCCGACGCGTTCTGCGCCTCGAGGTTGGCCGGCGACTGGGGAGTGGCGTTCGGCACCCTGCCCGCCGGCACTGACGTGGGTTCCGTCATCGATCGAATCGGAGTTCACTGAGCGCTTGGGTTCAGTGTCGGAGCACGTTGCGTATGGGTTTCTGTTGGGGGTCCACCCATTTTGGTGGTGTGAAGTAGGGGATGCCGCGTGTGAGGTGGATGGTCCATGGGGTGTTGTGCAGTGTTCGGTGGTGTCGGCGGCAGAGCAGAACCAGGTTGGCCACATCAGTACGTCCCCCATCTGCCCAGTGATGGATGTGGTGTGCGTCTGTCCAGCGGGCGGGTAGGTGGCATCCGGGGAAGGCGCAGCCTCGGTCGCGGGCGGTGAGGGCGGTGCGTTGTGGGGTGGTGACGAGTCGGTGTTCGCGTCCGACGTCCAATGGTGCCCCGTCGGTGTTGAGGACGATGGGGATGAGGTCGGCGTCGCAGGCGAGTTTCCGGATGGTGTGGGCGTTGAGGGTGCTGCCGCAGTCCAGGGTGGCGTTCCCGACTCCTTTTACGAGCGTGGTGTGGTC
>JBJMIG010000102.1:0-25589 GCA_045806965.1 Labedaea sp. | reverse complement strand
TGCCTTTCCCGGGGGTGTTGGTTCCCGGGTCAGGCGCCCCGCCGCCCGGTAAGACCAAGGTTCGGCCCCCCCGGGTGCACCCCCACTGCCCATTCGGTTGCCACTCGGTAGCCACCCCCCAACCCCCTCAGAACCCCCACCCCACCGCCGAATTCGCCGCGGCCGCCGTCCACTGAGGAGTTCGGGGCGCGGTTTGGTGAGCCGAGTTGGACTGTCCACCTGCCACGGCGTGCCGACGCGCGACAGCCCGCCCCGTCCGGCGGTGCCGGACGGAACGGGCTGTCGGAAGCTCAGGCCCCGCGAACCGACCGTTCGCGGATCGTGTCGATGGCCGTCCGCCAGGTCTTCACGGACAGGGCGGACCCGGCCAACGCCGGGCCTTTCGCGGCGGGCCCGGCGGGGCGCCGGGCACGTACCGGGCCGAGCTTGAACTTGTCGAGCTTGAACTTGTCGAGCTTGTCCGAGCCGAGCTTGTCCGAGCCGAGCTTGACCTTGTCCAGGTTGACCGCGGTGCGCTTGGTGGGCGCCTCGGTGTCGAAAACCCCAGCGTCGGCCTGGTGCAGCAGGGTGATTCCGTGGTCGGTGACCCCAAGCACCAGCGCGGTGCCGTCGACCTTGACCACGGCCACGCTCGCGCCACGGGAGAGCTGGGTCCTGGCCACCACGTCCATGCCGGACGCGGCGCGGCCGCGCATCGGTCGCTTGGCGAGCTTCGCCAGCCCCCACATCACACCGATCACCAGGATCAGCGCGATGATCACCCGCAGAATGGCTTCCATTCAGCTCGCCTTCGCGTCGCGCTCGCCGGAGGCGAGGATCTCGGTGATCCGGATGCCGAAGTACTCGTCGATGACCACGACCTCGCCCCGAGCGATCAGCTGCCGGTTGACCAGCACGTCGGCCGGGCTGCCAGCGGTCCGGTCCAGCTCGATCACCGACCCGTTGCTCAGCGAGAGCAGGTCGCGGACGGTCATCGAGGTTCGGCCGAGCTCGACGGTGATCTCCATGTCGACGCCGTGCAGCAGGTCGAAGCCGGACACGCCGGTGTCGCGCTGCTTGGTGATCGGAGTCGGCGCGACCGCGACCGGCGCCGCCGGCACCGAGAGCAGGAGCGCCGCCCGGGTCACCCCGTCCTCGACGAGCGGGACGATGCTCAGCTCGCCGGCCGCTGCCATCAAGCTCAGCGCCTCCTCCGGGCGGAGCTCCTGGCCGGGGCCGGCCACCGCGCCGAGCACGCCGGCCACCGCGTCCAGCGCGGGAGCGACCGCGGTGGCCAGGTCGAGCTGGCCGAGCGGGCTGGCGTGCAGCGCGTCCACCAGTTCCTGGTTGACCGTCACCGCGACCTGCCCGGTCACCTTGCCGGTGAGCGTCGCGACCACCGAGACGCCGGCAACAGCGGCCGCGGCCGGGTCGGACACCGGTTCGCCAACGGTCAGGCTCGCGGCGATCGGCAACAGGCTCAGTGCCGCCTCCGCCGCCGCGATCATCGGAACGGTTCTTGCCTCGAGTGTCTGGGTCATGCTTGGGTCTCCTCCCGGACGGTGCTGACGATGTGTGCGGCCAACCGAGAGCCGCGCTTGGCGGCCACCGCGTGGCCGAAGACGAGTCCATCCGCGGCCAGCTCGAGCGGCCGGTCGGTCGGATGGCTGAGCGGGACGATGTCGCCGGGGCGCAGTTCGAGCAGCTCGGTCGGCAGCATGCTCACCGAGTCGAACCGCACGTGAACCTCGACCGGCACGTCCTCGAGCCGGGTGGAGAGCAACTCGCGGGCGGCCTGCCTGGCCGCACGCGCGCCGGCGGTCAGCGCCGCGTTGTCGTGGTAGCGCTGGAGCACGGGCAGCAGGCCGGGCAGCGGAAGGCACAGCGTGAGCTGGGAGACCGAATCGCCGATGGCCAGTTCGAAGTTGGCCACCACGACCGGGTCGGCCGGGCCGCCCCACTGCACGAGCTGCGGGTCGTACTCGATCGCGCCGAGCGCCGGCTTGAGGTCCTCGACCGGGAGGAACGCCTCGTGCAGCTCGGCGAGCACGTCGGTGAGCAGGTCGCGCATCAGCGGCAGCTCGATCTCGCTGAGCGGACGCTGTGGCTGCTGCCCGTCGCCGTTTCCGCCGAGCAGGTGCTCGACGCAGAGCAGCGCCGCGTCCCTGGCCATCTCCAACAGCGCGATGCCGGGCAGTGGCTCAATGGAGAGCGGCACGACCACGGTCGGCAGGGAGACCGACGCGACGTGCTCCTCGGTGCTGCTGTGCTGCACCGACGTCGGGGTGACCCGGCTCACCACCCGCAGGTTGTAGGTGAGCAGGACGGCGAGCCGGTGCGCGAACGTCTCGTACAGCATGTTCAGCGTGCGCAGGTGCTCACGGGCCAGCTTGGCCGGCCGGAGGAAGTTGTATGTCGACGGCAGCCTGCCGTCGGTCACCAGACCGCCGGACCTGGGGCCCGGGGAGCGGCTGGGACGAAGAGGGGTGGGAGGCACGCCCGTCACATCGGCCTCGCCCTGGTCGAGCTGAGAGATTCGCATGCGGGTACCCCGAACAGGTCATACGACCTGGTCGGGGCACCCGCTGCGGCAGCTGTCACTGCGTCACGAACTCGGTGAAGTAGACGTCCATCACCTCGCCGGAGTAGGCCTCGGAGACCTTCGCCCGCAACGTGTTCTTCGATGACTCCCGCGCCGGGGAGCCGGACAGCTCGGCGATGGGCCGGTTGCTGAACTCGCTTACCGCGAGGTCCAACGCCTTGCTGCCATCCACCTCCTTGGCGTCCGCCGTGGCCTGGAGGGCCAGGTGAAGCTTGAGGTAGTGGCCGTCGGTCAGGTTCATGGTGATCGGCTCAAGCGTGATCACCTTGCCGGGCTTGGGCGCGGACTCGGTCTTGCCGAGCATGAGATACGCCCCGGCGCCGCCGACCAGCATCAGCGCGGCCGCCACGATCAGGATCAGCTTCTTCTTCTTCGATCGCTTCTCCGGCTTGGCCGACTTCTCGGCTTCCTTCTCGCTACTCACGGTTCCTCACTTCTCTGAAGGTTGGCCGGCATTGGACGGCAGCAGCGCCCGCACGTCGGCTGGCTGATCGGACAGGACGATGACCTCGACGCGGCGGTTTCTGGTCACCGCGAGGGGATCTGACGGCGGGATGAGCGGCCGCTGGTCGGCGTAACCGACCGCGTTGAGCCGGCCGGCCGGTACCCCGGTCCCGACCAGGTAGCGCACCACGCCGGAGGCCCGCGCGGTGGACAGCTCCCACGCGCTGGGGTAGTTCACGGTCGGTGCCGGCAACTGGTTGGTGTGCCCGGCGATCTCCACATGGTTGGCGATCGGCACCAGGCTGGGTGCCAGGGCCCGCACGATGTGCTGCCCTTCCGGCAACAACACCGCGCTGTCCCCGCCGAACACCACCGACGAGGTGACAATGTTGATCACCAGGCCGCGCTCGTCGATGTTGAACCGCACCGCCTGCTCGAGACCTTCGGCCCGCAGCCGTTCGGTGATCTGCCGCTGCAGCTCGCGCAGGTTCTCGACCTCGATCTTGGCGGCCTGCTGGTCGCCGGAGGCCCGAGCCCGGTCGGCGTCGCGCACGGCCTTGGCGGCCATGGCGGCGTCGGGGCTCTGCGCCGAGCCGGCGGCGCTGGTGAACGAGCCGGCCGCGATGTCCTGCGGTGCCGGGCTGATGCCCATGCTGTCCGCGACCGGCTTTGCCCCACCGCTCATCACCGACGGCGACCCACCGAACGCGCCGGCCAGGCTGTCCTTGAGCTCATGGAACTTCTGCGAGTCCACGCTGGACATGGCGAACATCACGATGAACAGCACCATCAACAGAGTGATCATGTCGGCGTAGGTGAGCAGCCACCGCTCGTGGTTCGCGTGTTCCTCGTCGTGCGCGGCGTGGCGTTTGCGTCGGCCGGCCATCAGGCGGCCTTCTTCGCCGTGACCGGGTTGGCCGGAACCATGCTGCGCAGCTTCTGCGCCACCAGCCGCGGGTTCGATCCGGCCTGGATCGCGAGCACGCCCTCGACGGCCAGTTGCATCTGCTCCGCCTCCAGGTCACTGATCCGCTTGAGCCGGTTGCCCATCGGCAGCCAGAAGATGTTCGCGGTGAGCACACCGAACAGCGTCGCGACGAACGCGCCGGCGATCAACGACCCGAGCTCGGTCGGGTCGGCGAGGTTCTCCAGCACGTGCACCAGGCCGAGCACCGTGCCGATGATGCCGATGGTTGGCGCGAACCCGCCCATGTCCGTGAACAGCTTCGCCCCGACCTTGTCGTGGCGGCGCTTGGTATCGATCTCGGCCTCGAGGATGTCCCGCAGCTCCTCGGAGTCCACCCCGTCGACGGCCAGCTCGAGTCCCTTGCGGAGGAACGGATCCCGAACCTGGCGGACCTCGTCCTCCAGCGCCAGCATGCCTTCCCGGCGGGCGCGGTCGGCGAGCTTGACCATCGTGTCGATCAGCGCGGTGCCGTCGATCTTCGGCGTCATCAACGCCCGCTTGAGCAGCGGGATCAGGCCGATGGTGTCACGCATCATCCCGCCGGCCATGCCGGCGCCGATGGTGCCCCCGATGACCAGCATGATCGGCGGCAGCAGGATGATCGACATCGGGTCGCCGCCCTCGAGCAGCATCGACACGAAGATGGCGACGAGCGCGAGACCGATTCCTATCAGGCTTGCTGGATCCATCACTGGCCTCTTTCGGGCAGGCGCAACACGGTCGCATCACCTTCGGGCGTCTGCCTCGGCGTGCTGTGCGGTGCACTGGTCAGTTCGTGGTCTTGAACCCGGGTCAACACCAGGGCGCGGTGGTCGCGCACCAGGACGGCCAGTTCGTCGAGCGACTGCGCGACGACGTACTTCGCACCGTTGAGCAAGGTGATTACGGTGTCCGGAGTGGACTCGGCCCGCTCCAGCAGGTCAGGGTTGAGCGCGAATGGCTGACCGTTGAGTCGGTTGAGCAGAATCACGGAAATCCGTCCTTGGGCGTGGGTTCGGCGGCCCCATCGCTGGGGCCACATTGTGGCTATCGGCCAAGCTCCGGCGCAGTTGAGCCGAACGCCGGTCCGGTCGTCGGGGTCACGGGCACGCCCGCGACCCCGACGGCGACCTCATCGCTTGAGGTTCATCAGGTCCTGGAGCATCTCGTCCGAGGTGCTGATCACCTTCGAGTTGGCCTGGAAGCCGCGCTGGGCGATGATCAGTCCGGTCAGCTCCTGCGCCAGGTCCACGTTGGACATCTCGAGCGCGTTGCTGACCACCTCGCCGGTGCCGTTCTGGCCGGGCGTGCCGATCTGCGCGGCACCGGAGTTGACCGTCGTCCGGTACAGCGAGCCGCCGGCCTTCTCGAGACCGCCCGGGTTGGCGAAGTTCGCCAGCGCGAGTTGGCCGATGACCGCGTTGGTGCCGTTGGCCAGCAGCCCGGTCAGCGTGCCGTCCGCGGACACGCTGAAGCTGCGGTAGATCGACGAGTCCACGATCAGCGGCTCGATCGGCTGGGTCGGGTCGACCGCACCGGCGACCGCCATCCAGCCCTGCACCAGGGCGCCGTCGGGGTTGGTCAGGTGGCCCTGGCTGTCGAAGGACATGGCGCCGGCCCGCGTGTAGGCCTGCTGGCCCGCCGCGTCCACCACGAAGAACCCGTCACCCTGGACCAGCATGTCCTCGTTGCGGCCGGTGATCTGGGTGGCGCCCTGGCCGAAGTTGGTGTTGATGGCGGCGGTGCGCACGCCGAGGCCGACCTGGGCCGGGTTGGTCGCCCCGGTGTTGGCACCGGGGGCGGTGGCCGCCCGAATCGTCTGGCTCAGCGCGTCCTGGAACACGACCTGCGAGGACTTGAAGCCGGTGGTGTTCACGTTGGCGATGTTGTTGCCGGTGACGTCCATCATCTGCTGGTGGCTGCGCAGTCCGCTGATGCCGGAGAACAGTGAGCGAAGCATTTATTGCCTACTTTCTTTGCGGGATTGGGAAAATCAGAACCTGGTCAGGAGACCTGGACGCCATCACGGCGGACGGCTTCGGCCTGAACCGAAGTTTGTTGCGGGCGGTGGCGGCGGTAGTGCCGGACGACCGCGCGGGGCAGCGCGAGCATCACGGCGGCGAGCGGTACCGCGATCAGGAACCGGAGCAGCGCGCTGGTCGGGTCCAGTGACTCGGCCACGAAGGCCTGCCACATCGAGGGTGCGCTCATGACCGCGGCCAGAGCGAGCGTGGAGAAGCGAAACATGGGCACCGTCCTCAGACTGCCGCGCGCAGGGCCTGCTCGGCCCCGCCGTCGACTGGTTGACCGTCCACCAGGACCACCGGCCGGGTCCGGCGGGTAGCCCTGGCCGGCTTGGGCGCGGGCAGCTCGGCGGGCGAGGTTGCCGCACGGCGCTTGGCCGCCGGCCGCGCCACCGGCGCGGGAACCAGTTCCAGGGCGATGGCGGGCTTGGGGCCGGGCCTGCGGACCGCGGCCGCCGGCTTGGGCGCCTTCGCCGGCCGGCGGGCACCTCGCTGCTCGACGTCGCTCAGCAGCAGGCCCGCGGCCAGTTCTGCCTTGGTCAGCGCCGCACGCGACCCGGCCGGACGCGGGGCCGCGGTGGTGGACTTGGCCACTGCCGCGCGCCGGGCAGCGGGCGCGGCCTTGGCCACGGCCACCCGAGGAGCGACCGGCGCGGCCTTGGCCACGGCCACCCGAGGGGCGACCGGCGCGGCCTTGACCACCGTCACCCGAGGGGCGACCGGAGTGGCGTCGACCACGGTCACCCGAGGGGCGACCGGCGCGGCCTTGACCACCGTCACCCGAGGGGCCGCCGGCGCGGCCTCGACCACCGTCACCCGAGGAGCGACCGGCGAGGCCTCGACCACCGTCACCCGAGGAGCGACCGGCGAAGCCTCGACCACCGGGAAACGCGGAGCGACCGGCGCGGCCTCGGCGACCGGCACACGCGGCGCGGGCGGCGTGACCACCGGCGCCGGAGCGGCCGCGGGCCGGTACCCGTGCGCCTCGGCCAGCACCGACTCGAAGGCGGCCCGGGCCGGGTCGGCGACGACCAACTCCGCGGTGTCCGACTGGTCGGCGAGCATCATCAGCGCGTCGACGGAGTCCACGGCCGCAGGCGCCGGTGCCGGCACCGCAGGCGTGGCCCGGGGAGCGACGACCCGCGAGTCCTCGTCCCGGTCGGGAGCCTCAACGCCGATCTCGAACCACTGCTTGCTGAAGAAGCCGCCGATCCCGCCCTTGCGCAACCGGTCCGCGGATACGATCTTCGCGTGTGGGCCGTGTTCGGCGCGCACCCGCTCGAGCAGTGCCTCCAGGCTGGGGCCCTCAAGCAGCAATCGCGTAGCCACTGTTCACCACTCCAACGGTCTCGATCCGGTGCATGCCACCAGACAGTTCGGTATAGGACAGGACGGCCAGCCGCGGCAGTGCGCCGTGCAGCAGTCGGTACAACGCCGGCCGCAACCGCGGCGAGCAGGCCAGAATCGGAGTCAGGCCGCGCTCCTCGACCTGGCTGGCGAGCCGAGCGATTTCGCCGAGGATGTGCTCGGCATCGTCCGGTTCCAACACGATCGCCGCACCGGCATCGGTGATCCGCAACCCCTCGAGCAGCACCTGCTCGATCCGCGGATCGAGAGTGATCACCGGAAGGGCGCCGTCGGTGGCGATCCGGTTGGCGACGGCCGGGCCCAGCTCGGCGCGGGCGGCCTCGACCAGCCGGTCGAGATCGGTTCCGCCCTTGGCGGCCATCGACAGTCCCTCGTAGATACGCACCAGGTCGCGGATGGACACGCCCTCCTCGAGCAGCCGGTGCAGCACCCGCTGGATCTCGCCGAGGGTGAGCAACCCCGGGGTCAGCTCCTCCACCACCACCGGGTGAGTACGCCGGACCACGTCGGTCAGCGACCGCACGTCCTCCCGGCCGAGCAGCCGGTTGGCGTGTGTCCTGGTCACCTCGGCGAGATGGGTGACGACGACCGAGGCCCGGTCGATCACCGTGGCGCCGGTGAGCTCCGCCTGGTGCCGCAGCTCGGCCGGCACCCACTTGCCCGCGAGGCCGAACACCGGCTCGGTGCCCGCCCGGCCCGGCAGCGACTCGATGCCGTCGCCGATGGCCAGCACGGTGCCCGGAGGGGCGAACCCGGTGGCCACGTCGGAGCCGCTGATCCGGATCACGTAGGTGGACAGCGGAAGATCGAGATCGTCCCGGGTGCGCACCGGCGGCATCACGATGCCGAGCTCGAGGGCGATCTTGCGGCGCAGCGCGCGAACCCGGTCGAGCAGGTCCCCGCCGGCCGCGTCGACCAGGTCGACCAGGTCGGTGGCCAGCGCCAGCTCGAGCGGATCGACCCGCATCTCGGCGAGCAGCGTCTCGGACGCGTCCGGCTGGGCCTGCGCTTCGGTGACCCGCGCGGCATCCTGCTCGCCGGCCGCTGTCTTCTTGCCGATCCGCTGACTGACCACCAGCAACCCGCCGCCGATCAGCGCGAACGGCAGGATGGGCAGGCCGGGTAGCAGGCCGATGCCGACCAGTGCGCCGCCACCGATCTGGAGTGCCCTCTTGCTGCCGCTGAACTGCTGGGCGACCTGCGTGCCGATGTCCCCGGCGCCACCCGACCGGGTGACAATCAGGCCGGTGGCCACCGACAGCAGCAACGCCGGGATCTGGGAGACCAGGCCGTCGCCGACGGTGAGCAGGCTGTAGGTGTTGATCGCCTCGAGGGGCGAAAGTCCACGCTGGACCAGGCCGACCGTGAAACCGCCGATCAGGTTGATCACGGTGATGATGACGGCCGCGATGGCGTCACCCTTGACGAACTTCGAGGCGCCGTCCATCGAGCCGTAGAAGTCCGCCTCGGAGGTGACCTCCTCGCGCCTGCGCTTGGCCTCGACCTCGTCGATCAGCCCGGCGTTGAGGTCGGCGTCGATGGCCATCTGCTTGCCGGGCATCGCGTCCAGCGTGAACCGGGCACCTACCTCGGCGACCCGGCCGGCGCCGTTGGTGATCACGACGAACTGGATGATGATCAGGATGAAGAACACGACCAGGCCGACGATCATCGACCCGCCGACCACGAAATGGCCGAACGCGCCGATCACCTTGCCGGCGTCGCCGTCGAGCAGCACCAGTCTGGTCGCGCTGATGTTCAGGGCCAGGCGGAACAGGGTGGCCAGCAGGAGCACCGAGGGGAACACCGAGAACTCCAGCGGCCGGCTCACGAACATGCTGATCAGAACCATCAGCAGGGCCAGCCCGATGTTCATCACGATGAGCAGGTCGAGCAGGAAGGTCGGCATTGGCACGACCATCAAAATGATGATCATGATCACACCGCCTGGCACGGCGAACTGGCTCAAGCGCTTAGAGCTCACTGTCACTTCCGGCGGTGGTCGCAGCAAGGCCGGTCCATGGCCTCGGGGGGATGCCTTCCTGGCGGGTCATACCGCCCTCACATCGGCTGTCCCGGCTCGATGCTGAGGGATTTCGGGATATGACCGCCAGGCCGACCACCGGCGGGCGGCTGGGCAAGCCAGCGGGGCCCGGCTCGGCGCGCCTGAACCGGGTGCGTCGCGTCCGCGAGCGAGGAGTTCGAGCCGCTCGATCCCGCGGCCAGGTTCGCCACGCGCGACTGCGGCGGGTGCGCCTACCGGCCACCCGCCGCAGTTCTCCGCCCGTGGTTAGAGCGGCACCACCAGCGAGAACGTCCCCGTCCCGTATCCCGCGACGGTCACCGCCAGGTCCAGCCGGTTGCCGAGCGACACCAGGTGCGCCCGCAGGTCGGCCGGGATGTCCGCGAGACTGAGGTGCACCTTGTGCAGCTTGACGCGCCGGCCGCCGCTCTTGGTGAACAGGCCGGCCAGCACGTTGCAGACCTCGGTCAGGTTGTCGCCGAGGAGGGGGCTGAGCTCACCGTCCTCAACGGCCGCCTGCGCCCCGCCGGGCGGGACCAGGCCGATCGCCGCCGCGATGTAGGCGGCGAGGGCCAGGTCGAACCCGATCACCCCCGCCAAGGCGAGGTTGTCGCTGACGAACACCGCCGCTACCGGCATGTCCTCGCCGGCGGGCGGGTCCTCCAAGTGGACGGTGACGTCCCTGCCGAGCAGGTCGTTGAGAGTGTCCCGCACCTGCTTGGCCGCGGGTAGCTGGTCCGACATGACCGTTACCCTAGGATCGAAGTGAGCTTCTCGCGAAAGATGTCAGCGGTGAACGGCTTCGTGATGAAGAACAGGGCACCGCCGCTCTCGGCCATATCGCGCATCTCCTCGGAACTTTCCGAGGTGACGAACACGAATGGCACGGAGTTGCCGCTGGCGCGCAGCGCACGAAGAAACTCGATGCCGGTCATCCCGGGCATGTTCCAGTCCGAGAGGACCAGGTCGGGCTTCTCGTCGGCAACCATCTCGTGTGCGGCGGCACCATCGTTCGCCTCGACGATGTCGTGGTCGCCAAACCCGGCCTGGCGCAGCGTGCGAATGACGATCTGCCGCATCACCCGGCTGTCGTCCGCCACCAGGATCTTCATATCGTTACCTCCGGATGTCAGTGGTTGCGGCTCACGAGGAGCGAGAAGTTGAACGAGTTGCCACGCCAGGTCACCATCGTGCGGCACACCTCGACGGTGCCGGGCCACTGCGGGTGCATCGTGGCGGCCACGGTCGGCAGGGACATTGTGGACGGTGCCGGCAGCATGCTCTTAACATTGCCACCCAGCACGTTGGCCAGCTCACCGAGCGCATCCCCGATCTCGTCGGAGGTGACCTCCTCGGTCGGCATGTCGAACAGTACGGATGCGACGGTACGAGCGGCGTCCTCGGTGCACGACACCACGACGTGGCCCTCAAAGGTACCAACGATGCCCACTGAAGCGGCCAGCTCCGAGCCATCGGCGTGGTCTCCGGACTGGATGGTCAGCTCGTTCTCGCCATCCAGGAACGCGACCCAGACCTGCTCGGCGATCTGGTCGAGATCAGCCGCGGTGGGCAAAACGGTTACGGTCATGAGTCCACTCCAACCGGCACGAGACCCAGCAGGGTCAGTTTTTCGATCATACCGTCCTTGGTGAACGGCTTGATTACATATTCATGGGCTCCCGACGCGAGCGCGCGCACAATCTGGTGGTGCTCGCTCTCGGTCGTCACCATCACCAGGGTGATGGAACGCCATTCCTCAACCTTGCGAGCCTCGACCACAAATTCGAGGCCGTTCATTTCCGGCATGTTCCAGTCGATCAGCGCGAGGTCCGGGACGATGTCCGAGGCGCCGATCGCTTCAAGGGCCTCGCGGCCGTTCCCGGCCTCGAGCACGTCGAAACCAAGCTCCTCCAGAAACTTCCGCAGGATCCTGCGCATCGCTCGGGAGTCATCGATCACAATCCCTAGCATGCTGTCACCTCTCTCACCGCTAGCCGGTCTGTAAGTGGCGCGCGATAAACCGCCGTGCGCCCCACGGGAACTCGTTCGAAATCGGAGTCGATGCCGACGGTGGTCTCCGCCGCGCCCAATTGCAGCCAACCGCCCGGTCGGAGCACCTTGCTGATCCGTTCCAGCACCTGCCGCTTGGTCTCCGGTGCGAAGTAGATGAGCACGTTGCGCAGGAACACGATGTCGAACTGCGGCATCGGGGGCAGCGGCAACGCCAGGTTGACCTGCGCGACCGTCACCTTGCGCCGGAGCCGATCGACCACGTGCCAGTCCGTGCCGACCCGCTCGAAGTACTGGACCAGGTCGCCGACGGCGAGGCCGCGGTTGATCTCGAGTTGGTTGTACTTCCCGGCGCGGGTCCGCTCGACCATCTCCGTGGACAGGTCGCTGGCGAAGATCTCGTAGGACTGCCCGGCCGGCAGCCGCTTGTCCAGCTGCATGGCGATGCTGTACGCCTCCTGCCCGCTCGAGCTGGCCGCCGACCAGACCCGGATGGGCCGCCTCGGGTTGTCCCGCAGCAGGGTCGGAACCATGACGTCGACCAGCGCGGCGAACGGATCCCGGTCGCGAAACCAGGAAGTCTCGTTGATGGTGAGCGCTTCGACGATCTGCTTGCGCAACGCCGGCGAGGTGCTGCTGCCGGTCTGGGCGGCCTGGATCAGCGCGCCGACCGAGTCGTGCCCGGTCTTCCCGGACAACGGCTTGAGCCGTGACTCGACCAGGTACTCCTTGCCGGGGGCGAGCACGATCGCGGCCTCCCGCTGGAGCAGCGCCGCCACGTAGGTGAACTGCGAACCGGTCAGTTGCACGACGACACCTCCGCTGCCGGCACGGACATGCCCCGACGGGCCACCTGTGCCGCGATGTTCTTCGCCACGTCGCCAATCGGCAGCACGGCTTCGGCAAGGCCCGCTTCGGCGACCACTCCTGGCATGCCCCAGACCACCGAGGTGTCCTCGTCCTGGACGATCACGCGGCCGCCGGCGCTGACCAACTTCTCGCAGCCGCGCTTCCCGTCCTGGCCCATGCCGGTCAGCACGACCCCGAGGACCGCACCGCCGTACATCTCGACCGCGGAGCGGAACAGCACGTCAGCCGCGGGCCGGCAGTGGTTCTCCTTCGGACCGTCGTGCAGCTTGGTGCGCACCTGGCCAGCGAACCGGACCAGCTCGAGGTGCCGGTCGCCCGGCGCGATGTAGACCCGTCCGGGCTGGACCGGCTCGGCGTCCTGGGCCTCCGCCACGCGTAGCTGGCTGGTGCCGTCGATGCGTTTGGCTAGCATGTCGGTGAACACCGGCGGCATGTGTTGCACGACCAGTACCGGCACGCCGAGGTTGCCGGGCAGTCCGTTGAGGACGGTACGCAGTGCCTCCGGCCCGCCGGTGGACGAGGCGATCACCACGGCCTTGATCTGCTCGGTGCGCGCCGTCGGGCGCTTGGCCACTGGCCGCTGTACCGGCACCCGGGGCAGCCGGCGGGCGCACAGGGCGTGGATGCGCGGCAGCAGCTGGTCCCGCACGCTGGCCAGCGACTCGGCGAAGCTGCCGACGTTGGCCGGCTTAGTGCAGTAGTCCGAGGCGCCGGCGGCGAGCGCGGCGAGCGTCGCGTCGGCGCCAACGCTGGTCAGCGTGCTGAACATGATGACCGGCAACCTTGGCCGCGTCTTGCGCAGCTCACGGACCGTGCTGACCCCATCGAGGACGGGCATCTCCACGTCGAGGGTGATCAGGTCGGGGTTCAGCGCCTCGATCTTCTCGAGCGCGATCTTGCCGTTGGCGGCGGTGCCGACCACCCGGATACCGGGGTCGGCGCTGAGCACATCAGTGACCAGCCGCCGGATCACGGTGGAGTCATCGACCACCAGTACCGAGATCACGCCGCCTCCAGGGGGTGACTGCGAAGGCTGTTCCTTCGCGACACCAGCAGGATCGGCGGCCGAATGCTCGGTATGAGAAGTAGTCGCGTGCCGGTTTCCGCGGTGCTGACGCCGGTCCGGACGGCGGTGCGGGGCGGAGCTGTGCGCAGCTGAGTGCTGCGCTCAGGCAACTGACTGCTGCGCTGCGGCGTGCGGCGTACAGCGGAAGGTGACATTCCTGCGCTTCTAACAGCGGAATGTCACCTTGCGCTGTACCGGACGGGCGCGAGGTGGGCGGGTGACGTGCTAACTACCGGCGGCCGGACGGCGGTGCCGTCACGACCCGATCAGCCAGGCGATGTCGAGCGCGGTTCCGGCCGGCTCGACCAGCTCCTGCACCTGGTCCGCATCGGCCAGGTCACGCACCATGACCGCCTGCACGGCACCGCTGAGCACGTTCCACACCCCGGCGGCCCGGTCGGCGACCGGCACGCCGGCCAGGTCGACGGCCTGGACCAGGTGGAACTGAGCGGCGGCCGCAACGCGGATCCGGCCGGAGACGTGCACCGCCCAGGTCATCGCGTGCATGGCCGCTGCCCAGTGGCCGCCGCCGGTTCGCATCCGGTCCGCGGCATCGTTGAGCGCCAGCACGCCGGCGGGATCAAGGGTGGCGATCCGGTCAAGCAGCCGGCGCACGGTGTCACCCTGCGGGCCGAGGTCCGCCGGGCGGACCGGGAGCTGGCGGCGGGCGGCCAGCCAGCCGGCGGCGAGCGCCCTGCGGTCGCGTTCGGACAGCAGCCCACGCAGGTAGCACGCGCACACCGCGTCGGTGGCCATGGTGACCACGGCATCCGGCGCGGGGGTGTAGTCGGGCTCCAACAGGTCGTCGCGGCCGGGCACCAGGACATCGGTGCGCACGCACTCCAGCAGGCCGGACAGGGTGCCGACCGGGGCGTGTCGCAGCACCTGAACCGCGCTCGCGGGGTCGACGCCGGCCAGGTCGCGGATCGACGGGCGGAGGTCGGCCACGCTCATCGCCCGCGCCCTCGCGGCGACCCGGGTGATCGACTCACGCGGAAGCCCGGGGGCCAGCGCGACCCACTCCTCAGCCGGCACGGCGAGCAGAGTCGCGAGCAGCTCGGCGGTGGTCGCTCCGCCGTCCATCCGGGACAAATCGAAGCCAAGCGTCGACGCGCTGATGAGACTCTGCATTTTCGCAGTATCTATCAGCGGACCGGTGCCGTTACCGATCCAGCCGGAAATGAGAGCGGCGCCGCCCTCGGGACAGGGCGGCGCCGCGTTGTTACGGTCCGAATCAGACCGTGAACTTACCCACCTGGGCCTGCAGTTCGGCGGAGAGCCGGCCGAGGTGCTCGGACGCCTTGGTGGTGTCCGTCACGCTCGACGTGGTGGTCTCCGACGCCGCGGCGACCTTGGCGATGTTGGCGGCGATCTCGTTGACCCCGGTGGAGGCCTGGGCGACGCTGCGGTTCATCTCCGAGGTGGTGGCGGCCTGCTCCTCCACAGCGGACGCGATGGTCAGCTGGAAGTCGTTGATCCGGCTGATGATCTGGCCGATCTCATCGATCGCCGTGACCGCGTTGCTGGTGTCGGACTGGATCATCTCGACTCGCTTGGAGATGTCCTCGGTGGCCTTGGCGGTCTCCTGGGCGAGGTCCTTGACCTCGTTGGCGACCACCGCGAAGCCCTTGCCGGCGTCGCCGGCCCGAGCGGCCTCGATGGTGGCGTTGAGCGCCAGCAGGTTGGTCTGCTCGGCGATCGAGGTGATCACCTTGACCACGTTGCCGATCTCCATGGACGACTCGCCAAGCTTGGCCACGGTACTGTTGGTGGCCTCGGCGACGGTGACCGCCTGGCTCGCGACGCTGGCTGCCTCGTTGGCGCTCTGGGCGATCTCCTTCATGGAGGCACCCATCTCCTCCGAGCCGGTGGCCACGGTCTCCACACTGCGGGAGACCTGCTCGGCGGCGGCCGCGACGACGCCGGCCTGTGCGCTGGTCTCGCCCGCGCTGCTGGACACCAGGTGGGCCACGGTGGACAGCTCAGTGGCTGAGCTCTCCAGCGACTGCACGCCGCCGCGGATCGCCTGCACGGTGGTGGCCATGCTCTCGGTCGCCTTGTTCAGCGCGTCGGCCATCGCCCCGATCTCGTTGGTCGAGTTCACCTCGACCCGCTTGGTGAGATCGCCGGTGGCCAGCGCGTCCAGCACGTCCGACACGCCGCGCAGCGGCCGGACCACACCGCGGACGGCGGCGACGGCGCAAATGCCGGCGACCAGCAGTGCGATGCCGGCCGCGATGAACAGCGTGAGCCGCACGGAGTCGTAGTTGTCACCGGCGGAGGCGATCTGCTCGTCGGTCTGCGACTGGATCTCGGCGATGGTGCCCTCCAGCGCCTCCTGCATCTTGGCCGCCAGTGGCGCGGTCTTGGCCTGGAAGGCCGCCACGAACTGCCCGCGGTTCACGCCAGAGGCACCGATCTGGGGCAGGCCGTCGGCGATGAGCTTGTCGTAGGTAGCCCACGCCTCGCTCAGCTGGGCGACCCGCGCCCGCTGGCTGTCGGTCGTGACGGAAACGGACAACCCCTTGATGCCCTTGACCAGCGCCTGGGAGTCGACGGTGTACGCCTTCAGCATCGCGTCGGTCGCGGACGGCACCAGGGCACCGGTCGTGGCGTCGATCCGGGCCTGGAGGTACGCCCGCCGGACCTCGCTGTACTGGACCAGCGGGGTCACCGACCCGTTGGCGAGCTGCTCCTGGCCGCCGCGCAGGTCACTCATGCCGGCCAGGGCCACCCCGGCGATGGCGCCCATGCCGATGCAGCCGGCCACCACGCCGGAGGCGATCTTCACGCCGACCGGGAGGTTCAAGAGGAACCCGGACAGCCGGCCTCTGCTGTCCTTGACTGACTTGTCGCCAGCGAGGGGGGATTCGGTCATGGCCAGCCATGCCTTTCGGTTCGCGCCGCGGACGCGGCGGGGTGGGTTGGTACCTGGTAGGTCAGATCGGCAGGGGCGAGGCGGAACTGAGGTGTCCCGCCCCGCCCCCTGGTCAGGAATCGATCAGACGGCGAGGTCGGCGCGAACGGCCGCCCGCGCGTCGAGGGCCAGCAGCAGCCGGCCGTCCACCGGGAAGGTCGCCGTGATGAGATCCCGGACCGGACCGGACAGGGTGTCCGGCGGCGGCTCGGCCGCCGAGTCGTCGAGCTCGACCACGTCCCCGATCCGGTCGACCAGCAGGCTGACCGACTCGTCCTCGGTGCGGACGATCACGTTCATCGCCTCGCCCGAGGTCAGGTCGCGGGGCGGCAGGCCCAGCCGAACCTGGAGATCCAGCGCGGCGATCACCTGGCCGCGCAGGTTGAACAGGCCACCAACGTGCGGCGGCGAGAGCGGGACGGGGGTGTACTCCGAGAAGGAGAGCACCTCCTGCACCCGGCCGACCTCGAGGCCGAACAGCTGCCCGGCGACCTCGAACGTCGCGTACTGAACCGTGGTCATCTCACGCCTCCAACAGGTAGGCGGAGCGCTCCGCCGGGTCGTTGTCTCGGATGAAGAAGGTCGGGTCGGCGGCCATGATCGCCTGCCGCACGTCGAGCAGCTCGGTGACCTGGTCCTGGATCACCGCGGACCCGTTGAGACCGTCGTCGTTGAGCCTGCTGTGCGCGGCGGTGTCCTCGACGATGTCGAGGATGGCGTCCACGGCGAGCGCCACACTGCGGCCCTCGTGGGTGTAGACGATCGCCGGAACGGTGTCCCGCTGCTCCTCGGTCCAGGCACCGAGCAGCTGGGCCAGCCGCAGCACCGGGAGGATCTCGCCGCGGTACTGCACGACCTCGCGGCTGCCGACCCGCTCGATGGTGGCGACCGGGAACTCCTCGAGCCGCGTCACCATGCTCAACGGGATGGCGATCCTGCGGTCCGCCACCTTGTTGATCAGCAGCCGCTCGCCGGTGTCCTCGCCGGCATTGCGCTCGTCCACCAAGCCGGCAGCGTTGGCCGCGGCCCGGTCCAGCGAGCCGAGCTGTGCCCGGCGGGCCAGCGACTGCACGTCCAGGATCAGCGAGACCTGGCCGTCGCCGAGGATGGTCGCCCCGGCGTAGCAGCCCACGTCCTTGAACCGGGCGGCCAGTGGCTTGACCACAACCTCCTCGGTGTTCAGCACCCGGTCGACGACCAACCCGAACTGGTGGCCGTCACCCTTGAGCACCGCGACGTAGATGCCGTCGTCGAGGTTGCCCTCCTCGCCGCCGAGCACGGCGGAGAGCCGGACCAGGGGCAGCAGCTTGCCGCGCAGCCGGTAGACCGGGGCCCCGGAGACGTACTCCACCTTGGCGCCCTGCCCGTCGACGTAGACCAACTCGTGCACCGCCATCTGCGGTACCGCGTAACGCTGCGGTCCGCTGTCCACGATCAGCGCCTGCACGATGGCGAGCGTGAGCGGGATGGTCAGGCGCCAGGTCGTGCCCTCACCGGGGGTGGAACGCAGGTCGACGGTGCCGCCGATGGCTTCGAGGTTGGTCCGCACCACGTCCATGCCGACCCCTCGGCCGGAGACGTTGCTGACCTTGCCGGCCGTGGAGAACCCCGGCCGGAACACCAGCTTGAGGATCTCGTCGGTGTCCATCGCGTCCAGCTGGAGCTGGGTGATCACGCCGCGCTTGACCGCGGTGGAACCGACCTTGTCCGGGTGGATGCCGCCGCCGTCGTCGCGCACCTCGACGATCACGTGGCCGTGCTCGTGGTAGGCGCGCAGGGTGAGCGTGCCCTCGCGGGACTTGCCGGCGGCCTCACGGGCCTCCGGCGGCTCGATGCCGTGGTCGACCGCGTTGCGCACCAGGTGCGTCAGCGGGTCCTTGACCGCCTCAAGCAGCGTGCGGTCCAGCTCGGTCTCCGCGCCCTCCATCTCAAGGCGGACCTCGCGGCCGCACGCCACAGACAGGTCGCGGACGACCCGGGGCAGCTTCGACCAGAGGTTCTTGATCGGCTGCATCCGGGTCTTCATGACCCCTTCCTGCAGCTCGCTGGTGATGATGTTGAGGCGCTGGGCGGTGCCGGCCAGGTGGTGCTCGTTGGACACCTCGGCGGCCCGCACCATCTGGTTGCGGGTCAGCACGAGTTCGCCGACCAGCCGCATCAGCTTGTCCAGCAGATCCACGTCGACCCGGATCGAGGTGTCCGCGACGCTACGTCGCGAGCCACCCTCGGCGGCCTCCGGCTGGGCCGGCGCGCCGACCTTGGCCGGTGCGACGTGCTTGCCGGACTCGGCGGCGGGCTCGTCCCGCGTCTCCTCCGAGGCCTGGTCGGCGTCGGCCGACTCGTCAGCCGCGTCGGCCGACTCGTCAACCGCGTCGGCTGCCTCGTCGGCGGGCTCGTTGGCGGACCCGGCCTCGTCGGAGACCGGCTCCTCGGGCCGCGCCGCGGCTGGAGTCTCGCCCGCGATGCAGGCGTTGACCGCGTCGATCACCGGCTGGGTGTCCAGGTCGCCCTCGGAGCCGTCCCGTTCGATGTTCGCCAGCAGCACGCGCACCATGTCGATCATCCGGAGCAGTACGTCGGTGCCGTTCTGGTCGAGCACCTGGGCACCATCGCGCAACCGGGCCAACAGCGACTCACCGGCGTGGGTGAGGTGCTCGAGACGGTTGAACGCAAGGAAACCACTGGTGCCCTTGATGGTGTGAATGGTCCGGAAGATGCTCGCCAGCTTGTCCCGGGCGGTCGGGTCTTTCTCAAGCGCGACCAGGTCGCGGTCCAGTTGGTCCAGGTTCTCGTAACTTTCCACGAGGAACTCTTGGACCACGTCGTCGATTTCGTCCACCGTATCCTCCACGTTCAACTTGCCCCAGCGATCGGCGTCGCGACTGTTGAGCTGAGGGATTCAGCGGGACCGGACTCGTCCCGCGCTCCCGGCCCGGCAACCGCCGACCGCGTTCAGGTGTGTCAGTTCTCTTACAAGGCAGTGGTCAGACCGCCGCCGGCCTCCGGGAAACCGGAGGTGCGGCGGTGGTCCGGACCTCAGCACGCCACCGGCCGAGTGGCCGGTACTTGGTCAGCCGATGCTCGCGGCCGAGCAGCCCTGGGCGTAGCTACCGGCGCACAGGGAGGCGACGGTGACGAAGCCATCCCTGATCACCGTGTCGGACAGTTGGTCACGGGTCACCGAGACCGGGTCGAGCAGGAACGACGGAACCTGGCCCGCCTTGTTGTCCACAGTGGACGACGCGGTCGGGTGGTGGCCGTTGAGCAGGTCGAAAGCGAGCTCGGCGGCCTTCTCCGCCTCGGGCTGAATGGCCTTGTACACGGTCATGTACTGCTCGCCGGACAGCAGCCGCTGGAGCGCGGCGACCTCCGCATCCTGACCGGTGACCGGAACGGCCGGGTAGCCGGCCGCCTTGAGTGCCGCGATCGCCGCACCCGCGGTGCCGTCGTTGGCCGCGTACACGCCGACGACCTTGCCGCCGAGCCCGGCCAGCGCCTTGTCGGCCCAGGCCTTGGCGTTCGCCGGTTTCCAGTCCGGGGTGTCGAACTCGGCCGCCACCTTCACCTTGCCGTCGAGCACCTGGTGGGCGCCGCGCTTGAACAGGGTGGCGTTGTTGTCCGTCGGCGAGCCGTTGATCCACAGGATCGGGCCGGCGGATACCTTGTCGCCCAACGCCTTGAGCAGTGCGGTGGCCTGGAGCTCGCCGACCTTGGCGTTGTCGAACGAGATGTAGTAGTCCACCGCCGCGCCCAACACGAGCCGGTCATAGGAGATGACCGGAACGCTGCGGGACTTGGCCAAGGAGACGATCTCCGCCGCGGCGGCACTGTCCACCGGGGTCAGCACCAGCACCTTGGCGCCCTGGTCGAGCGCCTCGGTCGCCTGTGCCAGTTGGGCCGCGGCGTCCTGCTTGGCGTTGCGGTAGTCGACCGTGCAGTTGGGGCACAGCGACTTCAGCTTCTGCGTGAAGTACGGCGCGTCGGCCGCCTCGTAGCGGCTTGCGCTGTCCTCGGGCAGTAGCAGCGCCACTCGGGCAGCGTTGCCGGCACCGTCCGAACCGGACGGTGACTCACCACCGCTCGAGCAGGCTGCCAGGGTAGTGGCCGCCATCGCGGCCAGGGCGGCCGCGGTGATCCGGCGACCCAGGGGTGTACGGGTGAACATCAATGTCCTCCGGGAAGTCGGATGGTCAGTAACGGAAACGGGAGACGAGTGACTGCATGTCGGCTGCCATGCGGCCGAGCTCGTCGACCGCCTCGCCGGTGCGGGCCACACCACTGGTGGTGACACCGGTGGCCTCGGCCACGCCGCCGATGGTGGCGGCGATCTGGCCGGAACCGGCAGCGGCCTCGGCGACACTCTGGCTCATCGAGTCGGTCGTCGCGGCCTGCTCCTCCACCGCGCTGGCGATGGTGCCCTGGTACTCGCTGATCTCAGCGATGACCGAGGAGATCTCGCCGATCGCCGCGACCGCGGCGCCGGTGTCGACCTGGATCGCGGCCACCCGGCGGGCGATGTCCTCGGTTGCCCGAGCGGTCTCCTGAGCCAGGTCCTTCACCTCGTTGGCGACCACCGCGAAGCCCTTGCCGGCTTCGCCGGCGCGGGCGGCCTCGATGGTGGCGTTGAGCGCCAGCAGGTTGGTCTGCTCGGCGATCGAGGTGATCACCTTCACCACCTCACCGATCTCGGTCGACGACGTGCCCAGCTTGGCGATCGTCTCGTTGGTCGAGCCGGCGATGTCCACCGCCTGCTGAGCCACGGTCGCGGCCTGGGCGGTGCTGCGGGAGATCTCCTGGATCGACGCGCCCATCTCCTCGGCGCCGGTCGCCGCCGCCGCCACGTGGTCGCTGACCGCTGCCGCGGCCTGCGCCACCTGGCCGGCTCGGCCGGAGGCATCCGACGCGCTGGAGCCGATCTCGCCACTGATGCCGTTGAGGCTCCGCACCGCGGCGTTGAGCGCACCGGCGTTGTCGCCGAGTGCCCGCACCGCCTCACGGGTGCTCGCGTTGGCGATGGCCAGCGCCGATGCCATGGCACCGATCTCGTCGGCCTGGTCGACGTGGGCCTCGGCGGTCAGGTCGCCGTCGGCCATGGCGGTCAGCACGGAGTGGATCTTGCGGATCGGCCGGAGGATCAGACCGCTCATGAAGCGGCTCAGTGCCAGGGCGATCAGCAGGCCGGTGACCAGCACGACGATCATGATGGTGCGGGCGTCCACATAGGACCCGTGTGCCGCCTCGGCGGCCGCCTGTCCGTCGGACTGCTCGTAGCGCATCAGGTCGTTCAGCGCGGCCGTAGCCTTGCCGCTGACGATCTGACCGTCACCGAGGTACGTCTGCTGGAACGCGGCGCGGTCCCCGCTCGCGGCCAGACCGACGAGCCGGTGGTCACGCACGTTGCGGTAAGCCGACCACCAGGTGGTGAACTGCTCGACCATCTGCTGCTGCTTCGGGTCGGTGACGCTGGGCCGGTAGGCGGTCAGCGCCTCGTCCAGCACCTTGTCCTGCGCGGCGATGCGGTCGGTGAACTGCGCGGTGGCCACCTTGCCCTCGGCCAGCGCCAGGTTCGCCACGTCCGCCTGCACCTGAAGGGCGGCAGAGTTGATCGTGGCGAGCTGAGCGGACGGTTGCAGGTTGCCTGAATAGATGTCCTGCGCGCGATGATCAATGCTGCGCAGACCGGCGATACCAGCCACCATCACACCGCCCGCCACCAGCAGGCCTAGCAGGACGAGGGACAGCAGCTTGCGCGAAATAGAAAGACTGGCGAACCAGCGCAGCCGCTGCCTCCGGTGTCCTTCCATGGACTCCTTGGCCATCGATACCACCTCTCGAAACGTCGGCGCTTTCGCCGCTTCTCCTTCGGGGCCATCGGCGGCCCGCGCAGGTACTTGATCCCCAGTGACGCGACTCACCGCGAGCCGCCGACGGCAGGTACGTGCCACAGGCGGTGCGCAGCACCCGGTGCCGCGCGTTGAAGGCGGCGTCAGTACGCCGCGGCTGGGAAGTAGCAGCAGGAGTCGCGACATCGAGCGCTGCCGATCGGGGCAGGCACCAGGTGCCCGTCCGATCGGCAGCGCTAGGTCCGATCTGTGATGTTCCCGGCGTTCAGCGCCGGTTGGACCGAGCCGGCCAGCCGCCGAGAGGCCGCTGGGTGCGCCGCCGCCCGCTCAGGGCCGCGCCAAACGCCACGAACCCCGCCCCGGCGCCGAGCAGCAGCAGCGCGCCGAGCAGCAGCCGATCAATCCCGGCACCGGTGTTCGCCAGCTCGGTGTCGGCGTCGGCGTCGGTGTCCGTGTCGGTGAACCCCTCGCCGCCGGTTCCGGTCAGCGCCAGTTCGGTGCCCGTGGCGGCCAACGGCGGGTTGACGACATAGCCGCCGAGCGCGCCGCTGCTCGGCCCGTACACCGCATCGCCGCTGTAGGCCGCCACCACGCCGTTGACGCCGGCCGGCAGTGCCGTCGTCGAACAGGTCGCCTGTCCCCCACCGCCCACCGGCACCTGATCACAGCCGGGGATGGGGTTGAGCGCGCCGGCCGTGAACCGCACCGTCCCGGTCGGAGGAATCCCGCTCGAGTCTCCGGTGACGGTCGCGGTGAAGGTCACCGCCGCACCCGCCTCGGCGGGCGATGGCGGGGACCCCACCAGGCTCACCGCCGCTGTGCGTCCGGTGATCTGGTAGCCGGTGATCGTGGCACTGCGGATGAGATAGTCCGCGTCGCCGCCGTAGGCCGCAACGATCGTGTGGGTTCCGGCCGGCAACGGCGGCGGGGTACACACCGGACTGGTGGGCAGGGTCACCGCCGGGCAGGCCGCGATCGTCGCGCCGTCAACCTGGAATCCCACTGTCCCGGTGGGATCGGGCACCCCGTTCGCTCCGGTCACACTCGCGGTGAACGTCACAGCGGTCCCCGCCGGCGGTGAGGTGGCCGGGGACGCGGTCAGCGTCATCGTCGGCACTGCCTTCGTAACGTCGAAGGTGACGGGGTCGCTGGCATCGTTGGTGTAGTTGGGATCATTGGTCCCGTCGTAGGTGGCCACAATGCTGTGCGACCCCAACCCCAGGCCCAACCCCGATGTCGTGCAGAAGGCCTGCCCCTCGCTCACCGGCGCCGAGGCGCAACCGCTGATCACCACACCGTCGACGGTGAACCGGACCGTCCCGCCGATGGGCACCGGCCCGTTCGCCACGCCGGCCACGATCGCCGTGATCGTCACCTGCGCACCGAGTGGCGCCGCCGTGGGCTGGCCGGTCGGCAGGGTCACCGTCGGCGTGGCCTGCGTGACCGAGTAGCTGAGCGGGACGCTGTCGCCGTTGGTGTAGTTGGGATCCGCGGTCCCGTCATAGGACGCCGCGATGTCGTGTGCTCCCAACGTCAACCCGGTCGTGACACACTGCACCGGGTTCGCCGGCAACGCCACGGAAGCACAGCCCGGTACCGGCGGTCCACCCACGCCCTCGGTGAAGCTCACCGTTCCGCCACTCGGTGCCGGCCCGTTCGTCGCCCCCGCCACGGTCGCCGTGAACGTCACCTGCGCACCGAGTTGCGCCGAGTTGGCCGGGTCGGCGACCAGGGTAACCGTCGCCGCGGCCTGCGTGACCGAGTAGCTCAGCGCATCGCTGTCAGCGTTGGTGTAGTTGGGATCCGTGGCCCCGTCATAGGACGCCACAATGTCGTGTGCTCCCACCGTCAACCCGAACGTCACACACTGCGGTGCCTGCGGCAACGTCACCGCGGCGCACCCGGGAACCGCCGGACCACCGACGCCCTCGGTGAAGCTCACCGTTCCGCCACTGGGTGCCGGTCCGCCGGCGACCCCGGTCACCGTCGCCGTGAACGTCACCGACGTGCCCAGTTGCGCCGAGCCGGGCGGGTTGGCCGCCAGGATCACCGTCAGGCTGGCCTCCGTGATCGAGTAGCTGAGCGCTGCGCTGTCACCGTTGGTGTAGTTGGGATCCGCCGTCCCGTCATAAGAGGCCACAATGCCGTGTGACCCGCCACTCAAACCCGACGTCACGCACTCCACCGGCGCCGCCGGCAATGTCACGGGCGCACACCCGGGAACCGCCGCGCCACCCACACCCTCAGTGAAACTCACCGACCCCAAACTCGGCACCGGCCCACCACCAACCCCGGTCACCGTCGCCGTCAACGTCACCGGAGACCCCAACCCCGCCGAACCAGCCGGACTCGCCACCAACGTCACCGTCGGCGCGGCCTCACCAATCGAGTAACTGAGTACGGCACTGTCAGCGTTGGTGTAGTTGGGATCCGCCGTCCCGTCATAGGTCGCCACAACGCTGTGCGACCCCAAAGTCAACCCCGAGGTGACACACTCCAAGGTCGCTGGCAATGTCACAGACGCACACCCGGGAACGGCTGGGCCACCCACACCCTCAGTGAAACTCACCGACCCCAAACTCGGCACCGGCCCGCCACCAACCCCGGTCACCGTCGCCGTCAAGGTCACCGAGGTTCCCAATTGCGCCGAACCAGCAGGACTCGCCGACAGGTTCACGGTAGGCGTGGCCTCCGCAACCAAGTAACTGAGCGGAACACTGTCAGCGTTGGTGTAGTTGGGATCCGCCGTCCCGTCATAGGACGCGACAATGCTGTGGGATCCCAAGGTCAACCCCGAGGTGACACACTCCACGGCCGCCGGCAATGTCACAGGAGCACACCCGGGAACGGCTGGGCCACCCACACCCTCAGTGAAACTCACCGACCCCAAACCCGGCACCGGCCCACCGCCAACCCCGGTCACCGTCGCCGTCAACGTCACCGGAGACCCCAACCCCGCCGAACCAGCCGGACTCGCCACCAACGTCACCGTCGGCGCGGCCTCACCGATCGAGTAACTGAGTACGGCACTGTCAGCGTTGGTGTAGTTGGGATCCGCGGTCCCGTCATAGGACGCCACAACGCTGTGCGAACCCAAGGTCAACCCCGACGTCACACACTCCACGGCCGCCGGCAACGTCACCGCAGCACACCCGGGAACGGCTGCGCCACCCACACCCTCAGTGAAACTCACCGACCCCAAACCCGGCGCCGGCCCACCGCCAACCCCGGTCACCGTCGCCGTCAACGTCACCGGAGACCCCAACCCCGCCGAACCAGCCGGACTCGCCACCAACGTCACCGTCGGCGCGGCCTCACCGATCGAATACGGCAACACCGCACTATCAGCGTTGGTGTAGTTGGGATCCGCGGTCCCGTCATAGGCCGCCACAATGCTGTGTGATCCCAAGGTCAAGCCCGAGGTGACACACTCCACCGGCGCCGCCGGCAACGTCACCGCAGTACACCCGGGAACGGCTGGGCCACCCACACCCTCA
>JBJMIG010000101.1:0-104202 GCA_045806965.1 Labedaea sp. | reverse complement strand
CGTCCTGTTGCGGGACCGGCTCTCGGGTGTGGTCGAGGAGGTGCTCGCCGGGGAGATCAGTCAAGCGGACCGCTCGGACCTGGCCAGGGCGCTGCGCCGCATCGCGGAGAACCTCTCACCCATCCCGGTCGTACCCGGCGAGCAGACAGTGTGTCGCGACCGTGCTGTCTGACCAGCCGGGCGAGGTGACCAGGGACGGCCGTCCGCGGGCTGCTCTTGTTGGCACAGACCAGCACGGCGGGGTGGCCACTTGTCCAGTTCAGTGCAGGCTTCTTCACGCCGATCTCAATCGTGGCGCAGGCCGTCAGGGCACTGATTCGATCCTGTCGATGGGCGCCGAGGTCGCGACGTCCACCAGCCAGGGCCAGTACCCGTGGTGACCTGCTCGGGCGACGTTCCCAAGTCGACTAGGTAGCCTGGACCTTGCACCTCTTCGCGGAGGAACACCCCCGGCTGATCACCGGGGGCACGCGAAGAGGGACTGACCCCGCGAAGAGGAACCATGCGCGACACGTTCGGCGATGCGTTGCGCCGGCTTCGAGAGCAGGCCGGGCTGTCGCAGCCTGGACTGGCGCGCCAGGTGCCGATCTCGCAGTCCAGCGTGTCGCGCTACGAATCCGGTCTGCAGGCGCCGGACGAGGTGACCGCGGCCCGGCTTGACGAGATCCTCGGTGCGCGCGGCGAGCTGCTGCAACTGCTCACCGAGTTCGATGTTGGCCCGCTCAATGCCGACGAGCGCGAGCGAATCGCCTACAGCGTGCGATTCCCGAGCCGGATCGACGCGGCCACCATCGACGCGCTCGCTGAGAGCCTGGCCGCACAGCGCCGACTTGACGACGTGATCGGGCCCGAGCCGCTGATCCCCGCGTCGCTCGCGCAAATGGCAATGGTCACGCGCGTGCTGCGCGAGGTCGACGGTCCACACCGGCTCGATCTGACCAAGGTGGCGTCAGAGCACGTCCAGTTCGCGGGCTGGTTGCACGCCGAGGCGCGCAGGGATGCCGAGGCCGTACGGCTGCTCACCGACGCCGAGGACCTGGCCGACGAGGCGGACGACGGGACGCTCGCTGCGCAGGCTGCGAACTTCAAGGGGTACCTGGCCCGACAGCAGGGCCGACCGCGGGCGATGGTGCGGTGGTTCCTGAACGCATTCCACGCGCCCGGGGCGCACGTGAGCCAACGCATCGGCGACGCGATCCAGGCGGCGCAGGGCTACGCCCGGCTCAACGAGCGGGAGCGCGCGCTCCAGCTCCTGGACACCGCGGACGGAATGCTCGACGAGGCCGTCCACGAGGAGCCACCTGGCACGGCGTATTGGCTGACGCCCACCTTCCACCGGCTCAACTCCGGCCTGGCGCACCTGGCGCTCGGCGACTACGCCAACGCCGTGGACCACCTGCGAACCGGACTGGCGAACCTCCCTGACGGCCAGCAGGGCGCGGAGTGGACCAACGAGTTCCGCGAAGGCATGGAGCAGGCGAACGCCGCTCGTTGAGGAGCTATGCGCATAGCTACTCGCATGGTGCAACCCCTACAAACTGGCTGATCTCCAGCCGACACTTTCCCGTGACGGGAGGTGTCGCACGTGAAGGAGCCACAGCCGCGATCGGTGCCCTGTCGTGACGCACTGGGCCGGGTCCACGTGTCCACTGTTGCCCTCAACGGTGACGCTGCCGTGCTCACGGTTGCGGCTGGGGAGATCGTCCGCTGCCCCGCCCCCGAGCTGTCGGCGTTGATCGACACGTGCGGCGCGGCGCGGGACGAGCTGCGCCGGAGGGAAGCGTGATCCTTCCCGATCTTGATCAGACCACCAAGGTGGTTGTCGGGCTGGGCACGGTCGCGGTGATCGCCGCGGTCTGGCCGGTGTGCTGGCTGCTCGACCGGATCGAGCGTTGGCGCGTCACCCGGTCCCACCGCTGGCACCCTCGGTCTGCCGGGCCGTGGCGGCGAACCCTTGGCCCACTGTCGAGGCGCGGCCGGGCACCTGGCTCGGCGGTCCCGCCCGAGTCGCGCTCAGGCGGGAGCGCCGAGCCGTGAAATCCGCCGACCAGCGCTTGGTGGCCGCCCTCGTCCTGTTGCGGGACCGGCTCTCGGGTGTGGTCGAGGAGGTGCTCGCCGGGGAGATCAGTCAAGCGGACCGCTCGGACCTGGCCAGGGCACTGCGCCGCATCGCGGAGAACCTCTCACCCATCCCGGTCGTACCCGGCGAGCAGACAGTGTGTCGCGACCGTGCTGTCTGACCAGCCGGGCGAGGTGACCAGGGACGGCCGTCCGCGGGCTGCTCTTGTTGGCACAGACCAGCACGGCGGGTTCGTGTTGGTCCCATTGATTCAGTGCCCCTGGGAGTGAGGGAGCCGCCCTGACGTTACGTGCGCCGGCGGCGGGCGAGGCGGCGCAGTTGGGCGATGCGCGCGGTCCCCAGAATGAGGGTGACGAGAACCGATCCGACCGCGGCGATCAGCAGCGCGACGGCCAACGAGGTGCTTCCGGTCATCCACAGGAACGAGATCTCGACGGTCCCGGTGTTCTGTACGAGGAACACGATCAGCATGATCGCGATCAGCGCGGCGACGGTCAGCCCCGCCCAGGCGGCCCCGGTACGGGTTCGAGGAACCGCAGGCGAGTGCGCCGGCTCGACGGGTGTCGGATATGCGTCGCCGGCCGGTCCAGCGGAGTGATCGCCACCAGCCGGCCTGGCCTCCCCGGTCGATGCCGGGATGGACTCGGCCGTTGGTTCCGCTGGTTGCTCAGCGGACGATGCGGGGTGGACGCTGTGGCGACGGATCATGGTGGGATCACATTCCTTCAGTAGAGCGCGACGCACATCAAGGCGGCGATGACGCACCGTGGTGACGCGTTCACCACAACACGGCAACGGTCATGGGGGCGGGTTGCCCGTCATGCCGCTGGTCAACCCACCCTTTAGGGGGGAGCATCCCCGCGCCTCGCCGCCACCCCGCCGGCCCCATAAAGCGCATGTCACCTTCCTGTGCTTCTCAAAGAGGAATGTCACCTTGCGCTGTATCGGCCGCACGGCGGGGGTTACGGCTTCTCCGGGGTTGCGGCGGTGACGGCGAGGGCCTCATCGACCGTGTGGAAGAGAGCGAGGACCTCGTCGAGACCGGTGACCTGCAGGGGACGGATCACCGGCCGGTTGCTGTCCACGACGATCCCAAGGGGCTGCTCACGGTGTTCAGCGGTGCTGGCGGTCTTGACAAGGGCGGACAGTCCCGCCGAGCCCAGGAAGCCGACCTCGGTGAGGTCCAGGATGCACGGCTTGGTGCCGGCGTCGTGCAGTGCGGTGATGACGGCGCTGCACAGGTCCGGCGCGGTGATCAGGTCGATCTCCCCGTGCACGGTGACAATCAGCGCATCCCCGATCCAACCGCGGGTGACGGCCATTTCGCCCGGCGACAGGTCGGGGAACTGCTTGCTCACGGGAGCACGGTACTCCGCCCATCGGGCGGCTCACCGCTACCGGTTCCAGGGCGAGTCAGGAGGTCAGGCGACGGCGCTGAGGTTGGCGGCGTGGCCAGCCGAGGCCGGGGTGTCCAGCGTGATCTCCGCCCAGACCGTTTTGTGGTCAGCGTGGCGGTAGACACCCCAGCCGGAGGCCAGGCGGGCGACCAGGAGCAGGCCCCTGCCACCGTCCGGTGCGGGGCTGCGCGGGGCCGGATCGGTCGGCACGGCATCGTCGACCTCCACCCGGAACCGTCGACCGGCGTGGTGCAGGGACAGCCGGCAGACCCGCGGTGACAGGCCGTGCCGGTAGGCATTGCTGACCAGCTCATCGGTCACCTGAACGGCGTCCTCGACGGCGATCCCGACACGGTCGGCCAGCAACGTCCGCACCATCGCCCGCGCCGCAGCCGGGAGGATCGAGTCCAGGTCCAGGCTGACCTCCGAGTCCGTGTCGCCGTGGTGTCGCTCTGCCGGGCCGATCGATTCCGCCGCCATCTCCCACCTCGCCGCACCTGATCGCTGAGCCCGACAACTGATACCCGGCGTGCCGCCAGGGTAAACACCGGAAGGGTCCAGCACGTGGGTGCCCGGACCGGCGAGGCCGACACGGGGAGATCATCATTACGCGAGCCGACGACGGGTCGCACACCTACCCGTTCGACTACGAGTCGAGGTAGTCGCGCACGGTGGGGAAGGTGTCCTCCAGGATCGACAACAGCGTGTTGGTGAGCAGAATCCGCACGTGTTCGCGGGGCATGGACTCGCGCACCAGCCATTCCCGTCCGGCGGCCTTCACCAGCGCGCCGTAGGTGCGGATCATGGCCACCAACTCCTCGCGGTGTGCGGCCAGGTCGGCGAGGTGGACCGCCTCGAGCACCCGCTCGGCGGCGATGTCGTCCGCTTCCGCCAGGATGCGGTCGACGTCCGGGTCGTCGCCGACCCCCGAGCCGATCGCGGCGACCCAGGTCTTGGGGTGCATGGAGACCATGTCCAGGAACGAGGTGACGGCAGCGTCCACTCGTTCGGCGAGGGTTCCCTGCGGCAACGCGCGGATGGCGTACTTGGGGAAGGTCACCATCTGCCGGACCACCTCGAGGTAGAGGTCCCGTTTGGTGCCGAAGTAGTGGTTGATCAGCCCACGAGCCACGCCCGCCTCGCGAGCAAGCTCGGTGGTGGACACGGCGGCGTAGGGGCGCTCGCCGAACATTCTGATGGCGCAGGCCAGGATCTGCTGCCGGCGTTTGTCGGGCTCGAGCCGGCGCCAGCGCGGTGCGGCCGTGTTCATGGCATCACGCCGGAACTGTGTCCCATGGTTCGCTCGCAAGCTCGCTCACTCACCACGCCCCCTCGGGGGCTCGCTCACTCACAATGTCACCTCGTAGTCGGCGGGATTGAGCGTCTTGGTGCGCCGGTGGTATTCGGAGACCAGGCCGGGCCAGTTGGTGGAGACCCGCCCGCCGGCCTCCCGGTACCAGCTACGGCACCGCGACCAGACGCTGCGGGCGAGCCTGCGCTGCACCTCGTCGTCGAACCGGTCGGCCACCGCGGCGCGAACGTCCACATAGGATGCTCCGGTGTCGGCGAGGTGCTGGACGGCCTGGCGGATGTAGCGGGCCTGCCGCTCGAGCATGTAGATGATCGAACCGCAGCCAAGGTTGGTGTTCGGGCCGTACATCAGGAACATGTTAGGGAAACCTGGGACGGTCATGCCGTAGTACGCGCGGGCGCCGTCCTGCCAGGCGTCCCGCAGGTCCAAGCCGTCCAGCCCGGACACTCGCATCGGGCCGAGGAACTCGGTGGTGCGGAAGCCGGTGGCGTAGACGATCGCGTCCAACTCGTGCTCGACACCGTCGTCCGTGCGCACCCCGGCCGGGGTGATCGCGACGATCCGTCCGGTCTCCACCCGCACGTTGGGCTGGGCCACGGCGGGGTAGTAGTCACTGGCGAACAGGACCCGCTTGCAGCCCGCCGGGTAGTCCGGGGTGAGCTTGGCACGCAGCTCCGGGTCGGCGATCTGCCTGGTGCGCATGGCGTTGGACAGTTTGCCGACCAGGTTGGTCATGGCCGTGTTGCCCTTGAGGCCGATCGTGGCGAGCTCGCACAGGCCCCAGAAGAACGCCCGCTCGGGCAGCATCGTCCACGGTACCCGGCGGAACATCGCGTGCTGCCAGCGTTTGTACGTGACGTCCGCCTTGGGCACCACGTACGGCGCGGTGCGCTGAAACAGCGTCAACCGCGCCACCTGCGGCTGGAGCCTCGGCACGAACTGGATCGCGCTCGCCCCGGTGCCGATCACGCCGACCCGCTTGCCGGCCAGGTCGTACTCGTGGTTCCACTGTGCCGAATGGAAGTTGGCGCCGGCGAAGGTGTCCAGTCCGGGCAGCTCCGGCCAGTGTGGCCGGGAGAGTTGGCCGACGGCGGGCACGAACACGTCGGCCTCGTAGGTCGTTCCGGTGCTCGTCCGCACCAGCCAGCGGCCCCGGCCGGCGTCGAAGGTGGCGCCGGTGACCTCGGTGTTGAACCTGATCAGCGGCGTGACGCCGTACTTGTCCGCGGTGCGCCTCAGGTAGGCCTGAATGTCCGCGCGCAGCGAGAACCGCATCGGCCAGCCGGAGAACGGTTCGTAGGAGTACGAGTAGTAGGGCGACGGGATGTCGCAGCCGGCGCCGGGATAGGTGTTCTCCCGCCACACCCCGCCGATGTCGCCGGCCTTCTCGAGCAGCACGACGTCGTGCAGACCGGCGCGGTTGAGCTCGATGGCCATGCCGATGCCGGCGAACCCGGTGCCGACGATGATGACGGACGGCATGTGCGACCCTCCCGATCCGTTGGCCGGGCGGTCCACAAGCTACGCGACTACCCGGACGCCGACCCACTCGCTTCGACCAGCAGCCGGGCGAGCGTAGTGGTGAACCGTTCCGGCCCGACGTCGGCGGGTGGTTTGCCAAAGTACTCGACGGAGAGGAAGTAACCGACCACGGCGGACATCATCACCGTCGCGGCCGCCGCCGGGTCGTCCCGCACGGGGCCCTCCCGCGCCCTGCCAAGCAGGTCGGCGGTGCCCTGTTCGATGCCGCGCTCGACCATGGTCTGCCGCACCTGGGTGGCCACGTTCGGCGCCCGGTCGCGCTCCCACATCAGAATCGCGATCAGCGGCAGCAGGTCGTGCAGGAACTCCAGGTCGGCCAGCAGTTGGACGGCAAGGGCCTGGCCCGGCGGCAGGTCCCCGGCCTCGCGAGCCACCCTGACCTCCGGGTTCTTGCGCACCCGGTTCATCTCCCGCTCCACCACCGCGGCCAGCAACTCACTCTTGTCCTTGAAGTGGCGGTAGAAGCTGCCGCTACCGGCGGCCAGTCCGGCGCCACCCTCGATCGCGGTGATCGCGGTGGCGGCGACGCCCTTCTGCGCGAAGAGCTTCAGCGCCACATCCATGATCCGCTCACGAGTGTGAGAGCCCATGTACACCATGCTACAAATGCGGGAAAGCTCCTGCCGGGCGGTCAGGTGACCATGCCGGGTTCGGGGCCCCACGGACCGGGCGATCACCGGTGATCTACGGTGGTGCGCCAAGGCAATGCCGGCGAGGAGGAACCGTGGCGCGCGACCCTGACACCATCCAGCGCGAGATCGAGGAGGCGCGCGATGCGCTGGCGACCACCCTCGACCGGCTCGGCACCCAGGCTGACCCGAAGCGGTTGGCGGGCAACGCGAGGGACAGCGTGGTCGCCAAGCTGAACGAGCCGAAGATCAAGTATCCGCTGATCGGCGTCGGCGCGCTGCTGGTGCTGCTGTGGCTGCGCAGGCTGTTCAGGTAGCCGAAGCGACCTCGCCGGAGGTGGCCTCGGCCGGCTCCGGTTCTGGCGGCGACCGCTATCTCGGCGCTGGGCTCGGCCGGCGCGCTGCGACCACCTTCGGCGTCGCCTTCTCCGCCTCCCGCTCCGGTTGCTCCGGTTCGGGTTCGGGTGCCGGCGTAGCTCTGCTCATCCGCGCGGTCAGGTAAGCCGAGGTGAACTCGACCGCGTCACCGTTGAGCAGGTGCACGACGGTGCGGTGCGCCTCGTCCGGCGTCAGTTCCTCGACCAGTTGATCGGCCCGGTCCCGCGCCGCGATGATGCCCGGCGCGGTGGCCGTCAGCGCCCGGCCCCGACCGGTGACCGTGACGGTCCAGTCGGCGCCGTCCGGTACGTAGTTCGCTTCTATCGGGTCCGCCATCGCTCCCCGTCCCACCCTTCTGCCCAGCCCACGCCACACCGCGTGGACCCCACGCCCACTCCCGCCATGACTTAACCCAATCGGCTCGGGCTTCGCAGGGCATATGGCGGACAAACCTCGAACTGTTCCGATCAAGTGACTCTCAGCGCTCTATGGCTGACGCGCTCCGAAGCTGTGCGAGTCCGCCGGCGGCCGGCGGGCGGGTGGGGCCGGCGGTCAGTGGGCCACGATGCCGCTCAACTCGACGTTTCCCCAGCGGATGCCGTAGGCCCGTCCGGGGGTGAGTTGCCGGAAGACCGTGCGCACCTCGCCGGCCGCGTTCGAGAACAGGATGTCGCCGCTCGGCGCCGGGTCGTCGACATCCCTTTGGTACGCGTCCGACTGCCGCCAAATATGCGTGGGCAGCTTTTCCGCGCCGAATCTCACCCGCAGGTCGAACAGGTCGCACCGGTACTTGGGAACGCAGACGAAATGCGGCTGCATCGGGCTGCTTGGCAGCCGGTAACGGAGCATGACCTCGTGCCGGTCGTCGCGCATGAGCTTGGTGGGCAGAGCGAGTACGAGCGCGAACCGGTCGGTGGACTCCAAACTCTTCCTGACCAGGGTGCCGCCGTAAAAGACGTCGACCACCAACTCGCCGGTGTCCCGCGCGATGCCCGGCAACCGGGGCACGGTGAGGGTCATGCCGAGGTCGAGTTCCGTGACATTGTCGCGGTCCCCGGCGACCCGGCGGAGCTCGAAAGCCTCGGGTAAACCCTGGTCGAGCGCCAGGGAAACGCGTAACTCCTCGGTGTGCCAGCCGGCCACACCGACCTTGGACACGATCGAGTCGGCTGCGGTGAGCGCACCGGCGATCAACTCGGCGACCCGGTCGATTCCCTCGTCGATGCGCCTGCGGGCGGTGCGGTCGTCGCGATGAATCTTGTCCGCCGCCCAGCGAACCCGGTCCTGGTAGAACGGCAGCCGGGCGTCGCGGTCAAGGGCGAACGCCGCCGCGAGCGCGACCCGGAGATCGCCGGGCAGGCCACTCGCCGCGCTCTCCAGCCGTTCGGCGACCTTCCGTCTGATCTCGGCGGGACCGTCTCCATCGGAGACCCCGCACGCGTCGCGAAGCGCGGGCCCGACGCGATCCGCGATCTGGCCGACGAAGAGACCGCGACCTTTGCGCAGTGTCCGCAGCTCGTCGACGAGCCTCGCGTATACGTCCGTCGTCACCTGTCGGCCCGGCACGGCCGGCGCGGTGAAAGGCGCGTGAACGGCGGCGCGGTATCGGGATTAATCGCGATTCTCGGGTGACTCAACCGGCTGTAATTGGACACGCGGTGGCCGGCATAGTCCGATTGGCTCATTTCAAGGTCAACTTTCGGGTTGTGGTCCAGGCGGGCACAGCGTCGCGGGTGCTCTCTTGGCCTTGCAGCGGCCAAGAGCCGCCCGCTGTACGGCCTGATTGTTGCGCACGCGGCCCGATCTGGGAAGGTGGGGGCCACTGGAAGGTCGGGCCCGTGGTCGTCGCCGGCGAATATGCTATTCGCTGCTGATGGGCACCGGAAATGGCCGGACAAATTCCAATTTGACCTTGCTGTTCGGCCGGAATAGAGAAGAGGCCACCTGGCTGCACAGGCGACCTCTTCATTTCCGAGTGCGTCGCCTGGACCACAGACAATTGCCCCGGGCAGGCCGTAAGCTACGTGCCTGCGCCTTCAAGATGGCGGCTACGGGTTCCCGGGTGCAAGGCCAGATTGTTGGCAACTGGGTTTTCGTGGCCAAAAAGTTGACAAAGCCGATCAGTCCGGTTCGGCCAGGCAAGCGGTGTCTTGTCGCGAAGTCCGGGTCAGCCGGCCAGGCATGGGCAGCGGCTCACCAGGCACCGCGGCGCCGCCGATGCGCCGCAGCCGGGTGATCAGGTCGACGGTCTCCAGCCGGCAGAGCTCGGCCATCTGCTCCAGCGCGGCGATGTCCAGGTGAACCTCGGCCTGCGAAGCCGGTTCGGCGGCTAAGCGACCGGTGGCCCAGCGGCGCAGGGTCGACAGCTCCGGCTGGCGGTCGCGGACCACTTTGCGCAGGTCGATCCGAATGCGGCCGATGGGGACGTCGGGGAAGACCCGTTCGTGTACCCGGGCAATCAGTTCCTGCGGCAGCTCGTCGAGCGCGCGGCAGATCTCCACCAGCCGGACGACCGAGATCTGCCGGGTGCCGAGTTCGTAGGTGGCCAGGGTCTGAAGGGAGATCTCGCTCTGCAACCGCTTGTTGAGGTCCTTGCGGGTCCAGCCCCGCTGCTTGCGCAGCCGGCGAATCTCGTCACCGAGCACTCGCAGGTAGGTCGCCATGTCCAGCTGCACAACGTGGTCCCTTCAGCGGCAGGCGGGTCCGCCTGGACACCCGCCAAACTGTGGAATCAACAATGGTGCGGTTCATTACGCGGATTGACAGAAGTCACCCTGACATTTCCCCCAAAGGGGTGTATGGGTATCCCCCAGCAGTGGGATGGTGCGATTGGTTAGTTGACGCATCCGTCGGCGTTGGGCGCGGCCGACTGCTTGGCCGGCTCCGATCCGCCAGCGGGCTGGGCCTTGGCCGGCTGACTCGTGGCCTGGCTCCCGCTCGGGGTGCGGAAGTCCTTGCCGAGCAGCACCGTGACGTGACCCTTGGCTAGGTTCGGGTCGGCCTCGGCCGCGATGCCGCCGAGCGCGGCCGCCACCCGCTCGCCGCTGGCCTGCTCGCCGCCGGCGTAGCGCACCACCGACGCGGTCCTGGTGCTCGCGTTGCCGGTCGGACCGGCCTGGAAACCCTGCGCGGTCAGCGTCTCCGACACCTTGCCGGCCAGACCCGTCCGGCCGGAGGCGTTGCGGACCTCGACGGTGATGTTGTCGCCGCCGCCCGCGCTGGACGGCGCGGAACTGGCCGGCTGCTCCCCACCGTGCAGCAGGCCCTGCACGAACGCCTTGACGTCGCGCGGGTTCACCTCGACGGCGTCGCCGTCGCCCGACGTCTGCAACGCGAGGCTGCCGACCGGGATGGTGTTGAACTGCAGGTTGCCGCCGGTGAAGCCCATCATCTGCTGGGCGAACTCGATGACGTTCCAGTGCTCGTCGAGCACCACCGACTTCTGCACCGCCTCGCGGAGCTTGTCCAACGTCGGCGAGCCGGGCGTGAGCATGTCCTTGGAGAACACCTTCTTGGCCATCCCGCCCATGAACACCTGCTGGCGCACGATCCGGTCCAGGTCTCCGTTGGGCAGACCGTGCCGCTGCCGGACGAAGGCCAGCGCCGGTGCCCCGGACAGGGTCTGCCGCCCGGCCGGCAGGTGCGCGCCGGACAGTTCGTCGTTGACCGCCTTGTTCAGGCAGACCTCGATGCCGTCCACGGCCTTGGTGATGTCGTAGAAGCCGAGCAGGTTCACCTCGGCGTAGTGGTCCATGGTCGCGCCGGTCAGCTTCTCGATCGTGGCGATCAGGCTCTTCGCGCCCTCGAGGTTGGACTTCACCTCGAGCTTGGCCTGGTCCCGTTCGCCATCCCGGCGCAACCGGGCCATGGCGTCGTTCTTGGCTCGCGCGTACGCCGAGTTGATCTTGTGTTTGCCGTAGCCGGGGATGTCCACGTACGAGTCGCGGGGCAACGACACGCCGATCGCCTTGCCGCCGTCGTTCGGGATCCGGATCAGGATCAGCGTGTCGGTGTTCAGCGTGCCGTCCGCCCGGCCGGCGGAGAGCTCGCGAAGCACGTCCTTGGACAGCGGCCGGCCCTGCGCGTCGGTGCGGCTGTCCATGCCGACCATGAGGATGTCGATGGCGCCGTCCGCCGGGTGTTCGGTCGGGGCCTGGCTGATCACGTCCTGCCTGGTGAGCCCCTCGTCGAGCTGGTCGAGCTTGGCCGAGTAGTAGCCGGCGCCGCACAGCACCAGCAGGGAGAGCACGACCAGCACCACCTTCGCGGCGGTCAGCGGCCCGGTGCGTCGCTTGGCGGGCCCGCGGTACGGCGGACGCGGCTCGCGGCGCTGTTGCCAGCGGGCGTCCCCGGGGCGTGCCGACCCCGGCGCCTGCGTCCGGCCGGGGTCCAGGCGGCCCTCGTAGCGGCCGGTCGTCGGACCAGGCGAACGCGAACCAGGGGAACGCGGCGTCGGCCGGTAACTCACCCCTGGTCCTCCTCCGTGTCGACCCCGCAACCCCCGATTCGCGGACACCGGTAAGACGCGTGGTGCGCCGGTTGGGTTGTCACCAGCGTGACATACCTGGCAGTAGCCCACGGGACGGCGCGCGGACGCCGGCCGGACCGCGCCCTATCGGGTGGCCTCCGGAACCGGCCGGGACCGGGCCCGCAGCGTGGCCAGCGGCGCGGTCCGCCAGGCCGCGACCGCCACCGCGAGCAGCAGTGTCGCACCATGTACGACCAGGCCGGGTCCGCTCGGTGTGGTGATCATCGGGGCGACGCACGCGATCGCGGTCAGTAGCCACGGCCATGGCCGGGTGGTGGTGCGCACCCGCACGCAGTGCAGCAGGTACCAGCCGAGCAGCAGGTGAACCATGCTGGCCAGCGGGTCGAGCGGCAGCCCGAAGAGCGCGGGTGTGCTGCTCCACCCGGTGATGCCGGCGGCCGCGAAGCCGAGCAGGCCGAGCGCGCCGTAGCCCACCCCGATGACCGCGGCGGCCGCGTCGAGCTGCGTCGCGGCCGGGCCGGGCCGCACCGGTTCGAGTGCCGCGAACTCCCCGGTCAACTCCGCCGTCAATGCTTCGTCCGGTTCGGCGGGCCGGCGTTCGAACAGCAGGAACGCGAGCATCGCCGGCACCCCGATCAGCGCAAGCGCGAGCATTCGGCGCGGCTGGGCCAGCCAGTCGATCCCGGTGGTCGGCAGCCCCGCGGTGCGCGCCGCCGCGATCAGCGCGGCGAGCAGCAGCATCGCGCTGAGGTAGAGCAGGTACGCGGTCATCGGCGCGGACCGGAGCACGGCGACCAGCCGGGCCGGCGGACCGGCGGCGATCGCCCGCACCGCGTGCTGCCGCGGCAGCGCCACCAGACAGACCTGGACCAGGCCGATCAGCAGCACACCGAGCAGCGAAGGGGCGAACGAGGCGTACTCGGTCGGCTCGGCGATCAGCAACCTGGCGCGCCCACCGACCGTGGTCAGCGCGACCAGGGCGAGGAACGCGGCCAGCGCGCCGGCGCCGAGCCGGCGCCTCGGTTGCCGCCAGAGCCGGCCGTCCGCGTAGTGGAAGGCGAACTGCTGGAACAGCAACGCCAGCAGGATGCCGCCGGCGTGGGCGGCGACCGAGCCGTGGCCGTCGAGGCCGATCGCCACCACGGCCACCGCAAGAACCAGCGGGGTGGTGTGCGGGAACGAGCGGTGCAGCCGGTGCATGGCCGGGGTGGCGGCGACCACGAGCAGGTACAGGCCGAGCAGCCACAGCGGCTGCAGCACCACCCGGCCCAAAGCCGCCGTCGCCTCGTCGGGCGCGTCGAGCAACTCGAGTGACAGCGGCACGACCAGCCAGGCGGTGACGAAGGCCAGCACCGGACGAAGCAGCCAGCCGATCCGTCCGGCCAGGTAGTCACCGAAACCGCCGCCGCAGGCCCGTGCGGCGCGCCAGGCCAGCAGGTTCGCGTGCCCGCCGGCCAGGAAGAACAGCGGCACCAGCTGGAGCAGCCAGGTCAACGGCCAGACCCAGCCGGCCTCCGCCGAGCCCCACGAGGCCAGCGCGAGCACCGACTCGGCCAGCACCAGACCGGTAAGCGCGAGGATTCGGAGGAACCCGAGATAGCCGGCCTGCGCTCGCTCGACCGGGGTCAGCTCCGGCTTCGGCTCACCCGGTAGTGGCCGGCCGGAGCGGGTCAGCGCCGGCACCCGGGCGGCGATCAGCAGGGCGATCACGATCAGCGCGATCGTCCACGGGCCGATCGGCTCGTTGCGCGGCGGCCCCCAGCGCTGGTGCCAGGAGTTCACCACGAGGCCGACCGAGTAGAGCGAGGCGACCAGCTGGCAGAGCCCGGCGGAGCCTTGCGGGTTGATCACGCACATGCCGTGCATGTCCGCGGAGAGCCGGTCGTCGAGGCGGCGCCGCAGGCTGGGGTCCAGTGGCTGGCCCTTGGCATCGGCGTAGCGCAGCAGGTCATAGCCGAGATCGTGGGCCTTGCAGCCGACGCCGTAGTCCCACCGGGTGTTGTCGTCACCCCATGGTGAGGAGCAGCCGCCGGCCGGGTGTACCGCGCGCACCGTGCCGTCCGGCGCCCTCATCCGGACCGGGACGTGGCCGGTGACCGCCGTGAAGTCCGCCGGCAGGTCGGCGATCGGGTCTCGGCCGGAGCCCGGCGCGAGCAGGTCCTCGATGGCCCGCTCGGCCTTCGCGGCGTCACCGGTGGCCCGGTGCGGCTGCGGGGTGGCCGGGCGGGAGGCGAGCACCGCGAACCCGGCGGCCAGCAGCACGACGAGGGTGAGCCAGCCGAGTCGGGGGAGCGGCGCGGTCAGCCGGGAGCGGACCCGGCCGGCAGCGGGCGGCGGGTCGGTCGGGTGCCCGATGGTGGGCACCACCGGCTACGCCGCAAGATCGTGGAGGCCCATGCGCCGAGGCTACCGGTCCGGCCGTGCCGGGGAGGGCGGCTCGCGGGTGCCCGGAGTCGCTTCGGCCGGATCGGGAGGCCCCCCTGGCACCACCCGAACCGACCGGCGCGAGCCACGTGCGCGTTGCGCGACACGTGAACAATCCCCGGGCAGAGCGGCACTCGCGGCACACCCCCAGGGCGTCGCGCACACCACTCACCGGCACCTAACGCTAGATGCGGGGGCTGGCCCTGGGGCTGGAGCGGATCTGGACCGCCGGCAGGCACGGAACGTGATAGATCGACCGGCAGTGACCTGGGCGTACTGCGCCGTTCGAGTGACAGGTGGTGACGAAGCGGCAACTTCGTAGCCACTATGGGCGGCAAGCGGCAAGGAGGGGGGTCGCATGGAGTGGGGACCGGCAACATTCGGGGAGGCGTTGCGGGCCGGCCGGGTGCGCGCCCGCCTGACCCAGGTCGAGCTGGCCGGGCGGGCCGGGGTCAGCGTGCGCGCGGTGCGCTACATCGAGCAGGGCCGGATCGCCCGGCCGCGCCGGGAGTCCCTGCGCCGCCTGGCCGAAGTGGTCGGCCTCGCGGTGGACGGCGAGTTCACCACCTGGACCGGGGGCGCGGACGCCGACCTGCTGCACATCGGTGTGCTCGGCCGGCTGGAGCTGCGGCGCGGCGCCCGGCCCGTCGAGATGGGTCCGCTCAAGCAGCGCAGCCTGCTCGCCTTGCTCGCCCTCGCGCCCAACCGGGTGGTCCAGCAGGACGAGATCGTGGACGTGCTGTGGGGCGCCCGGCCGCCGGACAGCTGCCAGAACCTGGTGCACACCTACGTCTCCCGGTTACGCAAGGTGGCCGGCGGCGTGATCGACTCCATCCGGGGCGGGTACCGCCTCACCGTTGCCACCAAGCAGCTTGACCTGTTGCGCTTCGACGAACTGGCCGGCGGGGCCGCCGAGGCGCGGCACCGCGACCCGGCCGCGGCGCTGCCGGCGTTGGGCGCGGCGCTGCGGCTCTGGCGCGGACCGGTGCTCGACGACCTGCCGGACCGGGTACGCCAGCACCCGGCCGCCGTTGCGCTCGCCGGCCGCCGGGTCGCCACCGCGCTCGCCCACGCGGATGTGGCCCTCGGCCTGCGCGAGTACGACGAGGTGGTGCGGCACCTGTCCGAGCTGGTGCACGAGGAACCGCTGCACGAGGGTCTGCACGCCCGGCTGATGCTTGGTCTGGCCGGCTCCGGACAACAGGCCGCGGCGCTGCGGCTCTTCGCCGACATCCGCGGCCGGCTGGCCGAGGACCTCGGCATCGAGCCCGGTGCCGAGATGGTGCTCGCACACCTGCGCATCATCCGCAACGAGGTGGGTGCCGACCGTGGCTCGGTGTCCGTGCTGGCCAACGATTCGACGCCGGCCCAACTGCCGGCCGACATCGGTGGGTTCACCGGCCGCGACGACGACCTCGACCGGCTGGACGCGGCGCTGCGCAGGCGCAACAGCCCGGACCACACCGCCGTGGTGTTCGCCGCGATCACCGGAACCGCCGGGGTCGGCAAGACCGCGCTGGCGTTGCACTGGGCGCACCGGGTGCGGGATGAGTTCCCCGGCGGCCAGCTCTACGTGAACCTGCGTGGGTACGCCTCGGACTCGCCGGTGCGCCCGCTCGAGGCGCTGACCCGGTTCCTGCACGCGCTCGGCGTGCCGGCGGAGCGGGTGCCGGTCGACGAGGAGGAGGCGGTCGGGCTCTACCGCACCGTGCTCGCCGACCGCAAGGCCCTTGTGCTGCTTGACAACGCGGCCAGCGCCGACCAGGTGCGGCCGCTGCTGCCCGGCAGCCGGGGATGCCTGGTCCTGGTCACCAGCCGAGACCGGCTGGCCGGGTTGACCGCGACCGAGGGCGCCACGCGGATCAGCCTCGACGTGCTCGACCCGGCCGAGGCGCGGGCGCTCCTGGTCCGAATGATCGGCGAGGACCGGGCCGGGAGGGCGCTGCCCGCGGTCGCCGACCTGGCCGAGGCGTGTGCGTACCTGCCGCTCGCCCTGCGCATCGTGGCGGCCAACCTGGCGTCGGTGCCGCACAGCGGCGTGGCCGACTACACCGACGAGCTGCGCAAGCGTGGCCGGCTGACCGAGTTGGTGGTGGAAGGGGACGACGAGGGCGCGGTGCGGGCCGCGTTCGACCTGTCCTACGACTCGCTCCCGCCCGAGGCGCGGCGGCTGTTCCGGCTGCTCGGTGTCGTGCCAGGGGTGGACTTCACCGCGGACGTGGCGGCCGCGCTGCTCGGCGTCGGCGTGGCCGAGGCGCGCCGGCGGCTCGGCCAGCTCGCGGTGGCGAACCTGGTCGGTGAGCACGCCGCGGGCCGCTACCAGTTCCACGACCTGCTCCGGGAGTACGCCGCCGGCCGAGCCAGGAGCGAGGACGGCCCGGCGGCCGTACACGCCGCAACCGAGCGGCTGCTCGCCAGCTACCTCGGTGCCACGGAGGCGGCGACCGGGCTGCTGTATCCCCACGTGCCGCGCATGCCACGGACCGGGCGGGTGCTGTCGATCTGGTCGCGACCGGCCGACCCGCCCGCCACCCAGGCGGCCGCGGTCGACCTGCTGGACACCGAGCTACCGAACCTGGCGGCCGCGGTCCGGGCCGGTGCGCCCGGTCTGCTGCGTTACTCCTGGCTGCTGGTCGACGCGTTGCGCGGCTACTTCATCGCCCGCGGGCGGTGCGCCGAGGGCCTGGCCATGGGCCGGCTCGCGCTCGCGGCGGCACAACGGGAAGGCGACGCGCCGGCCGAGGCATCGATGACCGACGTGCTCGGGCTGATCCATTACAACCTCAGTGACTACGCCAAGGCCGCCGGGATGCACAGCCGGGCGTTGGTGCTGAGCCGGCGGACCGGCAACGCGCTCGGCGAGGCGAGCGCGCTGCACAACCTCGGCCGGGTGCACTCACAGCTGGGCAAGCCGACCCAGGCCTCCCTCTACCACGAGCAGTCGCTGACCATCAACCGGCGGCTGGGCAACCGGCACGGTGAGGCCAGCGATCTCAACTACGTCGGTGCGGCCTGGTTGTCCAGGGGCCGGCCGGACCGGGCCATCGCCTACCAGACCCAAGCGCTGGCGATCAGCCGGGAGATCGGCGGGCGGTCACTGGAACTGGTTGCCTGCAACGGGTTGGGGCTGGCGCACTGGGCGCTTGGCGAGTTGGACCGGGCGGTCCGGTTCCAGGTGGACTGCATGGCCCTGTGCGGGCAGCTGGGTCACCAGGTCGGCGAGGCCAACGCGCTGGTCTGCCTGGCCGAGACCAACTGCGACGCCGGCCGGTACCAAGAGGCCTACGCCCAGGCGCAGACCTGCGTCAGCGCCGGTCGCCAGCTCGGCGAGCGCCGCTATGAGGTCGGCGGTCTCGACGTGCTGGCCACCGTGCACCTGCGCCGCGGCCGGCCCGAGATCGCCCGCGGCTACTACACCGACGCGTTGCAGATCGCCAGGGAGATCGGGTTCGGCTATGGCGAGACGTCCGTCCTCATCGGACTCTCCGGCGCGCTGCGCCGGACCGGGCGGGTGGCCGAGGCGTTGGCCCACTGCCACGACGCGCTTGCCGTGCTCGGTGACTCGGGCATGCGGCTGCTCGAGGGTCGGGCGCTGACCGAGCTCGCACACGGCTATCTGGAGCTCGGCGACCTCGACGCCGCGCTGCTGCAGGTGCAGCGTGCGCTCACCGCGGTGCGCACCCGTCGGCAGCGGCTGGCCGAGGCGCGGGCGCTGCACGTGCTCGGGCTGGTCAGGCAGGCCGCCGGGGACCACGACGCGGCCGGTTCGGTGTGGCGAGCGGCGCTGGACATCCACACCGGGCTCGGCACCCGGGAGGCCGACGAGCTGCGCGCGCTGCTGGCTACAGCTGGCTCTCGGTGACCCCGTCGGCGTCCTGCCGCACCCGGCGGATTCCCGGGTGGGCGTGCGACTTGCCGTTGACCGGCGGCCCGGCCGCGACGGCGGCGGCCGCCTCGGCGCGCTGGGCGGCGACGATCCGTGCCCAGGACACCGCGGCCGGTCCGGCGATGACCACGCCGAGCACCCCGGCGAGGGCGATCGTGGTGCTGGCCGCGCCGGTCAGCTCGGCGACCGCACCGCCCGCGGCGATGCCCAGTCCCTGGGCCACTCGCAGCCCGGTGCTCGCCACGCCGATCGCGCCACCCCGGATCTCGTTGGGTACCAAGGTGTTGAACGTCGCGCCGAGGGTGATCTGGTAGGCCCCGAGCGCGCCGGCCATGGCCAGCAGGGCCAGTGTGAACCCCAGGTTGGGATGCGTGAGGAAGGCGATCAGAACGGCTGAGGCACCGACCGCGAGCACGCCGACCACCCGGACCCGGGCGGCCGGTCCGACCCAGCGGGAGAGCACGAACGCGCCGACCACGAAGCCGAGCGGGTCCGCGGCCAGCAACCAGCCGACCGCCGCTTGCGGCGCGCCCAACTCCCTGGCCAGCGGCGCGGCCAGGCCCTCGGGTACCACCACGAGGCCGACCAGCCAGGCCAGGGTGAGCAGCACGCGCAGCCGGTGGTCGGCGAATACCCAGCGGACCGCGCCGAACCAGCCATCCGCCTGGTGGCCCGCCGCCGGGCGCCGGCGCACCCAGCGGGCGACCAGCAGCGCACTGACCAGGAAGGTGGCGGAGTCGATGAGCAATGCCCAGGAAGGGCCGACGCCCACCGCCAGCAGCCCGCCGCCGGCCAGACCGAGCAGCATCAGCACATTGGTGCTGATCCCGCGGAGGTCCTGGCTACGCAGGTAGAGCGCGTCGTCGGTGAAGATCTCCCTGGTGACCGCGTTCTGCGCGGCCTGGGCCGGGGACTGCACCAGATGTACGCCGATGACCAGTGCGCACAGCACCGCGATCGGCATGCCGGGGACGGCCATCAGCCCGACCAGCACCGCCTGCGTGAGTGCGCAGGCCACCATCAGGGTGCGTCGCGGGAACCGGTCGGCTAGCTGGGCCAAACCGAGGCCGCCGGCGAGCGCGGGCAAGAAGGTCAGTGCGTAGACCGCCGCCGCCCACCAGGCCGACTGCGTCCGCGAGTAGACCAGGATGACCAGCGCTACATTGGCCACCTGGTCGCCGGCGATGGACTGGGCCTCGGCCGCCCACAGTGCGCGAAACTCCGCGATCGCGAGTACCGCGCCCAAATTCGGCGCCTTGCGGCCCACCTCAACCCCCCGACTCGCCGGGCGCGGAACGCGGCCAGCACGGCCGCCTGCCCCGGCTCGGCACCCCGAGCTATGTCCGTTCGGTCATCACGACATCGCTCAGAGTACCGGGACCAACGAGATGGGTGATGGGCCGGTACTCGGCATCAGTGGTTCCCAGATGCCAGATGTGGCTGAGGGCTTGAAAAGCGTCTGGGTCTACGAACGAACTGGTCCGTCTGGCGTACGTCACCTGAAGGACTTGTGCTCCGTTCGGAAGCTGCATAGGGTAATCGGAGCATTACGTTGGGCGGGCCCGCCATGAGGGCGGAGCTGCCCGCCCGACACGGGATGAGCTGGGCGACCGATGTACCTGATGTGGTGGAATCTCGGGAGGAAGGCACGACTGGGGGCAGGGTGTGTGCGGCGGGGGGTCTCACCAACTCCGATTGCGCACGAAAAACACCTCCTCGCGGCGATCAGCCCACATCGGGACCGCCTGACGCGGCCCCCCGCGGCCGTCCCGACGGCTCCAAGCGGAACCCTTGGGCGTTGTTGTCACGGCTAAGTGTGACCGACGAAGTGCGCGGTGAACACCCTTCCCTACGGCAACGATTGAATATTAGACGGTGGGGCCTGTGGGCACTGCCCCGGCGAGCCCTGATCTTCGTGCTCGCCGTCGAACTGTTGGCGGTGGTCGCCGGTCTGCTGGTGGTGCTCGTCGGGCCGATGCCGACCGTGGCCGACCTGAGCGGCGCCGGAGTGCTGGCTGCCGCCGTCACCGCGCACCTCCTGATCTCCCGCCGGATCGAGGAGAGCCGCAGCGACCGCCACACCGGCCCACACGTGAACACCACGGTGATGTGGACCTTCCCCGCCGCCGTGCTCCTGGTGCCGCTGCTGACCTTCGCCACCTTGCTCTGGCTGCGGGTGTTGTTGTATCCGGTCAGCCGGCGTCCGCTCTACCGGCACACGTTCAGCTCGGCCGAGCAGCTGTTGAGCGTGATCGCGGCGGTGCTGGTGCTGCGCAGCGGCGGAATCGACCACGTCACCCTGATGTCTGGCGCCACGCCGGTGCAGATGCTCGTGCTGGCAGGCGCCGCGGTGGCGTACTACCTCACCCAGGCGGCCAGCGTCGGCGTGGCGATCGTGCTCTCCACGCCGAGATCGACCTGGTCGGCCGTGGTCGGTTCGCGTGGCGACAACGCATTCCAGGCACTCGCGCTGTGTCTGGCCACCGTGGTGGCGCTGGCCACCGCGCACTCCTGGTTCACCCCGCTGCTCATGGTTCCGGTGGCATGTGCGGCCGACTGGGCCGCGCGCCAGGTCGAGGAGTTACGCGGGGACTCGCGCACCGACCACACCACCGCACTGCTCAACTCGCGTGGCTGGCATGAGCAGGCGGCCAGGGAGGTGGCCAGGGCCCGCCGGCAGGGCAGCCCGCTCGCCGTCGCGGTGCTGGACCTCGACTATTTCAAGGCGGTCAACGACACCTGGGGTCATCCGGCGGGGGATGTGGTGTTGCGCGCCGTCGCCATGGTGCTCAACGAGCGGACCAGGCAGGGCGACGTGGTCGGACGGATCGGCGGCGAGGAGTTCGGCCTCTTGCTGCCGGGCACCGACGGCGCCCAGGCATTGGTGGTGGCCGAGCGGGTGCGGGCCGGAATCGCGGAGATGCGCGTGCCGGCCACCGGCAAGCGGGGGCAGCCGGTCACCATCGAGGGCCGGACCATCTCGGTTGGCGTCGCCAGCGGCATGAACGGCAACGCGGAGCTGAACGTGTTGTTGCACGCCGCGGATGCCGCGCTGTACGAGGCGAAGATGGCTGGCCGCAACCAGGTTCGGGTGAGCTCGGACAGCCCGGACGGCACGGACGGCGACCGGCTCGAGGCGCGCGGGTAGCGCGATCACCGCGCTTTCATCGCCCCGCGGTACGGCCGGTCCCCCGATACCGCGCAAGGTGACATTCCGCTGCTAGGAGCGAATGAAGGTGACATTGCGCTGTACGGCTGACGCGTGCGATCGTGCCCGAGTGAACGACCCGGTGAGTCTTGCGGATTTCGAGTCGCGCGCCGAGTCCCGGCTCGCCAGGGATGTGTGGGACTTCATCGCGGGCGGCAGTGGGAGTGAGTCGACCCTTGCGGCGAACCGGTCCGCGCTGGACGCCGTCTCGCTGCTGCCGAGGGTGCTGGCCGGCACCGGGACCGCGGAGACCAGCTGCCAGCTGTTGAAGTCGGAGGCCAGCCTGCCGGTGGCGATCGCGCCGATGGCATACCAGCGGCTGGTCCACCCCGATGGTGAGCTGGCCATGGCCGCTGCCGCACGCGACGCGGGAATTCCTTTCGTGGCACCGACCTTGAGCAGTGTGGCGATCGAGGAGATCGCCCGAGTTGGTGCGTCCACCTGGTTCCAGCTCTACTGGCTGCGCGAGCGTCCACACGTGGACCGGCTGGTTGGCCGGGCCGAGGAGGCCGGCTGCCAGGTGCTGATGGTGACGGTCGACGTGCCGATGCTCGGCCGGCGGCTGCGTGACATGCGCAACGAGTTCCGCCTGCCGGCCGACGTGCTGGCGGCAAACCTGACCGGCGGGTCGGCGTCGGTGGCACATGCGCCGGTGCGGGGCGGGTCCGCGGTCGCCGCGCACACCGAGGAGTTGTTCGCCCCGGCGCTCGGCTGGGCGGACCTGGATTGGCTTCGGGAGCGGACCTCGCTTCCGTTGGTGGTCAAGGGGATCCTCGACCCGAGGGACGCGGTGCGGGCAGTCGAGGCCGGTGCGGACGCGGTGGTGGTTTCCAACCACGGCGGCCGGCAACTGGACGGCGCGGCGCCGAGCGTGGCAGCGCTGCCCGGCGTGGTGGCCGCGGTCGGAGCGCGGTGCGAGGTGTTGCTGGACAGCGGGATCCGCAGTGGGACCGATGTGTTGCGGGCGCTCGCCCTCGGCGCCTCCGGGGTGCTCGCCGGCCGGCCGTTGCTGTGGGGGCTCGCGGTGGACGGCGCGCACGGCGCCGGGCAGGTACTCGGGCTGCTGCTCGCCGAACTGCGCGACGGACTCACGCTGGCCGGGTGCGCGAACCCGGCCGCGGCACGTACGCTTGCCATTCTCTGACGTACGAGGGGCGCCTGGAAAATGTATGTCTTAGGTAGTACCGAACTGACCGCCGATCTCAGCACGGCCGACCTGCACGGGTCGCTGGAGGACCCGGCATTGAACTCGATGAACTTTCTCAACGAGGTGGCGAACCACTACCCGGACGCGATCTCGCTGGCCGCCGGCCGGGTGTACGAGGAGTTCTTCGACCTGGACGGTCTACACGGGTACCTTCGGACATTCTGCCGGTACCTCGCCACGGAACTCGGATACAGCGACGAGCAGGTGCGCCGCACCGTTTTCCAATACGGGCGCACCAAAGGAATCATCCACGAGCTGATCGCCGCCAACCTGCGAATCGACGAGGGCATCACGGTGGACCCGGAGTCCATTGTGGTCACAGTGGGCTGTCAGGAGGCGATGTTCCTGGTGGCCCGGGCGCTGCGGGCGGACGAGCGCGACGTGCTGCTCGCCGTGGCGCCGACCTACGTCGGACTGACCGGCGCCGCCCGCCTGGCCGACCTGCCGGTGGTCCCGGTGGCCACCGGGAGATCGGGCATCGACTTCGACGATCTGGTCGCGCGGCTCCGCGACACCAGGTCGGCCGGGCTGCGGCCGAGGGCGCTCTACGTGATGCCGGACTTCGCCAACCCGTCCGGGTTGAGCCTCGACCTGCCGGCCAGGCGGCGGCTGCTCGAGCTCGCCGAAGACGAGGACATCCTGCTGCTTGAGGACAATCCGTATGGCCTGTTCCACGGTGACGGGGAGCGGCGACCGACGCTGAAGGCGTTGGACGAGGGGCGCCGCGTGGTCTACCTGGGATCGTTCGCCAAGTCGGCGATGCCCGGCGCGCGGGTCGGCTACCTGATCGCCGATCAGCGGGTCTCCGATCGCGGGGGAGCGGTCGGCCTGCTCGCGGACCAACTTTCCAAGATCAAGAGTATGCTCACCGTGAACACGTCGGCCATCGCTCAGGCGATCGTCGGCGGCAAGCTGCTCACCCACAACCTCAGCCTGGCCGAGGCCAACGTTCGCGAGCGCGAAGTGTACTCGAGGAACCTGCGCCGCGTCCTTGACGGGCTTGCCGCGCGTTTCGGTAAAAATGGGAACGGGTCGGCACCCGTCACCTGGACCGTTCCAGCCGGGGGATTCTTCGTCGTCGTGACCGTGCCATTCGTGGTCGACGACGCACTGCTCGAACTCTCCGCGAGGGACTACGGGGTGCTGTGGACCCCGATGCATCATTTCTACGACGCGGGCGTTGCGGTACGGGCACTTCGGCTGTCGTGCAGCACGGTGACCGTGGAGCGGATAGACGCCGGGCTCGATCGCCTTGAAGCGTTGATCAAGGATCGGTTGGCCGGACCTGCTCCTAGCAGGCCGTAATCGCTCGGTAACCCATCCAAAGGTAGTGCTTTCGGTGTCGCGTGACGTACGCTCCAGTTCGCTTGGCTGTGGCGGCGGCAGCCGGATGTAATCACCTTGGACTTGGCACGCTTATTTCGGTAATGCGTGCTGCTTCGCGGAGTGCTGATGACTAAAGGACTGTCGGCGTCCCTGCCTGGACTTGACACAAGTCCGGAATGGGTCGACGAGATCCTGTTGAGTGGCGCGGACGATGCAATTTGCCTCCGTCCGAATGGGCCAATTGACCGAGCTACATTGCGCCAAATGGTGGCCGAGCGACAATCGCGGCTGGTAGCCGCTGGGCTCGCCGCCGGTGGCACGCTGGCGTTGCGATTGCCGCCTTCCTTGGCATACATCGCCAACCTGCTCGCCGGCTGGCGTATCGGCGCGCAGGTGATCCTGCTCGACCACCGGCTGACCCAGTTCGAGGTGGACGCTGCCCTGAAACGGTTGGCACCACAGGTGGTGGTCGCCACGGAACGCACCCGAGACAGCGCGCTGCGTGCCTTCCGCGACGTGGAGGAGTCGGTCGCGCCCTATCCCGGGCAGCCGGCCGCGACCGCGCATTCGGTGATACAGCTCAGCTCCGGCTCCACCGGGCCGTCCAAGGTGATCGGACGAACGGCCGCGGACCTGGTCGCCGAGCTCGAGCGATACACCAAGATCGACGGGGTGCCGCTCGCCGGCGAACGGATCATCGTGCTCGCCTCGATGGTGCACGTGCTCGGTCTGGTCGGCGGGCTGCTCTACGGACTACACGTCGGCGCCGAGGTGCAGCCGCCGGAGCGGCTCACCGGCGACAGCATCCTGGAAGCGGTGGCGGCCGCGTCGAACCCGGTCACGTTGCTCGGTGTGCCGTTTCACATCGGCTTGCTGAACTCGACCATGAACCCGCCCCGGCTGCCACAGCTCAAGCGGATGACCACCGGCGGCGAACTGGTTCCGGTGGCGACCGCGACGACGTTCGTGGAGAAGTACGGCGTGCCGCTCGGCAACATGTGGGGGATGACCGAGGTCGGGGTGATCGCCACCGACCTGTTCGGCGCGCACCGGCCCTCCCTCGCGCCGGCGCCGGGACTGGACGTCATCGTGCGCGACGGCGAGCTTCTGATCAGCCGGCCGGAGTCGCCCTATGTCGGCCTGGTGGACCCGACCCGGTGGTCGGACGGTTGGCTGCACACCAGGGACGCCGGCGTGGTCGACCCGGACACCGGGCTGGTCACGGTGAAGGGACGGCTCGACTCGCAGATCTCGGTCGGCGGCCTCAAGGTCGACCTGACGGAGGTGGAAGCCACGCTCGGCGCGCTACCTGGAGTGGTCGCCGCGGTCGTGCTGCACGACGAGGTGATCACCGCATACCTCCAGCTCACCAGCCCGGCAACGGCGGACACCGTGGATGCGGCCCTCGCCGAGCGGCTGGCCGCATACAAGCGCCCGCGCCGGCTGCACGTGGTCGAGCAGCTGCCGAGGACTACCACCGGAAAGCTCGTGCGCGATCGGGCAGTGCTCCGGGAGACCGTGCGATGAACCCGTCATGCCGGACAGTTCACCGCCGATAACTGCATTCGGTCACATAAGGACCGTTGTCTAGGAAGGGAAGTTGATCCGATGAGGGCGCAGATCCGCGAGTTCGTCATCGCCTCGTTGAAGGAGATGAACTACGACGTCGACGGGATCGACGATGACACCACGCTCGGACCGTCCGGTGTGGACCTGGAGTCGTTGGCATTGGCCGATCTCGCGGTGCGGGTGGAGGACCAGTTCGGCGTGAAGTTCGCCGACGACGAGTCCGAGCAGCTCGCGCTGATGACGGTCGGTGAGTTCGTCTCGACCGTGGCCGACCGGGTGGCGCAACTGGACAGTGCGGCTCAGGCCAAGTCGTGAGCGAGCCTGCGATGCAGCGGGGTTCGGCATCTCCGAGCGTGCGAGGTGATGTCGTGACCGAGGGGTCGGGCACCCTGCGTGCCGGGTCGCTGGGACGCGACGACGTCGTGGCAATTTTGGCGAGCTTCCACACTCGTCCGGTCGAAGACATTCCGGAGCGGATCGACTCGATGGAGCTGGCCTGGTTGGTACATCAGGTCGAGCAGCGCTACGGCGTGCGCATCGATCTCGAGGACGGACAGCTCGGTCGGATGGGGACCGTTTCAGGAGCAGTTGACGTGCTCCGGGAAGTGATCGAGACGGTCTGAGCGATGGATGAGGTTGGGTTATCCGGGCTGGCCGCGGTCAGCGCGCTCGGCCGGGGCGCCGAGGCGCAGCTGGCCGGCGTGCTCGCCGGTACCGCGGCATTCGCTCCGGTACGACGCTTCGATGCCAGCGGGCACCGGGTGCGGGTGGCCGCGACGCTGCCGGACGCCGGGCCGCTCGCCGACGAGCTGGCCGATGCGATCGACGCGGCCTGCCAGCACGCCGGATTGACCCCGGACGAGCGGGCGGCCTGCCCGCTTGTTCTCGCGGTGCACGCGTTTCCTGATGCACCAAGGGTTTCCATCGGCGCCTGGCGCACCGCGGCTGAGCTGGGCAACCTGCTCGCCGCCCGGGTCGGGCTGCGCTCGATCGCCAAGGTCTACACCAGCGCCTGCGTATCGGCGAGCACCGCGGTGGCCGACGCGGCCGCGCTGATCAGCACCGGTCAGGCCGAGCGGATCATCGTCGCGGCCGGCTATCTCGTCGAGTCCGACCAGTTCGCGTTGTTCGACGCGGGCCGGACGCTGGCCACCGACGGCGCGGTGCGGCCGTTCAGCTCCGGGCGGACCGGTCTGCTGCTCGGCGATGCGGTGGCCGCGGTGGTGCTCGAGTCGGTGGCCGCCACGCGTCGCCGGGCCAGGGTGGAGCTGGCACAGGTGACCGGCTGGGGCCGCGCGGGTGACGCTTATCACGCTGTGCAACCACATCCGCAGGGACATGGCATGGCGCGGGCGATCGAGGCGGCACTGCGCCGCGCCGGGGTGGCGCCCGGTGCGCTGGCCTATGTCAACGCACACGGCACCGGCACCTCGTTCAGCGATGCCGCGGAGTCCGCCGCGCTGCACCGGGCGCTCGGCGCGGCGGCCGTCCAGGTGCCGATCAGCTCGACCAAGGGGACCCACGGGCACACGCTCGAGGCGTCCGGCCTGATCGAACTGGTGGTCACGGTGCTGGCCATGCGCGCCGGAAAACTGCCGGTCAACGCGGGGTTCCTGGCCCAGGACCCGGAGTGCGAGCTGAACGTGATCCATGCCGGACCCCGCTCGGTGACCGGCGATCACGCACTGAGCGTCAACGCGGCGTTCGGTGGGGCGAACACCGCACTGGTGGTGCGACTCCCGTGAACATCGCCGAGTTATCCGTGCTGGCCGAGGCCAGATGGCCGGAGCCGGACGACCGGGAACCGCCGCAGCTCCCGGGTTATGTGCTGTCCTCGTTCAACCCGTTGGTGGCCCAGGCGGCGGACCGGTGTCTGCGCCGGTTTCACGGAGAGCCACCACTGGCCCCTAACGCCTGCGGCACCACGGCGATCATTGTGGTGACCGCGAGTGGCGACGCGGTATCGGCGAACCATGTCGCGCGAACTGTGGACGCGGGAAGCCGGGTCGGGCCGCTCTTCTTCTTTCAGTCCGTGCCCAACAGCGTCGTCGGCCATGTGGCCGCGCGGTGGGGGTTGGCCGGACCGGTCGTGTGCCTGTGCCCGACCGGGGATCCGATGTCAGAGGGGCTGTCGGAGGCCGCCCTGCTGATCGAGGACGGCGACGCGGACGCGGCCCTCGTCGTGCTTGTTGAACAGTCTGGTGTAGACGGTGAGCGGTCCAGTGCCGCCGCCGTACTCGTTGCGGGAGGGTCAAAGCAGTGAGACCAAAGAGCATCCGCTCGGCGTTGCTGGCCGACAAGAACCTCGGTGCCGGCAACGTCTTGGCCACCGTGCTCGCCGTCGGGGCGGATCCCGACGGACCCGGGCTGCTTTTCGACACCGAGGTGGACGGCCACCCGGCGGAACAGATGCTCACCCTCGGCCTGCTCGACGAGCGGGTGAACGCCCGAGCGGACTGGTTGCACCGGCGCGGAATCCGGCCACGCGACCCGGTCGCGGTATGGACCACCGATGCGGCCGACATCATCCTGAGCTTTCTCGCGCTGACCCGGATCGGGGCGATCCCCGCGCTGATGAACGGGAAGATGCCGCCGGAGATCGCCGCCGAGTTCATCCGCCGGCTGCGCACGGTCGGCGTGCTCGCCGATGCGCCGCACCAGGAACTGCTCGCCGGACACGACATCGGTGTGCCGGTCCTGGCCAAGCCGGCGGAGCTCGGCACCGGAAACCCGGCTACCGCGCCGGCGCACTACCGGCACCACGCCGACGACCCGGTGGTGATCACGCACAGCTCGGGCACCACCGGCGTACCGAAGGCTGTGCTGCACACCCACACCACGCTCTACGCGGCCACCCGGCACCTACTGTCCATGCCGCAGGCGCAGGGCACCAACCGGATCCTCAACGCGCTGCCCATCCCGCACACCGCGACCGTGATCATGATGAACCAGGCGCTCGGCAACCGCGCCGAGTTCTACTCGCTGTCCAAACAGGACGGTGACTATGTGCTGGACGCGATCGAGCGGTGGCGGCCGTCCGGCGTGTTCGGGTTCGCGGTCACCTGGGCCGGGCTGGCCAGGTTCGACCTGACCAAGCACGACGTCGATTCGGTGCGGATGTGGTTCAACACCGGCGACTGCGCACACGAGTCACACATCCGGCGCCTGGTCGCGGCCGGCTCCCGGGAGACGGTGACCCGCGAGGGCGTGACCAAGATCCCCGGATCGGTGTTCATCGACGGCCTCGGCTCGAGTGAGATGGGCCACTCGATGTTCTACATCCACCACACGCCGGAAACCGACCGGTACGGCAGGTGTATCGGCAAACCCTACGGGTTCGTCGAAGCGGTGGTGATCGACCGGGACGGCAACGAGGTGCCCAACGGCCAGGTCGGGTTCCTCGGTCTGAAGGCGCCCAGCCTGTCGCCCACCTACTGGAACGACTCGGTCACCACGTACCGGTTCAAGGTCAACGGATGGAGCCTCTACGGGGACCTGGTCTACCGCGACGAGGAGGGCTGGTTCTACCACATGGACCGGGCCACCGACGCGGGGAACTTCGACGACGGGCGGCAGATCTACACGGCGCTGTCCGAGGAGCGAGTGCTGGCCGCGATGCCCGAGGTACACGACTGCACCGCGGTGATCGTCGACGAGGGCGGCAAGGTGGTCACGGACTTTCTGCTCGAGCTCGAACCGGGCGCCGACCCGGGCGTGGACCGCACCGAGCAGGTGCGCGCGGCGATCGGCGAGTTGGCCGGTTCCACCCTGAACCGAGTGGTCGCGGTGTCCACCGCGGACGTGCCGCTGACCGTCACCGGCAAGGTGCGCAAGGTCATGCTGCGCCAGCAACATCTCGCCGAGCTGGCGAGGTGATGGCCGTGAGCGAGCGTGCGAGCGAGCCATCGAGCAGCGAGCCATTGAGCACGGTGTCTGAGCAGCAGCACCGAGCTTGCGAGGTGGTGCTGTGAGCGAGCGTGCGAGCGAGCCATTGAGCACGGTGTCTGAGCAGCAGCACCGAGCTTGCGAGGTGGTGCTGTGAGCGAGCGTGCGAGCGAGCCATTGAGCACGGTGTCTGAGCAGCAGCACCGAGCTTGCGAGGTGGTGCTGTGAGCGAGCGAGTGAGCGCGACGATCACTGGGATCGGGCTGCGCACGCCGGTCGGGCGGGGCGTCGATGAGGTGTTCAACGCGTTGTGCGCCGGCCGCTCCGGCCTGTCCCGTCCGCCGCGGGGGCATCCGGTCGCGGAGTCGTTGGAGGTCGGCGGCTTCATGCCGGACATCGACCCGCGCACCGTGGTGTCCGGCCCGGATGCGAACACCCTCGATCGGATCGTGGTGCTGGCGCTGCTCACCGCGCAGGACGCGTTCGACGATGCCGGGATCGAGGTCGGCCGGGACGTGGATCCGTTGCGGACCGCGGTGATCGTCGGCGGAGTCGGTGGCATGGCCACCATGGAGACCCAGGTGCTGGCCAGGGGGCAGCGCGGCCGGCCAGCGGTCAGCCCGTACCTGCTCACCGGAATCCTGCCGAACATGCCGGCCGCCCGGGTCGCGATCAGGTTCGGCATCCGCGGCTACAGCTCGTCGGTCGGCACCGCGTGCGCCTCCGGAGCCCAGGCGATCGCCGACGGGCTGCGGCTGATCCGGGAGAACCTGGCCGACGTGGTGCTCTGTGGCGCGAGCGAGGCACCGCTGTTCCCCACGTTCGCCGACACGTTCGGCAACGCACGGACGCTGGCCAGGGGCTGGGACGAGCCGACCGAGGCGAGCCGGCCGTTCGACCGCAGGCGCAACGGCTTCGTGCTGGCCGAGGGAACCGGACTGATCGTGCTTGAGCGGACCGGACACGCCGACGCGCGCGGTGCCGCCGGTTACGCCGATGTGGTCGGCTGGGGCGCGACCACCGATGCGCACCACCCCACGACGCCGAGGCCGGACGGCTCGGGTGCCGCGGAGTGCATGCGACGGGCGCTGGCCGACGCCGGCGTACAACCGTCCGATGTGGGCTACATCAACGCACACGGCACTGGAACCAAGCTGGGCGATGTCGCCGAGGCGGCGGCGATCCGGACCGTGTTCGGCACGGAAACTCCGCCGGTCAGTTCCACCAAGGCGCTGACCGGCCACATGTTGGGCACGTCTGGAGTGGTCGAGGCGGTAGTTGGTGCGGTGGCGGTGGCGCGGGGCCTCGCGCCACCGACACACAACCTCGACGACCCGGATTCGGCGTGTGCATTGGAACACATCAGGAAGGCGCCGCTGACCGAGCACATTGGTCGGTCGCTGTCCAACTCGTTCGGATTCGGCGGGCAGAACGTGAGCCTGCTGCTCGGTCCGGCGAGCTCGGCCACGGCGCGTGTCAGATGAGGGGATTAGGCAGTTCGCCGGACCCGGTCACCCCCGGTTCCGAGCGAGGGCAGGAGAAGGGTTGACTTGATGAACATCTCTGGAATTGACCACATCGAACTTTTTGTCGGCGACGCCCGGCAGACCGCGTTCTACCTGTGCACGGCGTTCGGGTTCAAGATCTGCGGACTTGGCGGGCCGGAGACCGGCCTGGCCGGACAGCGCTCGCTGCTGTTGCGGCAGGGCGAGATCCAAATTGTGCTGACGTCCGGCCTGGTGGCCGACCATCCGGCGACGGACTACGTGAGCAAGCACGGCGATGGCGTGGCGATCGTCGCGATCGGCGTGGACGACGCGGAGAGCGCCTACCGGCAGTTGGTGGAGCGTGGCGCGCGGCCGGTGTCACCGCCCGCGCGGTACGTCCGGGACGACGTGACGGTGGTGTTCGCCGAGGTGTCCGGCTTCTCCGACGTGACTCACCGGTTGGTCGAGCGGCACGGACCGCAGCGGGAGTTTCTGCCCGGTGCCATCGAGGTTACCGAGTCGGACCCGCACGGCGACGGCAAGCTGCTGCGCACGATCGACCACCTGGCCATCTGCGTGCCGGCGGGCACGCTCACCCCGACCGCCAAGTACTACGAGGACGTGTTCGGCTTCAACCAGATCTTCGAGGAGTACATCGAGGTCGGCGGGCAGGGCATGGACTCCAAGGTGGTGCAGAGCCAGTCCCAGCACGTGACCTTCACCCTGATCGAGCCGGACCCGGAGCGCCGCGCCGGCCAGATCGACGATTTCCTTACCTGGCACGCCGGCGCCGGAGTGCAGCACGTGGCGTTCGGCACCGACGACATCGTCACCGCCGTGGCCACGCTGGCCGACCACGGGGTGCGCTTCCTCGGTACTCCGGCCAGCTACTACGAGACGCTCGAGGAGCGGGTCGGGCATCTGGACGCCCCGCTCGAGGATCTGCGCCGGCTCGGCGTGCTGGTCGACCGGGACCACTGGGGTCAGCTGTTGCAGATCTTCACCGAGTCCATGCACATCCGTAGGACGCTGTTCCTGGAGATCATCGAGCGGCGCGGCGCGCTCACCTTCGGCAGTGGAAACATCAAGGCGCTCTACGCGGCGAAGCAGCGTGAGCTGTCCGCCCCGGCCGCCGCGGAATAATTGAGGAGAAAGACAACCGTGACCATCGCACGTGAGTTCACGCTGACCGAGCAAGAGCTCGACCTGCTGCCGTCCGACGAGGACGTGGCCTTCTTCGCCGAGCACGGCTGGTACCTGTCGAAGAAACTGTTCACCGACATCGAGGTCGACGATCTGTTATCGGCGACCGACCGGTACTACACGGGGGAGCGGGACCGCAGGCTTCCGGTGCGTCCGGCTCGGCTCGCCTACTGGGAGCCGGCCAGCGGCAACATCCAGCGGCACAACGACTACGTGCACTATGAGAGCGACGGCATCGCCAAGGCGTTGCTCAAGCCGCTGATCGGCGCGGTGGCCGCCCGGCTGGCCGGCACGGCCGAGATCAGGGTGTTCCAGTCGACCCTGATCTACAAGCCACCGGTGGCCGGTGAGCCGTCCAACATCGTGCCCTGGCACTTCGACAAGCACTACTGGGCGTCCTCGACGTCGGAGAACATGCTGACCGCCTTCATCCCGTTCCACGACTGCAACGAGGAGATGGGCACCATCACCATGGTCGACGGCAGCAACAACTGGGAGGAGGTCGGCTTCGAGGACAGCACCAACCAGCACTTCGCCCAGCGCGACCGCAGCCAGTTGGAGGAGATGCTGGCGGCCAACGCGGCGCACAACAACGTCGAGATCAAGAAGATCCCGATGAACATCCCCAAGGGGCACATGAGCTTCCACCACTGCCTGACCTACCACGGCAGCGGCGCCAACGTGAGCGACCGGCCGCGCCGGGCGATCTCGTTGCATCTCCAGGACGAGCACAACGCCTACCGCGAGTTTCCGCTCTCCGACGGCACCTTGGCCATCTACAACCACGATGTGCTGGTCCGACGCACCCCGGAGGGTCACCCGGACTACTCCGACCCGGAGTACTGCCCGACCCTGTGGCGCACCTGAGCGGCCCGATCCGATTGACGAGGTGACCGAGGCCGGATGAGCGAGGGATTCGCGCGGCGCAAGGTGCTCGGCATGCTCTCCGCGAGCGTGCCGGCACAGTGCTGCTATGCGCTGGCCAAGCTCGGCGTGCCGGACCTATTGGCCGGCGGGCCCCGTCCGGTGGCCGAACTGGCCGCCGAGTGTGGCGCGGATTCCCGGGTGCTGCACCGGATGTTGCGAGCACTCGCCGCGCTCGGGCTGTTCCGGCACGCGGGTCCGGACGGTTACGCGCTGACCTCGGCCGGCGAGTTGCTCCGCGCGGACGTGCCGGGCTCGCTTCGCCAGACGGCGATCATGCACGGTGAGGCGGTGTTCCGTTCGTTCGCCGAGATCATGCACACCGTCCACACCGGAGAACCGGCGTTCGAGAAGGTGCACGGCCGGCCCTTCTACGACTACCTCGGGGAGCATCCGGACACCGGGGCGGTGTTCGCCGAGGCGATGGGCAGTGAGCCGGTGCCGGCCGCGCTCGCTGACTACGACCTGACCGGGGTCGGCACGCTGGTGGATGTTGGCGGCGGAAACGGCGGGCTGCTCGCCCAGGTTCTCCCGGCACACCCGGGGATCCGGGGCGTGCTGCTCGAACTGCCGGAATCGGTGGCCGCGGCCGACACCCGGTTGGCCGCCGCCGGCCTTGCCGACCGGGTGGAACTGGTCACGGGCAGCTTCTTCGACGCGGTGCCCACCGGCGGCGATGTCTACGTGCTGGCCAGGGTGCTGCACAACTGGACCGACGAGCACGCCGAGACGATCCTGCGCCGGGTTGGCTCGGCCATGCGGCCGGGCGCCCGGTTGCTGGTGGTGGAGAAGCTGCTGCCGGAGGAGCCCGGTTCGGCCGCCGCGGCCATGGTCGATCTGCTGATGCTCGGCATGCTCGAGGGGTACGACCGCACCGAGGCGGAGTACACGGCGCTGCTGGACAAGGCCGGCTTCGAGGTGGTCGGCGCGGCAGCGTCCACAGGTTCAACAGTGCCCACGTCGGGCGGCGCCGAGGGTGTGCTCGAGGCGGTGCCACGTTGAGAGGAAGAGACTTGGAGTACCCACCGGACAGCCCGGCCGGGCTGTACCGCACCGTGCGGTTGATCCGGCGGTTCGAGGAGCGGGCGATCGAGCTGGTGAACTCCGGTCACATCGTCGGCGGCATCCACCCCTACATCGGGCAGGAGGCGATCGCCGCCGGTGTGTGCGGCGCGCTGCGCCAGGACGACATCATCACCAGCACCCACCGGGGCCACGGACACGTGCTCGCCAAGGGTGCCGATCCGGCCCGGATGCTGGCCGAACTGGCCGGCCGGTCCACCGGGCTGAACCAGGGCCGGGGCGGTTCCATGCACGCCGCGGACTTCTCGCTCGGCATCTTCGGCGCCAACGCGATCGTCGGCGCCAACGGTCCGATCACGGTCGGCGCGGCCTGGGCAGCCCGGCGGCGGGGCCGCGACACCGTCGCGGTCAGCTTCTTCGGTGACGGCGCGGTCAGTCAGGGCGTCCTGCTCGAGTCGATGAACCTGGCCGCGCTCTGGCGGGTGCCGGTGCTGTTCGTCTGCGAGAACAACGGATACGCGACGACGTTGACCGTGACCGACGCGGTGGCCGGCACGATAACCGGGCGCGGCGAGGCGTTCGGCATACCCGCGGTGACCGTGGACGGGATGGACCCGACGATCGTGCTGAACGCGGCGACCGAGGCGGTGAACCGGGCCAGGGCCGGTGGCGGGCCAACCCTGATCGAATGCCTGACCTACCGCTTCGACGCGCATCACACCTGGGAGCACAAGGCAAGGGTGCGCTACCGGGACGACGATGAGGTGGCGCTCGGCCGGTCCCGGGACCCGGTGGAGCTGGCCGGCTCCCAACTGTCCGAAGTGGACCGTGCGCGCATCGACGCGGAGCTGGAGCAAGTGCTGGACGAGGCCGTCGAGTTCGCCCTTGGCAGCCCGAGCCCCGATCCGGCCGGCGCCATGGATCACCTGTACGCCAGCGGGTTGCGCGGTCGCTCGGGAGGTGGTTGGTGATGCCGTGGCTGTCGTATCAGAAGGCGCTCAACCGGGCGCTGGTCGACGAGCTGACCAACGACCCCGACGTGTTCGTGCTCGGTGAGGACATCAGGGTCGCGGTGTCCAACGTGACCGCCGGGCTGTTCGCGCGGTTCGGCCCGGACCGGGTGCTGGACACCCCGCTGTCCGAGCAGGCGTTCACCAGCTTCGCCACCGGCGCCGCGCTCGCCGGGCTCCGGCCGGTGATCGAGTTCCAGATCCCGTCCCTGCTGTTCCTGGTGTTCGAGCAGATCGCCAACCAGGCGCACAAGTTCTCGCTGATGACCGGCGGCCAGTGCAGCGTTCCGGTGACCTACCTGGTGCCCGGCTCCGGCTCCCGCACCGGCTGGGCCGGCCAGCACTCCGACCACCCGTACAGCCTCTTCGCCCACGTCGGCGTGAAAACCGTGGTGCCAGCCACCCCGAGCGACGCCTACGGCCTGCTGGTCTCCGCGATCCGGGACGAGGACCCGGTGGTGGTGTTCGCCCCGGCCGGCGCGCTCGGGGTCCGGGCCGAGGTCAACTTCGCCGACCTGGCACCGGTTCCGCTCGGCCTCGGCCGGGTGCATCGGGAGGGCGCCGACGTCACCGTGGTCGCGGTCGGGCATCTGGTGCAGGACGCGCTGGCGGTCGCGGAGGATCTGGCGGCCGAGGCGTCCATCGAGGTGTTCGATCCGCGCACGCTGTACCCGTTCGACTGGGACGGCCTCGCCGCGTCGGTGGCGAAGACCGGGCGGCTGGTGGTGTTCGACGACTCGAATCGGTTCTCCGGGCTCGGCGCGGAGGTCCTGGCCGTCGCGGCCGAGCGGTTCGGACTGGTTGCCGCACCGGCGCGAGTGACCCGCCCGGACGGCGCGGTGCTGCCGTTCGCCCTCGACCTCGACCGCGCGGTCCAGCCCGGCCGGGCCCAGCTGGTGACCGCTATTCAGGGGGTGTTGAAGGATGGCTGAGCCGGCCACCATTCCGACCGTCTCGTTGCGAGAGTTGCTCTCCCGCGACGGGCGCAGGAACCCGTACCCGCACTACGCCGAGCTGCACCGGCACGGGCCGGTGGCCCGGTTGACCGGCGACGAGTTCCGGTTCGACATCGTGGTGCACGGGTTCGAGGCGGCCAACAAGGTGATGCGGGACACCGCTTTCCGAGTGATGGACGCCGACTACCCGGACCGCAAGAACGCCGCGTGGCGGGAGCACACCGCACTGCGCACGTTGCTCGCCTCGATCTTCTTCACCGACGGCCCTGAGCATCTGCGGGTGCGCCGGCTGTTCAGCCAGGTGTTCACCCCGCGCCGGATCGCCGCGCTCGAGCCGGCCGTGATCCGGATCATCAACGCCCGCCTCGACCGGCTGGCGGAGCTCGGCGCGGACGGTTCGCCGGTTGATTTCATGTCCGAGTTCGCGCTGCCCATCCCCAGCGACGTGATCGGCGAGCTGCTCGGTGTTCCGGAGCAGGACCGGTCCTGGTTTCCCGACCGGGTAAGGGCTTTCGGCGCGATTCTGGATCTGGGCAGCGGGATGTGGCGATACCTTCAGGCGGCCGACAGGGCGGCCGGAGAGCTCAGCGAGTACTTCGCCGAGCTGGTCGAACGGCGCCGGTCCGAGCCGCAGGATGACCTGGTGAGCGCGCTGGCCCAGGCGCAGGCGGACGGCGCGCCGCTTGGTGACGCCGAACTGGTCGCGAACCTGCTCACCATGTTCAACGCCGGTTTCGTCACCACGACGCACCTGATCGGCAACGGCCTCACGCTGCTGCTCGACCGGCCAGACCTGCGCTCGACGCTGCTGGCCGAGCCGGACCGGGCGCCGGCATACATCGAAGAGATCCTGCGCTACGAGCCGCCCACCCATTTCAGCATCCGGTGGGCCACGGCGGATACCGAGCTGATGGGGGTGCCGGTCCCCGAGGGCAGCCGCATCCTGGTGCTGTTCGGCGCGGCGAACCGCGATCCGGACCGGTTCGCCGACCCGGACACGTTCAACCCGCTGCGCACCGACACCCAGGTGCTCTCCTTCGGCGGCGGGCTGCACTACTGTCTCGGCGCGGCGCTGAGCCGGCTCGAGGGGCAACTCGCCCTGCCCATGGTGTTCGAGCGCTTCCCGCGCATCGCGGTCGCGGGCCTGCCTGGCGAGCGGGACAAGCTGATGCTCCGCGGCTACGACAGCCTGCCGGTGACGGTCAGGTGAGCCCGGGCAGAAGGCCGGCCGGCCACCGCTTCGGGTCCGGACCATGCGTATTGATCAACGCTAGCGCGATTCGCTCCAGACCGAATGCGGTGCAGGCGGTATGACCAACGGCGCCGTCGGCGGTGAAGCCGAAGACCTCACCAAAGTGCTCCTTGTGGTAGTTGGCCGAGGCGATGGCCTGCACGACCTCGCCGGACACCGCGGCGCGCAACTCGAACTTGAGCTCCTGCAACCGTTGCGCCTCCTGGTACAGCTTGCGCCCAGGGCCGAAGAACGGGTCGTCGGCGACCTCGACGCTGACCTCGAGCCCGAGCGAGGAGAGCCACTCGGCGACCCGGTCCAGCCACCGCTCGCGCCACTGCGCGCAGTGCTCCGCGGTCCCGGCGGTGACGCGCTCGATCATCCGGAACGACCGCAGCCGGCCGGGCTCGCTGCTGGCCTCCTGCCGGAAACAGGTGGCCTCCACCGCGAACTTGGGCGGTTCGGCGAGATCCCGGCCGGTCAGCGTCGGGTACACCGGGTAGCACGCCGCGGGCAGGAGTACCACGTCGCCGATCTGATGGTCGCGGTACCAGTCGCCGCCGGACTCGATCAGCGGCGACAGCTTGGCCCAGGCCCGGCCGTCACCTGGATAGCTGTGCACGGTCCCAAGCAATTGCGGAAACGAAGCGACATAGCCGGCCTGCTCGATTGTCCGGCGAGAGATGACCGGCGGGATGGTCAGCCGGCGGAACCGTTCCTCGCCCGACAGGCCCGCGATACCCCGGCGCAGCGCGTCGATGATCGATTCAAACGACTCGCCGAACAAGTACACACCGGCGGCATCGGTAGTAAGCGGAAGGAGATCGCTGTCGCTGATTTCGTCCACAATCATTTGTCAGATGGTAGTGCACGGCCAGTTGGCGCGGGAGCGGGAAATAATGACGCAGCGCGTTTGCGTGAATCGGCACGGTAAGTCATGACCGCGCTGGACGAGGTGGCGGCGTACTTACCGGATCGACGGGTGCCGATTGAGGATCTGGCCGACCAGCTCGCGCTGAGCCCGTCGCAGCTCAAGGTGCTTCGCCGTTTTCACGGGCTTTCCGAGGTGCGCCGCCAGGAGCCGGGGGAGACGGTGTTCGATCTCCTTGCCGGCGCGGCGGTTCGGCTCTCCCGGCTGCCCGGCCGGGAGCACGCCGTGCGGCACCTGATCTACGCCCGCGGCGTTCCGGTGGCCACGCCGTACCCGGACAACCCGGTACACGATCTGAAGGACTCGCTTGGCCTCGCCAACGCCGACGCGTTCACGGTGACCCACCACGGTTGCGCCACCACGCTACTCGCGGTGGACCTGGCCGGCCGGTTGCTGGCCACGGCCGGCGAGCCGGACGCGCTCGCGCTTGTGGTGACCGGGGAGCAGGTGTTCACCTACGACACGGCAGTGGCTCCGGACAGCCGGGTGTTCGGCGAAGGCGCCGGCGCCTGCTTGGTGTCGGCGCGGGGATCGAGGGACCGCATGCTGTCCTACGTCGCTCGCCAACGCGGGGACCTGGACCACTGGCTGCCGAACAATGTGGACCTCGCCGAGCGTTACGCCGCGGAGTACCCCGAGCTGCTCGACGAGGTGGTACAGGCCGCGGTCAAGCGGGCCGGGCTCGGTCTCGACGATATCGCGCTGATCCTGCCGCACAACGTGAATACGGTGTCCTGGAAGCGGTTGTGCAAACGGCTCGAGCTGCCGGTCGAGCGGGTGTACCTGGACAACGTGCCGGTCACCGGGCACACCTTCGCGGCGGACGCGTTCCTCAACTACCGCTCCGCGGTCGATGCCGGCCTGCTCCGCGAGGGGGACCGCTACGTCATCGCCGCGGCCGGGTTCGGTGCGATCTTCTCAGCCATGGTTCTCCAGCATTAGCAGGGAAAGGAAGTTGCCACGATGGACAATGTGCTCGATGTGGATCTGAGAGCGCGGGTGGTCGACCGGATCGGCGCGCTGCTGCCGCAGGTGCTCAAGCGAGACCTGCCCGAGGTGCCCCAGGACATCCGGTTGTTCGACGAGCTCGGGCTGAGCTCGCTCAAGACGCTCGAACTGCTCCTTGCGGTCGAGGAGGAACTGGGTATCCAGGTGGACGTGGACGAGATCGACCGGACGGACCTGGTGTCCATCGGCGCGTTCGCGGACTTCATCACCCAGCACGCCACGACGGTGTGAGCGAGTTTGCGAGCGAGCCATTGAGCACTGTGTCTGAGCGACACCACCGAGCTTGCGAGGTGGTGTCGTGAGTAGCGGGCCGATGTTCGCCACCGGGCCGCCGGACGGCGGGGCCGCGACGCTGCTCGCGATCACCCGGGCGCAGTGCCGGGTCTATCCGGAGAACTCGCCACTTGCCGCGGATCCCGGACTGCGTCGCTACCTGGCCGACCTGGTCGGCCCGCACGGGCTGGCGCTGCGCGACGATCTGCTCGAGCAGGGTGCCGGACAGTCCTACGGGGACATGGCCGAGCCGCTGATCGAGGCGCTGGTGCCGCCGGACGCGCCGGTGGATCTGCTGGTGATCGCCTACGGAGTGCACGACGTGCGACTCGGCCGGGCCACGGCGACGTATCTGAGTGGCCGCTGTCCGGGCGGGCCGCTCGCCTTCGCGGTGTGCGATCAGGGGGTGGCCGCGGCGTTCAGCGCGCTGCGGCTGATCAACGCCTACACCGCAACCGGCGACTGCCGGCGGGCCTTGCTGCTCGTGGCCGAGCAGGCGGCGGTGCCCTACGAGTTGGCCGGCCCGGCGCCGGTGCCGGACCGGCATGCCGCGGTCGGCCTGCTGCTTGAGCCTTCCGGGCCGTGGCAGCAGGTCGCGCTGCGCACGCACACCACGGTGCCGGCGGACAAGGTGGCCGCGCTGCTGGCCGAGGAGGTCGCCGAACTCGCCGCCGGGCACCACGACGTCATGCTGGTCGCCGGCACCGGGCCGCCGCTGGATCGATCCATTGTGGACAGCGTCGGTACCGTGCGCCGCGCCGACCCCGGCGCGCCGTACACCGGGATCTGGTCAGCCCTCTGCGAAGCAGAGGTTCGACGGCCCGGCCGACTCGTGTTGCTCGCCGACCACGACCCGGCGCTCGGTTACCTGTGCGTGGCGGCGCTGGCCTGCACCTGAGCCTTCGCCGCGTGCGCCACCGGCCGGACCGCCGCCCCGGCGAGCAGGAACACGGCGGCCAGGCCGAGCCAACCCGGCCAGCCCTGGTCCACCACGCCGATGGTGATCAGCACCGGACCGACCATGTACATCCCGGCCATCCCCAGGTTGAACACCGCGAGGTACTCGCCCTGCCGCTCGCGTGGTGCCAGCGCATACGACAGGCTCCAGCCGCCCGCGGACTGGTAGAGCTCACCGAAACTGAGCAGCACCACCCCGGCGATCAGGGCCGCGGTGGCGCCGAACGGGTCGAGCCGCCCGGCGAAGGCGAGCACCGCGGCGCAGGCGGCGAGGCACAGTGCACCGACGCGCATGGCCCGGATGGCGTCCTCGAGCGACTCGGTGCCCCGGCTGATCCGGACCTGGAGCAGCACGGCAAGCAGCGTGTTGACCATGATGAGAGGGCCGATCAGCACTCGGGGTGCGCCGGTGTGCAGCGTGGCCCACAACGGAATCCCGACGCTGAGCAGCGGGATGTGCAACACCATGATCCCGTTCAGGCCGGCGACCAGCAGGTATTTGCCCTGCCGCAACGACTTCGGCCAGCCGGCCACGGTGCGCCGCGTTGGCGACTCGTCGGCCAGCAGCGGCACCTTGAGCAGCAGCAGCGCGGCGATCACGAAGGTGGCCGCGTCGCCGAGCACGATGCTCTGGAACGCCGGCCGGGTGTCGATCGCGATGATCAGCGTCGTGAGCAGCGCGCCGACGGTGAAGCCGACGTTGTAGACCGCCCGGAACACCGCCATCATGCGCATCCGCAGCTCGGGGCCGACGTGCCGGTCGGCGAACATCTGCCCCACCGGCTCGATGGCCCGCGAGGGGATCCCCACCAGGCAGGCGACGAGGAGGAACGCCAGGAAACTGTGGACGAACGCGTAGCACACGAAACCCGCCGCGCGCCAGAGATGCAGGATGACGGAGGCGGCGCGTGGACCGATCCGGTCGGCCAGGATGCCGAGCGGGGTGAGGGCGAGCAACGCGCACAGCCCGGCGACGGTGAGTCCTATCCCGACCTCGGTCGTGCTGAGTCCGGCACTGCGGGTGAAGAAGATGGCCGACCCGGAGAGGAACAGCCCGGTCCCAGCGGAATCGATAAGGGCCGCCAGGATGAGCAGTCGGCTCTCCCGGGGCAGCCCAAGTCTGGCGACCGCCATCAACACCCCACACCACCGAGTCATTGTTTGCTTACAAATTGGAGGTGGCCCAGTTGACCATCAGCCTTGGGCCTTTTGGCGGAATCACCGCAACCTATACAGCGGAACGGTAGCTGGGATGGCACGGCCCGTCAACGCGGTATGTGGTAAACGTGATCGCGCAACATCAATGCGCGCACGACCGGATACCCACGGTTGAGTTGCGCAGGTCACGTCGAATCCTGCGCGAAGAGTTGTATCTGGCCGTTGGTCGGAAACTCTTTCCTAAGTGCTAGTAACCGCCCAGTTTGCCTGGTTTACTAGGCGCACGTACGGCAAAGCCGAGTGTCTGAGCCGGCGGTCCGAGTCGGAGGGAGGTGTCACAACCATGGCGGTCAAGGACTGAGAGAACCAGATAGTTAACCGACGGTCACCGCGGTGACCGTCGTGTTCATGTTCGGGGGTGGGCGGCGTGCCCACCCCCGAACGTCCGTTCGACGGTTCAAAAGGCAGTTGAGAATGCCGCACGACATTCCGGCCGGTCATCTGGTCGAGAGGATTCTCGTCCCCTTCGCGGGCGAGGGTTCCGGCGTTGAGGAATTGACCTGGGGACAGATTGGACTCTGGCAGTCCATCGAGCAGTCCGGCCTGACCAAGACCGTGCATTACGTGCTGGAACTGGCACCGGGCACCACCATCGACGACGTCGCCGGCAGCCTCGCCTTCATGGTGGGCCGGCACCAGTCGCTGCGGACCCTGTTGCGGCTGCGGGACGACGCCCCACCACTTCAGGAGTGCGTGGCCTCCGGCGAGACTCCGCTGGAGGTCGTCGACGCCGGCCCGGCGGACCCGGCCGAGGTTGCCGAGGCGATCTCCGAGCGCTACCAGCAGCAGCCCTACGAGTTCGAGACCGAACTTCCGGTGCGGATGGCCGTGGTGCGGCGCGACGGGGTGCTCACCCACCAGGTGGTGGCCGTCCTGCACACCTCGATCGACGCGGACGGGGTGCTCGCCCTCGGCGCCGACCTGGCGACGCGGCACACCGGCGAGGTATCCGAGGTGACCGCGACCCAGCCGCTCGACCAGGCGCGCCGGCAGAGTTCCCCGGCCGGGCAGCGGCAGAACGAGAACTCGTTGCGGTACCTGGAACGCGTGCTCCGCGCGGTGACCCCGACCCGGTTCGGTGAGCCGAAGTACCCGGGCGACCGGGTGATCCACCAGATCCGTTATCTCTCGCCGGCCACCGCCCTCGCGCTGCGTGCGGTGGCCGCGCGCAACGGGGTCAACACCTCTCCGGTGGTGCTGGCCAGCTTCGCGGTCGGGCTGGCCCGGTTCACCGGAGTCAACCCGGTACTGGCCATGCTGCTGGTGAACAACAGGTTCCGGCCGGGCCTCGCCGCCTCGGTCAGCGCGCTCATCCAACTCACCCCGTACCTGATCGACGTCGCGGACGTCACGCTCGACGAGGCCGTCGAGCGCGCGGCGCAGAGCGCTCTGCACGCTTACAAGAACGCCTACTACAACCCGTATCACCAGGACGAGGTGATCGAGCGGGTCGAGCGGGAGCGGGGCGAGGAGATCGACCTGTCCTGCTTCTACAACGACCGCCGGCTACAGGACCGGGGGTCCGCAACCGAGCCGGTGAGCGCGAGCGAGATCCGGGCCGCGCTGTCCAGGAGCACGGTGAGCTACGACGGCGAGATCAACCCGCCGCGGCGCAAGCTCTATTTCAACGTCGACGACCCGCTCGGCGGGATAGAGTTCCTGGTGTCGGTGGATTCCAGGTACTTCTCGCCGCACGACCTCGAAACGCTGGTGCGTGGGATCGAGGCGGTCGCGGTCGAAGTGGCCCTGGACGGCAGCGCGCCGACCGGGGTCGGCGCCCGGGACCGGGTGAGGGTGTAGAGACGTGGACATGCGGGCTTTCGACCGGCGGGCGCTCGAGGCCACCGGCCGGGTAATGGCAGGAGTGACGGACGAGTCGCTGGACGGGCCGACTCCATGCGCCGGATGGAGCCTGCGCGCACTGATCGTGCACATGGCCGGCAACAACAATGGCTTCGCCGACGCGGCCGAGGGGAAACCGGCCGACCCCGACGTGTGGGAAGGTACCGGTATTTCCGGTGACCCGGTCGGTGAATACCACAAATCGGCCGAGCGGGTGCGGGCCGCGTTCGGCGGCAACGGGGTTCTCGACCGTACGTTCGACGTCTACCCGTTTGGCCAGTTTCCCGGACAAACCGCGGTCGCGATGCACTTCGTGGACTACCTGGTGCACGGCTGGGATGTGGCCCGGGCAATTGGCGCCGACGATCCGCTCGATCCGGAGCTCTGCCTGGTCGTGCTGCGGATGGCGCAGCGGTGGCCGGAAACCTCGTGGGGGCCGGGTGCGCCTTTCGCCTATCCCGTTCCGGTGCCGGAAGACGCGCCGGCTCAGGACCGTTTGGTGGGTTTTCTTGGCCGTTCGCCGTCCTGGCCACAAGCCTGACTCGATTCCGGCCGTTCGGTCTATTTACTTGGCCGGGGCGGCGCATTAGCTTCAGGTGGCCGGGGCTGGCGTGCGATTGCCGATCAGCCTCGTTTCTTGTTATGCACGGTAACGCAGTGTGTCTCACCCCAGGAGGTACGGTATGACAGGCGTAGGCGAGGGCACGGAGATCAATCAGGAGCTTCGGGGCACCGGAATCGGTTCCGAAGAGATCAACTGAGAATGTGAATAGCCGTGGGCCGCGCCGCGTTTGGCGCGGCCTTCGGTTTGGGTGAAGAACCGGAGTGGCCGGCCGGCCGCGGCCATTCGGACTATGTGGACTGCGCGTCGTCCTTTTCGGTAAGGGTTTTGTAAGAAACCCCGATACGCACCAGTGGGACCAGCGTGGCCACCAGATAGACCACGCCTCCGGCCAGGATCGCCGTGGTCAGCCCGAACGTGTTCACGGCCCATCCGCCGAGCACCCCGCCGACCGGGAACCCGGCGAACGAGATGGCCGCCACCAGACCGAACACCCTGGTTTGCAGGTCGCTGGGGATCCGCTCGTAGAGCATCGCGCCCAGGATCGGGTTCACCGCGGACACGGCGAACCCGCAGCCAAACGTCACCGCCAGTACGAGGGCCAGATTGTGGCTCAACCCCAGCACGAACAGCCGGGGCGCGCCGGCGATCGCCAGGCCGGCAACGAAGGTCAGGTACTGCGGCAGCTTCGGCGCCAGCACGGTGAAGACGAGGTTGCCGAGCACCGCGCCCGCGGCGAACGCGCCGAGTACGGTACCGAGCGCGGCCGGTGACCGCAGCACCTCGGCCACCCAGAGCGGGACGAACACCGCGGTGTGCGCCTGGTTCACCAGGTTCGCGAAGAACGTCATGGCCAGCATGCCAAGCAGCAGGCGGTCCTTGGTGAGCACCCGGGCGCCGGCCCGCAGCGCCACCAGGTATGGCTCGGCCGCCGGTTTGTCCGCCGGGTCCATCGGCGGGTTCACCAACGCGGCCACCACGACCGCGGCCACCGCGTAGGACGCCGAGTCCACCCAGATCGCGCCCTGCGCGCCGAACCAGTACACCAGCAGGCCGCCGACCGGCGCGCCGACCAGCGTGGCGCCGCTGCCCAACCCGTTGTACACCGCGGTGATCCGGACCATTGTGAACCCGGCCGCCTCGGCCGCCGGGCGCAGCAGCACATGCTTGGTGCGGTCGCCGGTACCGCGCACCGCGCCGGAGATCGCCGACATGGCAAGGATCGTGGGCAGTCCGATGTCGGGGGTGGCCGCGATCGTCGCGGTGGTGAGCGCGCTGACCACGTCCGAGCCGATCGCGCTGAACCGCACGCCGAGCCGGTCGGCCACCGGGGCGCCGAACACGCTGGAGATCAGGTACGGGACCATCTGCGCGGCGATCACCAGACCGATGTGCGCCGGGTTGCCGGTGGTGGTGAACACCAGCCAGGGCACCGCGACCGCGGACACCCGGCTACCGAGCGCCGAGATGACCCCGCCGGTGATCAGGGCGTAGAGGCCGGGCCGGCCGCTCAACCCGGGGCGCCGACCGGTTCGGTCCGGTGGTCGGCCGCCCATCTCGCCCGCAGTTCCTTGGTGTTCGCCTTGCCGCTGCCGGTGCGCGGCAGGTCGTCGACGAACTCGATGGTGCCGGGCGCCCATATCCCGGTCAGCGTCCGTGCCACCAGTTTGCGCAACTCCTGCTCGGTCACCGTGGCTTCGGGAGTGCGTACCACGTAGGCATAAGCTGCCTCGCCGAGCGCCGGATCCGGTACGCCGATCACCGCGGCCGCGTGCACCTCGGGATGGGTGGCTAGGGCGTCCTCGATCGGCCGCGGGAAGATGTGGTCGCAGCCCAACCCGGTGATGATCACATCCTGGGCCCGGCCGACCAGGTGCAGGTAGCCCTCCTCGTCGGCGTAGCCGAGATCCCTGGTCCGCAGCCAACCGTCCACCAGGGTCTGCGCGGTGAGGTCCGGCCGGTTCCAATACCCGGCGAAGTTCAGCCGGCTGGCCACCCACAACTCGCCGATCTCCCCGGTCGGCAGCACGTTGCCGTCCTCGTCACGGATCTCGATCCGGACGTCACCGTACGGTGGTCCGCAGGAGCGCAGCCGGTTCGGCCGCTCCGGATCGACGTTGATGTTGGGAAACGCCGAAATGAAGGGGGTTTCCGACAGTCCGTAGGTGATCCGGATGACCGGCCCGAAGCGTTCGATTCCCTCGAGCAGCCGGGCCGGGGTGAGCGCCGCGCCGCCAACGTTGAGGAACTCGAGGCTGGACACGTCGGTGTCGGCCAGCGCCGGCTCGTCGAGCAGCTCGTAGTACATCAGTGGTGAGATGTACACCGAGTTCGCCCGGTACTTCTCAATGGTGGCAAGGAACTCTGCCGGCCGGAAGTGGTAGAGGATGTACAGCACGCCGCCGCTGACCAGGTTGAGCAACGCCGAGGTCTGCCCGGCCACATACCACAGCGGGGTGAGTGTCAGGTGCCGCAACAGCGGGTTGCCGCCCGCCACCCAGTCCAGGCCAAGGGCGGACATCTGCTCGTAGAGCGCCGCCCGGTGATGGATCGGCTTGGGCACCCCGGTGGTGCCGCTGGTCTGGAAGATGGTCTCCGGTGCGCCGGTCGCGGTGTCCACATCGAACGGCTCGGTGCCCGGCCGGTGCGGGGCCAGCAGGTCGGCACCGGGCCCGTCCGGCCCGAGACAGCACACCGGAAGCCCCAGCCGTTCGGCGAACTCCTTGCCGCGCTTGGGATGGGTTCGCGTGTCGTAGATGAACCGGTCCGGCCGGATCTGCGCCAGGTAGTCGTCCACCTCGCGCGCCGCGGTGCCAGCGGCCACCCATGCGGCGCGACAGCCGAGCAGGTGCAGCGCCAGCTGGAGCATCGGTGCCTCCGGCGGATGCGCCACCATAACCGCGACCGTCTGACCGGGGGAGAATCCTTCGTCCCGCAATTTCGCGGCCATATCGAGGACCATCGCACGGGCCTGCGCATAGGTCAGCCGGCAATCCCAGCCGACCCCGACGATCGCCTCCCGGTCACCGTATTCGGCAAACAGCTCGAGCACCCGCAACACATAGGCCGGCCGTTCGCCGGGCTCGCCTTCCATGGGCTCAATATTTCTTTTTCCTGACCCGACGACTAGCCCCGTTCGGCCTAAACAGGGTGGCTGATCATCTGGTCGGCCCGCCCGGCCCGTAGCAGTTGCCGCACCGGCAGCACCGATACCGCGATGTACAACAGACCGCCGAGGATCACCGTCACCCGCAGATCGAGGGCGGCCACCGCCGCCCCGGCCAGCGCCGCGCCGATCGGCAGGCCGGCATAACAGGCGGCACCGACCAGCCCGAACACCCGGGTCTGCAAGTCGGCCGGCACCCGCGTGTAGAGCATCGCGCCGAAAACCGGGTTCACCACGCCGATTCCCACGCCGGACACGAACGTCACCACCAGCACCAGAACCAGGCTGCTGGCGCCGAGTACGAACAACCGTGGCGCGCCGCCGATGGTCAGGCCCACCGCCAGCATGAGGAACTGCGGGAGTTTCGGGCCCACCGCGGTGAACACCAGGCTGCCGAGCACCGCACCGGCGGCATAGCTGGCGAGCACCAGCCCGAGCCCGGCCGCCGAGCGCAGCACGTCGGCCACCCACAACGGCACCAGCACGGAGGTTGCCGCCTGGGTCAGCACGTTGATCGTGAAGATCGACAGGATCATCGCGAACAGCAACCGGTCCCGCCACAAGTGCACCACGCCGCCGCGCAGCGCCACCAGGTACGGCTCGCGCGCCGCCGGTTCGGCACCCTCGGCATCCGGGAAGACCAGAAACCCCACCAGCGCCGCGCAGGCCATGAACGACGCGGCGTCCACCCAGACCGCCTGCTGAGTGCCAAGCCAGACGATCAGCAGACCGCCGAGCGGCGCGCCGACCAGCTGCATCCCCCTGGTGAGCGTCTCGTAGAGCGAGGTGATCCTGATCATCGGCACCCCGGCCGTCGCGGCCACCGGCGCCAGCAGCACGTGCTTGGTCCGGTCACCGACCCCGCGCAGCCCGCCGGCCACCCCGGCGAGCACCAACAGCGGCAGGTAGCCGATCCGCGGCACCGCGGCGATCGACGCCATGGCCAGTGCGCTGCCCACGTCGGTGAGGATGGATGCGCGGCGCAACCCCACCCGGTCGGCCAGCGGCGGCCCGAACACGCTGGACAGCAGGTAGGGCACCAACTCCGCGGCCGCGACCAGGCCCATCTTCGCCGGGCTGCCGGTACTTTGCAGCACCAGCCAGGGCAGCACGATCACCGACACCCAGTTGCCGAGCGCCGACACGAGGTCGGCGGTCAACAACGCGACGAGCCCAGCACGCCGGGCTTGGCCGGCGCTTCGAGCCGTGCTCATCCCGGGACGCCGATGTGCTCGGCGGCATAGCGGTCGCGCAGCGCCTTCTTGTCCACCTTGCCGATGCCGACCAGGGGAAGGCTGTCCACGAAGTCGATGGAGCGCGGTGCACAGATCTTGGGCAGGCTCCCCGTGACCACGTCACGCAGTTCGTCGAGATCCGGTGCGGGATCACGGCCGGGCACCACGTAGGCGTGCACCACCTCGACCAGGTCCGGGTCCGGCACCCCAATGACGGCGGCGGCCCGCACATTCGGGTGGGAGCTCAATGCCTCCTCGATCGGCCGGGCGTAGATCTTCCGTGAGCCCTGCCCGGTGATGATCATGTCCTGGGCCCGGCCGACCAGGAACAGCCTCCCGGCCTCGTCGAGGTAGCCGATATCCCTGGTGCGCAGCCAACCGTTCACCAGGGTCTGCTCGGTCAGCTCGGGCGCGCCGAGGTAGCCGGCGAAGTTCAGCCTGCTGTGCACCCAGACCTCACCGGTCGCGCCCGGCTCGAGCACCGTGCCGTCCTCGGCCCGGATCTGGAGCCGCACGTCGCCCCACGGGGTGCCGGCCGAGCGCAGCAGTTCCGGCCGCTCCGGGTCGTCGGTGATCCCGGCTTGGGCGCAGACGTAGGGCGACTCGCTGAGTCCATAGGTGATGCGGACGACCGGCCCGAACACCGCGGCGCCCTGACGCAGCCGCTGCGGCGACGGCGGCGCGGCGCCGACGTTGAGCATGTACAGGCTGGAGCAGTCGGTCTTCGGCAGGGCCGGATCGTCGAGCAGCTCGTAGAACATCGGCGGCGACATGAAGGTGAAGTTGATCCGCTGCTCCTGCACCGCGCGCAGGAAGCTGTCCGGGCTCCAGTCTGCCTGGATGAACACGGTGCCTCCGCTGCCGAGCGTGATCAGCGTGGCCACGGTGCCGGCCGCCCACCACAGCGGGGTGACCGAAAGCTGACGCAGCCGGGGATGCGCCGAGTCGCGCCACTCGACGGCGAGGACCAGGGTCTGCTGGAACATGGCGTCCTTGTGCAGCAACGCCTTGGGTGTTCCGGTGGTGCCGCTGGTGGAGAACACCGACTCCGGTGAGCCGGCGGCGAGCTCGGCCGCCTGGCGCCGTTGTGCGCGCATGGTCAGCAGGTCCGGTCCGATGCCGCCCGGTCCGAGGCAGAGCACCGGGGCGGGGGCGAGGACCTCGGCCAGCTCACGGCCGAGCTCGTCCTCGGTGCGCGGGTCGTAGATGAACGCGTCCGGTCTGCTCAGCGCCAGGTATTCGCGCATCTCTCGCGGGTTGGTGCCGAGCACCACCCAGACCAGCCGGCACCCGATCAGGTGCAGGGCGAGTTGCAGGGCGAGACCCTCGATCGGCAGCGAGATGAGCACGGCCACCGCCATGCCCGGACGTATCCCTTGTTCGCGCAGTGCCGAGGCGAGGTCGAGCACGTTGTCGTGAATATCCGTGAACGATAATCGTTGATCGTCCTTGACAAGTGCCTCGCGCTCGGCGTATCCGACAAACAACTCCAGGGCCCGCAAAACGTAATTCGGGCTGGATAATTCGGTGTCCACTGTGTGCACCCCCGGTCGGCTCGGTCACCGGACTCTAACCGGTAGTGTGTGACCAGACCAACGCCCTCGCAGAGGGCGATCGTCACGGCGCGGTGCGTTACGACGGACTGGAGGCGCGGCGCATGGCCGAGCGGTTTTCGGTACAGGTTTCGGTGCGGGCCTACGAGATCGACGGGAACGGTCACGTCAACGGAGTTGTTTACCTCCAGTACGCCGAGCATTCCCGTTGGGAGTTCCTCCGCGCCGCCGGGGTCGAGGTCGCCGGCTTGGCCGGACTCGGGGTGGGGCCGGTGTTCCTGGAGACGGTCATCCGGTATCACAACGAACTGTATTACGGCGACACGGTAGACGTGTCGTGCGAAATCGCCTGGGGTACCGGCAAGACATTCAAGGTGCCCCAGGAGCTACGCCGCTCCGACGGTGCGCTGGTCGCCGAGATCACCAGCGTGGGCGGGCTGATCGACTTGCGAACCAGGCGCCTGGTTCCCCAACCCGAGGACCGGTACCGCGCCATCGCGACCGCCCCGGAGGTCCTCGGTCTGTCGATCGGATAATGCTAAGCGCGACCGAGAGAACGCGCTGAGTCGCGACTTCTAGATGGTGCTGCTCCAATTGGAGTCAGTTTTCTGTTGATGGATTGACGGTCACTTGAGCCCGTACTACCGTTCGCCCACAAGCTTTGGTGACCGGGCGCCGCTTCGTGCCCGGTCCTTTTTGTGGGAGGTTCATTCTCAATGAAGTCCCCGAGAAATTGGCGCTCGGTTGCCGCGGTAGCGGCGTTAGCCGTGGCCGGGGCTGTTTTGGTCTCGAGCGGGAGCTCCTCGGCCAACGAGGAAGGTTTCGGCGACCGGGGGTCGGCCGCGTGGGTCGGCACCTGGGCCACCGCGGTCACGGCGGGCGAGCCCACCGGTAGGTCGCACACCGGCTTCAACAACGAGTCGATCCGGATGATCACGCACGTGTCGGTCGGCGGCGACAAGGTGCGGATCCGATTCACCAACATCTACGGCGAGCAGAGCGTCACGATCGGGCATGCCACCGTGGCCAAGCCCGACACCAGCACCCCGGCGTTGAACGACGTCGTGCCCGGCTCGATTCGTGAGCTGACCTTCATCGGCAGCGCCTCGGCGACCATGCTCAAGGGCCAGGAGCTGTACAGCGACCCCATCAACTATGCGGTCGCCGACACCTCCGACCTGGTCGTCTCGATCTTCCTGCCGACCGCGACGGGACCGGTCACCTGGCACGCCACCTCCCTACAGAGCAGCTTCTCCGGCGCCGGAGACGTGGCCGGCGCCGCGGCCGGTACCGGCTACACCATCCAGCGCGACTGCTGCTGGTATTTCCTGTCCGGTGTGGACGTGCAGCGGAACAGGGCTTCCGGCTCGGTCGCGGTGATCGCCGACTCGCTCGGTGACGGCAACGGCAGCACGCTCAACGGCAACGCCCGGTGGCCCGACTTCCTGGCCAAGCGGTTGCTCGACCAGCGGCGCAACGGCAAGGTGCCCGGCGTGCTGAACGCCAGCCTGGCCGGCAACCGGCTCAACCACGAGGGGCCCGAGCCCGGCGCCGGCGGTTTCCCCGGCTTCGTGCAACTCGGTGTGAACGCGGGTGCCCGGCTCAACGAGGACGTGTTCGAGCAGACCGGGGTGCACACCGTGCTGTTCGACCTCGGGATCAACGACATCTGGATGAAGGGCGACTCGGCCGCGGCGATCATCGACGCGATCCGCAAGGACGGCGCCCAGGTCAAGGAGCGCGGGCTGCGGTTCACCGTGGCCACGCTCGGCCCGTTCGAGGGCTTCGAGGTGGACGGCGTGACCACCCCGGACAACGAGTGGACCCCGGAGAAGGAGGCCGTGCGCAACGCGGTCAACAATTTCCTTCGGCACAACCACGAGTTCGACGGCGTGATCGACTTCGACGCGGTGCTGCGCGATCCGGCGCACCCGAGCAAGCTGAAGGCGGAGTTCGACGCCGGCGACCACATCCACCCGAACGACGCGGGCAACCAGGCGATGGCCAACTCCATCCCGCTCCAGTTCGTGCTCAACTAGGAAAGTTACTCCGGCCCGGCGGGTGCTCCATGCACCCGCCGGGCTCGGTCGTGTCAGAACCTGCGCAACCGTGTTGGAGGCCGGACGATGCCGCTCGATCCTCAGGTAGCCGCGATGCGGGAGCGGGCGGTCGCCGCCGGCACCCCCCCGCTGTACACCCTGTCGATCGAGCAGGCCCGCGCCGCCGACCTGGCCGCCATCAAGGCCGCCGCCGGCACCGGCGAGCCGGTACACGAGGTGCTCGACCGCAAGATCCCCGGCCCGGACGAGCCGCTCCCGATCCGGATATACCGACCGGTCGACACCACGGATCCGTTGCCCACCTTGCTCTACTTCTTCGGTGGCGGCTGGACCCTCGGCAGCATCGAGACCTCGGACGCGATCTGCCGCAGCCTGGCCAACGCGGTGCCCTGCCAGGTGATCACCGTCGGCTACCGGCTCGCCCCGGAACACCCGTTCCCGGCCGCGGTCAACGACTGCTATGCGGCGACGAACTGGGTCGCGGCCAACGCCGCGGAGGTCGGCGCCGACCCGGGCCGGCTGGCGGTGGCCGGGGACAGCGCGGGCGGAAACCTGGCCGCCGTGCTCACTCTGTTGGCCCGCGAGCACGGTGGGCCAAGCCTGGCCGCGCAGGTGCTGGTGTATCCGAACACCGACTACCGCGGCGGCACCGGGTCCATGCGGGACAACGACGACCCGGCGCTGTTCAACCAAAGGTCGGTGGCCTGGTATTGGGGGCACTACCTGGCAAGCCCGGAGGACGGCCGGGACCCGCGGGTCTCCCCGCTGCTCACGGACGATCTGAGCGGGCTGCCTCCGGCGCTGGTGATCACCGCGGAGTACGACCCGCTGCGCGACGAGGGGGAGGCCTACGCCGACCGGCTGCGGCTGGCCGGGGTCGCGGTGAGTGCCACCCGCTATCCCGGGATGGTGCACGGCTTCTTCGCCATGGCAGGCATTCTGGACGCCGGTCGGCAGGCCATCGAGCAGGCGGCCGGCTACTTGCGGGAACGCTTCGGACTCGCCTGAGGCGTGCTCACGTCGGCCGGACCTGGCTTCGCTCCTGGTCGTGCACCCAGCTTCCCAGCAGACCCCGAAAGTGAGCGATGAACCGGTCGTGCTCGGCCGGCGGGTAGGCGGCCCGCACGGTGTCCACCAGGAGCGCGTCGAACTCCGCCGAGCGCACCCAGTCGTACACCACCTCGTCCACAGTGGATAACCGGGAAGCGCAGAAGTCGGCGTACCGCTCGACTTCGAAGTACTCGTCGGCCAGCCGGCTGTACTCGGCCAGCTTCTCTTGGTAGGACAGGTCTTCCCGGTCGGCGACCGCGAAGTACCTGCTGGTGTCCAGGTCGAGTTGGGGCCGCCGGCCGGTGGCGCAGCAGAAGATGGTCCACCGGGCGAGCGCCGCCATGGCCCATGGGAAGTAGTAGTGCAGCGAGGTCAGCGCCACATCCGGGCAGGCGTTGGCATAGTCGATGGGATACACGTCGGTGCCGCGGACCAGCAGCTCGCAGGAGTTGAACTCCCAGCGGAAGAAGGCGTTCACCAGGCGGGAGATCGTGCTGACCTCGGTGCCGGCCTCCGGAGACAGGAAGCCGTGCTGCACTGCGTACCGCTCGTGCATCGGCAACTCCGGGCGGAACCGCATCACCATGGTCTCCGCACCGATGGACAACGACCTGGCGAACGCGTCGTAGCCCTCCACTGAGGACTGGAGGTGCATCAGCCGCTCACCGGACTCGTCGTACGCGTCGTGTAACTCCTTGCTGTTGCGCACCCGGGTCACGCCGACCCAGGCCCCGCCGTCATAGGGCTTCATGAAGATCGGGTAGCCGAGTTCGTCGGCGATCGCGTCGAGGTCGAACGACCGGTTGTAGCGGGCCGCGGTGTAGGCGTAGCGGGCGTTGTCCACCGGGTGCTTGAACGGCACCAGCACGGTGTCCGGCACCTTGAGGCCGAGCCGCATCATCGCGCAGTAGGCCGCGTGCTTCTCCATGGACTGGAACGTGAACGGGCTGTTGAGCAGGTACACGTCGTCCATCAGTGCGATCTTCTTGAGCCACTCGCGGGGGTGGTAGTACCAGTAGGCGAGCCGGTCGATCACCAGTCCGTGCCGAGGCCGGGAACGCAGGTCGAACGGCTCGATGGTGACCCGCTCCACGTTGAAGCGGTGCCGGCGGCCGGCGCCGTCGGTGACCGGGCCGACCCGGCGCATGATCTCGGTGAACGCCGCCGGCCAGTCCTCCTCGGTACCAAGCAGCAGGCCAACCAGATGGTCGACGGTCACTTGCAACCTCCTTCTCAGGTGGGTCAGCAGAACCGGGGCAGGTGGTGTGCCCACTGCCGGCGCCAGGACGGCCAGTCGTGCGGCACGTCATGCCCCCACAGATCCAGCTCGCAACGGATTCCCTTGTCCCGCAGCAATCCGGCCATCCGCCTGGTGGACTCGAGGGAGCCGGTGGTGTCCTCCCACTGCCCCTGTCCACAGACCAGCAGCACGGACAGGCGCGAGCGCAGCCATTCCAGGTGCCCGCCCTCGAGGTTGGGCACGTAGTCCACCGGGTTGTTGAAATAGGCGGCCATGCCGCGCTCGCCCCAGCCGCGCCAGCTCGCGGCGTCGTAGTTGCCGGAGAAACCCAGCGCCAGCGGGAAGATGTCGGCGTGCCGCAGGGCGATGTTCAGCGCGTGGAAGGCACCCATCGAGCACCCGGCGGTGCCGATCTCGACCGGGCCGCCGCCGCAGTCCTCCGCGATGAACGCCGCGACCGTGCCGACGAGCCAGGACTCGTACCGCTCGTGCTGACGGGCCCGCTCCTCGAGCGACAGGTGCCCGGCCGACCAGCTGGCCGCGTCGTAGGAGTCCACACAGTACAGTTTCAGCCGGCCGGCGCCGAGTAACTCCCCGACCGCGCCGGTCAGCCCGTTGGACTCGGCGTCGTGCGCGTTTCCCTGTTCCGACGGGAAAACCAGGAACGGCCGGCCCCAGTGCCCGTGCACCAGCACTCGGCCGTCCGGCAACGGGACCTCACGCATCGGCCCACACCCTGTTCAGCAGGTCGGTCAGGTGCGGGTCGAAGGCGTCGCGCCAGGCCACGAAGTTGTGCGCGTCCGGCAGCTCGTGCAGTTCGGCCGGGTAGCCCTGCCGGCGCAGGGTGGCGGTCATCAACCGGTTGTTCTGCAGGTTCTCCTCGAGCACGCCGCAGGTCAGCGTGACCGGCACCTGCCGCCCCGTGCCCTGCCCGCGCAGCACCGCGCCGATGTAGCGGGTGACCCGCCGGTAGTACAGGTAGTCCTTCTCGCACTCGTCGTACTGCGGCACGAAGAAGCTGCCGGACTGGAGGAACAGCCCGCCGACCACGTCCGGGTAGCGCCGCTGGATGTGCAATGCGGCCAACGCGCCCATGCTGGCGCCCATCAGCACCGCCGGACCGGTCGTGTTCAGCTTCGTGTGCAGCTCGGGCAGCACCACGGTGGCCAGCGCCCGGGCATAGGCGGGGTTCGCGGAGTACCGCTCGTCGCGCTCGCCCGGTGCCGCGAGCGCGAGGTGAAACGGCGGCACCCGGCCGTCGCGCACCATCGCCGCCGCGAACGAGCCGAGCGCCGAGAACCGGTCGTACTCCGGGCCGTCGTGCGCCACCAGCAGGAGCCGGCTGGGCTGCTCCGGCGAGTGCACCCGCACCTCGACCGGCCCGACCCCGGTGGAGATGGTCAGCTCGGCGGCCGCCGGCCAGGCGGCCGCGCCGTCGAGCCAGCCCGGCGCGGTGTAGTCCGGCAGCAGCAGCACCGACTTGTCGCCGAACGCGCCGGGGGTGAGCGCCGGGTTGGTCGGGTCGGTGGTGGTCTCGCTGCCTCCGTCCGGATAGCGCAGGCAGAGCTGGTACTCCAGGCGCCGGACCGGCGGGCGGGGCAGGGACAGGGTCCAGTTGCCCGACGACTCGTCGTAGCCGAACTTCACGTCCTGAGCGGGCAGGTCCAGCTCGTGACTCAGCTCGACCCCGGCCAGCCGGTGGCCCGGGTCGGCCAGCGTGAAGGTGAGGTCGCGCGCACCCACCTTCGGTCCGACCACGGTCGGCGTGATCTCCGGCTCGCCCATGGGATGACCCTAACCGCCGGCCCGGCCCCGCTGCCGACATGACGTCGCGAAAGTCGGCGACCGGCCAGGTCAGCGTGCCCGGCCCCGGGTGCGAGCCCCGAGCACCGCACGGTCCGGCCGGCCCGCGCTAGGGTGCCGAATGCCGATCGAACGCGAGAGCCGCGGGCAGGTGGTCGTGGTGCGCCTGGCCCGGCCGCCGGTCAACGCGCTCGATCTCGAGCTGCTGACCGAGCTCACCGCCACCCTGGACGAGCTGGCCGAGGCGGCACCGCCGCTGGTCCTCACCGGGGTTGGCGGCTCGTTCAGCGCCGGGGTGGACCTGCACCGGATCATCGCGGAACCGCCGGAGTACACCGAGAGGTTCCTGGCCGCGCTCACCGCCGCGTTCCGCGCGGTGTTCCACTACCCGGGCCCGGTCGTGGCCGCGGTGAACGGGCACGCGATCGCCGGCGGTTACGTGCTCGCGGCCGGCTGTGACCATCGGGTGGCGGCGGCCGGCGGAGCCCGGCTCGGCCTGTCCGAGCTCCGGGTCGGCGTGCCGTTCCCCACCGAGGCGGTGGAGATCGTCCGGCACGCGGTGGGCACCGCGGCGGCCACCCGGCTGGTCCTCGGCGCCGGGCTGTTCGACGTGGACACCGCGCTGGCCAACGGCTTCGTGGACGAGGTGGTACCGGCCGCCGAGCTGGAGCCGGTCGCCGTGCGGCACGCGGCGCAGCGGGCCGAGCGTGGCGCGGAGGCCTACCTGCTCGCAAAGCGGCAACTTCAGCGCCCGGTCTGGGAGAACTTCGAGCGCTCCGGCCCGACCGAGGACTCGGTGGCCAGCCAGCTCTGGTCCAGCGCGGACACCCGCGACCGGATCCGGCGGTTCATGGCATCGATCAGTGAATAGAACCGGCGAATGGACCTAACGGGCCGCGACGAACGGGGGGGTTGACCGGCCCACCGCCGGGGAGTGGCATGGACGGGTGCGTAAACTGCGCTTCCGCATCGCGTTCCTCGCCGTGATCACGATCGCCGCCGGAACACTCACCGTGCCCGCCGCCGCGGCCGAGCCGTCCTCCAGCCTCGGCTTCGACCTCGACTCCATGACCGTCCCCGAGCTACAGCAACGGATGGACCACGGCCGGTTGTCCTCGGTCGCGCTGACCGCGGCCTACCTCGGCCGGATCCGTGCGTTCGACGGCAAGATCCACTCGGTGCTCGCGCTCAACCCGGTCGCCCTGGTCGAAGCGGCGGCCAGCGACCTGCGGCACCGCACCGGCCACACCCGCTCCGCGCTGGACGGGATTCCGGTGCTGCTCAAGGACAACGTGGACACCAGAGCCATGCCGACCACGGCCGGTTCGCGGGCGCTGACCGGAACCCGCCCGGCCGCGGACGCCCCACTGGTGAACCGGCTGCGCGCCGGCGGCGCGGTGATCCTCGGCAAGCTCAACCTGTCGGAGTGGGCCAACTTCAGCTCGCTGCACTCCACCTCCGGCTGGTCCGGCGTGGGCGGCCAGACCAACAACCCATACGTGCTCGACCGCAACCCGTGCGGCTCCTCCTCCGGCTCCGGCGCGGCCATCGCCGCGTCGCTTGCCCAGGTGGCGATCGGCACCGAGACCGACGGCTCGATCGTCTGCCCGTCCGGCGCCAACGACATCGTGGGGCACAAGCCAACCCTCGGCCTGGTCAGCCGGAGCGGCGTGGTGCCGATCTCGGCCCAGCAGGACACCGCCGGACCGATGGCCCGGCACGTGGTGGACGCCGCGATCACCCTGTCCGTGTTGCAGGGCAAGGACCCGGCGGACCCGGCCACCTCGGCCATCCCGGCTGGCCAGCCCCGGGACTACGCCGCGCTGCTGCGCCCGGATGCCCTGCGCGGCGCGCGGATCGGCATCTGGCGCCTGGCCGGCGCCGATGCCGACGTTGACCGGGTGGTGAACGACGCGGTCCGCACCCTGCGGGCTCGTGGTGCCACCACGGTCGACGTGGACCTGCCGTTCCAGGACGAGATCAACGCCAACGAGTTCCCGGCGCTCGAGACGGAGTTCCGCCGCGACCTCAACGCCTACCTGGCGGCCCGGCCGGGCGGGCCGGACACCCTGGCCCAACTGATCGAGTTCAACCGGCGGGATCCGGTGGAGCTGTCCAAGTTCGGCCAGGAGATCTTCGAGCTCTCCGAGGCCGCGCCGCGCCCGAACGACCCGGTCTATCTGGAGCAGCGCCGGATCGCGACCACATCGGCGAAACGGTCCATCGACGAGACCATGTCCCGGTTCCGGCTCGACGCCATCATGGCCCCCACCAACAGCCCGGCCTGGAAGACCAACTACGCCACCGGCGACGCGTTCGTGCTCGGCTCGTCCGGCCCGGCCGCGGTAGCCGGCTACCCGAACGTCCAGGTACCGGCCGGTTTCGCCGGGCCGCTGCCGATCGGTGTGTCGTTCTTCGCCGGCCGCTGGGCAGACGCCACGGTGCTGGCCTTCGCCGGCGCGTTCGAACGGGCTCAGCCGGCCCGCCGGGCGCCGCAGTTCATTCCGACGATCGGCTGACCGGCACGCTGGGAAATCCGGCCGGGGGTCACCATGTGCTCGCCGTGGTGACCCCCGGCCGGATTCCGGCCGGCCACCCGCATGGTCCGGCGGATCGAGGAGCTGCGGCCGGGCGATGTCGAGCTGTCCTCTTGTGGACGACGCGGCCGCGCTGGCGGGCTCGCGTCGGGCGACGCCGCGCGGGTGTACCGGTTGGGCTGACACGGTTGGTCCTACCAAGGGTGAGCGCGGGGTGACAAGATGGGCCGCTCGACCGCCTAACTCCAAGGGTTGCCATGGCCGTGTGTCGCTCGGGCTCGAGGATCCGGGACGGTCGCGGGTGACTCGGCGGCTGCGCCCACCACCCGTCCGCCTGGCCGATGAGCTCTTCCTCGCCGCACACGACCACGACACCGGGCACCTGCGGATCCGGCTGCACCGCTCCGGTCTCGAGCTCGGCCTGGCCGGCGCGCTGCTCGCCGAGTTGGTCCTCGACCGCAGGATCGACCTCCGGCAGGGCCGGATCGTGCCGGTCAGCCGCACCCCGATGGACGACATCCTGAGCCAGACCGTGCTCGCCGACGTGGTTTCCGAACTGCACGTGGCCGGGTCGCCGCACACGGTCCGGGTCTGGCTCGCCTACCTCAGCCACAGCTCGGTCGGGCAGGTGCGCAACCGCTTGTGTTTCAACGGAGTCCTGCGCGAGGACTCCGGCAGGCGGTGGTGGGGCGGGCCGGCCACGCTGTACACGGCGGTCGATCTGACCGCGGCCCTCGGCCCGGAGTCCGCGGTGCACAGCCTGCTCACGCACGACCACGCTCCCGATCACACGCCGTCGGCGCTAGCCTTCGCGGCATTCGCCGACGCCTGCGGTCTGTTGCCCAAGATCACCTGGTGGCACGAGCAGCGGGTGGGGCTGCGCCGTCGGCTTGCCGTGCTCCGCGAGCAGTTGCCGCGTCCGGTGCGGGAACTGGTCGACCAGACCCAGGCCGCGGTCGGCGACGCCGTCGTCGGCCGCAGATGACGGGAGACGGTTGGATGAGAACGCAGACGCGGGCGGCCGACCACGCACAACGCGGCGAGGTATCGAGCGAGGTGTCGAGCAAGGTGTCCCGGGTGCTCGCGGCCAACCGGCTCGGCGTAGCCAGCGTGGTGTTCTTCGTGGTCGCCGCGGCCGCCCCACTGGCCACGGTCGCCGGCGGGGCCACCACGGGGTTCGCGGTCACCGGTGTGCTCGGCATCCCGGTCGCCTACGCGGTGGTCGCGGTGATCTTCTCGGTGTTCGCGGTCGGTTACGTGGCGATGTCGCGACACATCACCAACGCCGGTGCCTTCTACACCTATGTGGTGCAGGGCTTCGGCCGGGTTCCCGGAGTGGCGGCCAGCTTCGTCGCGCTGCTGGCGTACAACGCCATGCAGATCGGGCTGTACGGAATCTTCGGTGCCGCGCTCGCCGGCCTGCTCGGGTCGATGTTCGCGGTGACCGTGCCGTGGTGGGTGTGCGCGCTGGCCGGCTGGGCGGTGATCGCGCTGGTCGGGGTGCTGCGGGTGGACATCAACGGCCGGCTCCTGGCCGTGCTGCTGACCGCCGAGTGCGCCGTGGTGCTGATCTACGACCTGGTGTTCGTCAGCAATCCGCCAGGGAACACGATCACGTTCGACTCGGTCAACCCGGCCAACCTCCTCACCGAGGGCTGGGGCGCATCGCTCGCGGTGGCGATCGCCGGCTTCGTCGGGTTCGAGGGCAGCGCGGTGTTCGCCGAGGAGGCCAAGGATCCGCGGCGCACGGTGGCCAGGGCGACGTTCATCGCGATCGCGTTCATCGGCGTGCTGTACACGCTGTCGTCGTGGGCGCTGTCCGTCGGCACCGGGCCGGGCCGCATCGTCGCGGACTCCCGCGAGCAGGGACCGCCGCTGCTGTTCAACCTCGGCGCGCCCCACCTCGGCCGGACGTGGACCGAGTTGGGCCAGGTGCTGTTCGTCACCAGCCTGTTCGCCGCGCTGCTCAGTTTCCACAACACGGTGGCCCGCTACCTGTTCAGCCTCGGCCGCGAGCAGGTGTTACCGGAGGGTCTCGGCAGCACGCACTACCGCACCGGCTCGCCGTACGCCGGTTCCCTGACCCAGACCGTCCTGGCCCTCGTGGTGCTGGTCGTGGCGGTCATCGCGGAGTTGAACCCGGTGACGTCGCTGTTCTTCGTCGGCACCAGCGTCGGCGCGCTCGGCGTGCTGATCCTGCTGGTCAGCACCTCGTTCGCGGTGATCGGCTACTTCCGCCGGCGGCCGGGCGCGGAGAACGCGTGGAGCCGGGTGGTGGCGCCGGCGCTCGGTGGGTCGCTGCTGCTCGTCGTGCTGATCCTGGTGCTGGTCAACTTCCACACCCTGCTGACCGTGCCGGCCGGCGATCCGCTCGGCTGGGTGGTGCCGTCGGCGTTCGCCGTGGTGGCCGCGGCCGGGCTGCTCTGGGGTTGGTTCCTGCGACTGCAGCGGCCGGACGTTTACCGGACCATCGGGCTCGGCGCGAACCGGGTGATCAGCCGCGAGGTCAGCGACCTGGACAGCCTCACCGAGCTGATGGAGGCGGTGCCCCCGCCGCCGGTGCCGGTGCTGGCCGCCGCCGAGCGCGGCACCGAAATCTCGATGTCCGGGCGGACGATGGCGCCGGTGCGGGTCGAGCCGAACATCGTGCGGCTGCACAACACCACCTCCGAACTGGAGACGGTGACCATGGTGCTGGCCAGGGCGATGCACCACGACCTGCCGGCGCAGTGGCTGGTGCCGGAGCCGGACGTGCGTTCCCAGGTGTACCCGGCGTTCCTGAAAATCCTGGCCCGGCACGCACTTCGCGGCGCGGGCGAGGTGTTCGCCACGGCCGACCGCAGCGCGGTGGCGATCTGGTATCCGGCGCCGTACGGCGTGCCGGACGCCAACCCGGCCGACTACGACGCCCGGCTGGCGCAGGCCACCGGCCCGTTCCTGCCGCGGTTCCTGTCGATGGACGCGGCGATGCAGGCCGAGCACCCGATCGAGCGGCCGCACCACTACCTGAGCTTCATCGCCGCGCTGCCGGAGCACCAGTGCCGGGGGAGCGGTTCGGCGCTGCTCGCCAGCCGGCTCACCGACCTGCATCGCCGCGGCATCCCGGCTTATCTCGAGGCCACCAACCGGCGCAACCTCGCCTTGTTCCTGCACCACGGGTTCACCGTGCTCGGCGCCGCCCGGGTGCCGGACGGCGGGCCCACGATGTATCGGATGTGGCGGGAGGCCAGGAGCCACTGAGGGCTAGGGTGGGCGCCGTGGCCAGGATCGGTGCCCGGACGCAGATGATGGCGGCGGCCCTCGGCGCCGTCGTGGTGGCCGGCGCCGTGGCACTGTCCGGCCTGGTCCGCGCCGATGATCCCGGGCCGCCGGCCACGGCAGCGGAGTTATTCGGCGGGCCGCCGGGAGTGGTTCTGGGCACCGGGCCTGGCACCAGCACGGCGGCGCCGACCAGCATCGTCAGCTCGACGGTCAGTTCGGTGCGGCCCGCCGCCCCGAACCCGACCCCGGCCACACCGGCGCCGGCCAAGCCCGCCGTCCGGCCGGGAGGATTTCCGCAGCCGGCCAACACCGGTGTGCTGCCCGGCGTGGCACTGACCGTGGTGAGCGGCGACCAGACGTTCGGCACCAGCGGGCAGGTCGTCGAGGGTAAGGACTTCCACGGCTTCGTCACTGTCACGGGGAAGAACGTGACGTTCCGCAACTGCGTGTTCCGTGGTCGGGCGCCGACCGGCAACGCGGCGTTGTTCGATGCCGAGAAGGCCTCCGGCACCGTGGTCGAGGACTCCGAGTTTGCCCCGGCGAGCCCGACGGCCACGATCGACGACATCTGGGCGGCCCACGCGACGATCTTGCGGGCCAACATTCACGGCGGGGTGGACGGGGCGAAGGCGGGCACCGGCACGGTGATCCAGGACTCGTGGATTCACGACATGTCCTGGTTCGCGCACGATCCGAACCAGGGCGGCGGCGAGACGCACAACGATGGTGTGCAGTCTTTCCCCGGCGAGTCGAACGTGACGTTGCGGCACAACACGATCGACATGTCCACGACGAAGAACGCCAACGCCGCCTGGCAGAGCTCGGCGCGCGACTCCCGGGCGGAGAACAACCTGGTGGACGGCGGCGGCTGCACGTTCAACTTCGACCACAACGCGGTCGGCGGGCCGCTGACCGGGATCTCCCTGGTCGGCAACCGGTTCGGCCGGCACTCCGGCTTCCAGTGTCCGATCCTGCTCAGCACCCAGACCACCCTGGCGCAGAACTCGGGCAACGTGTGGAGCGACACCGGTGGCCCCATCCCCGAGCCCCAACGCCACGACTGAGCAGTCGGGTCGGCGCGTCAGCGGAAGATGCGGTCCAACTGGTAGTCCAGTGCGGCGGCTGCCGTTGTTGGATCGGTCTGACCGACCAGCAGGCGGATCATGCGGTCGTCGTTTCAGCGCCGGAGCACATTGCGCACCAACTTCTGCTCGAGATCCATCCATTTCGGTGGTCTGAAGTACGGAATGCCGTTGAGCACTTGTATGGACCATTCCGTGCCGCGCACTATTCGGTGATGTCGGCGACATAGTAGGACCAAATTGGCCAAATCGGTTCTGCCGCCGTCGGTCCAGTGGCGGATGTGGTGGGCGTCTGTCCAGCGGGCGGGCAGATGGCACCCGGGAAACGCGCATCCCCGGTCTCGGGCGACCAGTGCGGTGCGTTGGTCTTTGGTGACCAACCGGTGTTCGCGTCCGACGTCGAGTGGAACACCTTCGGTATTGAGCACCATCGGAATCAACTCCGCATCACACGCCAGTTTGCGGACGGCGTGGGCGTTGATGGCGGTGCCGCAGTCCAGGGTGGCAGTGCCGAGTCCTTCGGTGAGGATGGTGTGGTCGAGGATGACGTTGAGGTGCGGCTTGGTCCCGCCATGCACCGGAGCATCCCCCGCGGTGACCGCCAGGTGCACGACAGCGGCGAAGGCATCCCCTTGGCGCTGCTCGACGGGTCGCGGATCCGGAACTCCCTGAGCAGGTGGCGTTGGCTTGGCCAGCGGCCCGAACAACGCCTGGAGTTCCTCGGCGGTCTCCGTGTCGGCTTCCCCGGCGTACTTGATCCGCCCGCTCGGCAGCAGCCTGTACCGGAAGGTGTGTTGACGGGTGCGGCTTCGTGGTCTTCGAGCAGTGGGTCGGTGCCGTCCTGGTTGAACCGGTTGAGCAACACCCGCCCGTGGTCGCGCACCACCGACGCACTGTGCGTTCGGGCTGTCTCGCCCAGAGTGGTCTCCATCAGCTCCCGGTGCTCCACGGTCGCCCAGGTGGGCAGTTCCCTGATGGCGTCGGCGACGGGCGTCGATGTGCTCCCCGTCAACCAGTCCCTCCAGCAGCGCGGCCCGCAGAGTGGGCAGTGTGGCCGGTGCGGTGTGCCCGGTCGGGGTTGCGGACGGCGAGATCTGTTCGGCTTGGGCGATCATGCGGGCGGCTTTCTGCCGGTTGATGTGCACCAACTCCGCCACAAACGCGGCCTGACTGGTGTACCCGGCACAGTGCGCGGTTTGCGCGCGACCCATCTCCGCCACGTGTTCCAACGCCACCGCATAAGCGCGCCGCATATCAGTAATGGCCGCCACGAACCCAGCCGCGTGCATGGCACCCGGAAGGGCGCCAAACAAGGAAGAAGCGGCGGGCTGGTTCATACGTCTATTGTCCCACCAGAGTCTGACATTCGCCCACTGAAGCCGAGTGCAAATGCAAACACCCGTTCAAACGACTAAACCGTGGCACACTCACTTGATCTCAACGGTGCGCAACAGTCGGAAACGTTTGGCCACCACCAAAGTGTCGTCGTTCACTGTGAAGCTCGGATCGCCCATCTCGGCCCGGACCTCCGCGCTGTGCCAGAAATTTTCGTGCCCGGCTCGCCACTGCGCTACTGATTCATCGCCCTCACCCTCGTCGAGAATGTGCTGCAGGTCCACATCGGTGAGCCGGACGACGCGCACCTCGGTCAGCTCGATCACCGCGATCCGGCGGTCCTCCGAGTCGACGACCGCCGACAGCTGGCCTACTTGAGGTAGCGACGTGTTCTCGCGCTCGTAGGCCAGCATCAGGCTGGATGTCGACGTCTTGGTGCCGGACAGAATCGCGGCTACTAGTCGATCTCGCAGCGGCCCAGGAAACGCGAATTCTGCCCGGGGAAGGTCATCAAGACTCATGTCTCAGAGAGTACGGGAGTGGGCGCCGGATGGCTCACGCATAACACATGCCGTCGGGCAGACCTACGTGGGATCAGAACTCATCAACGACCCCTTAACTCCTGCCCGAGGTGCCGATAGAGGCTCATTGTCCAGGGTCGCGGCCCCCACCCCAGCGAAACTCGCCACCCTGGCCGCGATCGCGAAGCGACGCGACGAAGGAGCGCCCTTGACCATGAGAATCGGCGCCGCACAATCCGCCCCGCCCCCGTCGCAGAACTCCGCCGAAGCACACTAATTGCCCGAGAGCGCGCTATTCAGACCAGTGGCCCATGCCGCCGATTCGCGATACGGCAATCCGGGTGATGAAGCCGGCGGGCGGGTTCGGCATCGACGGGAATACCACGTCCGGGGCGATGTAGGTCCGGGCAAGGCGTTGGAGCAGTTCCGGCGCGCCGCCTTCGGTGATCGAGGCCCTGCCGTGGACTACCAGGTATTCGTGCAGACCCATCGGGGTGACGATGTCGGATTCGAAGGAGACGGAGACCCGGGGGTCGCGGCGCATGTTGCTCAGCTTGCGCTGGGCGGGGTTCAGGTGGCCGCAGACCAGGTCGTCGCCGTCCAGGCCGACCCAGACGATGGCCACCTGCGGGGAGCCGTCCTCGTTCAGCGTGACCAGGTGCGCGAGGGCGCCGGATTCGATGAGCCGCCGCGCGGCAGCGTTCAGCTTCGCCATGACGCGACGGTGCCATACCTGGCGCCGTCGCACCACGGCGGGCGACGGCCGGAGTCAGCGCGCGATGCGGAACAGCTTGGGCCTGGTGGCGGTGTCGGGCGCGGGTCCCTCCACAACCTGGAACACGATGTCCTTGGCGCGCAACCGGTCGATCAGCGCGTCACCCATGGCGACGGCGGTGGTCACCTGGCCGGCGGTCGGTGGCAGGTCGTCGAAGGCCAGGCAGAACGCGGACTCGGCGAGCATCTTCGCGGTCTCGCCGTAACCGGGGTCGCCGCCGGCCACCTCGGTGACCACCCGCTGCCCGCCGCCATGCCCGACGAACCGCACGGTGAACCAGGACTTGGCCCGCCGCGCGACACTCGGCCCGTCGCCGGGCTTGCGCCGATTCAGCAGCCAGCGCCGGGCCGGCGGGATGTTGGACAGCACGCCGATCGCGGTGAGCCCGGCGCCCAGCCCGGCGATGGTGACCAGCCGCTTGATCGCGGCGTAGTGCCGGTAGCTGAAATCCGGGCCGTAGCGGGGAAGGGCGGCGGCCGAGCGGGCCACGATCTGCGGATCGATGGTGGGCAGCGGGACCGCCCAGAGGCGACCGATCCGGCTCGGCCGGCCGAGCGGGGTCCGGATCCGCCGGCCGGCCGGCGGCGGGTCGGCCCTGCGGCGGGCCATCGCCGTCGCCATGGCCTGCCGGGCCCGGCTGGCCGCGGTGACCGCGGAGTGGAAGGTGCCGCCGGAGATGGTGCCGACCGCGCGCACGTAGCCGTCCACCGTGATCGGCACGTCCTCGGGCAGTTGCCGCACGGTGAAGTACGCGCCAAGGTCGTGCGGGATCGAGTCGAAACCGCAGGCGTGCACGATCCGCGCGCCGGTCCGGACGGCCTGCTGGTGGTAGCGCAGGAACATCCGGTCGACGAACTCGGGCTCGCCGGTGAGGTCGACGTAGTCGGCGCCCGCCTCCGCGCACGCGGCGACCAGCGCCTCCCCATAGTGGATGTACGGCCCCACGGTGGTGATCACCACGCGGGTCGCCTCGGCCACCGCCCGCAGCGACCGCGGGTCGGTAGCGTCCGCGTGCAGTAGCGGCAGTTCGCGCAGGGCGGGGTCGAGCTTCGCCAGCCGGCCGCGCAGCGCCTCCAGCTTGCTCCGGTTCCGTCCGGCGAGCGCCAGCCGGCAGCCGGCCGGCCGGTGCACGGCAAGGTATTCCGCGGTGAGCGCGCCGGTGAATCCGGTGGCGCCGAACAGGACGATGTCGTGCGCGGTGTTCCTGGCGGTGTGGCCATCACGATCCGGCATCAGTGGCTCTCCACATCTTCCAGGGAGGTGGCGACGGGGAACGGCGGCCGGCCGATGCCGCTGATCCGGTACCGGCCCCAGGTGTCCGGATCGGACAGTTGGCCCACCGCCTCGCCGTGTGGCGTGCGCAGCAGTGCGGGCTGGTTCCGCCCGCCGAGCAACGTGCGGAGCTCCTGGCTCACCTCGATCCGGCCGTACCAGTGGTAACGGCCGTCGATCGGCTCGAACTGCCCACGCAGCCGGACCATGACGTCCACTTCGGACGCACCGGCTTTCAGCGTGGCCGGGCCGCGGTAGCCTTCTTCCTCGGTCATCGATGCACCGTCCCGATGGTCTGTGCCCTGATCGGCCTGTCGAGGTCGATCGTCACCCCGGCGGCCTTGGTGATACCTTCCAGCGAGCCGAGAATAACCGTGCTGAGGTGGTTTATCAGCTCCTGCTTGGTGATCGTGCGGTGGTCCAGCCACCAATAGGTGGCGCCGCCGACCGCGCCGAGCAGTGAATGTCCCAATGGCTCGGCGCCGGAGGTGTCCACGCCGAGCGCGCCGAGCTGGCCGGCGATCAGCCCGGCGAGCACGTCGGCGATCCTCCTGCCGTCCTCGAGCGCCCGCCGCGCGGGCGCGCCGGGGTCGGCCATCAGCCGGAACGTATTGGGGTAGTCGTCGACGACGCCGAGGAACGCGTCGAGGCCGTGCCGGACCAGGTGCGCGGGCGCGTCGTCCGGGTCGAGCGCGGCGGTCAGCCGCTGCCACAGGATCGTGGACACCCGGTCCCGCACCGCGTCGAGCAGGTCGGCCTTGTCGTCGAAGTGCCGGTACAGCCGGGGCTTGGCCACACCGGCCTCGGCGGCGATCTGCGCGACGGCCACGGCGGGTCCGTGCTTCTCCACCGCCCGCACAGCGGCGTCCACGAACTGCTCGCGGCGCTCGAGGCGGTGTGCGCGCCAGCGCTCGGTGCGTCCGTCCACGGCATCATGATGACCGTTGACGTCCTGCGGGGTGACCTGCATAGTACTCAGGGTATCTGATACTTCGGTTCTCAGATACCCTGGTTGGGGCTGCGACTCGCGTTCCTGACCCAACGCCCAAAAGTCTACTGAGGACGGTGACATGAAGGAGTTTGCCGGCAAGGTAGCCGTGATCACCGGCGCCGGGTCCGGCATCGGTCGGGCGCTTGCCTTGGAGCTGGCCGAGCACGGTGCCCGGCTGGCACTGTCCGATGTGGACATGGTGGGCCTGACCGAGACCGCCGAATGGTGCGCCAAGGCGGGCGCGGAGGTCCGGCACTACCAACTCGACGTGGCCGACCGGGCGGCCGTGCTGGCCAACGCCGAGCAGGTGGCCGGCGACTTCGGCGTGGTCAACCTGGTGGTGAACAACGCCGGCGTGGCGTTGCTCGCCACGGTCGCCGAGATGAGTTGGGAGGACCTCGAGTGGGTGATGAACGTCGACTACTGGGGTGTCGTGCACGGCACCAAGGCGTTCCTGCCGCACCTGCTCGCCTCCGGCGACGGCCACGTGGTCAACCTCTCCAGCGTGTTCGGCCTGATCGGGGTGCCGACGCAGAGCGCGTACAACTCGGCGAAGTTCGCCGTGCGCGGGTTCACCGAGGCGTTGCGCCAGGAAATGCTGGTCGCGCGGGCACCGGTCCGGGTCACCTGTGTGCACCCCGGCGGCATCCGCACCAACATCGTGCGCAACGCCAGGGGCGGCGACGCGAACCCCGAGGAGGCGAGCCGGCGATTTCACCGGATCGCGCACACCTCGCCGGAGCAGGCGGCCCGGATCATCCTGCGCGGGGTGCGACGCGACCGGCCCCGGATTCTGGTCGGCCCGGACGCCTACGTGATCGACGCGCTGCCCCGGCTGCTCGGCCCGCTCTACCAACGGGTCGGTGTCGCCGTGGCCCGGCTCGGGCAGCGGTTCGGCGGGCTCTGAGTCAGCCGGCCAGCCGCACGCCGCCGCCGGCGACCACGATCGCCTCGCCGCCAGACGTGCGGGCCTGGAGCAGCGCGGCATCGGCCTGGTTGAGCAATTCGGTGAGGGTGAGCGGGCGGGCCGTGCTCGGATCGCTGACCGCGATGCCGACCGGCGTGGCCAGACTGGTGATCACCGCGGCGCCGCCGCCGGCCGTGCGGACGGGAATGACCGCCCGGCGGACCCGGGACTGGATCCGGCGAGCGATCAGTTCCCCCAACTGACGATCTCTGGCCGGAAGCAGCACCAGAACCTCATCACCCCCGTGCCCCTCGTGCCGACCGGCCAGGTCGGTGGCGCGCAGCGCCCCGCGCAGTGCCGTGAGCACGCCGCGCAGCACCATGTCGCCGGCCAGTTGTCCGTGCGCCTCGGTGATTCGATGGAATCCGTCGACGGCCACGAGCAGCAGACTCGTGGCCCGGCTCCCGGCGCGCTCGAGCACGTGCTCCGCCCGCTGCGCCCAGCCCCACCGGTCAAGCAGCCCGGCCAGCTGTGGTTGGATCACCGCACCTCACTCACGACACATGCGCCACCACGTGCTTGTCTGAACCATTCGGCCCGGTCTCGCGTAGTTGATCCTGCACTGAGCGGAGTCTAAGCTGGTGGATACACCCGATTCAACTAATGAGAAGACCCTTGCCTGCATGGTCTTTTCACCATAGTGGAAGCGTGCGCACGCTGCCAGGGAGGGCCATGATGGTTGAAAGGGCAAGCAACGGCCGAAGCTTGGCCGACAAGTTGAACTACCTGTTCGCCCACAACACCCCCCGAAACGGGCAGGAGTACAGCAACGAGCAGGTCGCCGCCGCGATTACGGCGCGGGGCGAGGTCAAGATCTCCCAGAGCTACATCTGGCAGCTTCGAAAGTCCAAAAAGGACAATCCCACGTACAAGCACCTGCAGGCGCTCGCCGGCTTCTTCGGCGTCCCGGTCAGCTACTTCTTCGAGAACGAAGTGACCGACCGGGTGGAGTCGCAGCTCGAGAAGCTCCGCTCGGAGCAGTTGCGACTCAACGAGCTCGCCGGCAGCACGGACGTTCAGCTGATGGCGATGCGGGCCGGTGAGCTGTCCCCGCACCGCAGACGGCTGGTGATGGAGTTGCTCAATGTCGTCTATCGCGAAGAGAAGGCGGAGCGCGGCGTTAGGGAGTGAGCGGTGAGGGAGCGTGACCTTCGGCGGCGGTGCCGGCGGCTGCTCAACGAGCTGCACATTCGACCGCCGCTCGATGTGGAGGAGCTGTGCCGGCGGGTCGGGGAGAGTCGGCGCAAGCCGATTCGCCTTGTGCCGCATCCGATTCCGGTGCCGGGGCCGTTCGGCGTCTGGATCACGACGGAAAACGCCGAGTACATCCTCTACCAGCGGGAGACCAGCAAGGCCCACCAGGGACACATCGTGCTGCACGAGCTTGGCCACATCCTGGCCGGTCACCGCAGCGACGTGGCGGATGACGCGCTGCTGGCCGAGTTGTACCCGGACGTCGAACCGGACACGCTGCGCGAGCAGTACCCCGACCTCGAGCCGGACGCGGTGCGCCGGGCGCTTCGCCGCACCTCTTACGACACCGACCAGGAGCGCGAGGCCGAGACCGTGGCCACGATCATCCTGGAGTGGGCATCGGTGCTCGACCGGGTCGCCCCGTCCCCGTCCGCGGACGCCACGGCCCGCCGGATGGGTGCCGCGCTCGGTGATCGGATCGGCTGGTTGTGACCGCACTCGAGGTGTTCCAGGGCGTGGTCTGCTACCTGGTTCTCGCTTTGGTGCTCTATCTGCTGGTGCGCGCGCCGCGCAACGTGCCGCTGCGCGCGGTCACCGCGATGCTGGTCTCGTTCGCCGCGGTGTTCGCGTTCGGCACGGCGGCCAGCCGGGGCGGCACGTTCCTCGGCCTTGAGCCGATCATGTCCCGGCTGATGCAGCACATCGGCATGGTCTCCGGCGGGTTCAGCCTGATCGCCTTCTTCCTGTTCTCCGCGCTCGACATGCGCGCCGCCCGGCGCCGCGCGCTTGGGCAGGCGGTGCCGGTCGTGCTGGCCGTCACGATCATGACGGTGTCGGTCGGGCTGATGCCGGAGAACGTCGAGGACGCCGCCGCGGCGCTGACCTCGGGCAACCCCGGCGGCCCGGTCCAGGAGCCGACGGTCGGCTTGTTCTACCTCACCGCGAACTCCTACATGGTCTACGCGTTCGGCACCGCGTTGCTGTGGACCCGGCGCTATGCCAGGGGAGCGGAGCCTCGGCTGCGTCGCGGCCTTGCGCTGACCGCGGCCGGGCTCTGCGGGATGGTGTTCGCCGAGTCGGTCTTCGTGGTGGCCAACGTGGTGCGCTGGGCCGGCGGCACCATGCCGCACCTGCTGCTGATGACCGCGATCATGGTGATCCTGGTCGGCATCGCCACCTTCCTGGTTGGCTTCGCCTACCCGGCCGTGGTGATGCGCCTCGCCGCGCTGCGGATCTGGTCGCAGCACCGGCGTGCCTACCGCCGGCTCGCTCCACTATGGACACTGCTGCACCAGGAGTTCCCGGAGGACGCGCTCAGCCGGGTGCCGGCCAGTACGCTCGGCGACGCGTTTCGGCTGCGCGGCGTGCACCGGCGCTACTACCGCAGAGTCATCGAGTGCCGGGACGGCCTGGTGCGGATCAGCCCGTACGTCGGCCAGGACGGCGACCACCCGCTGGCCGAGCGGGTGCGCCGCGGCTTGCGCGCACACGCTTCGAGCAGCCCGGCACCGACCCGCGCCCGGCCGGTGGCGATTCCGGCCGGCGACGGCCTCGACGCCGACGTGCGGGAGTTGGTGGCGCTGTCCGACGCACTGCGGTCATGACCAGTGCCGGCCGGTCGGCCGGGTGATCTCGCCCCGCATCGCGTACCACCGCGCGCTCCCCTCCAGAAAAAGGCGGTTCCGCGCTCGACCGGCCTGGGGGTCGCCGGGAGCACGGAACCGTGTGGATCGTACCTCGTCTCAGCCGACCGTGCTGTCAGCCTTCCGGTCCAACTTGTCGGGCTGGACCTGGGGCTCCGGCCTGCGCAGCGCGACCACCGCCGCCACCGCGGCCAGCACCATGAGCACCGCCGTGACCGCCGCCACCGTGTGCAGGCCGCCGGTGAAGGCGCCGCGGGCCGCGTCGAGCACCGCCCCGCCGAGCTCGCCCGGCAGCCGCCCGGCCACGGCAACCGCACCGCCGAGCGTCTCCTCGGCCGCCGCACCGAGACCGGCCGGCACTCCAGCGGGCAGTGCGCCGGCGACGTCGGCGCGGTAGATCGCGGTGCCGATGCTGCCGAGCACCGCCATGCCGAGCGCACCACCGAACTCCGATGCGGTCTCCATCACCGCGGACACCGTGCCGGCGCGCTCCGGCGGTGCGTCGCCCATGATCAGCTCGGCCAGCTGGGACATGGCCCCGACCAACCCGCCGGACAGCAGCGCGGCGCCGACCAGCACGGGCAGCACGGTGGACTCCACACCGATGCGGGTGAGCACGACCAGGCCGGCCGCGGCGACCAGGAACGAGGCGCCGACCAGGTAGCCCCGGTTGACCCCGCGCTGAGCCACCGCGGACACCAGCGGCGCGGCGGCGCCGACCCCGACGCCGGCCAGCAGGCTCCACAGCGCGGCTTCGAGCGGACGCATGCCGAGCACCGACTGGAGGTACTGGGTGGTGAAGATGGCGAACCCGGCGATGCCGAACACGCCGACCACGTTGAGCAGCAGCGCGGCGCTGAACCGGCGCCTGCGGAACATGCCGAGGTCGAGCATCGGGTCCGGGCGCCCGAGCTGGCGGCGGACGAAGAGCAGGGCGATGGCCAGTCCGGCGGCGCAGGCGGCGATCCGGGCGAGGTTCGGGCCGTGCGCGGCCATCTCCTTGATCCCAAAGATCACCGGGAGCACCGCACCGAGCGACAGCGCCGAGCTGACCAGGTCGAACCGGCCCGGGTTCGGGTTGCGGAACTCCGGGATCAGGACCGGGGCGAGGACCAGCAGCAGCACCATGGCCGGCAGGTTGATCAGGAACACCGAGCCCCACCAGAAGTGCTCGAGCAGGAACCCGGACAGGATCGGGCCGAGCGCGACGCCGAAGGTCAGGCCGGAGGTCCAGATGGTGATCGCCGTGCCGCGCTGCTTCTGGTCGTGGAACATGTTGCGGATCAGCGCGAGGGTGGACGGCATCAGGGTGGCGCCGCCGATGCCGAGCAGCGCGCGGGCGGCGATCAGCAGCTCCGCGCTCGGCGCGTAGGCGGCCAGCACGGAGGCGGCGCCGAAGCCGGCGGCGCCCAGCATCAGCAGCCGGCGGCGGCCGATCCGGTCGCCGACCGAGCCCATCGTGATCAGCAGCCCGGCCAGTACGAAACCGTACACATCGAAGATCCACAGCTGCTGGGTGCTCGTGGGGGCCAGGTCGGCGTTGATGAACGGCACCGCGAAGAACAGCACCGACACGTCCATGGACACGAGCAGCAGCGGAAGCATCAGCGTGGCCAGTCCGATCCACTCACGCCGCCCCGCCCGGCTCGGCTCGATCACCTCGGTCATCTGTGTACCCCTTCCACTGTTTATCTCATAAACTCAGTGGTGTACGTTATACACAGATAGGCCGCGAGGTGTCAACGGGTGACCCGGCACTAACCTCGGGAGGTCAGCGATGGGAGCCGAGATGGTGGCGAAGAAGGCCGGTCCCGCCGAGCCGTCCGACGCGCGTGCCGCCGGGCCGCTGGGGATCTCGGCGCGGGGCATGGAGTTGCTGTGGGGGGAGGCGGGCCAGCCCAGCCGGGGGCCGAAGCCCGGCATGTCGCTGGCCCGCATCGTGCGCGCGGCGATCGACCTCGCGGACGCGGAGGGCATGGCCGCGGTGTCCATGCAGCGTGTCGCGGCCGAGTTCGGGTTCACCACGATGGCGCTGTACCGCTATGTGCCTGGGAAGTCGGAGCTGATCGACCTGATGGTGGACACGGCGGTGGGCGAGCCCCCCGACCTGAGCGCCATTGAGGGCGGGTGGCGGCCCAAGCTGGCCGAATGGGCGCGGCTGACCTTGGCCTTCTTCCACCGGCATCCGTGGGTCCTCGCGGAGGTGACGACGCGGATCATGGGGCCGAACCAGCTCGGGTTCCTGGAAAGCGCGGTGCAGGCGATGCGCGAGACCGGTCTGACCGCGCCTGAGGTGCTCGGCTCGGTGCTGGCCGTGAACGGGTTGGTGCGCAGTTCCGCGCCGTTCGCCGGGGACCTGCACCGCGACGGCGTCAACGAGTGGGAGCAGGCGATGCTCGAGTTGATTCGGCAGCACAGCGACCAGTTCCCGGCGCTGACCGAGGTGATGGCGGAGCAGGCGGCCACGCCGCCGTCCGACGATTTCGAGTTCGGGTTGCAGCGGGTGCTCGACGGCATCGAGGTGTACATCGAGCGGAGGGCGGCCCGGCGCTGATGCGATGGACGGCGCAGCAGGTGCTCGCCCTGGCACCGGACCCGGCTTCGGCGTTCGCCGCGCGTGGCCTGGCCGCGGCGGTGCGCTGGCCGGACCTCGGTGCGTCGGACGCCGCGGTGTGGGGGTCCTGCCAGGGTAGCGGCACAGCGCCGTACCAGGCGGTTGTGGACCTGGCCGGCCCGGCGTACCGCTGCTCCTGCCCAAGCCGCAAGGTGCCCTGCAAGCACGCGCTCGGCCTGCTGTTGCTCTGGTCGGCCGGGGTGGTCGGGGAGCGGACCGAACCGGAGTGGGTGGACGCCTGGCTCGCCGAGCGCGCCGCGCGGGACGAGCCGAAGGAGGAGCGGGAGCCGGCCGAGCGGGACGAGGCCGCCGCGCGGCGCCGGCAGTCGCGCCGGGCGGAGCGGGTCGCCGCCGGGGTGGCCGAGTTGGACGGCTGGCTGGCCGACCAGGTGCGGCGCGGACTTGGCACGCTGGAGCGGGGTGGGTCCTCCGCGTTCGCCGCGGTCGCCGCGCGAATGGTCGACGCACAGGCCTCGGGTCTGGCCGCCGGGCTGCGCCGGGCCGGTGACGTGGCCGGCCAGGCCCGGGACTGGCCGAGCCGGGTGCTCGAGGAGTTGGGGCAGCTGTACCTGCTGGTCGCCGCGCACGGGCGGTTGGACACGCTGCCGAACGACCTGGCCGACACCGTGCGCACCCGGCTCGGCTACACCATCGACACCACGGAGGTCGCGACCTCGGGGGAGCGGCTGGTGGACCGCTGGCTGGTACTCGGCGTGCTGGACCAGGTGGACGAGCGGCTGGTCACCAGGCGGGTCTGGCTGCGCGGGCTCGGCAGCGGCGCCGCGGCGCTGATCCTGACGTTCGCCCCGCCCGGCCGGCCGCTGGACAACTCGCTCGTGCCGGGCACCGTCGTGCCCGGCACGCTGGCCTTCTACCCGGGCGCCCAACCGCTGCGCGCGGTGCTGGCCGACCGGGCGGAGGTCGAGCCGATCGGGCGGCCGGCCGGGGAGCCGGTCGCCGCCGCGCTCGCCGGCTACGCCGCGGCGCTTGGCGCGGATCCCTGGCTGGAGCGCTGGCCCGTCCTGCTCGAGGCGGTCACTCCCGGCCGGCTCGGCAACGGCTGGGCACTCGTGGACCCTGCCGGCGACGCGCTGCCGCTGCGGCGGGGCACCGACCCGTGGGCGCTGCTCGCGGTGTCCGCCGGACGCTCGCTCACGGTCGCGGCGGAGTGGTCCGCCGCCGGCCTTCGCCCACTGTCCTGTTGGGACGATGAACGCCCGGTGCGGTTATGACGGAATGGGAGACGGTGGTGAGTGCCGCGCTGCTTGGCACCGCCCGCCGTCCGCTGGACCCGGCTGCCCTTCCGGAGCCGGTCCGGGCCAACCTGTCCGTCGACGCGTCCGGCACCGATCCGGAACGGACGCTGCTGGCCGCGGCCGCGCTGCTGACCGGCTACCGGCGGGCCGGCCGGTTGCCGGACCGTGACGCTGCGCCGGTTTCGCCCGCGCCGCCGGACGAGCGGGAGCTGGTCGGTCCGGCCGCCCGGTACCGGCTGGCCCGCTTGCTGTTCGGCGACTACGACCACCTGTTGCCGGAGTGGTTGGCCGCGGTGGCCGCGCGTGGGCTGCGGGTGCCGCCGGAGCGGTTGCCGGTGCTGGCCGATGTCGCGTCCGGCCGGCCGGAGCTGCGCGCGCCGATGGCCGTGGCGGCGGGCCCGCGCGGCCCGTGGTTGGCCGCGCTCCGGACGGAATGGGCGTTTCTGGCTGAGCTGCCGGGAAACGACGACCCTCGGGTGTGGCAGTTCGGCACCGTCGGCCAGCGGGTGGTCTGGCTGACCAGCCTGCGCGCCACAGACCCGGCGCAGGCCCGCGCCGCGCTCGACGAGGTGTGGACCACCGAGCCGGCCCCGGTTCGCGCCGAGTTCCTCGGTGTGCTGCGCGCCGGACTGTCCACCTCGGATGAGGAGTTTCTCGAGCGGGCACTGGACGACCGGGCCCGCGACGTGCGCCGGCTGGCCGCCGAGCTACTTGCCGCGTTGCCCGGATCGGCGCTGGGTCGGCGGATGGCCCACCGGCTGCGGCCGTTGCTTTCGCTGCGGCGGCGTACTCTGGTGGTGCGGCTGCCCACCGGATGCGACGACGCGGCCCGCCGGGACGGGATCAGCCCGACACCGCCCCGCGGAGTGGGTGAACGGGCCTGGTGGTTGGGCCAACTGGTGTCGCTGGCCCCGCTATCGGTGTGGACCGAGTTGGCCGGCTCCGCCGCCACGGTGGTTCGGCTGCCGGTCGAGGGCTGCGACCCACGGTTGCTCGCCGTCGGCTGGGCGGCGGCCGCGCTCCGGGAGTCGGCTCCGGACTGGGCGCATGCCCTGCTGGCCGGCGAGATCGCGCTCGGCGTCGAGCAGATCACCCGGCTGATCACCGTGTTGCCGAGGACGGACTGGGCGAAGGCGATCACCGAGGTGACTCGCGACGGTGACCCGAGCACGGCGCTGTTCACCGGCCTTCCGGTGCCCTGGCCCGCCGAGGTCGGCACCCTGGTGCTCGACCGGCTGGCCATGGCCCGCGACAACCGGGCCGTCGCGCACCTGGCCGACATCGCCGCCTATGCCGCTCCGGTCGAATGCCTGAACCATCCGCTGACCACCGCGGTCCTCCCGGCCGATGCCTCGTCCTGGCGTCGCAGGCTGGCCGACACCTTGATCTTCCGCCGCGAGATGTACAAGGAGCTGACATGACGCAGGCCGTTCTCCGTCCGCATGCCGAACAGTCCTATGTGGACGAGCTGGCGGCGCTGGCCGAGCAGGACGATCGGCCGCGTCCGCCGTCCTGGCGGCTCTCCCCGTGGGCGGTGGTGCTCTACCTGATGGGCGGAAAGTTGCCGGACGGCACCGAGATCAGCCCGAAGTACGTCGGCTCCCGCCGGTTGATCGAGGTGGCGACCGCGACCCTGGCCACCGACCGGGCGCTGCTGCTGCTCGGGGTGCCGGGCACCGCGAAGACCTGGGTGTCCGAGCACCTGGCCGCGGCCATCAGCGGGGACTCGACGCTGTTGGTCCAGGGCACCGCGGGTACCACCGAGGAGTCGATCAGGTACGGCTGGAACTACGCACGGCTGATCGCCGAAGGGCCGACCGAGCGCGCGCTGGTGCCGAGCCCGGTATATCGCGCCATGGCGGACGGAAAGCTGGCCAGGATCGAGGAGTTGACCAGGATGCCGGCCGACGTGCAGGACGCGCTGATCACCGTGCTGTCCGAGAAGGTCCTGCCGATCTCCGAGCTGGGTTCCGAGGTCCAGGCACGCAAGGGGTTCAACGTGATCGCCACGGCGAACGACCGGGACAAGGGGATCAACGAGCTGTCCAGCGCGTTGCGCAGGCGGTTCAACACCGTGGTGCTGCCGCTGCCCGACTCGGCCGAGGAGGAGGTGGAGATCGTCGCTCGCCGGGTCAGCCAGCTCGGCGCGGTGCTCGAACTGCCCGAGCCGGACGCCGGGCTGGCCGAGATCCGCCGCGTGGTGTCGGTGTTCCGCGAGCTGCGCGCCGGGCGCACCGAGGATGGCCGCACCGCGCTCAAGTCGCCGTCCGGGACGCTGTCCACGGCGGAGGCGATCAGCGTGGTGACCGGTGGGCTGGCCCTCGCCGCGCATTTCGGTGACGGCGTGCTGCGCCCGCACGACGTGGCCGGCGGCATTCTCGGTGCGGTGGTGAGGGATCCGGCCGCGGACCGGGTGGTGTGGACGGAGTACCTGGAGACCGTGGTCCGGGAACGCGACGGCTGGGCCGACTTCTACCGCGCCTGCCGGGAGATCGCCGGGTGAGCGAGCGTGCGAGCGAACCAGTGGGCACCCGGCTGTTCGGCATCCGGCACCACGGCCCGGGATCGGCTCGTGCGGTGGCGGCGGCGCTCACCGCGCTGGCGCCGGACCTGGTGCTCATCGAGGGACCGCCGGAGGCCGACCAGCTGGTCGAGTTGGCCGCGGACGAGGCGATGGAGCCGCCGGTCGCGCTGCTCGCCTATGCCGTCGACGACGCGACCAGAGCGGCGTTCTGGCCCTTCGCCGTGTTCAGCCCGGAGTGGCAGGCGATTCGCTACGCCACCGGCGCCGGTGTCCCGGTGCGGTTCTGCGACCTGCCGGCGGCGCACCAGTTCGCCGGGTCTGGCACGCGGCGCTCCGGCGTGGCCGCCGATCCGCTCGCCGTGCTGGCCCGGGCCGGCGGCTACGACGACCCGGAGCGGTGGTGGGACGACGTGATCGAGCACCGGCGCGACGGCAGCGCGCCGTTCCAGGCGATCGCCGAGGCGATGTCCGCGCTGCGCGAGGAGTTTCCGGACGACGCCGTGCGGGAACGGCAGCGCGAGGCCTACATGCGTACCGTGCTGCGCACCGCGCGACGGCAGGGCTTCGAGCGGATCGCGGTGGTGTGCGGAGCCTGGCACGTGCCCGCGCTCACCGATCCGCTGCCGCCCGCCGCGCACGACCAGCGTGTCCTCAAAGGACTGCCGAAACGCAGGGTCGCCTGCACCTGGGTGCCGTGGACGCACGGCCGGCTGGCCGCGTCGAGCGGCTACGGCGCCGGGGTGACCTCGCCCGGCTGGTACCACCACCTGTTCACGGTGACCGACCAGGTCACCGTCCGGTGGCTGACCGAGGTGGCCAGGGTGCTGCGCGCCGAGGACCTGCCGGTGTCCAGCGCGCACGTGATCGAGGCGGTGCGGCTGGCCGAAACCCTTGCCGCACTTCGAGACCGGCCATTGGCCGGGCTCGCCGAGGTGACCGAGGCGACCTGGTCGGTGCTCTGCGGCGGCAACGAGGTGCTGCTCGATCTGGTCACTCGCAAGCTGGTCGTGGGGGAGCGGCTCGGCGCGGTGCCGGACCACACGCCGCAGGCTCCGGTGTCCGCCGACCTCGCCGCGACCGCCCGCCGGCTCCGGTTGCGTCGCGAGCCGGATGCGCGCGAGGTCGACCTGGATCTGCGCAACCCGATCGGCGCGGAGCGTTCTCAACTGCTGCACCGGTTGCGGGTGCTGGACATCCCGTGGGGCACGCCGGCCGTCTCCGCCCGGCGTAACACCGGGACGTTCCGGGAGACCTGGGCGCTGTGCTGGCAACCCGAGTTCGAGGTGGACCTGATCGCGGCCAGCGCGCACGGCACCACCATGGCGGCCGCGGCGACCGCGGTGGTCCGGCAGCGCGCGCTGCAGGCCGAGACTCTGGCCGAGACCACGGCCGGCGTTGAGGACTGCCTGCTGGCCGGACTGCTCGACGCGCTGCCCGAGGTGTTGTCCGCGTTGGACACCCGGTCGGCCAGGGACGCCGACGTGGCCTCGCTGATGGCCGCCCTGCCGGCGCTGGCCAGGGCCGCGCGCTACGGCGACGTGCGCGGCACCGACACCGCCTCGCTGCGCGTGGTGGCGGACCGGATGCTGGCCCGGATCCAGGCCGCGCTGCCGCCCGCCGTGCGCGGCCTGGACGAGGAGTCGGCGGCCCGGCTGTCCCGCCTGATCGACGACGTGCACGAGGCCAGCATGCTGCTGGGCCGGGACGCCTCGGCGCGCTGGCTGACCGCACTGGCCGGCGTGGTCGCCAGGGACGGCTTGGCACCGCTGATCGCCGGACGGTTGACCAGGATCCTCAGCGATGTGGCCCGAATGGACATCGCCGAGGTGTCCGCCCGGTTGAGCCGGGCGCTCACTCCCGGCGTCGAGCCGGCCAGGGGAGCCGCCTACATCGAGGGTTTCTTCGCCGGCGGCGCGCTGTTGCTGGTACACGACGACCAGTTGCTCCAGGTCATCGACGAGTGGCTGGCGACCATCCCGGACGACACCTTCACCGCCGTGCTTCCGTTGCTGCGCCGCACGTTCGGCGCGTTCGCCGGTCCGGAGCGCCGGGCCATCGGCGAGCGCGCACGGGGTCTGTCCGTCCAGCCGGGCGCGAATCGGGCGCAGGCCGCCGGGGTGGATCCGGACCGGGCCGGTGCCGCGCTCGTAGTCATCGCCCGGCTGCTGGGAGTCGCCTGATGGCGGACGAGGAACGGCTGCGCCGGTGGCGGCTGGTGCTCGGCGGCGGCGACGACGGCACCGGCGTCGGGCTCACCGGCGCGGACCGGTCGGTGGACGGCGCGCTGGCCGCGCTCTACGACAGCGAGGAGTCCGACGACGAGCCGGACCGGCGGCGCACCGGCGGCCTCGGCGGCTCCGCGCCGAGGGTGGCCCGCTGGCTCGGCGACATCCGCAGGTACTTCCCGAGCACCGTGGTCCAGGTGATGCAGCGCGACGCGGTGGACCGGCTCGGCCTCACCCGGTTGCTGCTCGAGCCCGAACTGCTCGCCGCGGTGGAGCCGGACGTGCACCTGGTCTCCACTCTGCTTTCCCTTGGCGACGTGATTCCAGAGCACACCAAGCAGACGGCCCGCGACGTGGTCGGCGCGGTGGTGGCCAAGCTGGAGCGGCAGTTGGCCGAGCGGACCCGCTCGGCGGTGCGCGGCGCGCTGGACCGGGCGACCAGGGTGCACCGCCCCCGGCACTCCGACATCAACTGGAACCGCACCATTCTGGCCAACCTCAAGCACTTCTCGCCGGAACTCGGCACGATCGTGCCGGAGCGGCTGATCGGTTACGGGCGGCGCGCGAACACCGTGCACCGGGACGTGATCCTGGCCGTGGACCAGTCCGGCTCGATGGCCGAGTCGGTGGTCTACGCCAGCCTGTTCGCCGCGGTGCTGGCCTCCATTCGAACGCTGCGCACCCGGCTGGTGGCCTTCGACACCGAGGTGGTCGATCTCACCGACCTGCTCGACGACCCGGTGGAGATCCTGTTCGGCACCCAGCTCGGCGGCGGAACGGACATCAACCGCGCGGTCGCCTACACCCAGACCCTGGTCACCCGGCCGCCGGACACCCTGCTCATCCTGATCACCGACCTGTACGAGGGCGGACCGCGCGGCCAGTTCCTGCGCCGGGTGCACGCGCTGGTCGAGGCCGGCGTGCAGGTGGTCTGCCTGCTGGCCCTGTCCGACTCCGGCGCACCGAGCTACGACCACGACAACGCGGCCGTGCTGCATGATCTCGGCGTGCCGGCGTTCGCCTGCACCCCGGACCTGTTTCCCGACCTGATGGCGGCCGCGATCCGGCGCCAGGACCTGACCCGGTGGGCCGCCGGCACCTGACCGCTCAGCGCTTCACGTGCTGGCGCAACCATTCGATCGTGGCGATCCAGGCGGCCTCGGCCTGGGTGGCGTTGTAGCGCGCGCCGGTGTCGTTGTGGAACGCGTGATCCACGCCGGGGTACACGGTGATCTTGTAGGGCTGGCCGGCCCGCTTGAGCGCGGCCTCGATGGTGTCGCGGGTTCCGGTGATCCGGGTGTCCTTCTCCGCGTACACGGCCGACACCGCGGCCTTGGTGGCGGACAGGCCGGCCAGGTCGCCCGGCGCCGGGCCGTAGAACGGGACCGCCGCCTTGACCGCGACACCCGCGGCCAGCGTGTTCCACACCATGCCGCCGCCGAAGCAGAACCCGGTCACACCGAGCGCACTGTCCACTCCGGACCCGGACAGCGCGGCCAGCGCCTGCTTGACGTCGGAGACCATGTCCGGCACGGTCCGCTTGGCCAGCGCCGCGGCGTAGGCCGCCGGGTCGGTGAGCTTGTCCGCGCCGCCGTCGCGGGAGAGCAGATCGATGGACAACCCGGTGAACCCCGCGGTCGCCACCCGGCGGACGACGTCCTTGATGTGCGCGGTCAGGCCGCGGTTCTCGTGAATGACCAGGATGCCACCGGCCGGGCCGCCGGTTGCCGGCCGGGCGGAGTAGCCGATCAGCGGTGCGCCGTCGGCGCCCTTGACGTCCAGCGGAGCAACGGAGATGCGCGGGTCGTTCTCCCGCACCGTGACGCCGTCGGTGGACGGTTGTGCCGGCGGGGTGGCGAAATCCTGGGTGGCGCTGGTGCCGCGCGAGGTCGGTGTCGGTGTGGCGGAACCGGACGGCGATGTCCCGCACCCCATGGTGCTGAGCAGGGCGACCGTCGCGGTGGCGCTGCCGGTGACGAAGGTGACCCGGCGCAACAGCTCACGCCGGGAGATCAACCCGTCATTGAAGTCCTCGATGTGTTCCTCGACAACGTAGCGTTCGAAGTCGGTCATCCACCTCTCCCGTCGGGTGCTCGCCGGCCCCAGGCGCAGACGGTGATCCAGGTGTAGTCCACAAGGACGGCGAGTCGTAGGTCGCGTATGCCTCATCCAGCTCGTCCCGGCTGATCAGGCCGGACTCGACGGCGGGCCGTTCGATCAACATGTGGGTGGCCTTGAGCCAACTCGCCAGCGGGGAGCCGCCCCTGGCCGGCAGCAGCACACCTTCCGCGCCGCAGCCGGTCAACCCGGCGGCTTCCAGCGGTACGGGCAGGGAGCGGGCCCAGGTCGGATGCGTGCCGACCGTGCTGGACAGCACCGCACCGAGCGACTCGAGTGCCCGCCGCACGGCGGGATGCGAGGACATCTCCGGCGCGATGGTCGCGCACTCGACGACCAGCCATCCGCCCGGCCGCAACCACGCCGCCAACCGCTTGATCGCCTCGTCCCGGTCCGGCAGGTGGTCCAGCACGAACCGGCTGTGGATCACGTCGAACTCGCCGGGCGGCTCGTCCACGGTCACGTCGTGGTGCATCACCTCGATTCCCAGTTCGGTGAGGTGGTCGAGGAACTCGGTGCTCAGGTCGGTGGCGACCACGTTGCCGGGGCCGGCAAGCTCGCCCATCCAGCGGGCGATGGAGCCGGCCCCGGCACCGACCTCAAGGCAGCGCGACCCCGGCCGCACCGCAGCGCGATCGAGGTTGCGCAGGCTGACCGCATCGAAGATCGACTCCAGTGCGGTCAGCCGTTCCCATTCGGTCTTCGCTCGCGTGTTGACAAATTCTGTCCATTGCACTCACGCAGCCTACGACGGTGATCTCCGGCGGATACCGAGCACCGCGACGATCAACCCGACGACCGCGATGATCGGCCCGATCACCGCCCACAACGTTACGTCGGTCATCACGCTGCCCTTGAGATAACCGAGGCCCTGCAACGTCCACGTGGCCCCGAGCAGGACCAGGACCACACCGACGACAACGAGCACGGTGGTCTTCATCTCAGTGCTGGTGTCCCAGTTGGGCGCGGACCTCGCCGGCCGGGAACGCCGCGGTGTGGATGTTGACGTAGGTGAAGCCGGCCCGGATCGCCTTGACGATCTCGGCGAACTCACCGGCCGCGATGCCCTGTGCCGCGGGTCCGATCACGTCGGCTGCCCTGATCGTCCCGGAGATGGTGGCCGGAGCCGCCGGGCAGGCCTGGGTGCCGGCCGGCCCGTTGCCGAGGTTGGTGCACAGGAAGAAGCTGACCCCACCGGACTGAGCCGGGCTGCCGAAGTGCACGTGGGACTGCGTGATGTCGGCGGAGAGGTTGGAGTAGCTGAGCTGGTAGGTGATCTCCTGGGTCCGGTCGTTGATGAACAACCGGAACGAGGCGGTACCCGGGGTGGACAGAGCGACCGGTGTTTCGTTGTAACTGCTGAGCGTCTCGCGCACCAGGTTGTCCCCGCGCGACTGCACGTCCGTCGGATCCGCCACGCTGCCGGTCGCGGTGAGCGCCACCGCTGCCCCGATCGTCGCGGCGATCACCAGTAGACGCCTGTGTCTGCTCATCAGTGCTGCCTCCTCGAAAAAGGGAATGCCAATCCTGTTCAACGCCTGCCGCCGACATCCGGTTCACCGAACGCCGTTCTGTTCATCCCTTAGGGGGGTGGTGCGGGCTGGACGGAGCCGGAGCGGTTCGGCGATAGTCGGGCCGTGAGCGAGCTTGCGAGCGAACCGTTGGGCACTGCCTCGGTGCCGAGCCTGCGAGGCAGTGGGGTTCGGCATCTCCGAGCTTGCGAGGTGATGCCGTGAGCGAGCTTGCGAGCGATCCGTGGGGTCCGCCGCCTCGGTTGATCGGGCTGGACATCGACGGCACCATCATGAACGGTTTCAGCTCGGTGAGCGACCGGGTCGTCGCCGGGGTGCGGGCCGCGGTGGCCGGCGGGGCGCACGTGGTGCTGGCGACCGGCCGGCCGGTGGCCAGCACTTTGCCGGTGCTCGAGCAGCTTGGCCTCACCGAGGGCAATGTGCTGTGCTCCAACGGCGCCGTGCGGATGGATGTGGCGAGCGGGGAGTTCCTTTCCCTGCACCGGTTTGACGCCGCCCCGGTGGTCCGTCAGCTGCGCGCGCTGCTGCCCGGTGCGCTGTTCGCTGTCGAGTTGCCCGGCGCGCACAATCTGGTCACCGGCACGTTTCCGGTGTCCGAGGCGGCGGCCGACCTGGTGGTCGACCACCGCACGCTGGTGGCCGGCCCGGTCACCAGGCTGACCGTGTACTGGGACGGCCACACCGCGGCCGAGCTGGTCGAACGAATCCGCGCGGCGCGGCTGCCCGAGATCAGCTACCTGGTCGCGCCGGTCGACGCGTGGCTGATCGCGGTGTCCTCCGGCATCTCCAAGGGCCTTGCGCTCGAGGCGCTGCGGGTGGAACTGGGCGTCGCGGCCGACGCGACGCTCGCCGTTGGCGACGGGGACAACGACCTGGAGATGCTGCGCTGGGCGGCACTCGGGGTGGCCATGGGGCAGGCGCCGGACACCGTCAAGGCCGCCGCGCACGAGGTGACCGGCAGCGTTGAGGACGACGGCCTCGCGGACATCCTCGAGCGCTGGTTCTAGGCGCGGGTTCAGCTAGCCGTGCAAGGTGACATTCCGTCATATCTCGGCGCTCGGCGTTGCTGGCTCGGGCGGCTCGCGGCCAGCCGACCGCCACCAGGGTGATGGCCGGGTACGGCTAGCTGCTCAGACCGTGTCGCACCATCGACTGCGCGGTGCGCACCACGGTGCTGAGCGCGCCGCGACGCGGGTTCCACCATTCCACCGCCCAGTTCAGCGCGCCGAGTACGAGCATCCTGGCCACCCGGGGGTCGAGGTCGGCCCGCACCGCGCCGGCTCGCACCGCGTCGGCGATCAACCCGCGCCACAGGTCGCCGTACCTGTTGGCCTCGGCGAGTTGGCGGGACTGGATCTTCTCCGGTAGCTGGCCCGCGTTGCGGATCGCCGCCTTGGTGTAGTCCGAGATTTCCAGTTCGTGGCGCAGGTGCGCCTCGACGGCGGCGTCGATCCGGTCGAGCGGCAGGGCCTGCGGCGGTAACACGTCGAGCGCCGCCCGGACGTGCGCGCGCATCCGGGCCACCCCGACCCACATGACCTCTTCGATCACGTCCTCACGCGATGGGAAGTAGTAGTAGATCGCCGGCGCCTGGACCTGCGCGCGCCTGGCGATGTCGGTCAAGCGGGTGCCGGAGTAGCCCTTGACGCTGAGCACGTGCGCGGTGGCATCCAGGATGCGTTGCCGGGTGCGGGCGGACTTCGTCGGCACCTCGGTTGTGCTCATGCGTCGATTGTGGCCGACGCCGGTGTGGCCGGCGCAGGCGATTACGTCGGCACCTCGCCAGCCGAGGAAACTCAGCCGCCGTCGATCCGGTCGATGATCCGGCTGCCGATCTCGGCGAGCTGCTCTAGCTGGTCCGGGGTGAGCGCGTCGATGATCAGGGCGCGGACGATCCGGACGTGCCCGGGCGCCACCTCGGCAACCTTGGCGAACCCGTGGTCGGTCAGCGTCGCATTGATGAAGCGGCCGTCCTCGAGACACGGCGCCCGGCGCACCCAGTCGCGTTTTTCCAACCGCTTGACCACGTGCGAGAGCCGGGATAACGAACTGCTGGTGAGGCCGGCTAATTCGCTCATCCGCAGGGTCCTGGCCGGCGCCTCGGACAGCGCGGCGAGCACGCCGAACTCAAAGTGGCTGAGCTGCGCGTCCCGTTGCAGCTGACTGTCGAGCGCGGTGGGCAGCTTGAGCAACACCCGGACCAAAGCCCGCCAGGCCCGCTGCTCGTCCGGGGTCAGCCAACGTGGGCCGCTCGCCGTCATACGATCATTGTACTAGATCACTTGACAATTCAAGTGATCGGGCTGCCGTTTCCGAAAATCTTCCCGTCGAATCCGTCCGCCAGGCTTTCTGCCATTCCGAACGGAAGCGCACGCTCGACGGTTGGCAAATCCCTCACCTGCGGAATTGCCGCTATCCGGGGGTGCCCGGAATGGCGAGGCGAACCGCCGCTATTGCGGCCGGCCCGATTCACCGGGTTGCGCGATCGTGCTGGCCACGGGTGCGCCGAGCTCGACCGTGCGGCTCACCGTGCACAGCCGGTCGTGGGACTGGCGCACGGCGCGCGGCAGGATCGCCCTGGCGGTGTCGCCATCGGTGCCCGACGGATAGTCGACCGCGAAGGTGACGCTGAGGTTGGTCAGCCGGTTGCCGGTGTCGTCACTGACCTTGTCCCCGTTGACCGTGACGGTGAACGCGGTCGGTTCGGCGTGCCGACTGGTGGCCAGGTCGGCGTCGATCGCAGTGCACCCGCCGATGGCCGCGAGCAGCAGCTCGACCGGGGTGAACGAGCCGGAGTCGCCGGCGCCGAAGGCAATCGTCGCGCCGCTCGGGTTGTGTGCGAGGTAGCGTCCGGCGGCGGTGCGCTCGATTCGCACCGAACGTGAGGTTTCTTCGGCCATCCGTCAAGCCTAGTGACGCGACCGCTGCGGGTAGGCGGCCAGCACCGCAGTCCGCGGCGCCGCGGTCAACCGGCGCCGAGCAGTTGCCTGGCGCGTAGCGCGATCTCCAAGGTGAACGCCTCGCCGGGATCGGTGAGCCGCTCGCCGAGCAGCTGCTCGATCTGGTGCATCCGGTAACGCACGGTCTGCGGGTGGATGTCCAGTCGGTTGGCGATCTCTGTGATCGCGCCCCTGGTCTCCAGCCAGGCGAGCAGCGTGGCCGCCGAGCGTTCCCGCTGCTTCACGGTCAGCCCGGCGAACGGGACCATCGCCCGGCCGATCAACTCGGTGATCAGGAACTCGTCCGCCAGCAGGGCGAGCGTGGCCAGGTGGTCACGGCACCAGGTGACCGGCCCAGGCGGCAGCAGCCCGCGCTGCACGAGGGTGACGGCGCGCTGGGCGAGGGCGAGCGACCGGCGCGCGTCGGCCAGCGGGACGACCGGGCCCACCGCGGCGCGTTGCCCGTTCAACTCGGCCGGCAGTGCCCGCAGCAGCACGTCCGGATTCGGCACCACCAGACAGGGTTCGCCGCTCTCCAGGTCGACGAGCACCTGCCGGCCGAGCGAGATCGCCGGCCGCTGGTGCTGGTCAGGGCGGTACTCGAGGGCAACCACGGCCACCTCGTGCGGGATCAGCCAGTCGGTGGTGGCGGCCAGGTCGGCGATCGTCCGCACGGGTACCGGCGGCTCGGAGAGCACCAGCTTGAGCAGTTGCCGGCGGCGCCGCTCGAGTGCGCCGGTGGCGTGCGCGGCCGCCTCGGTGTAGCCGTCGATGGCCATCGTGCTCAGCTCGTCCACCCAGGCGAAGATGGCGTCGGCCACCCCGAACAGCAGCTCGGTCGGAATGCCGACCCGGTGGCCGATCGTGCAGATGTGCCGCCACACGACGCGGGCGCCGATCCGCACCGCGGTCTGCAGCGAGTCCATCGTGCGGCCCTCGAGGAACTCCATCCGCCCCGCATAGCGCAGCACCGCCTGCCAGTCCGCCTGGTCGGCGTCCGGGTTGCCGATGCTGTCGAAGCATTTGATGATCGACATCTCCACGGCGCCGACCAGCACCTCGCGGAACTTGCCCTCCAGTGGCTGCCGGTAGGCCGGCACCACGCGCTGGATCTCCCGGATGGCATCCCGGACCAGGAGCCCGGTCATCGGTCGCACCTGATCCACGAAGTCCCGGGGAATGGCCGCCCAGAGTTGCTGGGCGGCGGCAAGTTCGTCACCCGCCACGGCGGCCACCTCGTTTTCCTTTTGCTGGGCAGACGATAGATTCGCGCCGGATTGGGTGTCAAACACTCCCCGGCCGGCGTGAATTGGTTTTCTGTCATCGACACAACAACCCACCGGCCGGAACTTGTGCGTTCGTGATAACGGGAGAGTTCGGCCTTGTGGTGACATTGAAATGGCCGGTAGCTTGCGGTGCATTTGAACCGGAACCTGAAATGGGGTCAGATGCGGATTCGGCTGATGTCACGGGAGTTGGCGGCCGGCGCCGCCGCGGTCCTCACCGTGGGCCTGGTTACGACCGGGCTCGTGCTTACCGGCCGCAGTGCCGCCGATCCGCGTGAGCTGACCCTTCAGTTCGACTGCGTGTTTCCGCTGATCGCCACTCAGCGGGTGACGGTCACCATTCACACCGATATTCCGGCCTCCATTCCGGCCAACACGACCACTCCGCCGTTCGTGATCGACGCGACCGCGGACTCGGGCGTCAACGCCACCGCCGGACTGCGTTTGGTCAACGCCACCACCATCGAGGGCAGTTCGGAGACCGACACCCGCCTCGACATTCCCGGCCAGCCGCTCGACCTCACCGTGGTGGCCGGCATCGCGCAGCAGCCCGTGCCGGCCCAGGGCGAGCCGCTGGTGCTCACCGCTCACGGCACCGCCCCGCAGGTCGCGTTCCCCGAGCCCGGCCACGGCCGGATCCTGATCAACGGCATCGCGCTGCGGGCCTTGCATCCACGCACCGCCACCGGCGCCGACACCGGCCTTGGCGTGTTCGACGCCCCGTGCACCATCGTTGCGGGCCAGAACAACGTGCTCGCCGAGTTCGAGATCACCCCGGCGGAAACGACCACCACCACGACGACCACCGACTCGACGACCACCACAACCCCAACCACCACCACGACCACGCCGACCACCACCACGACCGAGTCGACGACCACCACGACCCCGACCACGACGACCACCACGACGACCACCACGACGACGACCGAGTCGACCACCACGACGACCACCACGACGACGAGCGAGTCGACCACCACCTCGACGGACACGACCACGGAGTCGACGACCACCACGACCCCGACCACCACGACGACCACCGACTCGACGACCACCACAACCCCAACCACCACAACGACCACCGAGTCGACGACCACCACGACTCCGACCACCACGACCAGCCCGACCACCACGACCGAGTCGACGACCACGACGGCCACGACGGCCACCGAGTCGACGACCAGCACGATGCCGACCACCACGCCGACCACCACGCCGACCGGTGCCAGCACGACATCGAGCACCACGGAGTCGGCGGAGACCAGCTCGACCGAGGTCGTCGCGCCCGCCGCCGACCAAGAGCCGCCCGCCGCCCGCAACCTGGCCAGCACCGGCGCCTCGGTGCTGCCGCCCCTCGGCGTCGGCACGCTGCTGATCGCCGCCGGCATCGCGGTGCTGCGCCTGCAACGTCGTCGATCCGCCCGCGCTCAGGACTGAGCCGCCCGCACGGATTGCGCCGGCCGCCTCATCGCCGCTACTTCCCGCCCTCCGCCCGAGCCGCCCGAGCCGCCGGGCCCGCCCGCCGGCCCCGCCGCGCGCCGTCCGGGACCGGTACAGCGGAATGTCACCTTGCGCTGCCAGAACCGGGGGACACGGCACAACACCGGAAGGCCGGCCCCGGATGGCGCGTTCGGGGCCGGCCTGGTGTGGAGATCAACTCCGGATCTGGTTTACCTCCTCGCCTGCCGGGCGGCCGGCTTCGGAGTCAGGTTGACGTCGATCGTGTTGTTGGGGCCGGTGGTCAGCGCGCTCACCACGCCATTGAGTGCGCCGCAACCGCGCAGGGCCGGAATGGTGTAGGTCCCGGTGAGCCGACCGCCGGCGAGCGGGTCGAAGTTGGGCCCGGACATCAGCGGGATGCTGGCCGGGGTGCGGGTCTGGCAGTTCGGACCGCCCGCGATCGGGAAGCCGAGCACGCTGACCCGCGGCAGCTTGATGGTCTCGCTCGAGGTCGAGGCGAGCACGCCGCCGGAGAACGTGCCGGTGGTCCTGGCCGCCTGCACGAACTCGATCTGAGCCGTCACCGGCACGAAGCCGAGGATGGTGAACCGGCCGGTGGTCGGGTTCAGGGTCAGATCCGCGCCGAACGCGCCGGTGGACAGGTTGATCTGCGCGTCGACCGAGCCGGACAGCGGCACGGTGCCGTGCACCGCCTTGATCATCGTCGACCCGGACAGGTTGAAGCTGATCGGCACGTCGCTGCTCGGCGGCGCGTCGGTCGTCACCGCGACGGCATTGCTCGCGGCGGAGGACTGGTTCGCGGTGTCCTTCGCCTTGACGGTGAACGTGTACGCGGTACCGGGGGTCAGGCCGGTGACCGTCGCCGAGGTGCCGGTGACGCTGGTGGCCAGGGTTGACCCGTTGAACACGTCGTACCCGGTGACACCGTGGTCATCGGTGGCCGCGTCCCAGGCCAGCGACACGCTGTTCTGGGTCGTGCCGGTGGAACGCAGGTTCGCCGGGGCGCTCGGCGGCGAGTCGGTCGGCGACGCTTCGGTGCGCGCGCTGACCGTGTTGCTTGCCGCCGAGGAGTTCCCCGCCGCGTCCTTCGCCTTGACGGTGAACGTGTACGCCGTGTCCGGGGTCAGGCCGGTGACCGTCGCCGAGGTGCCGGTGACGCTGGTGGCCAGGGTTGACCCGTTGAACACGTCGTACCCGGTCACGCCGACGTTGTCGGCGGCCGCGTCCCAGGCCAGCGCCACGCTGTCCGTCGTGACGCCGGTGGACCGGGCGTTGCCCGGGGCGCTCGGCGCCTCGGTGTCCGCCGCGGACGTGACCTGGATGGTGGCCAGCAGGGTGTTCTGGCCGGGCGCCTGGGTGCACGGCGCGTCGAAAACGCCGAGGCCGGTGTCGCCGCCGCTGGCGTTCCTCGGGTGCAGCGCACGCAGGCTCAGCGCGCCGATGTTGATCTGAGCGGTCCCCGCTTGCGGGAACGTCACGGCCGGCGAGGTGCCCTGTGCGTTGAGGATCAGCGACTGACCCTGCGGCGGCACCGGCTGGACCGGGATGGTGGCCGGCACGGTGAGGTCGAGGTCGACCCCGGGCCCCGTCAGGTGCGTACCCGTGTCGGCGAACCCTTCGATGGTCGTGGCGCCGACCAGGACCAGGCCGGCGGTGGCGTTCGGTCCCGAGTCGGCGACCGCGTTGACCACGAACGGCTCCGTCGGCGTGCCGGCCTGCACGGTCGTCGGGATGTCCGCGCTGATCGTCACGGTCACGTTCTGTGGCCCGATCAACGGGAACGTGCAGTTGTACTGGAGGACCAGCGTGCGCGGTTCGGCGAAGCTGTTGCCGCTGCCGACCAGCAGGCCGGCCACCACTATCCCGGCGGTGCCGGCCGCGGTGAGCGCAGCGGTCAGACGCCTCGGTATTCTTCGATGATTCACCAATCATCCTTCCGTTAGCATCATAAAAATCGCATGACACCAATCATCCGTCGCAGGATGCTCGGCAGCGGATTTGTTGCGACGGCGGGAAATGCCAATGAGCACTTCCTACCGACGAGTAACCTAACTTTGTGAGTACCTGCCGGCAAGGGAGCGGGCCCCGAACCGATCCAGATACCACGAAACTTGTCAGCGACAGCTATCGAGCGGGCCGCGGATTGGCATTGACGCACGAGGCCGTACCGGGTCGGTCGCATAGTCCGCGAGCGGCACCCTGACCCGCTCCGCCGGCCAGTCCGCCCTGCGGTACAAATCCGCTGACCACGAACTGAGCGTTCGTGATAAAAACCCATCCCGGCAAGACCGCGATGTTGTGAGGTCGCCCAATGTCTGGGTAGCGTGCCGAGACCATAACTCGGCAGGTGAGAACTCCGCCATGACCTTAACGCCGGCCCGTTTCGCGCGCCGTACCGTCGTCGCCGCATTCGGAATGGCGATGGCGTTGCTCGCCGCCGTGCCCGCATCGGGCGCCGCTCCCGGGCCGGCCCCGGCGACCCCGGGTCCGGTGCCGGCGCCTGCGGCTCCAACCGCCGCCGCGGCGCCCTGCCCCGGCCAGGTCTGCGTCACCTTCACGATCGAGGGCACCTCCCGGATCGCGAAGCTGGCCTCGGACCTGGTCCTCGTGCCCGGCACGTTCGACGCGGTCGCCCGCGAGGCCAGCCCGCCGGACCCGGAATGGCCGCTGCGCGTCGAGGGCGACCTGAAGCTGCCGTCCAGCCCGGGTTACTTCCTGATCTTCCGGTTCGTCCCGTCCACCAACGTCACGACCTTCGTTCAGGTCGGCAAGGTGACCGGGCGGGCGAAGTTCCGGTTCGACGTGCCCGGCTTCAACGTCGAGGTGGACCTGGTGGCCCGGCTGAACATCCGGCTTTCCGAGGTCAAGGAGGACGGCGTCGCGCTCAATGCCGGGGACAACTGCGTGACGGGTACACCGGCCGAGATTCCGATCAAGGGCGTGACCAACCTCCTGCCCGGCACGAAGAGCGTGGTGCACAGCACCTTCGAGATTCCGCCGTTTCACGGCTGCGGCACGGCGGAGAACCTGGACCCACTGTTCACCGGTCTGATCGCGGGGCCGGACAACACCTTGGACAGCACGTTGACCGCGCTGCCGGCGGCGTAGGAGGTGGCCGAGTGGGTGTCGAGGTGGTCGTCGAGGGGCTGACCAAGTCTTTCGGCGGGCAGGCCGTCTGGCGCGACGTGACGCTGACCCTGCCGGCCGGCGAGGTGAGCGTGCTGCTCGGCCCGTCAGGTACCGGCAAATCCGTGTTCCTCAAGTGCCTCATCGGTCTGCTCCGGCCGGAGCACGGCCGGGTCGTGATCAACGGCGTCGACCTGTGCCACTGTTCCGAGCACGAGCTTTACCAGGTGCGCAAGCTGTTCGGTGTGCTGTTCCAGGACGGCGCCCTGTTCGGTTCGATGTCCGTCTTCGACAACGTGGCCTTCCCGCTGCGGGAGCACACCCGGTTCCCGGAGAGCCGGATCCGCGCCATCGTGCTGGAAAAGATGGAGCTGGTCGGCATGCTCGGCGCGGAGCACAAGCTGCCGGGGGAGATCTCCGGCGGGATGCGCAAGCGGGCCGGGCTGGCCAGGGCGTTGGTGCTGGATCCGGAGATCATTCTGTGTGATGAGCCGGACTCGGGGCTGGATCCGGTGCGGACGGCGTATCTGAGTCAGTTGTTGATCGATCTGAACGCGCAGATCGACGCCACGATCCTGATCGTCACGCACAACATCAACGTGGCTCGTACCGTGCCGGACAACCTGGGCATGCTGTTTCGGCGCGAGTTGGTCATGTTCGGTCCGCGCGAGGTGTTGTTGACCAGCGACGAGCCGGTGGTCGAGCAGTTCCTCAACGGGCGGCGGCTCGGTCCGATCGGGATGAGCGAGGAGAAGGACCAGTCCGTTGTGGACGCCGAGCTGGCCGCACTCGGCGCCGGCGAGCGGCTGCCGCTGCCGGCCCAGCTCGAACCAACGCCCGGCCTGCCGTTTCGGGATGCGGTGCGGCGCAGGCGCGAGCGGGTGCTGGGCAACCTGCACACGCTGCCGCGCCGCGCCCAGGAGGGGGTGCTGGCCGGCTTGCGCGCCAGCGCCGATCACGAGGCAGAACCCGGGGCCAGGCAGGGGGCCGGGCGATGACGATCGGATCCACGAGCCGCGGTTCGGCGCTCGGCCGAACCGCGACCGGCGCACTCGGCGAGTTCGGCCGGTTGTTCGCCATGGGCCTCGACGTTCTGGTGGCGATGTTCCGCCGGCCGTTTCAGGTCCGCGAGCTGATCCAACAGTTCTGGTTCATCGCCAGCGTGTCCATCCTGCCGGCCATGCTGGTGTCGATCCCGTTCGGCGCGGTGATCACTCTTCAACTCGGCTCGCTCACCGCCCAGATCGGTGCGGACTCGTTCAACGGCGCGGCCAGCGTGCTCGCGGTGATCCAGCAGGCCAGCCCGATCGTCACCACGCTCGTGGTGGCCGGCGCGGGTGGCTCGGCCATCTGCGCCGATCTCGGCGCGCGCACCATCCGCGAGGAGATCGACGCGATGGAGGTGCTCGGCGTCTCGCCGATCCAGCGGCTCGTGGTGCCGAGGGTGGTCGCCGCGATGCTGGCCGCGGTGCTGCTCAACGGGATGGTCAGCGTGGTCGGCGTGGTGGGCGGCTACTTCTTCAACGTGGTCGTGCAGGACGGCACGCCGGGCGCGTTCATCGCCAGCTTCTCCGCCCTGGCCCAGCTTCCCGACCTCTGGGTGGGCGAGATCAAGGCGGTGATCTTCGGGTTCCTCGCCGGCCTGGTCGCCTGCTATCGCGGACTCAACCCCAAGGGCGGGCCGAAGGGCGTCGGGGATGCGGTGAACCAGTCCGTGGTGGTCACGTTCCTGCTGCTGTTCTTCGTGAACCTGGTGATCAGCGTGATCTACCTCGAACTCGTGCCGGCGAAGGGAGCCTGAGCGGTGAGCAGCGTGCTGACCCGGCGCTCATCGGCCGGCCGTCCCGGCGACGGGCTCGAGCGGCTCGGCGACCAGCTCGGCTTCTACGCCAAGGCGTTGGCCGCCACCCCGGTGGCGATCCGGCGCTACTTCAGAGAGATCGTCCGGCTGCTCGGCGAGGTCAGCTTCGGCAGCGGGGCGCTCGCGGTGATCGGCGGCACCATCGGCGTGATGGTCGGGCTGTGCGTGTTCACCGGGACGGTGGTGGGGTTGCAGGGTTTCGCCGCGCTGAACCAGATCGGCACCTCGGCGCTGGCCGGCTTCGTCTCGGCCTACTTCAACACCAGGGAGATCGCCCCGCTGGTGGCCGCGCTCGCGCTGTCCTCGACGGTCGGCTCCGGGTTCACCGCGCAGCTCGGCGCGATGCGGATCTCCGAGGAGATCGACGCGCTCGAGGTGATGGCCATACGCAGCCTGCCCTATTTGGTGACCACCAGGATCATCGCCGGGTTCATCGCGATCGTCCCGCTGTACGTGGTCGGCCTGCTCACCTCCTACCTGGCCGCGCGCACCATCACCGTGGAGTTCTTCGGGCAGTCGGCGGGCACCTACGACCACTACTTCAGCCTGTTCCTGCCGCCGGAGGACGTGGTCTGGTCCTTCGTCAAGGTGCTGATCTTCAGCGTGGGCATCATTCTGACGCACTGCTTCTACGGCTACCGTGCCTCCGGCGGACCGGCCGGGGTCGGCGTCGCGGTCGGCCGCTCGGTTCGGACCGCCATAGTGCTGGTCAGCGTGCTCGACTTCTTCCTCAGCCTGGCCATCTGGGGGGCCACGACCACGGTGCGGGTGGCGGGATGAGCCCCCGGCGCCGCAACCAGCTGTTCGGCCTGGTCTTCATCGTCCTGCTTGGCCTGCTCGGCGCGCTCGCCGTTGCCGTGTACGACAAGGCGTTCAGCGACGAGGCGCTGGTCACGCTGCGCACGGACCGGGTGGGCAACCAGCTCAAGGCCAACGCGGACGTGAAAGTCCGGGGCATGGTGGTCGGCAGCGTGCGGGCGGTCCGGACCGGCGGCGGAGGCGTGGACGTGACCCTCGCCATCGCGCCGGAGCGGTTGGCGCTGCTGCCGCGCAACGTCGGCGCCCGGCTGCTGCCGAAGACCCTGTTCGGCCAGCGTTACGTCAGCCTGGTCATGCCGGATCGGCCGGCCGGTGCCCGGCTCCGGGCCGGTGACCGGATCGAGCAGGACCGCGGCGCCAAGGCGATCGAGCTGGAGCAGGCGCTGCGCGACCTGCTGCCGGTGCTACAGGCGGTGCAGCCGCAGAAGTTGTCCAGCACGCTCGGCGCGCTGTCCCAGGCACTTGAGCACCGCGGCCGGCCGCTCGGCGAGACGCTGGTGTCCCTCGACGGCTACTTCGGCCAGCTCAACCCGAAGTTGCCCGAGTTGCAGGCCGACATCACCAAGTTCGCCGACACCCTGGCCACCTACGAGAAGGCCGGCCCGGACATCGTCGACGCGCTGTCCGACCTGACCACCACCAGCAAGACGATCGCCGAGCAGAAGCAGAACCTGGCCGACCTGTTCAGCACGGTCACCACGGCATCCGTCGACCTGGACGCATTCCTGCGCGCCAACAAGGACAACCTCATCCGGCTGGCCGACGCGAGCCGGCCGACCCTGGAACTGCTGGCCAGGTACGCGCCGGAGTTCCCCTGCCTGCTTGACGCGGTGACGAAGTTCAAGCCGCAGGTGGACCGCGCGCTCGGGGTCGGCACGAACGAGCCGGGCCTGCACATCGAGCTGACCGTCAAGCCGCCGCGCACCGGCGGTCCCAGCGCGGTTCCGCCGCCGCGCAGCGGCCCGCGCTGCTACCCGACCGGTCCCGGCGCGCAGGCCACGGTCCCGTCCGCCGCGCTGTCGAGCCAGCCCAACTCGCCGGCGGAGAGCCAACTGCTCGCCGAACTCCTGGCGCCGGTCTACGGCGTGCACCCGGCCGAGGTGCCGGGCTGGAGCAGCCTGTTGCTCGGCCCGTTGCTGCGCGGTGCGGAGGTCACGCTGCGATGAGGGGCCTGCTCGCACCGCTGCTCAAGGGATTCGTGTTCGCCGTGGTCACGCTGCTCGCCACGACGCTGCTCGCGGTGGCCATCGCCAACCGGGGCAGCGGCGACACGGTGACCTACCGGGCCCGCTTCACCGACGCCACCTCGGTCAACGCCGGTGACGACGTGCGCATGTCCGGGGTCCGCATCGGCCAGGTGGAGGACGTGCGGATCGCCGAACGCCGGCTCGCCGAGGTGACGTTCTCGGTGGACCGCAAGCGAAAGCTGTCCGCCACGGTGACCGCGACGATCAAGTTCCGGAACCTGATCGGCCAGCGCTACCTCTCGCTCGACCAGGGCAGCGGAGCGAACCCTAACGCGGTGCTGCCCGAGGGCGCGCTGATCCCGCTGGAACGGACCCGCCCGGCGCTGGATCTGACCGCGATGCTCAACGGTTTCAAGCCGTTGTTCCAGGCTCTCAACCCGAGCGACGTCAACCAACTCTCCTTCGAGATCGTGCAGGTGCTCCAGGGCGAGGGCACCACCGTGGACAGCCTGTTGCAGCACACCGCGTCGCTGACCACCACGCTGGCCGACAAGGACCGGGTGATCGGAGCGGTGATCGGCAACCTGAACACGGTGCTGGACCAGGTCAGTTCGCGCGGCGACAAGCTGTCCACGTTGATCGCCACCACGGCGCGACTGGTTTCCGGGCTGGCCAAGGACGCCAAGCCGATCGGCGAGGCGATCGACGGCCTTGCCGCGCTCACCACCAGCACCGGCGCGCTGCTCGCCGACGGGCGTGAACCCCTGCGCCGAGACATCGACGCGCTCGGTGCGCTGTCGAAGAACCTGGCCGACGGCACGCCGCAGTTCGAGAAGTTCCTGGCCAACCTGCCGATCAAGTACGAAGCGATCGGTCGCACCGCGAGCTACGGCTCCTGGCTGAACATGTTCCTCTGCTCGGCCACCTCGGACGCCGCGCCCGCGCCCGGCGGCCCACCGGTCGGCATTCCGCTCACCGAGCCGAGGTGCCGCCGATGAAGAAGTTCCGGGAACGCAACCCGGTCGCCGTCGGTGCGGTCGGCGGCCTGCTGCTGGTCGCGATCGGGCTGCTCACCTTCTACCACAAGGAACTGCCGTTGATCGGCGGCGGCGCCACCTACGCCGCGGAGTTCACCGAGGCGGCCGGGTTGAAGCGCGGCGACGAGGTCCGGGTGGCCGGCGTGAAGGTCGGCGAGGTGACCGCGATCGGCCTCGAGCGCGACCACGTGAAGGTCAGCTTCCGGGCCCGCGACGTCTGGCTCGGCGACCAGACGGTGGCCGCGATCAAGATCAAGACGTTGCTCGGGCAGAAGAATCTGGTGCTGGACCCGTTGGGCACCAAGGAGTTGGACCCCGAAACGCCGATCCCGCGGCAGCGTACGGTCACCCCGTACGACGTGAATGACGCGTTCGGCGACCTGGCCAAGACCGCGGCGGCGATCAACACCGACCAGCTGGCCGAGGGTTTCCGCGCGCTGTCCCAGACGTTCACCGCGTCCACCCCGGACCAGGTGCGCCGCACGCTGGACGGGCTGACCGCGTTGTCCAGGACCATCTCCTCGCGCGACGAGGAGTTGAAACAGTTGCTGACCAACACGAGCAAGTTCACCGGCACGATCGCGCAGCGCACCGACTCGATCCAGGCGCTGATTCGGGACGGCGGTGTGCTGCTCGACGAGATCCGCAACCGCCGCGAGGCCATCGCGGCGTTGCTCGACGGCACCAAGAACCTGGCCAGCCAACTTTCCGCGCTGGTCAAGGAGAACCAGGCGCGGCTCGGTCCGGCGCTGGCCCAGCTCGATCGGGTAACCGCTGTGCTGCAACGCAACCAGGACAACCTGGACCGGGGCCTGCGGTTGGCCGGACCGTTCTACCGCCTGATCGGCAACGGGGTGAGCAACGGGCCATGGTTGGACACCTACCTGTGCGGGCTGGTGCCGGCCGCGGGCGGCGGTTGTATCCCGCCGAAACCGGGAGGAGGCCGGTGATGACGGGGCTGATGACGGGGGGATACCGGATCCGGCTGACCCGGATCGTCGCGCTGGCCGGCATTGTGGCCGTGCTGGCCGCCGCGGGTGTCTGGCTGGCCGAGCGTGGCGCGGGACAGCGGCGGGTGAGCGCGTACTTCACCGCCGCGGTCGGCATCTACCCCGGCTCGGATGTCCGGGTGCTGGGGGTCGCGGTCGGCCGGGTGGACGCCGTCACGCCGCAGGGCAAGCAGGTGCGGGTGGACATGTCGCTGGACCAGGGCATCGCGCTGCCGGCAGGGGCGACCGCGCTGGTGGTCACGCCCAGCCTGGTCAGCGACCGCTACGTGCAGCTCGCGCCGGTCTACACCAGCGGTCCTCGGCTCGGTGACGGCGCGGTGATCCCGACCGGACGCACCGCGGTTCCGGTCGAGTTGGACGAGCTGTTCGCCAGCCTGGACAAGCTCAGCACCGCGCTCGGGCCAGATGGCGCCAACGCCGACGGTGCGCTCTCCGAGCTGCTCTCCACCGGCGCGCGGAGCCTGGACGGCAACGGTCGCAAGTTCGGCGACGTGGTCCGGGAGCTCGGCAAGGCGGCACACACGCTGAGCGGTTCGCAGGACGACCTGTTCGCCACGGTGGACAGCATCCAGAAGTTCACCGCGATGCTGGCCGCGAACGACAAGCAGCTCCGCACGTTCGACGACCAACTCGCCACGGTCGCGCGGTTTCTCGCCGACCAGCGGGACGACTTCGGCGCGGCGCTGCACGAACTGGCCGGCGCGCTCGGCACGGTGCAGCAGTTCGTACAGGACAACCGGGCCCGCATCAGGTCCAATGTGGACAAGCTGGCTGGCGCCACCGATCTCCTGGTGAAGCAGCGCGCCTCGCTCGAGGAGGCACTTGACCGGGCGCCGGGGGCACTGGCCAACCTGCTCGCCGCCTACGACCCGGCGCACGGCAGCATCGACAGTCGGGCCAACCTCAACGAGTTCAGCTTCCCCCTGCCGGGCACGGGGGTGCGCTGATGGTCCGGCCACGCCGCCTGTTCGTCGCCGCGCTGGTGCTGGCCGGTGCCGCCGGATGTAGCTCGTTCGCCGGCGGCTACGACCTCCCACTGCCAGGCGGCGCGGACGTCGGCGACCATCCCTACCGGGTCACCGCGCGGTTCCGTGACGTGCTCGACCTGGTGCCGCAGTCCGGGGTCAAGGTGGCCGACGTCGCGGTCGGCCGGGTGGACCGGATCGAGCTCGCCGAGGACGGCCGCAGCGCTTCGGTCACCATGCTGCTCAACGGATCCGTCCGGTTGCCGGCCAATGCGGTCGCCCGGTTGCGCCAGTCCAGCCTGCTCGGCGAGAAGTTCGTCGAACTGGACGACCCGCCGGGCACCCCGGCCGACGGCCGGTTGGCCGACGGCGCCGTCATCCCGTTGGAGCGCACCAACCGCAACCCGGAGATCGAGGAGGTGTTCGGCGCGCTGTCCATGCTGCTCAACGGTGGGGGAGTTGGGCAGCTTCAGCAGATCACCCGGGAGCTCAACGCCGCGCTCGGCGGCAACGAGAACCAGGTCCGCTCCTTCCTGTCCAACATAGACACCTTCGTCGGCGCACTGGACGCGCACCGCGCGGACATCAGCCGCGCACTGGACGGGTTAGACGCGCTGTCCGCCCGGCTCGGCGGCCGCACCAAGGAGATCGCCGACCTGATCGACAACCTCGGCGGCGGCATCACGGTGCTGGCCGATCAGCGTGAGTCGTTCGTGCGCATGCTCAAGGCGCTCGACTCGCTGTCCGGAGTCGCGGTAGACACGGTGAACCGCGGCCGCGACGACCTGATCGCCGACCTGCGCGCGCTCGAACCGACCCTGCGCAAACTCACCGAGGCGGGCCAGAACCTGCCGCAGGCCATGGAGTTGCTGCTCACCTTCCCGTTCCCGGACACGGTGCTGGACGCGATCAAGGGCGACTACCTCAACCTCTATCTCAAGCTCGACACCAACACCGCCAACAAGGCGGCGCCGGCCGCGCTGTCCCCGCTGCCGCCGGTGGACGTGCTGCCCGGAGGTGCGCGCTGATGCTGACCAGGCTGGTTCGGGTACAGGTGCTGGTGTTCACGGTGATCGCGGTGCTCGGGGTGAGCTACGTCGGGGCCAGCTACGCCCGGCTGGACACGCTGTTCAGCGACCCGGGCTATCTGGTCACGGTGCGCCTCGCCGACTCGGGCGGGATCTTCACCAACGCCGAGGTGACCTACCGCGGCGTGGCCGTCGGCCGGGTGGGGGAGTTGCACCTGACCGGCGACGGGGTCGAGGTGGACCTGCGGATCGAGTCGGACGCGCCGATTCCGACCGATGTGGACGTGGTGGTGGCGGATCGCTCGGCGGTCGGCGAGCAGTACGTCGACCTGCGCCCGCGCCGCGACGGCGGCCCGTTCCTGACCGACGGCGCGGTGATCGAGGAGCCGAGGACCACGTTGCCGCTGCCGGTCGAGCAGGTGGTGCGCGACCTCGACCGGCTGGTCGCCTCGGTGCCGCAGCAGGATCTGCGCACCGTGGTCGATGAGCTCTACGACGCCACTCAGGACACCGGCCCGAGCCTTCAGGTACTGCTCGACTCGACGGCCGGCGTCACTCGGTTGGCCACCGAGCACCTGCCACAGACCCTGTCGCTGATCACCGACGCCGGACCGGTGCTGACCACCCAGATCGAGGAGTCCGAGGCGATCAGGTCGTTCGGGGTCAACGCGAAGCTGATCGCGGACCGGCTGGTCGCCTCGGACGGCGACCTGCGCACGTTGATCTCCGGCGCGCCGGGTCTCGCCAGGCAGGTGACCGGGTTGGTCCAGGAGACCGGTCCCGATCTCGGGGTGCTGCTGGCGAACCTGCTCACCACCTCCACGGTGCTGCTCACTCGGCAGCGCGGCGTCGAGGAGTTGCTGGTGGTCACGCCGGCCGCGGTGGCCGCGGCCAGCACGGCGCTGCGCTCGGGGAGCACCCAGATCGGGCTCGCCACCACGTTCTTCACCCCACTACCGTGCACCAAGGGTTACGAGGGCACCCGGTACCGCAATGGGTTGGACACCTCGCCGGCACCGTTCAACACCGAAGCGCGTTGCCAGCGTTGATGGCAAGCTGGTCGGGTGGGCGTGGCAAGGGGCCGTGTTGTCGGGAGCCGTGTTTGTGAGGGCTGGCGTGGGCGATGAGCTGATCGCCGGCCGCTACCGGCTGGTGGCCGAAGTGGGGCGCGGCGCCATGGGGGTGGTGTGGCAGGCCAGGGACGAGCGGCTGGATCGGACGGTCGCGGTCAAGCAACTGGTGCTCGACGACGCGCGACTGGCGATGCGCGAGGGCCGGGTGGCCGCCAAGCTGCGGCATCCGCACGCGATCATGGTGCACGACGTGGTCGAGCACGACGGCCGGCCGTGCCTGGTCATGGAGTACTTCCCGGCGCGGAGCCTGTCCGACAAGCTGGCCGCGCGCGGCGTGCTGCCGGCCGAGCGGGTGGCCGAGATCGGCCGGCAGGTGGCGGCCGCGCTGGCGGCCGCGCACGAGGCCGGCGTGGTGCACCGGGATGTCAAGCCGGGCAACGTACTCGTGGCCGCGGACGGCACCGCCAAGCTCGCCGATTTCGGCATCTCCCGGGCGGTCGGGGACGGCACGCTGACCACCGGGGTGATCGCCGGCACGCCGGCGTATCTGGCGCCCGAGGTGGCCGGTGGCGCGCCGGCCACGTTCGCCTCGGACGTGTTCTCGCTCGGCGCCACGCTCTACGCCGCGACCGAGGGCCGGCCGCCGTTCGGGCTGGACGACAACCCGATCGCGTTGCTGCACCGGGTGGCCGCCGGCGAGATCGGCGAACCGGAGCGGTCCGGCCCGTTGACCGAGGTGCTGCGTTGGATGCTGCGGCGTGACCCGGCGCAGCGCCCGGCCATGTCGGAGGTGCGCGACGTGCTCGCCGCGGTGGCCGGCGGTGAGCGGCCGCGACTGCCGAACGTGCCGCGCGAGCCGACCCTGCTGTTGCCGGTGCGCGGGCGGTGGTCGCCCCGGGCGGTGGGGTTCGGGGCGTTGGCGCTTGGCCTGATCGCGGTCGGCGTGGTGCTCGGCACGGTGTTCGCCAACCGGCCGGTCACGGTGACCGCCGCGCGGTCGTCGGACGCGCCGGCTTCGGCCACCACCACAACCACACCGAACTCCCCGTGCGTCGCGGAGTTCGCGGTGACCAATGTCTGGCCGGGCGGCTACCAGGCGAGTGTGGTGGTGCGCAACAACGCCGGCCCGGCGCTGGCCGGCTGGACCGTCCGCTGGACGCTGCCGGCGGGGCAGACGATCAACACCCTGTGGAACGGAACGTTGGCGCAGAACGGAACCGCCGTGACGGTGAGTAACGCCGGCTGGAACGCCGCGGTGGCGGCCAACGGCTCGACCGAGTTCGGGCTGACCGCGAACGCCCCGAACGGTGCCGAGACACCGCGCCCGCAGCTCACGTGCCAGGCGCCGCGCTGAGGGTTTCCGGGTAGCGACCTGCGGGTAACCCCGGTCACATGGCCGCCGAGAGATCAGCTCGTCCCTGGTTTGTGATCGGCATCGTGCTGGGTGCTGTCGTGCTGGTGATCGGTGTGTTGGGCCTCACCACCCTGCTGCCGAACCTGAACCCGTTCCGTACCCAGGAGGTCGACCGCACCGGGCCGGTGCTGTTGCAATCGGTCAAGGATCTGAGCCAGTACCACGCCGCCGCCGGCGAGTTCCAGGTCGTGGTGGACTTGGAGAAGGACGTCAAGTTCGTGCCCGACTTCCTGGCCGGAGAGCGGGCCCTGTTCGTAGCCGCGGGCAGCGTCAACGCGTTCGTGGACTTCTCCGAGCTGAGCGGCGACGCCCTGAAGGTCTCCCCGGACCGCAAGACGGTGGAGATCGCCCTGCCCCAACCGAAGCTGGACAAGCCGAACCTGGACCAGCAGCGCAGTTACCTGTTCGCCGAGGACCGAGGCATCTGGAACCGAATCAAGTCCCTGTTCGAGGTGCCGGACCAGCAACAGTTCTACGCGGTCGGCGAGCAGAAGATCGCCGACGCCGCCCAGCACGCCGGCCTCACCGAAAGGGCAACCACCAACACCCGCGCGATGCTGATCGGCATGATGCGCTCACTAGGCTACGACGTAGTGTTCCGCGAACCGAGCCGCAAACCGTAGATCAGTGCCGGAGCACGTTGCGCATGGGTTTCTGTTGGGGGTCCACCCATTTTGGTGGTGTGAAGTAGGGGATGCCGCGTGTGATGTGGATGGTCCATGGGGTGTTGTGCAGTGTTCGGTGGTGTCGGCGGCACAGGAGAACCAGGTTGGCCACATCAGTACGTCCCCCATCCGCCCAGTGATGGATGTGGTGTGCGTCTGTCCAGCGGGCGGGTAGGTGGCATCCGGGAAACGCGCAGCCTCGGTCGCGGGCGGTGAGGGCGGTGCGTTGTGGTGTGGTGACGAGTCGGTGTTCGCGTCCGACGTCGAGGGGGACCCCGTCGGTGTTGAGGACGATGGGGATGAGGTCGGCGTCGCAGGCGAGTTTCCGGATGGTGTGGGCGTTGAGGGTGCTGCCGCAGTCCAGGGTGGCGTTCCCGACTCCTTTTACGAGCGTGGTGTGGTCGAGGATGACGTTGAGGT
>JBJMIG010000100.1:0-39339 GCA_045806965.1 Labedaea sp. | reverse complement strand
GTGTTCCGGAGTTGATCTTTCCCCAAGGCCACTCCCCCCCCTACTTTCTGCAACTTTTTCTCGATCAGCTGATGCGAACAACGCGACCGCCCCAAGATCCGTCACTCTTCGTGCTGTTGCACAAGAAGTGAGCAAGTTGAATGTTGCTCTCGGTGTCCGGTCCGCCCCGAGCAAGCGGGATCTTGTGGTCCAGCGTGGGCGCGCCGGGATGTGGCACCACGCGCACCATGTTGACCGGACGCCAGCACAAGCGGCACACGAACCCGTCTCGCTCCGCCACCTCGGCCAGACTGTACGGCCCATGGTCAACGCCCCACCTCTTGGCGCGCTGCCTGCGCTTATGCTGCTTGCCCCGCTCCCGCACATCACTCGCGATACACGTCTCGCATCGGGACGGCGCCATGCCCCTACGGTCACGCAGCCACGAGCACGACACGCCGCACCTGCGGCACGCGTACTGCACCACGGTCCCGATGCTGGCCACTTGCTCAGCTCCTCACGCTCTCGGTGAACCAATCCCTGCTGGTGACCAGCCCAGTCACTGCGGCCAGTGGCCTGGTTCCCTTGAGATTGTTGCACCGTTGCGCGCACGTGGGGCACGGCTCATGGTGGGCCGGGCCCATGTTGTCCTTGTCCGCCACCAGGTCCGGGCGCAGCTGCACCGGGATGATGTGGTCCACACTGTCCGACCCGCGGTGCCCACAGATGATGCACACATCCGAATCGCCCAGCACCTCGGAACGCGCACGCCGCGCCGGCCTGGACGCCCTGCTCACCATGGCTCGAGCATACGGGGCAGCACCCTGGGCCATCCTAGGATACTAGGATAATAGTAGGCAAAGAGACGGCCCCGCCCGGACGAGAGGGCGGGGCCGCGGGGTGGACCTTACTTGAGCTTGTAGCCAGCCTCCAGGCGAGCCTTGATCCGGTTGCCCGCCACGGTGACCGTCTTGCCATCCGGTGCGATCATCGGGCGGGGCCGGCGGGCCTCGATGGCGTTGGCGGTGTTGACCTGCTCCGTGTAGTTCTGCTCATCTCTCATACCTAAAGTATACTACTCTCCTACTACCCTGTCAACACCTGGCGCCGGCCAGGATGCGGGCGCTTCATCGGGCCGTACTGACCCCAGCAGCACGAGGCACGGCAACACGTCCAGCAGAACGGGTACCGGCCCCAGCGGACCACCCAGGGCCTGCGAGCGCTCATCGAAGCACTCCAGGCACACCTTGCCCAGGATGCCCTGCACCCGCTTGTACTCCTCGCCGAACGCGATGCGCTTGCGGCAGAGCACGCAGTTCCCCCTGGGCTCCTGGTGGTTGAAGCCCTTGCCCTGGATTCGCGGGCCCAGCCCGTTCCACGCCATACCGCTCACGACGAACCCTCCTTGGTCTTCTTGGGTCTGGCCTTGGCCGCCACCCGCTGGCGTTCCTTCTGCTCCTCCACGCGGGCGTGGATGCCCTTGAACCACGCCGGCAACACCGATCCGCGCACGCCGATGAAGTCCGCGAGATCCGTGACCGTGGCATGGGTGAACACCACCCGGTCCGCCCGCCAGATGGAGATGCGCCACGACCAGACACCGGCGGGCAGGGGGCGGGAGTACAGGGCCCAGAACCGCCAACGGGTCTCCGGATGCGGCGCGGCCTGGACGCCGAACACCTCCACCCGCTTGTACGCGCCCACCCGCACGGAGCGCACCGGACCGCGGGAGTAACCCACCAGGATGGGCCATCCCGCCTCCCGTGCGGCCCGCTGGAGGCCCAGAACCGCACGAGGCTCCGGGGGTGCATCCGCAGGCCGGGGGGCCGTAGAGACGATCTCAGGAGGCGGGTCGATGGCCGGCCAGGCTGGCACCTCAGGCTTGCCCCCCTCGCCCCACACGTGAATCTGGCGCTCGCCCGACTGGATCGCCGGGACAGTGGGATGCCACGGCCCGATAGGGACGAACCAGAGATCATCGTTCAGGCCATGTCTCGCGCGAATGCAGTCAAGACAGAGCACGTCGGGGTCGCTGGGTTGGCTTGTCGTTTCTCGTCCGCACCCGCCACATTCCCGGGGTACGCGCCTTTCGTCCCTACGCCAATCGGCGATCATCGAGATCCACCCCTTTCACGTCCCGAACGTCGAACGGCTCCATGCCCTCGATCAGGGAGGGGATGAGCCCGGGGCCACGCAGGGCCCGGAGCACGGCCCGGGCCGGCGGAGGATCGGAGAGCATGGCCACCGCGCGGAGGAGCTGATCCCGGCTGTAGATGGCGATGAGGCGGTTGCAGGTGTTGGCCGAGAGGCTGCCCGTACACACCAGGCCCCGCACCTCGCCGGTCAGGTGATCGTGGTCCACGCCCAGCCGGCGTGACTTGCCCGTGGCCTTCCGGCACACGTAACAGCGGCCACCCTGGGCCCGGTACAGTACCCGGTACATAAGGGCTGTCACACCGTAGGTGGCCTCCGTGTGCCGGAAGAAGTCGGCCCAGCTCTGCCTACCCACGTGGCCGGGTCCGCTCCGTGAAGGCGTCCAGACAGCCCAGACAGTCCACCTGGTGCAGGCGAGCCACCAACATGGCCGAACGGGCGGAGGCGCCAGCACGGAGATCCCCGCAGAGGCTCAGGTCTCCGGCCCCGGCGCTGTAGAGGTGGTTGAAGGTCTCGCCCATGGCCCAGGGCCGATCCGGGCTCGCCATGCGGTAGCTCTGCTCCGCCTGACGGACGGCCGCATCCTGCGCGGCGATCACCTTCTGTGCATTCGCGGAGGGCATGGCCTCCGCCTGCTTCGCTTCCATGCCTCTATTCTACCAAGAAGTTAGTAGAAAAGCCAGAGCGTAGTGGCTGGAGGGTGGCTCGGCGCGGCCACCCGGGTCCGGAATCCTGGGATTGCTTCACCGCGGTGAACGATCGGCCGGAATGGCCACATGTGACTTGACCAGGCAATCTACTGTTCTGGGACGGTTGGGACGGATCACTTCAAACTTTTCCTAAGAGACTCTACGCATGGGAAAAGTTTAAAACGATCCGTCCCAACCGTCCCAACTACGCAGTGTTACTGAAACCGGATACCCACGATGGCGTGGAGCCGCTCTGGCAACACGGTGGAGCCCAGCCACGTGGAGGGCCAGGACACGCCCTCCCGCTTGCTGTAGACCCGCTCCGCGTACACCGTGCCGGGTAGGGCGCTGTGCCCGGTCAAGCGCTTGCTCCACTCCCTGCTGGACATCGCCCGCCCGCCCTCGTGCGTGGCCCAGCGCTTGTACTCCTGGTAGAGCAGGTCGGAGGACACCCAGCGCTCCGGGTCGAACGCACACTCCCGTTGCAGGTACCGGAGCACGTCGTCCGAGGCCTCCCGCCAGCGCTGCCGCGCCTCGAGCACGATGGCCGGGTGGCCCTCCGAGCTCGCCAGGGTCTGGCCGGCGGCGTACCAGCGCTGGGCACCCTCAACCAGCCAGGCCAGAACCGCCTCGCGAGCCTCCTGGGCCGCCATCGCCGTTTTCAGGGTCGGGTCGCCCAACCGGTCGCCGGGGCGTTCGATCTCCTGGCCGTTGACCCGGTAGCGGTAGGGGAAGTGCAGGCGGAGCAGGCGCCGCCAGGTGCCGTCCCCGGTGTCCGTGACGTGCGGAGGGTGGTTGGTGTTGAGGAACAGGCTGTGGGAGGGCGTCCACTCCACCGTGCTCTTGTAGAGGTGACGGCCCTCGATCACCTCCGCGTCCAAGATCTCTTTGACCGTGTTGGCGTCCAGGTGACCGTCCTCCGGCGTCTCCTCCATGTAGGCCAGCCGAGTACCGCGGAGCGTCATCTTCTCCTCCGAGGGGCCGCCCAGGGCCTTGCCCTTGAGGAGCAACGCGTTCGGAATTTTGCGGGCGTAGTCGCCGAGCGCCCGGTAGCACGCACCCATGATCACGGTCTTGCCGTTGTTGCCACCACCGTCCAGCAGCACCATGGCGCCATCGTCCGTCTGGTGACCCGTGAGGGCCTGGCCTAGGCGGAGCTGGAGCCACCCGAGGGCCTCCTCGGGTACGGCGTCCAGAGCTGCCTTCCACGCCACGCTGTTGGCGTCCGGCTTGTACGCGGCCCCGGTCATCTTGGTGCACAGGTGGTCCGGGCTGTGCTCCATCAGTTCACCCGTAGCCAGGTCCAGCACCCCCGCGGGCGTGTTGAGGATGTCCGGGTCCGCGTCGAACACGCCGGCGTCCCGGAGCACCCCCATGATGTTGCCGGCCAGGCTCAGGACCGCGTTGATCTTGCTAGCGCTCTGGACTTTCCGCCAGCCCTCCGTCCGGCCGCTGTCCACCGTCCGGCCCTCCCGGACCGCCTCCGCGTCGCTCTCGAGCGCCTCCGCGTACTGTTCCCGGAAGAACGTGCGGACCGCCTCCACCACCTCGCCATGCTCGGCTGAGCACCAGCGCCGGCCGTTCCAGCGCAGCCACCCGAGGGCCCCCGTGCGGCACCACTGGTCCTCGAACACCACGTTGGCCACCAGGTCCGCCAGCGCGCTGTCCGTGAACACGTCCTCATCGGCCAGCACCTGGGGGGCCCGGGTGGTCATGGCCTTCTCAAGATCCTTGAGGGAGCCACCGCTGGCGAAGTAATCGTCCACGCCCTTGGGGCCGCCCGGTGGCAGTGCATACCAGACCTTCGTCGCGCCCTTGTGCCGTAGCCACTTGCCCAGCCGGGCCATGGCCTGGGCCACGTGCGGCTTGGTGATGGCGTCCGCGTCGAAACAGATGACCACCTCGCGGCCCTTGAGCTTCACGTCTTCCCAGTCGCCCAGGGTGGCGTGGGTGCCGCGCCAGTTGTAGACGCCGGCCAGAGCCACCGTGATCTCGCCGCGGCTGGTGAGGCTGTCCGCCTTCTTGACGCCCTCCGTGATCCACAGCCGGCGATCCGGATCGAGGATGGGCGGCACCAGCTCCCCGTTCCCGATGGACCACCGCGGGTGCACGTCCAGCCGGCTGGGACCCTTGGCGGAGGCGTAGCGCATCGGCTTGCCCTCGCGGTTGGGCACGGCCCGGAATGGCTTCCACTGGCCGGCGTAGCGCGTGCCGGAGGGGGTGTAGTGCGGGATGAGCAGCCCGGGGTAGTAGAAGTCCTCCCGGATGGCCCAGCCCGGGAATCCCATCACCTTGAGCTGCTCCCGGGTGTCCCGGCCGTAGCTGTCGCGCAGGGCGGCGTTGGGCCGCTCCACCGTGACGTATCCGCGCTCCTGGATGACTGCCGGATCGATCGCGCTGCCCTCGAGCAACTCCCGGCGGTGGTTCGCGCTGAGCTGGGTGGTAATGTCGTGCATGCATCCTCCAATGCGGATCGACCCCCGGGAGAACGCCCCGGGGGTCTTTTTCTATGCTCGGGAGCCCGAACGCTACGCCTGGCCTTGGCCCTCCGCCAGCACCGTGAGGGCACGCTGGACGGTTGCCACCTTCATGGCCTCGTAGTCCTCCGGGTCGATCGTGGCGTAGAGCCGCGCCATGATGCCGTCACGCATCAGGAGCCGCATGGCCTCACTGCGGTTGTCGCGTGCGCCCTGTTCGGCCAGCCACTCTTGGGTTGCCGTCACGGCGGCCAGGAGCTCGGCGTCCAGGACCATGTTCACGTGGATGTCCGTGGGGGTCTGGAGCACGCGGCCCACCACCTGGGCGTAAGCCTGGTCCAGGTCCATCTTGGTCTTGGGCACGGTGCCCACCTTCCTAGGTCGGAGTTACTAAGTCCATACTATACTCCTGGTGATCGCGCGTCCAGCGGCTGGACATCTTGGTAAGAAGGTAGTAGGATTGAGGCATGATCGAACCGAGTGAGCTCAGTCCGGAGGCCCGGGTGGCACTGATCAACGCGCACTTTCGCCAGGGGTCCTCATTGCCGACCGGCACGGAGCCGGCGGTGGCCATCGAGCTGTTCCAGGCCCTGATGGTGTCCCCCCGCGGCACACTGACCGGCCGGGGCGCCATCGTGCGGGCCAGGTGCGTGGACTACGCCCTGGAGCAGATGGAGCGCGGCGAGTTCGAGGGAGGGCAGCGATGAGTGCGGACAGTTGGGCCCGGTGCCCAAGGTGCCTGGCCAAGGGGGAGCTGGGTCTCCGGGGCCGCGAATTCCGGGAGGACTGGGAGCTTGGTCTCAACGACCCCGAGGCGTGGGGCGAGGATGAGGAGTCCGAGGCCCCTACGGTGATCTTCAACTACTCCGGCGAGTGCCAGTCGTGCGGGCTCTCCATCAAGATTCGGGAGCGGTTCCCGCTCCAGGACTGGACCCAGCCGTGGTCCGGGCCCAAGACTCTGGAGCCCAACCAGCCCGACGTTCCTCAGGCAGAGCTCCGACCCTGGAGCCAGATTCCGGCCGGCTGGTTCATCCAGGACCCCAAGGGCCTGTGGTGGGAGATCGTGGAGACGGAGGCCGCTCCGCCCATGCAGAAGGTGACCATCCGTCAGGGCGGGCATCAGGGCACCTGGGAGCGCCCTCCGGCCCAGCAGGTCATGGCCGCGCCCGGCACGCTCGCCAGCCCCATCCAGGGCGCCACCGACGCGCTGTTCTCGAGCTTCACGGACACCCGCGTGCTGAAGGACCAGGTGGACTGATCATGTTCGAGGAGAGCGGAATGAGCTGGCGTATGGAGCGTCGCACCTACCTGGCCAGCGGTCCCAATGGTTGGCGGTACGGGGTATACACAGATTGGTGGCCCAGGTGCGATCGCATGCGCTGGGTGGCGTTCGCCGGCCGAGCCATCTCACACACGGTGGATCTGGGTATCTGGGGCAGCTTCGCCACGGCCGCCGCAGCGTGCGAGGAGCACGCCGTACGGGCGCATTTCGATCTCCAGGTGCACGGGTAGACACCTTACTAACTTCTTGGTATACTTGAGGCATGAAGGCGAAGCGGACCGAACAGCAAGAGCGGAGCAGGGACGCGATGGACAGGCAGGACGCGTTCCGGGAGATGCGGGCGCTGGCCCGCAGGACCGAAGGCCGGACGCCGACCCAGCCGGAACGCGACCGGATGGCCGAGCTTCAGAAGATCCATCGAGGCCAGTAGCGCCAGGGCGGGCGGTCAGCAATCCTGGCCGCCCGCCCTTTTTGATGCTAGACACCTTACTAACTTCTTGGTATGATGGTGCTATGGACAAGACGGTGACCCTTCCGGAGCTGACCAAGATGTTGGGGCTCCCGGACAGCGAGATGAGCGCAGTGTGCAGCTGGGCCGGCGTGAACTGGACCCTCGAGCCGCTCTGGACCGAGGACGAGGCGCTGACCCTTGCGGAGGAGTGGGCGGAGGAGCAGGCGTGACCGACAAGAAGCCCACGCGCCTGCTGTGGTTCGCCCTGTTGGCCCTGCTGGGCGCCGTGGCCACACATCGCTGGCCGATGGTGTCGTTCGGGTTCTCCGTACTGACCTGTTTGCTGGCGGGCATGCACCTGGCGCTGTTGTCCGACCGGCGGAAGCGATGAGGCAGGCCCTTAAGCCTCGCCCGTACCAGGAGGAGGCACTACGAGCGCGCGCTGGGTCTGAAGCTCAGCGCGCGCTCGTGGCGCTGCCCACCGGCGGCGGCAAGACGGTGGTGTTCGCGCACCAGGGATTGCGGTACCTGGAGGCCAACCCTTCCGATCGCGTGCTGGTGCTGGTGCACACGGATGAGCTGGTCCAGCAGGCGGTGGCCAAGATGGGCAAAGTTGCCCCGCACCTGGAGATCGGCATCGTCAAGGCCGCGCGCAATGACGTACTGGCCGATGTGATCGTGGCCAGCGTGCAGACCCTGCGCAACGCCAAGCGCCTGGCCCAGCTCCGCTCCATCGGGCACGTGATCGTGGATGAGGCGCACCACGCCACCGCCAAGTCCTACATGGACATTCTGGTGGGCTTGGGGTGCTTTACCCCGAACGGCCCGCGGGCCACCGGGTATACGGCCACGCCGGCCCGCGGGGACGGCAAGGGCCTGGGCTCCGTGTGGCAGGAGCTGGTGTACCAGAAGGACATTGTCTGGATGGTGCGCAAGAAATACCTGGTGAACCCCCGCGGGATTTCCATCGTGGTGCCGGACCTGGACCTGCGCAACGTCAAGAGCACCCGCACGGACTTCCGCACGGAGGAGCTGGGCGAGGCGCTGGCCGAGTCTCTGGCCCCGCAGGTGGTGGCGGAGGCCATCCTCGAGCACGCGACCGAGCGCAAGATACTGATGTTCTGCCCCACGGTCGCCAGTGCCTACGTGTTCGCGGAGGCCCTGGAGGCTGCTGGCCTGCCGGCCCGTGTCATCCACGGCGGCATGCCCACGCAGGAGCGCCGGGACACCATCGCCTGGCACAAGCGCGGCACCGTGCTGGTCAACTGTATGATCTTGACGGAGGGGTACGACGACCCCGAGGTGGACTGCGTGGTCATCGCGCGGCCCACCAAGAGCCAGCCCCTGTATATCCAGATGGCTGGCCGCGGGCTCCGGGTGGACCCGGCGCGGCCGTACGAGGAGCAGGACTGCCTCCTGCTGCACGTGACCCAGGTGGGCGCGAATCTGTGCGGCATGGTGGACCTGTCCAGCCGCGAGGTGAAGCCGCCGCGGGACGGCCAGACGCTGACCGACCTTGAGGACGAGCTGGACGCCGGCCCCGCGTGGGAAGCCGCGGACACGCCGGAGTACTGGAACGGCCCCACGGAGGCACTCGAGTTCGACCCCTTGGGCCGGCCCACCGCGGAGGTGTGGTTGCGCACCCGGGAAGGGCACTACTTCCTGCCCGCGGGGACGGAGCGATACGTGTTCCTCATGGAGTACCCCACGAAGGGCTCCTGGTGCGTGGCTACCGTGCCCCAGGAGCTCGGCCGTCCGGAGATGACCGAGCATCGCGGACTCCCGCTGGATCAGGCGCTGGTGTGGGCGGCGGAGCTGGCCATGGACCTGGGTACCGACCTGAACAAGACGGACAAGGCGGCCAAGTGGCGCAAGAAGCTGCCCAGTGAGAAGTTCGTGAAGTTCGCGCGCTGGAAGGGCGTCAAGCCGGAAGGCTACGTGGATGCGGAGACCGGCCTGTTCGTCTGCACGGAGCGGCAGGGGAGCCTGTCCGATCGGCTGGACGTGCTCAAGGGCTCTCAGCGCATCGACCCCGTAGTGCGGGCCGTGCGTAACCGATAGACTGTCCACAAAGGAGGATGGCCCATGCATCAGTGTCCAGGCAAGGAGTGCACCACCGACGTTCCCTCGGATCAGTTGGCCTGCAAGAGCCACTGGTTCCAGCTCCCCGTGGAGCTCCGGGGCCGCATCTGGGCCGCGTACCGGCGGCGGCGGAGTGACCCGGGCGCGCACCTGTCCGTGGTTCGGGAGGCTCTCGCGGTCTGGGGGTCGAAGTGACCGGGAGCACTGACATCGAGGACCCGTTCGCGCTGGCCGATGACGCCGGCGTGGGTGCGCCGGACCCGAACGCTGTCATCTCCGGCGGGCGGTACCGCCTCCCCCGCCGGGACGGGTCGCACAAGCCGTACGGCTGGCAGCGTGTGTCCAATCTGGTGTCCGCCTATTCCGATCAGTTCGGGCTCCGGATGTGGGAGCTGGGCGAGGTGCTCCAGGGGGTGGCGATGCGAGAGGAGCTGTACGCGAACCTGTTGTACGCCGATCTCCCCAAGATGACGCGCGAGGAGCGCAAGGCCTGGGTGGAGCGCTTCATCGAGCACGCCAAGGAGGCCTCCGGCGGCAACGCCGGCTCCAACCACGGCTCCATGCGGCACGAGTCGGTGGAGGCGCTCCACGCCGGCCTGGGGTACGCCCACCGGGACGCCGGCACGCGCCGCGCGTTGGTGCTGTACCAGGAGACCTTGAAGCGGCACCAGCTGGTGGCCCTGCCGGACATGCAGGAGCGCATCGTGCTGGTGGAGGAACTCGAGGCGTGCGGCCGGATCGACAACATCCTCCAGGACGCCGCGGGGATTTTCCGTGTGGCGGACCTGAAGACGCAGCGCCGGTTCTGGACGTGGCTCGAGATCAAGGCACAGCAGGCCTGCTACAACCACGCTGTGGCGATGTGGGACCCCGCGGCCGGGTGCTGGGTGGACATGCCCCCGGTGAGCCAGGAGACAGCCCTCATTCTCTGGATGCCGCGCCAGCCCGATGATCCCGAGGCGCTGGCCGCCTGGGAGCCACACGTGGACGTGTGGGAGGTGGACACCGTGGAGGGCTGGGAAACGGCGAAGCGGGCCCATGAGGTGGTGAAGGACCGGGCGCGCGCCAAGAACGCCAAGAACCCGGGGGCCTGGCTGCGACCGGCCCCGCCGGTCACGGACCTGGAGCGGTACGCGGGCCGCTTCGCCGCCGTGGACACTATCGCGGAGGGGTCCCAGTTGGTCCAGGAGGCCAGGGACGCCGGTGTGTGGTGCGAGGCCCTGGCCGCCACCGCTCGCCAGGCGTACGAGCGTGTGACGGTGCCGGCGTGAGACTCTGGATCGCGTTGGCCTGGCTGGTGCTCACGCTCCCGCTGGCCATCATGGGGTTGACACCTTAGTAAGAAGGTAGTAGAGTTCTTCTTGTCAGGAAGGGAGGAGGTGGCAACATGAAGGACGGCATCTGGGACTCCCGCAACAAGGACTTCACGTGGGACTGATCTTCCATCCCGCACTTCGCACCATCTGCATAGAGGGCCCCGACTCACGGCATGGGAAGGGGTCCGCAAGCCCCGGGAGGACGCTCCCACATGGTGAAAGCTCCGCGAGGAGCGACCTGGTTCAAATCCAGGGAGGGGCACGGTTCCAAGCACTACGAAGGGTTAAACCGCCACGTGCCAGCGTGCCGTGAGGACCCGGAGCGGTGCCTGGTTGCACCCCTGGCAGGGTGTACCGGTCGGCCCAAGTGGGCTCCGACTTCGCGGCGGAAGCGGGGAGCGTTACCCCGGACCGGACGCAAGAACCCGATGGACCCGAGAGGCTGAGGAGCCAGGATGTCCCAGGAGATCGAAGACCCGTTCGCGCAGCACACGGACGAGGACGACCCGTTCGCGGATGCGGACACCGCCAGGGCCGGCGGCGGAAGCTTCACCCCGCGGCCTGCGCTCGAGGACCTGGAGGGCCGGCTGCTGGCCATGATCCCCCGGGAGCTGGACACGGAGTCCAAGACCCCGGACGTCTGGGTCCAGAAGGGTGCCCCGCCCACGCGGGAGCAGTACACCGTGGACATGGTGCTCCTGGACGGCGGCCCGCTCGATTACACGTACAAGGACAAGGTCACCGAGGGCAACACCACCACGGTCACGGAGAAGACCTTCACGGTCGCCGTGCTTCCGTTCCTGTGGACCGGTGTGTGGCGGTCCGAGGCCAACCTGATCGGCCAGCTCAAGAAGGTCGACGGCACGCCGAAGCCCATCCTGCTGGGTCGCCTGGTGAAGGGTCCTCAGGCGAAAGACCGCAAGAACGGCGTGAGCATCCAGGACGTGGCCGCCGAGTTCGAGAAGTGGCGGAAGAACCCCCGTGGCGCGGCCCCCTCGTTCTCCTGGCAGGTGGATACCGACGTGACGCCGGCGGATCAGACCCTGGCCCGTGAGTGGTGGGCGGCGGCCCGCGCGAACGGCTTCAAGCTGAACTAGGTTCCGCGGAGGAAAAAGGCCCCCGGTGCGGGAACACCGGGGGCTTCTCTGTGGTAGTATGTATCTACTACACCACCGATGAACGGGAGCGCCCATGTACCACATCAGCGTCCAGAAGCCCGGCACGGACACGGAGCCGACGGAGTACATCGCGGACGCCCACGGGGACCTGGAGGCCATCGCCTACCACGTGCGGCGCCTCGAGCTCGAGGACGGCACGGAGTACGCGGCCGAGCTCAAGGAGCTGTCGGCCATCCACGGGGACGAGGTGCAGACGCTGGCGTCCATCACTGGGGACGCGGAGATCGTGGGCATCGTGCTGAACCGGCGCCTGAGCAGCCTCCGCAAGGCCCGCAAGGCCCAGGCCACGCCCGCCCAGTAGCGCCGGCAGTCACCCGACGGCCCGATCCCCACGGGGGGATCGGGCCGTTACCGTGTGGTGATGGACCTGTGGCTGTTGGCGATTCCCGGGCTGATCGTGATGTGCATGTTGGTGGTGGCCGGCTGCCTGTGGGCAACGTCCGATGGCTGGGTACCCAGCCACGATGGACGCGATCCCTACCCTGGAGCCAAACACCGAGCCACCGGTCTCGATGATCCCACGACACAGATTGACAGGGGTGTGGCACGTGTTCGCCGTGACGGACGTGAGCAGTCTCCAGCCGGGTGACATCGGGTTCTCCACTATCGGGGGCCGCGTGGGGCCGTGGGTGGCCCTGGGTCAGGCCATGCTCCGCGATGAGTGCTGGTTCACCCACACGTGGATCGTCAGCGAGGCGGACGGGGCCCAGGCGCGCGTGGTGGAGGCCATGCCGGGTGGTGCTCGAGAGGCCCTGCTGGTGGGGCCCATGCGCTGTACGGAGGGCTACGGCTGGATTCGTCTCCCGCTCACGTTGAGCCAGCGAGCCAGCGTCACCGAGTATGCCCAGATGGTCCGCGGCACCCCATACAGCTTCCTCGACTACCAGGCGTTGGCGTTGGTGCATCTGGGCTTCCGGAAGTGGGGGAGTTGGATGCGTAACCGCGTGGAGGACTCCGGGCACATGATCTGTTCTCAGCTCGTGGACCATGTGCTCTGCCAGGCTGGGTTCCACCTGTTCACCGATGGCCGGCTCCCGCAGGATGTGACGCCGGGGGCACTGTTCCGCCGCGCGGGGGCGCTGGGCGAGGTGACGTGGAGGTAGCGTTGACAAGGGTACTAACTTCTTAGTATGCTTGTGGCATGGACCTGAACGTACAAGAGCTACAGAAGCTGTTTGACGCAGGCTACCGCCGGGGCCGCGCAGATCTCACACAGATTGTGTGGGGTCTCGCGGACGCGGCATGGGAAGAGCTGAGCGACGAGAACCGCGATCGTCAGCTTCTCCTGGAGAATCTGATCACCAACCTGCGCCGAGTGACGGCATGAGCGCGTGGCGAGTGATCCTCACCGATAGCGAGAGCCTGACCGGCGTTGCCCCGGTGTGCTCGGAGCAGCGCAACCCCGAGGGTCCGCACTGCGTCACCGACTGGCGGGTGGATCTGGACGGCGTCTTCGACTGCTGCCCCCACCCGCACATCGAGTGCTGGAGCGAGACCATGGCTGCCCGGATTGCCGAACTGTTGACCCAGACTGAAGCGGAGATCTGCTCATGAGCGAGAAACTGACCGCCCAAACAATCCAACAGCTCATCCGGGATGCTCTGCTGGCGTACCGCGCGCGCCACGATCTCGAGGATCTTCTGGCGCGGCTGGCACAGCTTGCCGGCCCCGCGCTCACCCACGTCAACGTGGAGCTGTACCGGGCCTCCGGCAAGTACTACACGGAGGAGAGCTGGCGCATCCCCGGGGGCGCCATCGGCCCGTACGACATGCGCAACTCACCGGACTTCCACCGCATCGATCCGGCTGGCGTGGTAGTGGTGCCGGCCCAGGAGCCGTGGGGCTTCCCCGCCGTGATCATGCCCACCCCTTGACATCATACTAAGAAGTTAGTATAGTGATGGCATGACGGACGAGACGAACAACCCGCAGAAACCCACCGGCTCCGCTCCCTGGTACGCCGGTTTCGTCGTGGCGCTTGGCGTGAGCGTGGACACCTCCTGGCGATTCTTCGGGGAGCGCCTGGGCGTGACTGACACCGCGGAGCGTGCCCTCCTGTTCGGCGTGGTGGAAGTGATGTTGCTGGCCGCCGCCTGGTCCATGCGGGCCGGCGTGCGGCGCAGCGGCCACCCCGGCAGTGCCCGATTCGTGGCCTGGACCCTCTGCGGCATCCAAGCGTACATGGCCCTCGAGTTGTCCGGCCCCGCCATCGGTCTAGCCCGCGTGGTCCTCGGTTCCGGACTGGCACTGGTGGCCCTCCACCAGGCCCTGGGTATCGAGATCAAGACCCGCATCGGGCAGCGTGCCGGCACCATGGCCCGCATCGGCCGAGAGATGCGTGAACGAGCCCTCTCCCGTCTGGGCCTGGGCGATGACTCCCGGGATGCCAAGCTTCGGTCCCAGGAGCGTGCCGCCATCCAGGCGGCCACCATCGCCACCGCGACCGAGGTCAACTACCGGAAGCTGCGCAAGCGGGTGCTGAAGGCGGGCCCTGCCCAGCGCGCCCTGATCATGGACACCGTTGCGGCCCTGCGGAGCCTGGACAGACTGGTGGACATGGACGTGGTGGACAGCCCCTGGACGTTGTCCACCCCCGTCCCGTCCGTCCCGTCCACCCCCCGTCCTCGTCCGGCCAACCGCCCCACGTCCGGCGGTCCGGCCATCGGTTGGGACCTGGACAAGACGGTGGCCATGATGCTGAAGGGTGAGGACGTGGCCGGCCTCGTGTCCACCAAGAACGCCCAGCGTGTCCGCCGAGTGCTGGCGCTCCTGGCCGCCATGCAGACGGATGCCGAGATCGTCCGTGGGGACATCACCCTCACGTTCGTCCAGAAGATCCGGGCGGCCCGCCTGAAGGCCTACGAACAGGAGATGGCGTGAAGATCGGGATCTGGCTGATCGCAGGGACTCCCCTCGATCAGCCGTACCCATGCCGGTGCCATGAGCGACGGTACCGCGAGTGCTCGGCCGCGTGGTGCCCCTGCGCCGGACGGCCCGACCCGCCCAACACCCAGTGCTGCGCGAACCGGTACGGGCCGGCGGATCACATGCGGGCCATGGAGGAGTACCGGATTTGGAAGCTCCGGCAGGGGTAACAAAAAGCCCCCGGTGTCCTAGGACACCGGGGGCTTTTTGCCTGCTCAGGGTAGGGATTAGGACGCCGTGAGGACACGCTCCAGCTCGGCCCAGTCGAACAGGTCGGCGCTGCCACGCCGGCCCACCGGCTCCAGCTCCGCCCGCTGCACCCGCTTGCGCGCGGTTGGCAGCTCCGGTGCCCCCGGGATGCGCTCCACCGCCTCCGCGATGGTGGCTGGCCGCTCGAGTGCTGGCTGCTCCCACGCCGGCAAGGCGTCACCGTGGAACAGCGGACGGGCGGGGACGCGTCCGTCCTGGACGTACTGGACGGCCACCTCGTCGGGGACGTAGGGGACGCGCACCACGTCCACCTCTGACCCGTGGACGTGTGCCCACAGTCCCACCGCCCCGGACGGGCACGCGATGTAGTCCACCCCGTCCGCGAGCATCTTCCACGTCTTGCGGTCCCACCGCGCGAGGAGACGCGTCCGGAAGGACTCCCGGGTGTCGCGTCCACCAGCGGCCTTCGCGCTCATGCTCTGGCCGATGAAGTGCCAGTGGACATGGAACTCGCGGCCGAGGTTCACGCCGTAGCGGATGGACTGGATGGCGGGGGACGTGGCCGGTAGGCCCATGGCCGCGGCCACCATGTCCTCCGCCTCCGCGATCGCCGTTTCGTCCTCGGTGAGCTTGGCCTCCCGTAGCGCGCGTCGTGCCTCCGCCTTCCGCTGGGCCACGTACTCCCTCCAGTAGTCCACCAGCATGCTCATGAGCGTGTTGATCTCCTCCACGTAGATGTCCACCGTGGAAAGGTCCTCCAGCTCCGCCTCCTGGTGCAGGTCGAAGGACTTGCGCCACAGCAGCTCCTCCATCACCCGGCAGAGGATGTCATGGATCTTGGGAACCTGGTCCTCCACCAGCACGCGGCCGGGTGCGAGCCGTCCGGCCCAGCGCAGGTGCGACCACTTCTTGAAGTCCAGGATGATGGCGTACGCGCCGTGGCTCAGGCGCTGCATAGCGATCAACTTGTACAGGGTGCTCTTGCCGGCCCCGGAGCCGGCGGAGCCGAGGGTGTGCGGACTGTCGTTGCGGAAGTCCAGGCGCACCACTCGGCCGCCAGCGGCCACGCCCACCACCGGCTCCTCCAGCGGGCTGGCCTCCAGCTCCGCCATGAGCGCCCCGAGCGCCACGCCCTTGGGCGCCGGGTCCACCGGGGACAACTCCACGTACACCCGTTCCACGCCGGTGTCCACCCAGCGCGCGGCCGGCTCCGGCATGCCGAGACGAGCCCCCACGGCGTTGGCGATGCGCAGCTTCATGGCGGTGGTCAGCTCCACGTCCGGCACGTACACCCGGGTGGACTCCTCGCCCAGCTGGATGGCGCGCAGGGCCCACGAGCGCCGGAACTTGGCGCCAGTCACTCGGGCCAGCACGCGAGCCGCGGGGTAGATGTGGCTGCGCCGCACCTCGCGCAGGGACCACCACGTCCGGCCCCAGCGCCACGCCAGCACGCCGCCAGTACTTAGGGCGCACACCAGGTACCCCACGACCCACCAGCGGCCCAGGAGGGCCCACAGGGCGAGCGGCACGCCAGCCACGCCCCAGCGCCAGGCCACCCGGCGCCAGCGCGCCCGCGTCAGCTTCTCCACCGGTCCCCCGCGGTGGTCCACGGTGGCATCCCGCAGGAAGGTGGCATTGTCTCCGCGACCCCGCAGCGGCTTGCCGGTCACCCAGAACCGCCAGGCGGAGCGCAGCACCAGGGCGAGGAAGCCGGGCAGCGTGTACCAGCGCAGGGATGGCCCGTGGATGCCGGGCGCCAGATACTCGGTCTTTGCCATCATCCTAGTATACTATGAAGGTAGTTCCTCTTGTGGTCTTAGTAAGAAGTTGGTAAAGTGGGGACATGACGAACGCACAGGATGACTACTGGAAGGCCCTCGGGCATCTCAGGGAGCTGGAGCTCCAGCTCGAGGTGGCGAAGGCGGAGGTAACCCGCACAGCACAGGTGGCCGGTGCAGAATTCGTACGCGACTGGACGGAGCGCGGCGACGCTCTGCGGGCCGGCTTCAGGGCGGACCAGGACGCCCGCGGGTGTCCGCGATGACCCAGACGAACCGCTACCAGGCGGACGTGGCGCGTTGTCCCTTCACGGGCAAACAGCGTTTCGCTACCAAGGATGAGGCTCGGACCGCGCTGTCCGACTGGGCGGGAGCCAAGGGTTCCCGCCGTATCCAGCACCGTTGCGCCGGCTGCTGGGGATTCCACCTGACCAAGGGCGAGCGTGGCCCCAAGATGCGGAAGTGGTGACGATGGCGAAGGGCGGCGTGTACGCCTACCGGTGCTTGAAGCCGGGCGCGCGGTTGCGCATCCCGGCGCTGAGCTGGCACTGGTGCTACGTGGGCGAGACCACCTCGTTCTACCACCGTGACCAGCAGCACCGGTTCGGGCTGGGCCAGTATGGCGGCGTGGCCAAGGACTGGGCCGACCTGTCCCCGTACGTGGCCTTGCGCATCCCCTTGCCGCCGTGGAAGTGGCTGCTCCGCTCCGTGGAGACGCTGGTGATCCTAGCGCTGTGGCCGGTGTACAACGTCAGCAAGAACCGATGGAACCCGCGGCGCATCCGGCCGGGAACGGCACGGATGCAACGGCGTCAGCGGGACCTGGGGTTGCCTGTCATCAACCTGCGCTCCGGCACAGTGGCGCTCATCGTCCTGGGTTGCGCCGTGGCCGCCTGGTACTGGATCGGGAGCAGGGCATGAAGGCGCTGTGCACGCGGCCGGAGTACGACCCCAACTGGTGGACAGGCGTGGACAGCAACGGTGGCACCGTGTACCCGGAGGCGTACCGCGCCCGGTCGATCTGCCAGGCCTGCCCGCTGCGCCGGCCGTGCTACGCCCAGGCGGTGGAGAACCGGGAAACCGGCATCTGGGGTGCCTGGCGTCTGAGCGAGGGAAGGGTGGTGAGCCACAATGGAAATGCTGCCCGGACCGCGGCTTGAGGTACCCGGGGCGCCCCAGGTGCTGATCACCAGCCCTGACCCGTACCGCCTCCGCGAGCTGGTGCGGCGGGAGCGCGCCCGGCACGCCATCGTGGTGATTCGCGAAATGGAGATGGTGGCGCCTGGCGTGTGGGGTGTGGCCGTGTACCAGGTACGCCGGCCGCGCCCGGTGTGGCTTGCGCCCGCAGCGTGGGCCGGTGGAACTCTGGCGGTGGCTGCGGCCGGGTGCCTGCTGGTGCAGGCACTGGTGGGATTCCTGGCCGGCCTGGGCCTGGCCACAGTGGTGGGCGCGCTGGCGGTCGGGTTACTGCTGGCGCGCATGACCCGCGGCCGGGGCTGCGAAACCACGGTACGCGTTACCCACCGCCACTAGACAAGAGTAGTAGGAAGGTAGTAGGATGAGAGCATGACAAACGAGACGATCGGGTCCCTGTGCAGCGGGGCCGGCGGGCTGGACCGCGCCACCCTGCTCCGCCCCGCCTGGCACGCTGAGATCGAGCCCGCCCCCGCCGCCCTGCTGGCTAAGCGCCACCCTGGCGTGCCGAACCTCGGTGACTTCCGGGTGACGGACTGGTCGGCGGTCGAGCCGGTCACCGAGATGGTCATGGGTGTGCCCTGCCAGCCCTTCAGCGCAGCCGGACGCCAGCGGGCCGAGGCGGACGGGCGTTACCTCTGGCCCAGCGCCTACGCGGGCATCGTGGCTCTGCGCCCGCGCCGGATCTTCTTCGAGAACGTGCGCAACCTCGTATCGATCAAAGGTGGCACGGTGTGGCGCGGCATCCTGGACGACCTGCGCGAGGCGGGCTACCTCTGCCGCTGGCTGATCCTCGGCGCGTGTGCGGTCGGCGCACCGCACCACCGGCACCGTGTCTTCCTGATGGCCTGGCACGTGGGCCCCGGCGCGCCCCCGGCCGAGCGGATCGAGGTGCAGACGTGCGGGTCATCGCATCCCGTGCTGCCCACGGTCGTCGCACGGGATGCGATGACCCGCGGCGAGGACGGTCCGGAGTTCTGGGAGGCGAAACGCGCCACGGGTTGGACCGGTGGCATGCCGCTCGGCGCCGAGCTGGCCCTGCTACCTACGCCACAGGCCCGTGATGGACTCGGAGGTGATCAGCCCAGCACGGTGGGTGGATGTCGGGACTCGGGTGCAAAGCGTGCCATCTCGCTGTCGGGCGCCACATCGCTCCTGCCCTCGCCGCGCGCCAGCGACGGGACGAACGGAGGGCCGAACCAGGGCATCGCCAGCGGAGACATCGCACTTCCCTCGGCCGTGCAGCCCGAGCGGTTCGGGAAGTATGCGGCGGCCGTGGCGCGCTGGGAGGCCGTGACCGGACACCCGGCGCCCGAGCCCACCGAGCTCGGGCCGCGGGGCGGGCGCAGACTGGCCGCGCCGTTCGCCGAGTGGATGATGGGCTACGCCCCGGGTTACCTGACCGATCACCTCGACCGGCGCGCCGCCCTCAAGGCCGCGGGCAATGGCGTGGTGACATTGCAGGCCGCGCACGCCCGGCACCTGCTCTTGCAGAAGTAGTAAGAAGGTAGTACACTAAGAGCATGACGAAGATGAGCAAGGCGCAGCGCGCCGCGATCCTCGACGCGCATGAGCGACGCATGCGTCGCGGCGTGGGCCAGATCATCGGCAGAGCGTCGACGCGTGCCGCGCTGCGCCGAGGGGGCTGGACACGCAGCTTCATGGACTTGCCGACCCGTGCCGGCCTCATCGCTGCGGGCGTGAACATGGACGCGATCCACGCGGAAGCGATTACAGAGAACGCCCGCTGACACAGAAGGCCCCGGGTCAAAGGACCCGGGGCCTCTTGCTTTCTTACTAACTTAGTAGTATGCTTAGGGTACACCGAGAGAGAGGCACCACGATGCGAAAGCTCACCCTAGCGATGCAGACCCTGATGCGAGCCCTGGAGATCCACGGCAACATCGACCCGGTGCGAGACCTGGGACGGATGGGGCTGCACACCACGGCCCGTACCACCACCAGCACGATCGTGGCCCTGATGGACCGCGGCATCCTGCGGGAGTGGGACCCCACGGCGCGCGTCCACTGGCCGGCCACCACACCGGACCAGGTGTACGTGGATGCGCTGGAGGCCCAGCTCCGCCGCAGCGCGGAACGTGGAGAGCTGGTGGTCAGCTAGGAAGGCCTGGAGGCCATAGTGAAGGCGCTCCGCTCCTGGTACGTGTAGAGCCGCTGACACAGAAGGCCCCCCGCGGCACGACTCGCAGGGGGCCTTCTGCTGTACTGAGTAACGTCCTACTACCATCCTAGTATACTAGGATGGTCAGCCCCGGCGCTGGTACCGCGGGAGCGCCCGCGTGGTGAGCCACCCGACCACCAGGCCGGCGGCCGGGCCGCCGAGCGTGCCGACCCACGCGGGCCAGGAGCTCCAGTCGATGTCCGACAGCCACACCACGGCCGCGCCGATGACCGCGGTCACACCACTGTTCACCAGGTTGCCGATCTTGCCATCGTGCGGGAGCGTGCCCGCACCGTCACCGCTGTTCGTGTCCATGTCTCGTCCTCAGCATCCAATCTTGTCTCGGTACTTGCTGACTTCGGCGGCCAGGTGCCGGCCCGCGTCCGTGGCCGGCGGCTGCTCCCGGTAGGAGTCGTCCATCACCACAATGAGCCCGCACATGTGCTTTTGCTGCTGCGCCACGTACACCACCGTGAACCCGAGTGCAATCAGCACGGCGGCCAAGGTGAGTAGTAAGGTCACGCCGAACCTGGCCGCGCCGGTGGGTGTCAGCATGTGTTCCCGGACCCAGGGCCTCACCGCTCGCACACCACCCAGGCCATCAGCCAGGCGAACGTGAGGACGATACTGGCGATGGCGAGTCCGGCCCTGAGTCGACGCTCCCGGGCGACTTCGGCCGCCAAAGCAGCCACACGGCCGCGGGGCCGAGCATGAGCGCCATGCACACGGCCATGCGCGCCCAGCTGAACTCCGGTGGGCGCACCCAGAACAGCTCCCGGGCCATGCCCGCGCTCCCGAGAGCTAGCATGGTCAACTCCCGGATGAGCGGCACTCTTATCTTCACGCATGGCCATCCCTACGGCGTTGGTCAGTTCTCCGGCTTACCGCGCTCCACGCTGTAGCCCAGGGGCCCCGGGTAGGCCGGGTTGTCCGCGCTCTGCGGCACGGGCTTGCCGTCCACGATGGCCTGGCGGTAGATGGAGAGCGCCACGCACTCCTCCGGCAGGCCTGCCCACACGCGCTTCCCCTTCGAGAGGACGCTACCGGCGTCCCCGAAGTTCTGGGCGCCCTGCAGGGCCAGCGGCTGGTAGATGTTGTCGCCCTTGGTCCACATGACGCGGAGCGCGTACTGCTCCCAGCCGCCGCCCAGGTCGTTGGTGAAGGCGATCCACGCGGGCCGGTCGTCTGCTCCCGCATCCACGCGGCCCGTGTTGATGTTCTCCGGGAACCCGTCCGCGGTGTCCCGGATCTTTCCGTCCCAGACGGTGCTACCGCCCATGTCCTCATCCTCCATCGTGTACATGTTCCGGATGCAATCCCAGCGGAACGCCACCTCATCCGCATCCGGGTGCCCGGAGAAGTGGATGTGCCGGTCGTGCGGGTCGTCCCCGGTGTAGGCCTCACGGCGCCAGTCGTTGGACGCGCGCCAGATGTGCCGGTTCCAGATGATGTAGATGAGCAGCCGGAGCGCGGCGGGGTCGGCCAGCACGGCGGCCACCACATCGTCACCGGCCACGCCCCGGGTGTCCACGTCCGCCGCCCGAACCTCAGGCCGGCTGTCCGCATCCTGCCGTTCGGCGCGCACGCCCGGGGTGTCGTCTGGGTTGTGGCCGGACACCCCGGTCAGGTGCTCGAGGTCCCCCACGGCGCCGTCCTGTGCGTGACCCCGGTTCGGAAACACGGAGGTGACGGCCGCGAACAGCGGATCGATCCACTTCGCCTTGTACCAGAGCATCACGCCTCCTCGTCCCCATCCATACCCGCCATCATGTCACCACATACGCGTTCGAGTACGCCGATGCCAGGCCAACGTCACGGATGATGAACTGGCGGGGCCGGTTGGCCGCAGCTTCGTGCGTCACGGTGCCGGTGGAGGTGGCCACGGCCAGAGTGGCGCTGGTCCACACCACATCGCTACCGGACGTGTTCGCTACGTAGATCTTGCCGTAACAGTTGCGTACGGCGCCACCGGCCACACACGGCGTGCGGTAGAACGCACCCATCTGGGTGCCGGAGGTGCCGTTCTTCCAGAACGAAAAGTCTGCCTCCAGGGTGGTGCTGCCCAGCGCTCCGCCGATGTTCTCCACGGAGTAGGCGCGGCCGGCCTTGAAGGTCACGTTGGAGATGGACAGAACCGCGGTGGCCGACGTGCCCACCGCGCTCGAGGAGCTGGTGGAGCCGGTCTGCTGGACTGACTCCTTCTGGTCGAAGATGACCGACAGGGCGTTGAAGGCGTTGACGATGGCATTGATGAAGCTGGCCCGGAGCTTGGCCCCGGCGGAGATGGTCGCGAGAGACATGGTCAGTCCACCAGGGTTGGGATCATCGGCTGATACTCGGACACCACCGCGCCGGAGGCAACCCCGTACCGGAACGTATACGCGCCGGCTGTCGGGCTCACGGTGAACGTCTGCGGGCTGGCCGCGCCGGACACGCCGGACACAGTGATGCGCTGGGCGCCCACCACCACATCCTGCGGGAAGTCGTCGGCGGTGGTGGTCCACAGCGGACCGGACGGGGTGGCCACGGTGAAGGTGGCCGCACCCGCCACCACGGCCGCCGCCAGCGTGGCGCCATCGCTCTCCACGTGGCCCACCAGGGCGGCGGTGTCCCCGCTGGTGTTGGCCACGATGCCAACCCGGTAGGGGTCGGCCGGCACCAGGTAGAAGGTCACCAGCCGGCGCTTGGGCGGCATGGTCTCCGCGATCGCCACCACCAGCCCGTAGAAGTCGGAGATGGTGTCCTCAACCGGGAGGTCGGACAGCCGGAGCAGGTCCCCGATGTCCACCGCGTTGATGGTGCTCACCAGACCTGGCGCGGCGTCCAGGTCCACGGCGACGGAGGCGTACCAGGTACCGTCGTACGTCCCGCGGCCCACGCGCCAGCCGGCCACGTCCGCCAGGGCCAGCGGATCGTATACGTTGACATCCGGGGAGCCGGTGTACCGGCCCACTCCCTGTGGGTCACTCAACGGGCTCTGGGTGTTGCGGGGCCCGGTGTCCTGTGTGACGCGTGCGCTGGAGCCGTCCGGGTTCTTGGCGGTCACATCGTTGCGGATGCCGGCATCACCCACCACCGGACGGAGCGGCGGCTGAATCTGCCCGATGTAGGACACCGTGGCTGCCGCCGACTGATTGAGCTTGCTCCCCCCGGTGCGCATGGTGAGACCAGAGGAACCTCGAGTCTCGAAGATGCTGGCGTCATCCGTGGTGGCGATGAGATCGAACTGGTCCAGCAAGGGATCGGTAGTCTGTGGTCCCATGAGCACCGTGTTCGCGGCCGTGCCCACGATGGTGGCGGTGATGCCCTCCTGGTCACAGAAGCGCTGGAACCTCGTGGCCGCGGGCTCCCCGGTGTACCCGCCCACCGCGGCGTAGTCGATGGGGGACGCCGGCCGTGGGGACCACACACCGACCGCGCCCACCGTCAGGATGTACGGGGAGAAGTCCGGGTTGCCGACCCAGCGGACCGGTGCTCCCACCTGTTGCCGACCGATAAGCGCACCGGTGGTGTTGTTGCCGGAGTCCACCAGCACACCATCCAGGTAAGCACTCCAGGCCATGTGGGTGGAGTCGGTCTGCGAAACATCCAGGGCCACGTGGTGGACCCTGCCGTCATCCAGGTCTCCGGAGTCCACGGGGTCCGCGTTGAGCACAGCGCCGAACGGGGTACCTGCGAGGTAGGGGCTGGTACCGGAGATGACCGCCGAGTCTCCGTCGATGCGCAACCACCAGTTCGTGATGCCACCACCGGTTTCCCAGCGCACCACCCGGAGATCGTCCGTCACCGTGTTGAGCACATCCGGTTCCACGGCGAAGAAGAACTCCACGCGCCAACTTGCGGTTGAGGTGGCCACGATCGCGCCGGACAGACTGGCTCCGCCTAGGGCCGGCAGCGCCTCCACGCCGGCGGGCACCGTGCCGGCGAACTTACCGAACTGGCACAAGGCCGTGTCGCTCGGCGTGAGCACGTCCCCGCCCTGTACCAGGTTAGTGGCGGCCAGAGCCGCCGGACCCTCCTCGCACGGCCAGTACGCCACCAGCCCATCATCAGAGGTGGCGTCGGCGGCGCGCACCAACGCGGAACGGATCGGGTCGGTACCGGTGCCGACCCGGCGGAGGATGCCGGACATGGTGAAGGGAGTGGAGCTCGAGCCCTTCACCGGCCGGGTGGGTTCCCAGGTGCTCATCTCGAGCGTGGCCCGGACGGACGAGTCCGCACTGAGCCGCACGGGGGTGTTCTGTCCGATTTTGCCGTACAGTCCGGACAGCACGGAGCGAGGGGCGTATAGCCCGGATGTGTTGTCGATGGCCCCGGAACCCTCAGCGGGGTCCGTGTCGTTGCTCAGCGCCTTGCTGCCCCTGGTGTAGTTCAGGGTGGAGCCGATCAACGCCGGCACCGGATTCCACGCGCCGTTGTAGTACAGCTCCAGCGTGACGTTGTGCTCAGCCATTGCTGGACCTCAGCACCCGCACCGGGTCTCCGCCACGGATGCCCACCGCACGGCGGATGGACGACAGCACCATCTCATCGAATTCGCCGCCGGCGCTGAGTACCACGGACTCCTCGGCGTGACCGCCACCGGCCGGGGTAACGCGTTCGCCAGCCTGTAGGACCGCGAGGGTTTCGGCGCCCATCGCCCCAGAGACGATGCCACCCTGGTGGTACTTGGAGAGCTTGGGCGCGGAGATGCTGTTGCCACCGATGCCGGGCACCCAACTGGGCACAGTCCAGGAGAGTCGGCCGATCGTGGCGTTCCAGGCCGCGGCCACGAAATTGAAGGCTGCGCGGAACGGCGCTGTCACGTAGCCCTCGATGGTGGCGAACGTGTTCTTAATGTTGGTGGGGATGCTCTTGATGCCGGCCCAGAACCAATCGACTACCGCCATCACCAGGCGGAAGCCGTGCACGAAGAAGTCGCTGAAAGGTCCGGCAAACCAGGCCCCGACCCCCTTGAGGAAGTCCCACACCACCTTCCAGGTGTCCTGGAACACGGTGGTCTGGGTGGCCAGGTAGATCATGATGGCCACGAACGCGGCGATGGTGAGCACGATCCAGGTAATGGGGCTGGCCCACAGCGCGGCGTTGAACAACCACTGTGCGGCGGTGGCCAGACCCAGGATGCCGATGATGGCCGAGATCACGGAGCTGTACGTCTGGAGGTTCTCGCCCAGTTTCTCCGCGTCGGTGGGCTTCGCCTCGCGAAGTGCGTCGATGAGATCGTGCTGGGCCGACGCCGCATCCTGCGCAGCCTGCTTGCCGTCCAGGAGTGCCTGATTGCCGTCCTCCTGGTACTGGGACGCATCCTGCTGGGCCTGGCTGCCGTCAAGCATGGCTTGATTCAAGTCCTGCTGTGCCTGCTTCAGGTCAAGGGCAGCTTGGCGCGCCTCCACGCTGTTCTTACCGTGTTCCTTCACTGCCGCGTTGTAGTCGTTCTGTGCGGTGGTGGCGTCGATGGACGCCTGCTCGCTGTCGATCACAGACTGACTCTGGTCAAGGGCAGCCTGCCGTCCGTCAAGCTGGGACTGGCTCAGGTCAAGCTGGGCCTGGCGGAGATCCCGGGCGGCCTGCTCGCTGTCAAGCATGGCCTGCTTGACATCGTCCTCGGCGTGCGCCAGCCTACTAGCTCGCTCCGCCCCGGCGCTTTGCACGCTGATGAGCGCCTGGACGCCGCCCGTGATGGCGCCGATGGCGTCGTTGGCCCCGGAGACAGCACTGCCCAGGTGGCCCATCTTGGTGCCGAAGTCGGCGGACTCCTTGGCGCTCTTGTTCAAGGCCTTCCCGCTGGCGTCCGCGCTCTTGTTCAGCTTGCCCAGTGCATCATCAGACTTCTTGCTGGCTTTGGCCAGGGAGTCCGCGTCACCGAGAAAGGTGAGCTTGATCTGGTTGGACATCTCAGCTCACCTCCACGCCGCTGGCGGCGGCTAGTTGCTGTACGGCCTTGAGCATTGCCTTCTGGATATCGTCCTGCTTCTCCGCCACCGTGGGGAAGATGTACCGGCCGCTCTTGTAGAACGGGCGCTTCGTGGCCTTCTTGCGGCCCGTGGATCCGCCGAAATCCAGCCAGGGGTAGTACGGGGCCGCCCGTCCGCCGGCGGAGACCTTCGCCTGGGTCTGGGAGCTGGCAGCCTTCAGGGAGCCGCGGGCCGCGCCGGTCTTGCTGGCGACCTTCGGCTTGGCGGCGTCCACTACCACCTGGGCCACGGTGTTGAGCAGGATGCGGATGCCCTTAGGGAGATCCTTGTCGATGCCCTTGAAGCCCTTGCGCATCTCGCTGAGGCCGGCCACCGCCAGCACGGTCTTACTCACCCGGCCTCACCTCCCCTTCATCATCTCCAATTCCGCACGCTGTGCCTTGCGGCCGTAGTACACAGACCAGCCCAGGAACTCGGCTTGGCTCATCTGCCGGAGCTCAGCTACCGTCCGGCCCAGCTTCTGCGCCAGGTAGAACTCGAACTCCAGCTCAGGGCTGGTCTCCATCTTCATGTAGATCACTTTTGGCGGCATCCTTCCCGATGCCGCCAAGCTCATTGATCTTCCGGCCCACGCGCTCCAGCTCCATGAAGGCGGCCGAGCGCTGCCACCGGGCCACGTCCGCCTCCGTGAGCTTGGGCTCCAGGCAGGCCAAGCTCACCAGGTACTGTTCCTGTTTTGCCCGGTTGTCCTCGAGCTTGGCGGCCCGGGTCATCTCGGCCCGGGACAGCGCGCGGAGGCGCATCCACTTGCCGGGCCGGACCTCGAAGTCCGCCTCCGGCAGGGACACGTCGAACAGGTCGTCCACGGCAATGATCTGCCGCTCCTCCGTGAGGTCTTCCTCGCGCTCGTTCACCTGGTGCTCCTTACGCCCGTGGGGTTGCCTTGTACGTCACCGTCGTGGTGACGCTGTTGGTGATGGTGACTACGCCGTTGGTGGGGTGGAGCTGAGCCGGCAACACCTTGAACACCTGGGAGGTGCTGGGCGCGATGGTGGCGGAGATGGAAGCAGCCGGTGCTCCCTCCGCCGTGGTGCTCGAGTCCGAGATGGTCACCGTGTTGGTAGCGGCGTTCCCATTGATGATCTCCAGGTTCACGCCCTTGGTGCCCAGCAGGGCCCGGGAAATGGTGTCCGATGTGGACACAGCCGCTCCCGCGATGACGGTTCCGCCGCGGACGGGCGTGGTGACGGAGAGGGTTCCCATGATCCTTTACCTTCCTACGGCTGGGGGGTGCTGTCGATGTCGTCGGAGTACTCGAGCGCGCACGTCCAGCGGACGATCTCCGCGACCGGGCTGGTCTCCACGTACTCGCCCACCACCACGGACACGGAGTCCTGCGGCTTGCCGGACCCGGTGCCCTCCACGCGGCGGACGTACGTCACCGTCTGACCCACCAGGGGCTGGAGGATGGCGCGCGGACCGGCCACGGCGGAGGTGTCGTAGATGCCACCGATGGAGCCGGAGCCGTCCAGGAGCGTGCCCTCCTTGACGTGGCTGTTCTTGCCGTACGTGGTCTTGTCAACGATGTCCGGCTTCACGTGGTGCTCGCTCGAGTCGCAATAGGCGCTGATGTCCGTGCCGTTGATCGACACGTATGTGTTCTTGGCTTTTGCGGTGGCCATCCCTACACCTCTCCTCTACCGACGATGTCCAGGGTGAACACGGCGGCCAGATACTCCATGGAGCCGATCGACACCACGTCTACATCCCACCCCGTGACCGTGACGGAATCGCAGGACGTGTAATCCCCGTCTCCGTCCACCGCAGCCTTCACGCTCTCCGCGCCGGACCCGCTGATGTACGCCGCGTATAGCGCCCGGGTGGACCGCTCGGCCGGCGAACCCAGCAGCACCAAGCATGACCCTTCGGTCCGGTCCGCGCCCCGGGCGTAGCTCAGGTCATACGTCCCCGGAGCCGGATACGCCACGAACGCAGCCGGCGGCGTGAGGTCACCCGGGGGCCACTCATACGTCCGGCCGGCCAGGGAGGGGATGGTGCGGAGCCGGCCCGCAATCTCATCCATCACTGCTTCGATGTTCACGGGCGCGGCCTCACGTAGGGGTGGATGAGCTGGTCGTAGTCCGCGTCGTACTTGCTCACGCGCACCGGGCCGAACTCGCTGTTCCCGATCACGCCCTCTACCGCGTTCTTGCGCCGGAACAGGCGGCCGGCCTGGATACAGGTGGCCAGCACGATGTCTTCCGGCACGGCCAGCCAACCCCAGCGCGCGGTGACCCGGACGCGGGTGGTGCCGTAGATCGGCCACACGCCGCCCGTCCGCCGAATCATCTCGATGGGTTCGTACTTCTCGATGGCGTTCTCGGGGAGGTAGTCCAACCCGTCCAGGTCCAGGGACGTCCAGCCGGTCCCGCGGCCGGACTCGATGACGAGTCCCTCCGTGGTGGCGATATCGTCCACCGCCAGCAACTCCGGGTGGGTGGCGCGGTACGTCCGGGTGGATGCGATGGCGGACAGCCAGAACGTCCGGCCACAGTCCTTGTTCACGCGTCGGGTGGCCGCAGGAAGCCGCTTCAACAGCTCTGCGTCCTCCCGGGTGTCCGTGATCTTCAGGAACTCTTTCACGTCCGCCAGGGACGCGTAGGGGACGGGTGCCGGGTCCGCGGCCAGGACGCTGCCATACGCCCGGTCCACTACCGTCCCGGACACGTCCCATTGCCAGACGTACACACCGGACGCGGTCAGGGGAATGGTGTAGTCGTAGAGACCCGTCCCGGAATGGACAGGGACGGGTGTGGACGTGGACCCCACCGGGGACGTGAGCGTCAGGGCCACGGTCGCGTCCGTGAGTGCGGACGTGTCCGGGTCGCGCGACTCGTAGCGGATGGGGTACCCGTCCCCCACGTCTCGGACATCGGTCATGCTGTCCGCCTTCCGCGCGGGGTCGCCTGGATCATACGGCCTGCTGGGTTCCCCTGGACACGTCGGAACCCGGACCCGCCGGAGACCGCCCCGCCCAGGTCCACGGACACGTCCAGCTCTGCCGCGATCGGCAGGACCCTGGCCTTCTTGCGTCCTAGGACGATGGACGTGTCCGTCTCCGTGGCCACGCCGAGCGCGCGGCTCTTGACGCGTCCGAGGGACGTGGCGCTGGACAGGTCGATGACGGTCGGCAGGGCCTGGCTGATACCGGCACTGGACGCGGTGAAGCCGGCGTCCACGAAGTAGCCGGCGGCACTGGACTGGCTCGGCGCCACGTCCCCGCTGTCGAACCGGCTCTCCAGTCCGGTGAAGCTTCCGCGGACGACGTTGCCGCCGGAGAAGATGCCCCCCTTGGCCACGTACCGCGTCACTACCTGGGTGAGCCGGTACGTCCCTGCGGCCACGGACAGCCCCCCGGAGATGGTGGCTTTGTTCCAGGCGTCCACGGTGGTGGTGTCGAACGCGGACGTGGAGAACAGGGTCGCCCCGGACGCGTCGTAGATCCGTCCCAGCACCGTGGCGCCGGCCACCGCGGGGAAGCGAGCGCGGAGGTAGTCAAACCGCCCGGCCGGCACGGTGACGCGGAGGGCCAGGGACACCGCGGCCTCCGCAAACTCACCGGCCCCGGACAGATCCGCGTCCAGCCAGAACTCTTCGGACACTTAGCTGGCCCTGGCGAAGTCGCTCACGGTGGCAGTGATGTCCGACCCGTCCGGCGTGGCCGAGAAGTCGTGCCAGGACAAGGGAACCAGGTCCGCGTCCGTGCCGGTACCAGTGTCCGGGTCGTAGCAGATGAGGATGTCCGAGATGGCGTTTCCGGTGGCCCCGCTCCAGGTGATGTCCGCACAATCCAGGTTCACGCGGTCGTTCGTATCGTCCACGGTCACGCTGACGCTGGCGAGGGTCTTCCGGCCCATGGTGCTCTGCTCATTGGTGGCTGCGGCCAGGAGCGCACTCACGGTGTCGTAGTCCACCAGCACCGCGTCCGCTTCCACGCCGGACGCCTCGATGGGGATGGCGATGAGCGCGTCCGCACTGGCCGGCAGGCCGGCGTAGTAGGCGATCTTGCCCTTGGCGATGTTGAACACGAAACTACTCACGGAATGCCCTCCGGACGCCCTCGGCGATGCTGATCTTCGGACGCCGGAACGCCGGCACGCCTACCCGCCGCAGCGCGGCCTGGTTCCCCCCGACGGTCTTGAACTTCGGCCGGTGACCGGCCTCCGCGCACACCAGTGCGGCCAGCTCCGCCATGGACGTCCCGATGCCGGTGCACAGGCTCACCGGGTCCTCCGTGCCGCACTCCACGGCCATCAGAGACTCGGTGACCACGTCATCGATGTGAATGAAGTCCCGGACCTGGCGGCCAGACCCCCAGATGACGAACGGGTCTTCCTGGCGCTTGGCGCGCTCCACGAACGCCCGGAACGGGAAGTCTTCGGACTGGTCTTCCCCGTACCCGGAGAACGGCCGCACCACGGTCACTGGCACGCCCAGAGTGCGGGTGTACTTCGCCAGACGCTCGCCCATGAGCTTGGTCTCTCCGTACGCGTCCGGGCGCTCATCCAAGACGGCACAACTCGAGAAGTACAGCACACGGCCCTGGCCGGTGCGCGCGGCCCAGGAGAACAGCTCCGCGTCCAGCACTGCGTTGTTCAGGTGCATCTGGGGGCTGGAGTCGATGGCCTGACGATGCGGGGTCCATGCGGCGGCATGCACCACCAAGTCGTAGACGCTCTTGCCTTCACGCAGCCACGCGGTAAGTTCCGACTGCCAGCCGTACCGGCCGGGCGCGATATCCACAGCCGTCACGTCCCAGCCGCGCCGGAGGAGCTCCGCGGTCATGTGCCGGCCCACGAACCCGGCGGAGCCGGTGACAAGTGCCCTCATGAGCACAGCCAGATGCCGTAGCAGTACTGGAAGCCAGCGGCCCGATGGTCACTGGTGCTGTACTCGTCCACGCGCCAACCGGCCTGGCTCAGGAGCTCCTCCACGCCATCGCGGTCCCAAGCCCAGTAGTGCTCCGGGTTCGCGTCCTCCCACGCCTCCACGGGCGTGCTGAGGACCATGTGCAGGGCCTTGCCACGCATGAGGCCCAGCGCGTTGCCCGGGTCGTCCAGATGCTCGAGGGTCTCCGTGCAGATGTAGAGATCCACCAGCGGCAGGAACGCCAGCGTGGACTCCAGCGGGCCGCGGAACGCGTAGCCCGGAGCCATGTCCCCGAAGTGCTTCACCTGTGCGTCCACCGCGTGCAGGATGGAGCCGTCCCCACAGGACAGATCGGCGGCACTACCCCACGGGCCGGCACACGCCGCGATGGTGTCCGCGATGCGGAACTGGTGATCCACGAACTGTGACGCGTCGTGCGGCTGGGCGTACATCTGCGCCAGCATGCTGGTGGGGTGAGCTGGACGGAGGCGGCGGATCATCGGCGCACCCCCAGGGCCACCACGTAGTCCCCGATGGTGCGCACGCGGAGCATGGTGAAGCCGTTGGCCACCAGGTTCTCCAGCGGGATGCCCGCGGTCACCGCCGCAACCCCGGCCACCGCCAGCGCGGCCTCCGGGTCCATGGATTTCGTGACGCACACGATGTCCGCGGGCTCAGACATCACATGGCTACGCACCTGCAGGGCCGGGCCCAGCAGGTAGTGCAGGTCCGTGGGCTGCTCCGCGATGTCCGCCACCGTGCGGCCACCGGTGAGGTAGGCGGCCTCCGCCACCAGGGACGCCCTGGCCATGCCGATCATGCGGGCCAGCTTCGGATCGGGCAGGAGCGCGCGCACCGCCTCCACAGCTGCGCGGAACCTGCCGTCACGCCCGAACGCGAGATACGCCGCCTGGTCTGCGGAGTAGACCTCATCCGCGTTGACTCGCTTGTACCCCTCGTCAATCTCCGCCGTGCCGGCCACCGGGTGGAGGTGCTCCACCACCACATCGTCCAGGTACCGAATGCAGCCGGCGTGCACGCCCAGGTCGCGCCAGAAGTTGTCCACGTACATGTGCCGCAGCACGGGCGGGGCCATCCAGCCCAGCGCGCGCACGATGTCCGCGGTCATGGCCACTTGGGTCGGGAGCTGCTCCCCCTGCACCAGGTCATTGCCGTACACCAGCCCCGTGCCCATCCGGCGGAGCTCGGCCACGTACCGGCTGTCCCAACCCTTGGTCCGGGGCCGGTGGTCGTCCCCCATGAAGGCGATGGCAAAGGGTGGGTGGGCCAACACATCCCGGGCCGCTCGGTTCAACGCGGCCACCATCGTGCCCTCGGGATTCGGGGCAGTCCACACAGCGGCCTTGCGGTACTCGCCTAGGTCGGAGTCGTCCCGGTCTACCGCGAACATCAGCCGAGTGCCCCCCGTGCAAGTGTCCGCGAACGCCTGGGACATCTCGCGTGCCGCCCCGGGACGCCCCCGGGACGGCACGATCACGACAAGATCTATCACTACTTCCCCCGTCTACGGCCGGCGGCGGACGGGGGTTCCGCCACGCCGCCGGGTGAGGTGAAAAGCTCCGGCCGGGCCAGGACTACAACGGCGTTGGCGTCGAACTCTTGGCCCACCTCCAGGTGAACCTCACGGTGGGCGCCCTCATCGTCATAGCCGGCGAACCCGGACACGAGGCTTTTCACCGTGGCCATTACTTGCTCGAGTCCTTGGTGGTGCTGGTGCTCGTGACGCCGGAGCTCTTGGTGGTCCGGGACGGCACGGAGTCGGTGGTGAGCGGCTGGGGCTCCCCGGTCTCCTTGTCCTCCGCCACCTTCACCTCGCCGGACTCCACGGACTCGCCACCGACCGAGACAGTCTCGCCGGTGGGCGACACCTTCTCGGAGACCTGGAGCTTCACGCCGGCGTCCTCGAACAGGTCCGGGCGCTCCACCACGATGTCCGAGCCCTCATCGAACTCCTGGCCCTGAGACAGGACGATGTTCCCGCCCGAAAAGCTGATCGGACCGTCGTACGTGGACTTGTAGAGCTTGCTCATACTGCGGCTCCTGGGTGCGTGGGGGCAAGGAGCCCCCGGGACAGATAGAACGTCTCCGCAGTCAGGACGCGTTCCTTCATGTGGCCGACCTGGACCGCGGTGTTGACGTACAGAGGGATTCCCGACTGCACAGCACGGAAACAGAAGCCCAGGTCTTCACCCACCGCCTTGCCGTTGTGCTCGAGCTCCTGGAACCAGGGGTACGCGGCGGAGTAGCCGGCGGCCAGGATTTCCTCCAGCGCGGAACGGTGCATGAGGATGCACGCCGCCCCGGTGCCGGCCACAGGCATCATGGTCTCCGGTTTCCAGTCGTGGTACCGGGTGACCAGCAGACGCCCCGGATCCTCCGGAGCCTCCGGGTCCGGCTCGAGCCCGTAGAGCGTGGGCTGCACGTCCCCCTGCTCATCGAAACCAAAGCACAGGGCACCCACGATCGGAGCGTTCTCCGGGTGGGCACTGGCGAGGAGCTGCTCCAGCACATCCGGGGCGAACGTCATGTCCGTGTCCAGCATGAGCAGCCAGCCGGCGTCCGACCGCTCAAGGAAGTGGCGGACGATCATGTTCCGCCCGGTGGCCAGGTTCGCGGAGGACCGGAAGCCCAGCCGGCCCTGAATGCGGTGCGCGTGCCGCCGATCGTGGTCGATCATGTCCAGCAGGCACTCCTGGAAGTCACCGTGGACCATCGTGGGACGGAGGTATCCGTACACCACCTGATCTGAGGGCTTCACCGGAGATTCCTTTACCTGGGTTTCCAAGATTCTTTCCCCTCGTGTAGCGAAGGGCCACCCGTCACGGGGGGTACCGGGTGGCCCCTCTTGCCCCGGGCGCGAAACCGGGGCCGTTTCCACTAGGCCAGCGCCGTGTTCGCGGCCACCTGGTTGAGCTGGAGGAGCCGGAACGCGTCGGCGTTCACCACGTCCGCACCGACCCGCCAGTGGGCGTACCAGCCGGCCTGGCCAGTGGGGGCCGCGCCGGACGCGGTGGTCTTCACCAGCGGGTCATAGATCACCGACATGCCGATGCGGTCGATGATGTAGTACTGGCTGAAGTCGCCGGCCAGCAGGATATTGGTCCCGGTGGTGATCACGGACGTCATGCTGGCCGACTTCATGGCCGGCGCACCCAGCAGGATGGGCGGCTGGCCCACCTGGAGGTTCGCCCAGAAACCGCCGCCGCCGGACGTGTCGAACTGGCGCACCTTGGAGTAGATGGCCTTGTGCGCCAGCCACGCCAGGTTCTGCTCCTGCCGCGGGTTCACGGCGTTGGAGACGTTGTGCACGTCGCCCACCACGAACGCGGCCGTGGTGATGGAGGTGACGATGCTCGCGGTGACCGCGGCCACCGCCGCGACCACGCCACGCGGCCGGGTGGCGATGGAGTTGGCCGTGGCGAACGCGGCCTCCTCGTGCCGGGTTTTGGCGTCCGCGAACAGCATGCCGAGGTCCGCGCTGAACCCGGAGTCCTCGAACACCTCGTACGAGCCGGTGACCCAGATGTCCGCCTTCTTGACGTCGATCGAGGGCGCGCCGAAGGTGGGGGAGTCGTCCGTGGTGGCGGTGGACTCTGCGGTCCAGTTCGCCGAGACGCCCGCAGAGGTGACGCCCTCCCAGGACTTGGTGGCGATGGTCTTCACCGTGGCCAGCGAACGAATGGTGCCGCCGTACACGCCGGAGTTGGTGAGGATGATCGTGGGGTCCAGGTAGTGCGGCACCAGCACGCCGCCGTTGCCGGAGGTGAGGGACATGGCCGCACGGAGCACGTCCGGGATGATGCGACCGCCGGAGCGCACATGCTCCTTGAAGCCGTCCGCGTAACCCTTACCACCGGTCAGCAGGATGTGGCGCGCGATGAGCGGCGTGTGCTTGTCGCTGTCCACCTCGAGCAGGGCCAGGAGCCGCTCCTTGGCAGCGTCCGACACCCAGCGCGGGGCCTGCTCCACGGCCAGCTTGGCCCGCTCGATGATGGGCTCCGGGTCGAAGTTCACGGCCTCCACGGAGCCGCGAGTGGTGGACCGGGCGAGGGTCACCAGCTCCGCGTCCTCCTCGAACGCGTCGCGGGTGCGCTTCACGGCCGGCCCGGGGCCGTAGCCGCCGGACTCGCGGTTCGCGGCCACCTGGTCGGCGTGCGCGCGCATGATCTTCTCGACCTCAGCCTCACGGCTGGCGGCGGCGTCATACTCCGCCTTCTTGGTGGACCACTCCGCGCGGAGCACGTCCGAGCGCGCGATGGCCGTGTCGTAGGCCTTGCGCTCCTCGGCATCCTCATCCGGGATGTCCATCTTGCTGATCAGCTCGATCTCGGCGCGGAGGATCTCCATCTCTTCGCCGATGAGCTCACTCTGCCTACGCTTCACTTCGTTGCCATCTCCATCCGGCTGACCTCCGCCCAGAGCGCGAGTTGGCGCTGGCGGTCACGGTCTTTGTCCCGACTGGAGCGCGCCACAGGGGCGGGGTCCTCGGGGCCGGGCGCCGGGTCGGCGGCGGGCGGAGCGGCCGGGTCAGCGGCAAGCTGAGTGGCTGCGAGCAACATGCGGAACAGATCTGCGCGGTCAGGCTCATCGAGCCCAGCAATTTCGGAGAATAGCAGGCCGGCGCTCCGCACAGCGAGGATCTCCGCCTTCTCGTAGTACGGCGTGGGTGTGGGGCCGAAGTCCGCGAGGGAGAGCTCCATCCGGGTGACGGTGGGCAGCGCCTCGCCACGCTTCACCCTCGGCGTCTTGGCGGGGTCGGAGCGGTACGCGTTGCCGCGGAAGCTGTAGCCCTTGATGTCCCCCGCCTTCACCGCCTCCAGGGTGGCGTCCGCCAGGGCCGACCGGTTGAGCTGGGCCACCGTTCGGAGCCCGCGGCCATCCGCCTGGATGCTCTTGGGGGACCCGATGGGCACCTGGGCCAGGCTGTCCGGCTGCCCGGTGGTGACACCAAGGCCGTGGTTGAACAGGTAGAGCGCGCGGGCAACGGCCCCTTGGCTCAAGGTCCGGTTGAACGCGGTGGGATGGATGATCTCCATGTAGTCGCCGTTGCGGTCGTGCACCTCGGTGGGGGTGTTGAAGACCGCGGCGTAGGCCTCCACCGTCCGCCCGTCTCCGCCCTTGGCGCGCGAGACGATCTCGATGTTATCCAGCGCGAACGCGCGGGCGTAGGAGTCTCGCATGATCATCCCTCCTGGGGGGCGTCTGGGGCGGGAGCTGGGTCGGGGGAGCCTGGAGCAGGAGAAGAGCCGGGCTGTACCTGCACGCTGGCCGCACCGGTGTGCTTGAGCAGGACCATGTCCCCGGAGGTCACCGCGGCCACAGCGGAATCGGCGGTGAAGCCCTGCATCACCAGCTGCACGATGGTGGCGGCCTGCACCTGCGCGGTCGCGGCCATGTCCTGCTCCCCCTGCTGGAGTGCAGACACGTCGGTGGTGTCGATCCAGAGCTGCGCACCGGCGGGTGTCTGGACCAGCTTTTGGAGTGCTCCGCAGAAGCCACGCCAGTTCGGCCGGATCTTCAGGTCCACGAACGCGCGGAGGGCCACCTGGTACTCACCGATGGCCGAGGCCTCGAGCCCCTGCCGCGCGCCGGCCACCACGGGCGGCACACCGGCGGCCATGCAGACTCGCGTCTCACCAGCGGCCTGCAACGCGTCGAACGCGGAGCCCACCATGTCCTGGCCCACGATGGTGAGATCGGCGCCTTCGTCGAGCACCAGCGTCCCGAACGCATTCTCCGCACCTGCGTGCCGCGCCTGGATGGCCGTGCGGAGGCGGTCCATCCGTTCGGGCGCCATCTTCTGGGTGTACTTGATCACCAGGTTCGGCGTGGCGGCATTGGTGAAGTACTTCTCGCGGTACTCCGCCATCCGCACGTCGCCCACCAGGTCCCGGATCACCGGAGTCATCCAGGACATGCCACGGAAGTTCGCGAGCGGGTCCGGGATGGGCGCCCAGTGTGCCACCTCGGAGATGGGGTAGAAGGCGGCCGACCGATCGCTGTCCTCCCCCTGGGGGTCGAACACCACGCCGATGACTTCGCGCACTTCTTCGCCCAGCGCGTCCTCAGTCACCTGGGACACGATGGTCACCCAGTCCGGGCGGAGACGCTCGAGCCGGTTGCCGCAGTCGCGGATGAAGGCATTGCCAGCAATGGAGGCGTCCTGCTCCGCGCGGTTGAACAGGTCCTGCGCGGTGGCCCCGGGCCAGGGAGTCTCGAGCTTGGCCAGCGCGGGTGAGCCGAACAGGTGCTTATCCTTCAGGTCCCGCCACTTAAACGTGGCCTCACCGAACACGGACATACGCCGGTCGATACAGGTGAACGCCACTGCGTTGCCAGGGAAACCCTGAGCACCGAACGCGCCGCGGGCATACTCGCCGAACGTACTGAAGCTGGCCTCTGCGTTGGGCTCGCCGTAGAGCTGGACCATCTGGACGCGCTGGCCGGCGGCACGCTCGATCGAGCGGGGACGGTTGATCGCCTGGCCAGAGGTCACCGGGCGCGCCGTGCGGAGCTTCACATTGTGGGACCTGGCACTCACAGATACCACGCTCCGGGATCGATCTCTGGTGCCTGGAGAATAGCAGCACGCTGGAAAAACACATACCGCGCGTGCACCACGCTGACGAGGGGCGTGATGTCCCCCGCGGACTTCCGGCGCGCCAGGGCCTCCGCGTCGCCGAGCTCGCGCGTACGGCTCGAGGACACGGCCGCCTCCAAGGGCAGCTGGCCGATGTGGCGGATGGCGTCCGCCTCCGGGGAGATGGCGTCCACAAACTCGCCCCAGGCGGTGGCCACGTCGGAGGGACCCAGGATGAACAGGTCCCCGCGGGCCGGCTCCTCCGGGTTCTCCGGCGGCTCGATGCCCACCGCCTTCAGCGGTCCCTCCAACGCGCTCTTGCTGTCGATGGCCACCGCCACCGGATCGTGCAGGGCGCAGAGGTTGACCAGGGCAGGGATGACCCACTGGGTGCCCGGCCGGTGCGCCACCACCTCCACGTGCCCACGGCCATCCCCACGGAGGGAGAACACACCGATCGATGCGGAACGCCGGCCCGGGGCCACGTCCACCACCAGCGTCACATCCGGGCCGGCCTGGCTGGCGGGGTCGCGCAGCTGGGCCCAGCGCTCGAGGTCCACCGCGGAGGGCTCCTCGGAGGCCTTCGGCACCGTGAGGCACATGCTCTCCGTCATGAAACCGGCCAGCGCCTTACCGCCCAGGCGCTTGGAGCGGCGGGCGGTGGCCAGCAGGTCTTCCAGGTCGATGCGGTAGCCGGCGTTGGGGTTGGCCTGCAGGAGGGCGTCGATGTCCTCCGGGTCGGAGCCCTCCGGCGCACTCCACTCGAAGAGGCCCAGGCGGGGGTCACCTTCGCCGGTCTTGATGTACTCCAGGGCCGCACCGCGGAGATCGTTGAGCACAATGCTCTTGTCGGTGCCGGCGTTGCTCAAGCACCAGATCTGCGCGTCGCGCACGGCCCGGGTGGTGGGCTCCGCAGCGTCCCAGGCGATGTAGTCCTCATGCTGGCGGAGCTCATCCATGATGAGCCGCTTCACCGTGAGGGATCGGCCAGCGTCCTTGTTGGCCGCAGCAATCTTGTACCGGGAGCCGTGCTTAGCGCTGGGCAGTGTCCAGGACTCCTGTTCGCCATTGGCGTCGCGCGTCCAGCGCGCGGGCCGGTGCTTGGTGAGCTGGGGCGTCTCCTCCACCAGCTTGACGGCCTTGGTCCACGATTCCTTGGCGTAGTCCAGCTTGGAGCTGGTCCCCAGGATGAGCGGTACCTTCTCCACGAATTGCCAGTATGTCGAGAGGATTACTGGGGTTTCAGTCTTGCCGTTCTGCCTGGCCACAATCACCAGCACGATGCGGAACCGCGGGCGCCCATCGGGGAGCAGCTCACCGGCGTGAAGCCAGAGCCACTCCTGCCACGGGTCCGGCGGCCGGCGGAGGCCTTCCCTCGCCCAGCGCACCCACTTGAAGCCCATGGACGTCTCGGGGGTGAGCTGGCCCACCAGGGGCGGGGTCCACAGGCGAGGAGTGGTGCTACCGCGGAGCTGGGACAGGTTCAGGGTGGCGGTCACCGCACCACCCGGAGCTCCGCTACCAAGTCGTCCTCCGGCGGCTCCACGTGCAGCTCCTTGCGCGCGGTCGGCGTGCCGCCCAGCTCCTTGAGCACCGCGTGGTACTTGGGCACCAGCAGGGCCAGGGTTTCCGGGTCCGCGCCGTACGTGTCGATGGCGTCGGCCAGGCGGAGCGCGAGCCCGCGGAGTGCGGCGTCGCTCGGGGACAGCCAGGGCATGTCCTCCATTGCGCTCCGTGTTACCTCACCGAGCGTAGCCGCGATCGGCCGGACGTTACCCACGGCGCATTACCTTACGCTGCGTATTTGCCCAGGTCAGGGCCTGCATTATAAGCGCGACGCCGCCCAGGGCTGCACCCGCGCGGTCGGCCGCATGGAACAGGGTGCCGGCCAGCGCCACCAACGCACCCCCCGTGAGCAGCGCAAACATCGAGCACAACGCTGTGACCAGGGGAAACGCTGGGTAATTCCTACCGCCCGGGGAGAGAGAAAGGAAGCG
>JBJMIG010000099.1:0-179096 GCA_045806965.1 Labedaea sp. | reverse complement strand
TGACGTCGACCGAGGCCGGGGAGTGGTCGGTCGAGGTGATGGTCGGCAACAAGCGCGCGGTGCGTTCGACTCCGGTGCCGCCGGCCGACGTGGCGAAGGCGGCGCGGGCACTGCCGGCTCAGGTGGCCGAGGCGGTCGACCGGGCACTCGACACGGCCCGGCGCCAACAGCAGGCCCGGGTCGCGGCGCTACAGGCCGAGCTGGAACAGGCCAGGCGCGCGCTCACCGACCTGGGATAAGCGGCGGATCACCAAGGATGATCTCGGGTGCGGCGACAGCGGGACCTCCGGTCACGGCGGGCACGCGGTGCCGTCCCTCGGCATCTTGCCGTCAGCCAGGAACGCGATCGCGGCCTCGGTGGCGCAGGAGGACACGCCGAGCGCGCCGTGCCCGCCGCCCTGCCAGCTGACCAGTACGGCGTTGGCCAACTGATGAGCGGCCCGGTCGGTGCCCTCGAGCGGGGTCACCGGGTCGGCCGCGGTGCCGAGCACGACAATCGGCGGGCTGCCCTTCGCCGTCGGCGCGCCCACCGGCTGGCTCGGCACCGGCCACACTCCGCAGAGCACCAGCCGCTGCGCCACCAGCCCGCCGAACATCGGGTACTTCTTGGTCCAGTCCTGCGCGGTCGCGGTGACCTGCTGCACGGTGAGCCGGGTCTTGGTGTCGTTGCAGCCGATCACCAGATCCGCGTCGAACGTCGGCGCCTGGTCGTCACTGCCCTGCACGACCGGCGCGAGCAGTGCCTCAAGACCCGCGCCGTCCCCCTTGCGGGCCGCGTCCATCGCGGCGCCCAGCACCGGCCACTTCGACCGGTCGGCGAGCCCGACCAGCACCGAACGCAGCACGACGCCGGGACCGACCCGCAGCGCCGGAGTGTTCAGCGGGCTCTTGCGCACCTGGTCGAGCAACGCCGGCAGGGCCTGGTTCGGGTCCGGCCCGAGCTCGCAGTTGCGGTTCTTGCAGTCCGCGGCGAACGCCTGCCAGGTGGCCTCCGCACCGGCCGCGACACCCTCGAGGGCCGCGACCGTGTCCTGGTTGGCGTCCGGCAGGCCATCCAGCACGAACCGGCCCACCCGGTCGGCGTACCGGTCGGCGTAGACGGTCAGCACCCGGGATCCCTCGCCGTGGCCGATCGCGCCCAGCCGGCCGAGCCCGAGCGCCTGCCGGACGTACTCCAGGTCCGCCGACGTCCGCCAGGTGTCCAGGGCCGGCAACCGGCTCTCCAACTCGATCGAGCACTGCTGGCCAGCCGTCTTCGCCGGTTCGAGCCAGTCCGCCGCGTTGGCCGCGGGCGGGTCGATGTTGATCAGCGCGCCACGCACCTCCGGCGGCACGCAGTCCGCCGGATCCGAGTTTCCTGTGCCCCTGCGGTCCAACCCGATCAGCGAGAACCTGGCGAAGAAGTCCTGCGGCAGGGTGGCGGCCAGGCGGGCGGCGTAGATCGTGCCCGGCTGCCCGCCGACGTCGTTGAGCACCACAAGCGGGACGGGCCCGGCGCCGGCGCGGAGGATCTGCAACCGGACGTTGCCCCGGCCGGGCGCGTAGGTGGAGTCGAGCGGCACGTTCACCCGCGAGCACTGCACCTTCAGCCAGTCCGGCAGCGCCGGCGTGGCGAGCCGGCTGAGCACGTTGTCGGCGCAGGTGCTCCAGCGGATCGCCGACCCCTTCGGCTCCTCGAGCGGCGGCAGCGGCGCCGCTTCGGGCTCGCTCGGCTCGGCCGCCTGCTGTTCCGGCCCGTCGTTCACCACGATCACCGGGCGGGTGGACGGGCCGGCCGTGCAGGCGGTGAGCATGGCGAGCGCGGTGACCGCGACGGCCAGCAGACGGGGGGTGTTCATGTGCCTTCGAGCGTCCCAGCTTGCTGGTGAACTTCGGGTAAGCGGCCCGATGGCCCACCGCACGGCTCACCATGGCTCACAATGGCCGACGTGCAGCTACCCGTGATGCCTCCGATCCTGCCGATGCTGGCCAAACCGGTCGCGCAGATCCCGCCCGGTCAGCTCTACGAACCCAAGTGGGACGGCTTCCGCTCGATCATCTTCCGGGACGGCGACGAGGTGGAGATCGGCAGCCGCAACGAGCGCCCGATGACCCGCTACTTCCCGGAACTGGTCGCCGCGGTCAAGGCGGAGCTGCCGGACCGGATCGTGGTCGACGGCGAGATCATCGTGGCTGACACGGAGGGCACCGGCCTGGACTTCAACCTGCTCTCCCAACGGATCCATCCGGCCGCGTCCCGGGTGAACATGCTGGCCGAGAAGACGCCGGCCCGGTTCATCGCCTTCGACCTGCTCGCCATCGGCGACACCGACCTCACCGCGCGCCCGTTCGACGAGCGCCGGGCCGCGCTCGAGGAGGCGCTGGCGAACGCCGGGCCGCGGATTCACGTCACGCCAGCGACCAGGGACATCGAGCTGGCCAGGGAGTGGTTCCAGCTGTTCGAGGGCGCCGGGCTGGACGGCCTGATCGCCAAGCCCCTCGACGGGGTGTACGAGCCGGACCGGCGGGTGCTGGCCAAGGTCAAGCACGAGCGCACCGCGGACTGCGTGGTGGCCGGCTACCGGGTGCACAAGTCCGGGCCCGGCCTGATCGGCTCGCTGCTGCTCGGGCTGTACAACGACGAGGGCCAGCTCGCCTCGGTCGGGGTGGTCGGGGCGTTCCCGATGGCTCGGCGCAAGGAGCTGTTCGCCGAGCTGCAACCGTTGGTCACCGACTTCACCGACCACCCCTGGGCCTGGGCGGCCGAGGAGGAGGGCACGGTCACCCCTCGGCATTGGGAGGGCAACCGGTGGAACGCCAAGAAGGACATGTCGTTCGTGCCGCTGCGGCCGGAGCGGGTGCTGGAGGTGCGCTACGACTACATGGAGGGCCGACGCTTCCGGCACGTCACGCAGTTCGTCCGCTGGCGCCCGGACCGCGAGCCGGCCGGCTGCACCTACGACCAGCTTGAGCAGCCGGTCCGCTTCAACCTCGAGGACGTCCTCACCGGCGGCGTAGCCACGCCCTGACACCCGCCGGGGTCGGCTCGCCATACAGCGCAAGGTGACATTCCGCGTTGAGAAGCGCAGGAAGGTCACCTGGCGCTGTACCGGTGTTGCCGGAGCGCGCGACTCGCTTGCCTGAGCGCGCGACTCGCTTGCCTGAGCGCGCGACTCGCGGGTGGTGCGTGAGCCGAGCGACCTCTGCGCTCCGGTACAGCGCAAGGTGACATTCCGCTTTTAGGAGCGCGCCTGCGAGCGAGGGCGATCAGCACGGTAGCGGAGCATGAGGTGCCCGTCTTCGGTGAGCACCGAGGCCAGGTCGAGGTCGAGCGGCGCGGGCGGCAGCAGGCCGACGGCACTGCGCGGCGCGTCCCCGCCGACCAGCAGCGGTGCGACGGTGAGGCAGAACTGGTCGACCAGGCCACCGGCGATCAGCTCGCCGAACAGATGCGCGCCGCCCTCGCAGTTGACCCGCAGCAGGCCGCGCTCGGCCAGCGCGTCGAGAGCCACGGCGAGGTCGACGGTGTTCTCACCGGTCACCACGACGTCGGCACCCGCTTCGGCGAGTGCGGCGCGGCGCTCCGCCGGCGCGTCCGCGCAGGTCAGCACGATCGGCGCGACCAGAGTGTCGGTGACAAGCCGGGCGGTGGGGTCGATGGAGCAGCGCCGGGTGACCACCGCGATCGGGGGGATCTCCGACAGGCCGAGCCGGGCCCGCCGCTCGGCGCGCACCTCGGTGCGCCGCACGCCGCGGTAGCCCTCCACCAGTACGGTGCCGGCGCCGGCCAGGATCACGTCGGCGAGGTCCCGGCCGAGGCCGAAGATTCGCTTGTCACCGGCGCCGCCGAGGCCGGATGAGCGGCCCTCGACCGTGATCGCGCCGTCGGCCGAGCTGACGAAGTTGACCTGCACCCATGGCGCGGTCAGGTCGCTGGGATAGTCGTAGAGCCGCTCGAGCTCGGCGTCGTCCAACTCGGCGGCGGGTTCCGGGAAGAGCCGGCGCAAGGGTTCAGGACCGCCTGCGGTGTTCGTCCACCAGCGCCCAGACCGACACCCTCCGGCCGCCGCCGTCCTGCCGGCGCGAGCCGCGCGACGGTGACCGGGCCGGTTCGTCGGTGGCGATGCTGGCCGCCCGGAACTCCCACTGCATCTGGTCGTAGATCGGTGTATCGGTCACCCGGCATCCCTTCCTCGGCTCGACTCGCACCCCGCGCGACAGGTTACTGACCCTCGTCGCGAAGTTGGGTCAACCCTTCATCACGGGTCCGTACCGGCTGGTAACCCAACTCCGTGCGCGCCTTGGCGATATTGATCGTGCACTGCTGACCGGACGCCCAGACGACGAACCGGTCCAGCGGCGGCGGGCCCGGCCGGCGCAGCAGCGTCCAAGCCCGCTCGCCGACCTCGGCCATCGCCTTGGCCACGCCGAGCGGCACGGAGCGTCGCGGTGCGGTCACGCCCTGAGTCTCCAACAGTTCGGTCAGAAAGTCGCGGAACACGACCGGCGTTGCGTCGGTGACGAAGTACGCCTCACCCGGTCGGCCCCGCTCGGCGGCCAGCACCAGGCCCTCAACCGTGTTGTCCACATGCGTGGTGTCGGTGAGGTGCGTGCCGCCGCCGATCCAGGCGAACTTCCCCGACCGGACCGCGGTCACCAGGAACGGCAGCACGCTGGTGTCGCCAACGCCCCAGACGAACCGCGGCCGGACCACCACGGTCTCCAGGCCCGTCGCGGCGCGCACCAGCTCCTCGGCCGCGGCCTTGGTGGCCGGGTAGGGCGCCTTGGAGTCGGGCCGCAGCGGCGCGGTCTCGTCCACGTCCACCAGCGGCGCGCCGGCCATCAGCGCGGCCTCGGTGCCGACGTGTACCAGCCGCCGCACCCCGGCCTTGCGCGCCGCGGCCAGGACGTTGCGGGTGCCGTCCACATTGGTGTGGGTGAAGTCCGCCCAACTACCGCCGGGATCGGTCCAGGCCGCCGCGTGGAACGCCAGCTCGGCGCCGTCGCAGGCGCGGGTCAGCGCGGCCACGTCGGACAACTCCCCGCGCACCGGTTCGGCGCCGAGACCGGCGACCTTCGCCGCCGAGGAGTCGCTGCGGGCCAGGGCGCGCACCGTGTGTCCGTCCCGGACGAGCCGGCTGATCAGTGCGCCACCGATGAAGCCGGACCCGCCGGTGACCAACGCTGTCGACATGCGCCGACAATAGTGACCGGACAGCGCCCAATTCGATCGCGATCACCGACCGAGGTAGGAGACCATCGTGGGATGGGTTTCCTCGAGGCGAACGGGCTCGCCTACCGGCTCGACGACGGCCGGCAGCTGTTCCGTGACGTCTCCTTCCGGGTGAGCAACGGCCAGGTCGTCGCGCTGGTCGGCGCCAACGGCGCGGGTAAGACCACGCTGCTGCGGATCCTGGCCGGTGAGCTGGCCGCGGCCGATGGCGGCATCTCGGTGCAGGGCGGGCTCGGCGTGATGCCCCAGTTCATCGGTTCGCTTCGGGACGACAAGACCGTGCGCGACCTGCTGCTCGCGGTGGCACCGCCGGCGCTGCGCGCGGCCGCGGCCGAACTGGACGAGGTCGAGCTGGCCCTGATGGAGACCGACGACGAGCCGACCCAGCTGCGCTACGCGCACGCGTTGCAGGAATGGGGCGAGGCCGGCGGGTACGACGCCGAGGTGCTCTGGGACACGGTCAGTGTCGCGGCGCTCGGCGTGCCCTTCGACCGGGCCCGGTTCCGCGAGGTGAGCACGCTCTCCGGCGGCGAGCAGAAGCGGCTGGTGCTCGAGGCGCTGCTCCGCGGGCACGAGCAGGTGCTGCTGCTCGACGAGCCGGACAACTACCTCGATGTTCCCGGTAAGACCTGGCTCGAGCGGCGGCTGGCCGAGACCGCCAAGGCGGTGCTGCTGGTCAGCCACGACCGGGAGTTGCTGGCCGACGTGGCCACCCACGTGGTGACCGTCGAGGGTGAGACGGCCTGGGTACACGGCGGCGGGTTCGGCACCTGGCACGCGGCCCGCGAGGCGCGCTGGGATCGGATGGCCGAGATGCGGCTGCGCTGGGACGAGGAGCACGACAAGCTGGTCGAGCTGGTCCGCTGGCTCGGTCAGCTGGCGAAGTACCACGAGTCGATGGCACCCAAGTACAAGGCCGCGCAGACCCGGCTGCGCAAGTTCGAGGAGCCCGGACCGCCGCCGCTGCCGCCCCGCCAGGAGCGGGTCAAGCCGAGGCTGCGTGGCGGGCGCACCGCGATCCGGGCGATCACCTGCGAGGACCTGGAGCTGACCGGCCTGATGCGGCCGTTCGACGTCGAGGTGTTCTTCGGCGACCGGCTGGCCGTGCTCGGCTCCAACGGCTCCGGCAAGAGCCACTTCCTGCGGCTGCTCGCCGGCGACTCCGAGGTCGCGCACACCGGCCGGTGGCGGCTGGGCTCCCGGGTGGTGCCCGGCCTGTTCGCCCAGACCCACCGGCATCCGGAGTGGGCCGGCCGGACCCTGCTGGACATCCTGTGGCACGGCGAGGACGGCCGGTCCGGCATGGACCAGGGCACGGCGTCGGGCGTGCTGTCCCGCTACGGTCTGGCCGGGGCCAGGGAACAGCGGTTCGAGACGCTCTCCGGCGGGCAGCAGGCCCGCTTCCAGATCCTGCTGCTCGAGCTGTCCGGCGCGACCCTGCTGCTGCTCGACGAGCCGACCGACAACCTGGACCTGACCTCGGCGGAGGCGTTGCAGGACGCGCTCGAGGCGTTCGAAGGCACCGTGGTAGCCGTCACTCACGACCGCTGGTTCGCTCGCTCCTTCGACCGCTACCTGGTGTTCCGGGCGGACGGGGCGGTACGCGAGGCGGACGAACCGGTGTGGGACGAGGCCCGCGTGGAGCGCGCCCGATAGCAGATCAACCGGTTCGCTACCCGGCTCCGTAAACTTGAGGTCGGGGGAGTCAACGAACCGGAGGTGGGTGGCCGTGGTGAGCTCGGACGAGCGCCGCTTCGACGTGTTGCGCGCGATCGTCGCGGACTACGTGTCCAACCAGGAGCCGGTGGCGTCCAAGGGCATCGTCGAGCGGCACAATCTGGGCGTGTCCAGCGCCACGGTGCGCAACGACATGGCGGTGCTCGAGGAGGAGGGCCTCATCGCCCAGCCGCACACCAGCGCCGGCCGGATCCCCACGGACAAGGGCTACCGCGTGTTCGTCGACCGGCTCTCCGACGTCAAGCCGCTCTCCACCGCCGAGCGCCGGGCCATCCACTCGTTCCTCGGCGGCGCGGTCGACCTCGACGACGTGCTGCGTCGCAGTGTCCGGCTGCTGGCCCAGCTGACCAGGCAGGTCGCCGTGGTGCAGTACCCCACGCTGACCCGGTCCACGGTGCGGCACGTCGAGCTGGTCCGGCTCACCCCGGCCCGCGTGATGCTGGTGCTCATCACCGACACCGGCCGGGTGGACCAGCGCATGATCGATCTCGGCGACGTGGTCACCGAGGACTCCATCGCCCGGCTGCGGACCATGCTCAACCAGAGCCTGGCCGGGCACCGGCTCACCGACGCGGCGGCCAAGGTGGGCGAGCTGCTCGAGGACGCGCCGGTTGAGCTGCGCGACGCGATGACCCGGCTGTCCACCGTGCTGATCGAGTCGCTGGTGGAGCACCCGGAGGAGCGTCTCGTCCTGGGCGGCACCGCGAACCTGACCCGAAACGCCGCCGACTTCCCCGGATCGCTGCGCCAGATTCTGGAGGCGCTCGAGGAGCAGGTCGTGGTGCTCAAGCTGCTCGCCGCGGCGCGGGTGCCGGGGACCGTCACGGTGCGGATCGGAGAGGAGAACGAGGCCGAGGACCTGCGCAGCACGTCGGTGGTGTCGATCGGCTACGGCTCGAGGGACACACTGTTCGGCGGCATGGGTGTGGTCGGTCCGACGAGAATGGACTACCCGGGAACGATCGCGGCGGTCCGAGCCGTTGCGAACTATGTGGGAGAGATCCTGACCGGGCGGTAATGCCCGGCGGGTGAGCAGGAGACAAGGACAAGGTGGCCAAGGACTACTACGGGACGCTCGGCGTGCGACCGGACGCATCAGCCGAGGAGATCAAGCGCGCGTACCGCAAGCTGGCCCGCGAGCTGCACCCCGACGTCAATCCGGACGCCGACGCGTTGCAGCGGTTCAAGGACGTCACCGCCGCGTACGAGGTCCTCTCCGACCCGCAGAAGCGCAAGATCGTCGACATGGGCGGCGACCCGCTTGGCAACGGCGGGACCGGCGGCAGCATGCGCGACCCGTTCGCGGGCTTCGGTTTCGGCGACATCATGGACGCCTTCTTCGGCGCGGCGAGCGGCGGCACCCGGGGTGGCCGAAGCCGGGTGCAGCCGGGCTCCGACGCGCTGATCCGGGTCGAGCTGTCCCTCGAGGAGTGCTACACCGGGGTGAGCCGCGACCTCACCGTGGACACCGCCGTGGTCTGCGACTCCTGCCGGGGCTCCGGCTGCGCGGACGGCTCGTCTCCGGAGATATGTGACACCTGCGCCGGCCGCGGCGAGGTGCAGTCGGTCCAGCGCTCCTTCCTCGGTCAGGTGGTCACCGCGCGGACCTGCCCGGTCTGCCGGGGGCTCGGCGAGGTCATCCCGGACCCGTGCCGGCAGTGTGGCGGCGACGGCCGGGTGCGGGCTCGCCGGACGATCACCGCGAAGATCCCGCCCGGCGTTGCCGACGGCATGCGGGTGCGCCTGGCCGGTCAGGGCGAGGTGGGCCCTGGCGGCGGTCCGGCCGGTGACCTCTACGTCGAGGTGGTCGAGCTGCCGCACCCGACCTTCGAGCGCAACGGCGCCGACCTGCACTGCACACTGCGGGTCCCGATGACGACCGCGGCGCTCGGCGCGGTCATTCCGCTGGAGACCCTGGACGGCTCGGTGGAGCTGGAGCTGGAGGCGGGCACCCAGCCGGCCACCGAGCTGCTGCTCACCGGGCACGGCCTGCCCAAGCTGCGCTCCTCCGGCCGGCTGGACGGCCGGGGCGACCTCTTCGTACACCTCGAGGTCGAGGTGCCGACCAAGCTGGACGCCAGGCAGACCGAGCTGCTGCACGAGTTGGCCGGTCTGCGCGGCGAGGAGGACCACAGCCTGGCCACGGTCAACGGGCGGGCCGGCGGGCTGTTCTCGCGCCTGCGTTCCCGGGGCCGGTGACCACCGCTCCGATCTTCCTGGTCGAGGAGCTGCCGGCCGGCGAGCGTGCCGTGCTGGACGGGCCGGAGGGCCGGCACGCGGCCACGGTCCGCCGGTTGCGGGCGGGGGAGGAGCTGGTGCTCTCCGACGGCCGCGGGTCGCTCGCGCGGTGTGTCGTCGAGTCCGCCGGCCGCGACTCGCTCGAGCTTCGGTTGCTGCGCCGCTGGGCGGAACCGCAACCGCGGCCGCGGCTGGTGGTGGCCCAGGCGCTGGTGAAGGGCGACCGGGGCGAGCTGGCCGTCGAGCTGGCCACCGAGGCCGGGGTGGACGCGATCGTGCCGTGGCGGGCCGAGCGTTCGGTGGCCCGCTGGGAGGACGGCCCGCGCGGCGCGAAGGCGTTGGCGCGCTGGCGGCTCACCGCCCGGGAGGCGGCCAAGCAGGCCCGGCGGGCCTGGGTGCCCGAGGTGGCAGAGGCGATGGACACCGCCGGACTCGCCGGCCTCGTGCGGGACAGCGACGCGGCGCTGGTGCTGGACAGCTCGGCGCCGGCTCCGGTGACCGAAGTGGACCTGCCGGCCGACGGGGTCCTCGTGGTGATCGTCGGTCCCGAGGGCGGAATTTCCGCGACCGAGACGGAGTTGTTCGAAAGAGCGGGTGCGCAGGTCGTCCGCCTCGGCCCGACGGTGCTGCGGGCATCCACCGCGGCAGCCGTTGCTGTCAGTGTGCTGGCAGTTCTCAGCGGGCGCTGGCGCTGACCGGAAGGTTCGGTCTACGCTTCTGAATTGCGAGACGTTGTCTATTTGCAGACGTCGCGTGGGCACGGACTTCCGCCGGACACCTCCCCCCTCGGTCCGGCGGCGCCGCGTCGCGGTGGAGCGACCCCCAGGCTTCACCGCGACGCGGCATCCTTGTCTCTCCGGTCTGCTCGCACAGCGCGCTCGCCTGGTTCGGGCTTCGCCCGCGGACCCCCATCCGGTGTTGCCCGCGGGATTCAGCGTGCCGAGCTGTGTCCACTTGGCCCGGTCGTGGGGGCGGCACGGGCCACAACCGTTAACCTGCACCCCATGTCTTCGTCCGAGGCCGACTGCCTGTTCTGCAAGATCGTTGCTGGGGATGTGCCGTCGACACCGGTGTTCGAGACCGGCACGACGTACGCGTTTCGCGACATCCAACCGCAGTCGGAGCTGCATGTGCTGGTGGTGCCGAGGGCGCACCACGAGGACGCCGCCGCGCTCGCCGCGGAGGACCCGGCGCTGCTCGCCGACATGATCACGGCCGGGGTGGACGTGGCCAGGCAGGAGGGGATCGAGGAGTCCGGCTACCGGTTGGTGTTCAACACCGGTCCGGACGCCGGGCGCACGGTCTTCCACGCTCACCTGCACGTACTCGGCGGGGAGCAGCTCGGCCCCTTCGGACGGCCGTCGTGATGGTTTGTCCGATGCGCCGGGTCGGCGGCTGCGGCTAGCATCAGTGGAGACAGTTCCGAGTTTGGCGCACCCGCGCAGAAGGCAGGACCGAGAGCACGTGACGGGTACCGCAGAGGGCGACCCCACCCCCACTTCTGGTGCGCCAACCGAGACCGAGACCGCCGAGACCGCAGCCCAGTCCCGATTCGCCGTTCCCGACCAGGCCGTGCTTGCCCTGCTCGGCTCGCGGGACGAGAACCTCAGGGCCGCCGAGGAGCTGTTGGACGCCGACATCCACGTTCGCGGCAACGAGGTGACGCTGTCCGGCGCACCTGGCGACGTCGCGTTCGCCGAACGGGTCTTCGCCGAGCTGGTCGTGCTGGCCAGCCGTGGCCAGCACCTCGGGCCGGACGCCGTGCGCCGCACCGTGGCGATGCTCTCCGCCGGTTCGGCCGAGTCGCCGGCCGAGGTGCTCAGCCTGGACATCCTGTCCCGGCGCGGGCGCACCATCCGGCCCAAGACGCTCAACCAGAAACGCTACGTGGACGCCATCGACGCGCACACCGTGGTGTTCTGCATCGGCCCGGCCGGCACCGGCAAGACCTACCTGGCCATGGCCAAGGCGGTGCAGGCACTCCAGGCCAAGCAGGTCAACCGGATCATCCTGACCCGGCCGGCGGTCGAGGCGGGTGAGCGGCTCGGCTTCCTGCCGGGCACGCTCTACGACAAGATCGACCCCTACCTGCGGCCGCTCTACGACGCGCTGCACGACATGGTGGACCCGGACTCCATCCCCCGGCTCATGCAGGCCGGCACGATCGAGGTCGCGCCCCTGGCCTACATGCGCGGCCGGTCCCTCAACGACGCGTTCATCATTCTCGACGAGGCCCAGAACACCTCGCCGGAACAGATGAAGATGTTCCTGACCCGGCTGGGGTTCGGTTCCAAGATCGTGGTCACCGGCGACATCACCCAGGTCGACCTGCCCGGCGGGATGCGCAGCGGGCTGAAGGTGGTGCAGGAGATCCTGGACGGCGTCGACGACGTCCATTTCGCCGCGCTGAACAGCCACGACGTGGTGCGGCACAAGCTGGTCGGCAGCATCGTGGATGCCTACGACCGCTGGCAGGCGGCGCAGGACGCCAAGTCCGACGTGCGTGAGTCGTCCCGGCGCGGTGCGGTCGGCCAGGCGCGACGAGGGCGTTGATCCGACGTGAGCATTGAGATCGCCAACGAGTCCGGGATGGCGGTTGACGAGCCCTCCATCGTCGCGGCCGCTCGGTTCGTGCTCGACCGGCTCGGCGTGAGCAAGCTGGCCGAGCTGTCCGTGCTGCTGGTCGAGCTGGACGTGATGGCCGATCTGCACGAGCGCTGGATGGAACTGCCCGGCCCGACCGACGTGATGGCCTTCCCGATGGACGAGCTGGACTCGGCCCGGCGCCCGGATGCCGCGGAGGCCGGGCCGGCGCTGCTCGGCGACATCGTCCTGTGCCCGCCGTATGCCGGCGACCAGGCTCGCCAGGCCGGCCACAGCCTGCTCGACGAGCTGCACCTGCTCACCGTGCACGGGGTGCTGCACCTGCTCGGCTACGACCACGCCGAGCCGGCCGAGGAGCGCGAGATGTTCACGCTGCAACAACGGATCCTGGCCGATTTCCGGACCGCGCGGGCGGACCTGCGGCGGCGGGCGGCGCAGCGCCGGGAGGACGACAAGCTGCTCGGCGCGGTCGGGCTGGACCATCCCGAACCCGGCAAGGGCTCGGCAGGCTAGAGGATCGTCATGTCGGACTCGGCTGGGCTGCTGGTCATCGCGGTGATTCTGGTGCTGGCGGCCGGTTTCTTCGCGTGCGCGGACGCGGCGCTCTCCGCCGTGTCCCGGGCCAGGGTGGAGGCCATGGTGCGGTCCGGGCGGCCGGGTGCCCGGCAACTCAGCGCCGTGCTCGCCGAGCGGCCCCGGCTCATCAACCTGTTGCTGCTGCTGCGGTTGAGCTGTGAGCTGGCGGCCACCGTGCTGGTCACCGTCGCCTGCGTGCGGCTGATCACGTCGACCGGGCTGGCCGGGCTGGTCGCCGGGCTCGGCATGATCGTGGTGTGTTACGTCCTGGTCGGGGTCGGGCCGCGCACGATCGGCCGGCAGCACCCCTACACCGTCGGGCTGGTCGCCGCCGGGCCGGTGCGGGTGCTCGGCTCGATACTCGGACCGCTGAGCCGGATGCTGATCGTCGTCGGCAACGCGATCACCCCGGGCCGCGGCTTCCGCGAGGGCCCGTTCTCGTCCGAGGTGGAGCTTCGCGAACTGGTCGACATGGCGCAGCAGCGCGGGGTGGTCGACGAGGACGAGCGCGAGATGATCCACTCGGTGTTCGAGCTGCGCGGCACGATCGCCCGCGAGGTGATGGTGCCACGCACCGAGATGGTGTGGATCGAGGTGGACAAGTCGGTCCGCCAGGCGCTGGCGTTGTCCCTTCGCACCGGCTACACCAGACTGCCGGTGATCGGCGAGAGCGTGGACGACATCGTCGGCGTGGTCAACCTCAAGGACCTGGTGCGCGCCTCGCTCGAGTCCACACCGGACACGCTGGCCGTGCGGGATCTGATGGTGGCGGCCACGTTCGTGCCGGACACCAAGCGGCTCGACGACCTGCTGCGTGAGATGCAGCTTTCCCGCAACCACCTGGCGATCGCGGTCGACGAGTACGGCGGCACGGCCGGGTTGCTGACCATTGAGGACATTCTCGAGGAGATCGTCGGCGAGATCACCGACGAGTCGGACACCGACGACCGGCCGCCGATCGAGCACCTCGACGACGGCGCGGTGCGGGTCAGCTCGCGGCTGCCGGTCGAGGACCTCGGTGAGCTGTTCGACGTCGAGTTGGACGACCACGACGTGGAGACGGTCGGCGGGCTGCTGGCCCAGCGCCTCGGCCGGGTGCCGCTGCCCGGGGCCGAGGCGCAGATCGCGGGGCTGTGGATGCGTGCCGAGGGCGGCAAGGACAGCCGCGGCCGGATGCGGATCACCTCGGTGATCGTGCACGGCGAGGCCCGCCGGGCGGTGCGCACCGAGGACACCGAATGGGAGAGGAGCGCCGACCGTGGCTGAGCTGGACGCCGAGGACGCCAAGCTGGTCACCCTGGCCCGCTCGGCGCGGGCCCGCACCGGCGCGGCCGAGGGCGCCGCGGTCCGTGATCGGGACGGCCGAACCTACGCCGCCGCCACCGTCACCCTCCCGTCCCTGTCCCTGACCGCCCTCCAGGCCGCGGTCGCCGCCGCCGTGTCCAGCGGGGTGCGCACCCTGGAAGCCGCCGCCGTGGTCACCGAGGAGCCCGCCCTGGACCCGGCCTCCCTCGCCGCCGTCGCCGACCTGTCTCCGCAGGCCCCGGTGCACCACGCCGACCCGTCCGGCGCCGTCCGGTAGGAGGGCGACGTCAGTCGCTCAACGTCGGTCGCTCAACTATCGAAGCGGCCGGCCTTGACGGCGGTGAGCAGGGCGCCGAGGTCGGTTCGCAGCGCGGGGCCGGTGGCGTTCTTGCTGTCGCGGATCGCGCCGGCGTGGGCCAGTTCGACGCAAGCGCCGTTCTGGCCGCTGGAGCTGGTGGACTTGCGCCAGCTCGCCGTGTGCAGGCAGGCCAGTTCGACGCAGTTGCCGTTCTGGCCGCTGGAGCGGCTGGACTTGCGCCAGCTCGCCGTGTGCAGGCAGGCCAGTTCGACGCAGGCGCCGCCCTGGCCGCTGGAGCGGCTGGACTTGCGCCACCGTGCCGTGCTCAGGTCCGGGGTCATCTCCCGCACCGCCTTTCCCTTCTCGCCCGGGTTCATAGCTCCGCCTCAACCCTACTGACCAGGGCGATCGAGTTACCCGGCGAGAGCGCGAGGTCGCACAGCCGGCCGAACTTCCAGGTGTAGCGCTCGACGTCGACCGGGCGGTCGGGGTAGAGGGCGCCGGAGTCCACCTCGACCAAGATCGTCGGATCGCCGCCGCCGGACGGGAAGCGCAGCATGCTGAACGAGCCGGTCATCGCCGGGTGGGCGCCCGCGCTGTACGGCAGCACCTGCACTGTCACGTTCCGCCGGCCGGCCAGCTCGCCGAGATGCCGAAGCTGCTCGCGCATGACCTCCGGCCCGCCGACCTGGCGGCGCAGCACCGCCTCGTTGATCACGACATGGAGAAGCGGCGGCGTGTCCCGGTCGAGGAGTTGTTGCCGGGCCAGGCGGAACTCGACAGACCGAGCAAGATCATCCTTGGTGAGATCCGGGCTGTTGGCCGCCCGGACCGCCCGGCAGTAGTCGGCGGTCTGGAGCAGGCCGGGCACGAACTCGGCCTCGTAGGTCCAGATCTCCGAGGCCTCGGCCTCCTCGCCGAGGTAGCGCTCGAACCAGTTGGGCGTGGTGTCGCTGTAGGCGAGCAGCCAGCCGCGGTCCTCGGACTCCTCGGCGAGGCGGACCAGGTGGTCGAGCAGCGGCGCGCCGACGCCGTAGGTCTGGCAGAGCAGCCGGACGGTGCGCGGCAGGATCGTCTGCTTGGCGTTCTCGATCCGGCTGATCGTCGCGCGGCTCAGCCCGGACCGTTCGGCGGCGGACTCCATGGTGGTCAGGCCGGCGGCCAGCCGCAGCTCACGCAACTGCCGGCCGAGCTGCCGTCGTCTGGTCGCCGGGCCGGGCTCGGTCGGCATCGCGCTCCTTTCCCGAGGTTTCACCCGAATGGGCCGGCGCCATGTACGTTTCATCATGTACGTTACACGGGCCGGTGTCCGTCGCCGGTGGCCCGCCCCGCCAGCTCCCGCCCGGGTTCGTTGGCGGGGCCGGGTCCCAACTCTCGCCGGGAATGTAGCGGGGATGCCCGACATGACCGAACTCGACGCGCTGCTGGAACGGCTGGGCCGCCAGCGGTTTCTGTTCCACCAGTTCCAGGGCGACCAGCACGGGCCCGAGGTGCTGGCGGCGGTGTACGACTGGGGCGGCGTCGCCGACGTGGTGATCCTCTACGACCAGCGGGTCGCCTGCGGCTACCGGCTGCCCACCGGTCCGGACACCGACATCTTCGCGCCGCGCCTGGTGTACTACTGGTTCATGGACTGTCCGGTGTGGACACTGCGGGCCATCCTCACCCTCGCCGCGCCCGGCCACCCCGACGCCCCGGCCGAACTGCTGGAGCTGCCGGCCGGCTACGGGCTGCCCATCGAGCGCCGCCTCCCCGTTCGGGTGCGGATGCGGGAACGGTGAAAAATCGTCTCCTACGCGCAGGGGCGCCTGCGTCACCAACGCGAGCACGACCGGCAGACCAGCGACTTCGTCCGCCAGGAGCTCGGTCCGGACACCGCTCTGCTCAGCTACCCGCTCACGCGGGGCGAACAGGTCACCAGGCGAGCGACGATCTGGCGCAACACCAACGGAAACTGGCATGTTCTGTATCACCAGGGCACGCTTGTCCAGGACGCCGCCGGAGGAGTCCTGCGCCCGGGCAGCGCAAGGTGACATTCCGCTGATCGAAGCGCGGTGAGGTGACCTTCCGCTTGTGCCCGGCATCGAATGCCCGGCGAGGGTGCGGGACAATGACGTGTGACCACCTCTGAGATCCGGCACCGCTCCGGGTTCGCCTGCTTCGTCGGGCGGCCCAACGCCGGCAAGTCGACGCTGACCAACGCGTTGGTTGGCAGCAAGGTGGCGATCACCTCCAGCAAGCCGCAGACCACCCGGCACGCCATCCGCGGCATCGTGCACCGCGCCGACGCCCAACTCGTCATCGTGGACACCCCCGGGCTGCACCGGCCGCGCACCCTGCTCGGCCAGCGGCTCAACGACGTGGTCCGGGCGACCTGGTCCGAAGTGGACGTCGTCGGCCTCTGTGTGCCGGCCGACGAGAAGGTCGGGACCGGCGACCGGTTCATCGCCCGTGAGCTGGCCAAGATCTCCCGGCACACCCCGGTGATCGGCGTGGTGACCAAGACCGACCTGGTAGCGCCGGAGCAGGTGGTCGAACAGCTCGTGGCGTTGCAGGACGTGATGGAGTTCGCCGAGCTGATCCCGGTGTCCGCGGTGGACGGGTTCCAGGTGGACCAACTCGCCGATCTGCTGGTGGCCCGGCTGCCCGAGGGCCCGATGCTGTATCCCGACGGCGAGCTGACCGACGAGCCGGAGGCGACACTGGTCGCCGAGCTGATCCGGGAGGCCGCGCTGGAGGGGGTGCGCGACGAACTGCCGCACTCGATCGCGGTCACCGTCGAGGAGATGGTTCCCCGCGAGGACCGCGACGACTTGATCGACGTACGCGCCCTGCTGTACGTGGAGCGGCCGAGCCAGAAGGGAATCGTCCTGGGGCACAAGGGGGAGCGGCTGCGTGAGGTCGGCACGACGGCGCGCCGGCAGATCGAGGCGTTGCTCGGCAGCCAGATCTACCTCGACCTGCACATCAAGGTGGCCAAGGACTGGCAGCGCGATCCCAAGCAGCTGCGCCGCCTCGGCTTCTAGCCCGCACCGGTGAGTTCCGCGTCCGGCGATGGTCGAAGGTGACATGAGACAACTCAGCTACACGTTCGCGGTATCACTCGACGGGTTCATCAACGGACCGGACGGCACCTTCGACTGGGCCGCGCCGGACACCGAGGAGCACGACTTCCACAACGACCTCACCCGGGAGACCGGCACATTCCTCTACGGGCGGCGGATGTATGAGCTGATGAACCGGTACTGGCCGACGGCGGACCGGGAGCCGGGCGCGCCGCGCGAGGTGGTCGAGTTCGCCCGGCTCTGGCAGGCCGTGCCCAAGGTCGTGTGCTCAACCACGCTGGACCGGGTCGAGGGCAACGCCCGGCTGATCCGGGCGAACGTGCTCGACGAGGTGCGCCGGCTCAAGGCGGAGGACGGCAAGGAACTCTCCGTCTCCGGGGCCGGTCTGGCCGCCTCGCTCATGCCGCACGGCCTGATCGACGAGTACCGGATGCTGGTACACCCGGTGGTGGCCGGCGGCGGCACGCCGTTCTTTCCGGGCCTGGCCAAGCACATCGACCTGCGGTTGGTCGAGACCAGGACGCTCGGCTCCGGCGTGGTCTACCTGCGCTACCGGCAGACCAGCATCTCGTCGCCGCCGACGTTGTAGGCGCAGGCGGCCTTGCGGATCTCGGTGTGCACGCCCTGCTCACGCAAGGTCGCCCGGACCGCGTCCAGGTGCGGGTACCGCACCGAGGCGCTGTCCACCAGCGGGAAGATCCGCACCTCGCCGGCGGTGACCCGGAGCAGCTCGTTGACGCAGGCCAGATGTGCCTCGAGACTGATGAAATCCGGGTAGGTGAACAGCAGGTGGCTGCACAGCGCGAGACTGAAGTGCTTGTCCGGGAACGGAAGCGCGGGCAGCGCGGCGGCCACGTAGTGCTCGCCGTTCGCCGCGTAGTCGGCCAGGAAGAGGTCGACGGCCAGCTCGAAACCGCGCAGCAGCGCGCCCGGTGAGCCGAGGTAGGACCAGTCCGGCTGGTCCGGGTTGGCCTGTAGCCAGGGCTCGAGCTTGGCCAGGTCGGCCTGGATCCGCTCGGCCAGCTCGGCCCGTGGCTTGGCGTAGGCCGGGTCCACGCTGACCACGTCACCGCCCCGGGCCCGTACCTGGGCGCCGAACGGCGAGGCGCCGGCCGGGCAGTCCAGGATGCGGCCGCCGAGCAGCTCCTCGTTGGTCAGCAGGAACATGTTCCGGTAGTCGGACAGCGGCCGCGGGGTGATGACCAGCTTGTCCAACGCGCCGATGGGGGCGGACTCCTGGCTGGTCGTCGCGGTCGGGTGAGTCATCGAGCGGCTCCTGGGAAATCGGCGGCGGGCCGTGTCGGGGTCGGGTGTGTCACACCTTAGTGGGACGATGAGGCGGTGAGCCTGTACCGCGACACCGGGGTTGTGCTGCGTGTGCAGAAGCTCGGCGAGGCGGACCGGATCATCACGCTGCTCACCCAGCGGCACGGCAAGGTTCGCGCGGTGGCCAAGGGCGTGCGCCGCACCACGTCTCGGTTCGGCGCACGGGTCGAGCCGTTCGCCCACGTCGACGTGCAGTTCTACACCGGCCGCTCGCTCGACATCATCACCCAGGTGCAGACGCTCGACGCGTTCGGCGCCGGCATCATCGGCGACTACCAGCGCTACACCGCCGGCTGCGCGGTGCTGGAGACCGCCGACCGGCTCTCCGCGGAGGAGGGCGAACCCGTCCTGCGGCTCTACCTGCTGGTGGCCGGTGCGCTGCGCGCCCTGGCCGGCGGCGAGCGAGACGCCACCCTGGTGTTGGACGCCTTCCTGTTGCGTGCCATGGCCTTCGCCGGCTGGGCCCCGGCCGTGTCCGAATGCGCCAGGTGCAACGAGCCCGGCCCGCACCGCGCGTTCAGCGTCCCGGCCGGCGGCTCGGTCTGCTCACGCTGCCGGCCCGCCGGCTCCGCCGCCCCGGCGCCGGAGACCCTCGGCCTGCTCGCCGCCCTGATCCACGGCGACTGGCCGCACGCCGACGGGGCCTCCGCCAACGCCCGCCGCGAGGGCAGCGGCCTGGTCGCCGCCCTGCTCCAGTGGCACCTGGAACGCCAACTGCGCTCCCTGCCGCTGGTCGAACGCCGCGCCCCGCAACCCGGCCCGGCCCGCTGAACGCCTGCCTGCCGGACCACCTTCGCGACCAGTGGGTACCGTCCTTGGCATGCTTCGACGGCGCAGGACTGAGGTCGAACGGGCCGCACCGGTGCAGGCGCCGCAGCCGCATCCGTCCGGCGCGCGGCCGCCGGACATTCCGGCCGACCTGGTGCCGCGGCATGTCGCGATCGTGATGGACGGCAACGGACGCTGGGCCAACCAGCGCGGGCTCGCCCGGATCGAGGGGCACAAGCGCGGCGAGGCGGTGGTTGTCGACGTCGCGGCCGGCTGCATCGAGCTGGGGGTGCGGTGGCTGTCGCTGTACGCGTTCTCCACGGAGAACTGGCGGCGCAGTCCCGAGGAGGTGCGGTTCCTGATGGGATTCTCCCGGGACGTGATCCACCGGCGGACCGACACGCTCGACGCGATGGGGGTCCGGGTGCACTGGGTCGGTCGCCGGCCGCGGCTGTGGCGCAGCGTCATCCGCGAGCTGGAGGCCGCCGAGCACCGGACCCACGGCAACGACGTGCTGCACCTGGCGATGTGCGTGAACTACGGTGGCCGGGCCGAGGTCGGGGACGCGGCCAGGAAGATCGCCCGGCTGGCGGCGGCCGGGAAGATCAATCCGGAGAAGGTGGACGAGCGGACCGTGGCGCGGCACCTCTACCAGCCGGACATGCCCGACGTGGACCTGTTCATCCGGCCGTCGGGCGAGCACCGGACGTCCAACTTCATGCTCTGGCAGTCCGCCTACGCGGAGCTGGTGTTCCAGGACATCCTGTGGCCCGACTTCGACCGGCGGGACCTGTGGCGTGCCTGTGCGGAGTTCGCCGGCCGGGACCGCCGCTTCGGCGGGGCCCAAGACAGTGCCGTACCCAGTGCCGTACCCGGTGCCGAGGCTGGTGCCCCGGCCGGCGAGCCCGAGGAGGGGGAGCGGGGTTGACCGATCGCACCACCAGCGAGCTGCTCACCAGGACCAGGCAATCGCTCGAGCAGTACCACGAGGTGCACGTCGACCAGGACGGCGCACTGACCTTCCGGCACAGCGACGTTCCCTGCGCGGTGCAGGGCATGGAGATCGCCGAGGGTCTGACCCTGCTCAGCCTGACCTGTGTGGTCGCCTGGGACCTGCCGGACGACCCGGCCCTCGCGGTGTCCGCGGCGGAGCGGGCCGGCCAGGGGTTGTTCGGCACGCTCGGCGTCGTGCACACCGACCATGGCATGGATGTGACGCTGCGCTACGCGTTCCCCGCCGACGGGCTGTCGGTGAGCGCGCTCGGCACGCTGCTCATGCTCGTCGTGTCCACCGCATCTCAGCTGCGCACCGAACTCCTGGCAGGATCCGCCAGGTGAGTACCGCCGTCCGAGAGCCGGAGGCGCCCAGCCCGCCGAGGCGGCGGTTACGGGTCACCTCGCTCGAGGTGCTCTGCGTGCTGCTGGTGCTCGCGCTGGTGGGGCAGAGCTGGCTGGGCCGGATCCTGGACGTGCCGGCGATCCGCACCGGGGCCACGGTGTTCGTGGCCGTGTGCACCCAGGCCTTGCCGTTCCTCGTGGTCGGGGTGTTGATCAGCGGCGCGATCGCGGCGTTCGTGTCGGCCGGCACGTTGCGCAAGGTGCTGCCCAGGCGGGCGGTGCTCGCGGTGCCCGTGGCCGGGCTGGCCGGGGTGGCGCTGCCGACGTGCGAGTGTGCGGCGGTGCCGGTCGCCAAGCGGCTGATCCTGCAGGGCGCCCCGTCCTCGGTGGCACTGGCGTTTCTGCTGGCCGCACCCGCGGTGAATCCGGTAGTGCTGGTGGCCACGGCGGTGGCGTTCCCGGGTGAGCCGCGGATGGTGCTGGCCCGGTTCGCCGGGTCGATGGCCACGGCGGTGGTGATGGGCTGGCTGTGGGCGCGGTTCGGCAAGGCGCAGTGGTTCGCCGAGCGGGCCATGCGCTCCCTGCCGGAACCGGAGGGCCGATCCCGGTGGCTGGTGTTCGCCGAGACGGCCCGGCACGACCTGGTCGACGCCGGCGGGTTCCTGGTGATCGGCGGACTCACCTCCGCGTTGCTCAACGTGGTGGTGCCGCGCACCTGGATCAACACGCTCGGCGACCAGATCGTGCTCGGCATCGTGGTGATGGCGTTGCTCGCCGTGGTGCTGGCCCTGTGCAGCGAGGCCGACGCGTTCGTCGCCGCGTCGATGGCCTCGCTGCCGCTGCTACCCCGGCTGGTGTTCCTCGTGGTCGGCCCGGTGATCGACGTGAAGCTGTTCAGCCTCCAGGTCGGCTCGTTCGGCCGGGCCTTCGCGGTGCGCTTCGCGCCGCTGAGCTTCCTGGTCGCGGTCGGCTGCGCGGTGCTCGCCGGGGTGCTCGTGCTCGGCGGCGTGCGATGAGGCGCGAGACCCAGAACATCCTGCTGGTGCTGCTCGGCGGCGCACTGCTGAAGCTCGCCATGACCGGCACGTTCCTGCGCTACGTCAAGCCGTCGCACAAGTGGTTGCTGATCGCCGCCGGCGCGGTGGTCGTGCTGCTCGCCCTGGTCTCGATCGGCCGCGACCTGATCGCCGCGCAGCGTGCCGAACCCCGTCGGGACCAGCCCGGCGGCATGGTCGAGGGGCATGCCGGGCACCGGCACGCGTCATCCACGGCCTGGCTGCTCCTGCTGCCCGTGCTCGCGGTGTTCCTGGTCGCCCCGCCGGCCCTCGGCGCCGACTCGGTGCAGCGCGCGGCCACCACCAACCGGTCCGCCGCCGCCGTCGGCGGCACCGAGGTGTTCCCGCCGCTGCCCAAGGACGCGGTGCTCGCGCTGCCGATGAGCGAGTTCTCCGCCAGGGCGGCCTGGGACAGCGGCCATTCGCTCGATGACCGGCAGATCAGGCTGACCGGCTTCGTGGTACACGACCGCGACGTGATCTACCTTGCCCGGCTGGCCATCGCCTGCTGCGCCGCGGACGCCTTTCCGGTCAAGGTCCGGCTGGCGGACGGCCCGGAGCTCGGGGGGCTCGGCGACGACACCTGGGTCGAAGCCGTGGTCACCGTGCAACCCGGCAGCGCGACCAAGACCAACGACTACGTGCCATCGGCCACCGTCGTGGACCTGACCCAGGTCGCCCAGCCCGAGGACCCCTACGAGCACTGACCGGTCAGGCCGAGCCGCGGTGGATGATCGAAACCGGCAGCATCTTGGTGCCGGGCCGGACCGGTTCCCCGGCCAGCAGCGCCATCAGGGTGCGCACCATCTGGTGGATCTGCTCGCGCGGGTCCTGGTGTACCGAGGTCAGCGGCGGGTTCATGGCCGGTGCGAGCGCCGGGTTGTCGTCGAAACCGACCACCGCCACGTCGTCCGGGATCCGGCGGCCGGAGGCGAGCAGCGCGCGCATGGCGCCGGCCGCCATCGGGTCGCTGGCCGCGAACACCGCGTCCACGTCCGGATACCGGTCGAGCAGGGCACGCATCGCTCGTTCCCCGCCCTCCAGGGTGAAGTCGCCGGACTCGTGCATGTCATCGGGGTTCTGGCCGGACGAGATGAGCGTGTCCTGCCAGCCGATGAACCGGTCCCGGGCGGCGGGGTGGTCAACCATCCCGGTGACCGTGCAGATGCGCCGGCGGCCGGTGCCGAGCAGGTACTCGACGGCCATCCGGGCGCCGCCCTGGTTGTCGAAGTCGACGGTGTGAATGCCGCGGCTGATCGTGCCGGGCCGGCCGCCGAACACCACCGGCAGCCGCAGCAGCCGCAGCGCCGTCGGCAGTGGATCACCCTTGTGCGGCGCGACGACCAGCGCGCCGTCCACGTGCCCGCCCTCAAGGAAGCGGATCGTGCGCGGTACGTCGTCGCGGGTGTCCACGAACATCAGCAGCATCTGCATGCCCGCCGCGGACAGCTCGCGGAACGCGCCGTGCATCACGGAGGGGAAGTAAGGGTCGTCGAGCACCCGGGCCTCTGGCTCGGACAACACCAGCGCCACGCCGCCGGTGCGTTTCGTGACGAGAGAACGGGCGGCATGGTTAGGTGAGTAGCCGAGAGCCGCCGCCGCGGCGAGGACTACCTCCCGTGACCGGCTGCTGACGTACGCGTCGTCGTTCAATGCTCGCGACGCGGTCGAGCGTGAGACGCCCGCGTAAGCGGCGACGTCCTCGAGGGTAGGACGTTCGTCTTGGCTCGGTCCGGCTACCACGAGGCGTAGCGTACCGGATCTGGGAGCGCTCTCAAACGAAGACGTAACACAAGTTGCACAACGCCTTGACATACGTGGTGGTCGGGGACACACTCAGCCCCACAAATTCTGGGAGCGCTCCCAGAATCCCCATCCGTCAGCAAGGGGTTTGACGTGCGACAACAGCTAGGAAGGGCGTTCATCGGCGCGATCGCCCTGGCCACGGTGGGCGGGATGACGGCCTGTGGCAGCGACAGCGGCTCGGGCGGGTCCGGTGGGTCGACCGGCAGCAGCAACGCCAACGTGGACCTTTCCATTGCCACGTTCACGGAGTTCGGCTACGAGGACCTGCTCACCGAATACCACAACCTTCATCCGAACGTAACCATCAAGCACAACAAGACCGGCCAGGGCGGGCCGTACCACACGGCGCTGTTAACCAAGCTGGCGGGCGGGTCGGGCCTCGAGGACGTGGTGGCCATCGAAGAGGGCCACCTCTCCGACGTGCTCAGCAAGCCGAACCTGTTCAACAACCTCGAGCAGATCGGTCCGAAGGACGCCTCCAAGGACCGCTGGCTGGACTGGAAGTACGAGGCGGCCAAGGCCAAGGACGGCACGCTGATCGGGTACGGCACCGACATCGGTCCGCTGGCCATGTGCTATCGCAAGGACCTGCTGGATGCGGCCGGCATGCCGTCCGACCCGGAGCAGGTCAAGTCGATGTTCGCGAGCTGGGACTCCTACTTCGCGGCCGGCGACGCCTACGTGCAGAAGACCAAGAAGCCGTGGTTCGACAGCGACTCGCAGATCTTCAACGCCATGGTCAACCAGCTCGAGACCGGCTACATCGACAAGAACGACAAGCTGGCGATCGAGAGCAATCCCAAGATCAAGCAGAACTGGGACAAGGTGACCGCGGCAGGCTCGCGCGGCCAGACCGCCAAGCTCGTCGCCTTCTCCAACGAGTGGAACAGCGGGTTCAAGACCGGTGCGTTCGCCACCAAGACCTGCCCCTCCTGGATGCTCGGCGTGATCAAGGGACAGGCCGGACCGGAGAACGCCGGCAAGTGGGCCGTCACCGACGCCTTCCCGGAGGGCGGCGGCAACTGGGGCGGCTCGTACCTCGCCGTGCCCAAGCAGAGCAAGCACCCCAAGGAGGCCGCTGAGCTGGCCGCCTGGCTGACCGCGCCGGAGCAGCAGGTCAAGGCGTTCAAGACCACGGGCAACTTCCCGAGCCAGGTCAAGGCGCTGGAGTCGAGCGATCTGCTGAGCACCACGAACGACTACTTCGGCAACGTCAAGGCCGGCGAGCTGTTCGCCAAGCAGGCGCGCAAGGTCGGCAAGGCGCAGTACAAGGGCCCGGGTGACGGGCAGATCCAGGAGAATGCGACCAGCCCTGCGTTGCAGGCCGTGGAAGGCGGTAAGTCCGCGGAGGAAGGCTGGAAGCAGGCCGTCGACGCCGCGAAGAAGATCGCCAAGTAGGAGATCGTCGCGTCCGGTTCGGTAGGGCTCGCCCCGCCGGACCGGACGCGAAACCACGTGGTGGCCACGCGAGAGGAAGTCGCATGTCGGAAACGATCACCAGACCGGTGTCGCCACCGGCGGAGTCCTTCCCTCCAGAGAGACCGCCGACCCGGCTGACCCTCCGGCAGCGGCTCTCGATCGCCGACGTGAAGTTCTCGCCCTATCTCTACATCGCGCCGTTCTTCATCCTGTTCGGCGTGATCGGCCTGTTCCCACTGCTGTTCACGGCCTACGTGTCGCTGTTCGACTGGGACCTGCTCGACGAGACGGGCAAGTTCATCGGTCTGGAGAACTACGTCACGCTGTTCGGCGACGAGCAGTTCTGGCGGACGCTGACCAACACGGTGAGCATCTTCGTGCTCTCCAGCGGCCCGCAGATCGTGGTGGCGGTGCTGCTGGCGGCGCTGCTCAACACCCGGCTGCGGGCGACCACCGGCTGGCGGGTCGGGGTGCTCATCCCGTACGTGGCCAGCCTCGTGGCCGTCGGCATCATCTTCGGCAACCTGTTCGGCGTGCAGTACGGCCTGGTCAACGGGATCCTCCAGACCCTCGGCCTGGACCCCGTCAACTGGCAGAACAACCGGTTCGCCAGCCACGTCGCCATCTCGATCATGGTGAACTGGCGCTGGACCGGCTACAACACGCTGATCGTGCTTGCCGCCATGCAGGCCATCCCTCGGGATCTGATCGAGGCCGCCGTGGTGGACGGCGCCAACGCGGTGCGCCGGTTCGTCAGCGTGGTGCTGCCGTTGCTGCGTCCCACGTTGATCTTCGTGATCATCACGTCGACCATCGGCGGACTGCAGATCTTCACCGAGCCGAAGCTGTTCTCCGACATGCCCGGCTCGAACAACGGCGGCCCGGAGAACCAGTTCCAGACCGTCACGCTCTACCTGTACCAGTCGGGGTTTGAGACCCAGCACCTCGGCTATGCCTCGGCCATCGCCTGGATGCTGTTTCTCGTGATCATCGTCGTCGCACTGATCAACTTCGTGTTGACCAGACGGATCGCGTCGGGCGGGGAGTTGGACCGATGACCGCGCTGACGATGGTTTTCCGCAGGCCGGCCCCGGCGTCCAGGGGGCGCCGGGGCTTTGGGGACCGGCGGGCCCGGTTCTGGGTCTACGGCCTGCTGATCGCGTTCCTGCTCGGCTCGGCGTTTCCGCTCTACTGGTCGTTCCTGGTGGCCAGCCGGGATCCGTCCATGCTCACCCAGAAGGTTCCGCCGCTGCTGCCGGGCGGGAACTTCATCCACAACGCCAGCCGGGTGTTCGACACGGTGGCGTTCTGGCGGGCGTTGGGCAACAGCGTGATCGTCGGCGTCACGGTCACGGTCACCACGGTGTTCTTCTCCACGCTCGCCGGGTTCGCCTTCGCCAAGTTGCGCTTCCGCGGTCGCAACGCGCTGTTCGTGTTCGTGGTGGCCACGCTTGCGGTGCCAACGCAACTCGGCATCATCCCGCTCTACATCGCGATGGGCCGGCTCGGCTGGACCGGCACGCTGTGGTCGGTGATGGTGCCCAACCTGGTCACCGCGCTCGGTGTGTTCTGGATGCGGCAATACACCATGCAGGTGGTGCCGTACGAGCTGATCGAAGCGGCCAGAGTAGACGGTTGCAGCATGATCCGCACCTATTGGCACGTCTGCCTGCCCGCGGTTCGGCCAGCCGCGGCGTTCCTCGCCATGTTCACGTTCATGACGTCCTGGAACGACTTCATGTGGCCGCTGATCGTGCTCAGCGCTGACAACCCGACCGTGCAGGTGGCGCTGGAGAAGCTACAGAGCGGCTACTACGTCGACTATTCCCTGGTGCTCGCCGGCACGACGCTGGCCACCATTCCCATTTTGATCATTCTGGTTCTGCTCGGCCGCCAGATCGTGGCCGGGATCATGCAAGGTGCCGTGAAGGGGTGAGTTGTGTCAGTAATTCCTGACGAGGTCGAGTCCACCAGGCCGGACTCGGCGGTAGCTGACCGCACGTTTCCGCCCGGGTTCGTGTGGGGGGCCGCCACCGCGGCGTTCCAGATCGAGGGCTCGACCACTGTGGACGGTCGGACCGACTCCATCTGGGACGAGTTCTGCCGGCGTCCTGGCGCCGTGGTGGCCGGCGACACCGGCGACCCGGCGGCGGACCACTACCGACAGTACGAGCGGGATGTCGCGCTGATGGCCGAACTCGGCCTCGGTGCGTACCGGTTCTCGATCGCCTGGCCGCGCATCCGGCCGGATGGTGGGCCGGTCAACCCGCTGGGACTGGACTTCTACGAACGGCTCGTCGACCGGCTGCTGGAGAACGGCATCAGTCCGTGGGCGACCTTCTACCACTGGGATCTGCCCCAGGTGTTGGAGGAGCGCGGCGGTTGGGCCAACCGGGACACCGCCTACCACTTCGCCGACTACATCCGTGCCGTGCTCGACCGGCTCGGCGACCGGGTGCCGGTGTGGACCACCCTGAACGAGCCGTGGTGCTCGGCGTTCCTCGGCTACGCCAGTGGAAAGCATGCGCCGGGCCGAATTGAGCCGCCGGCCGCCATTGCCGCCGTGCACCACCTGCTGCTGGCCCATGGGCTCGGGATGGCCGCGATCCGCGAGTTGGCTCCGTCGGCCGACGCGGGCCTCACGCTCAACCTGTTCCCGGTTCAGCCGGCGGATCCGGAGTCACCGGCCGACGTGGACGCGGCCCGCCGGATCGACGGCCTGCAGAACCGGATCTTCCTCGATCCGGTGCTGTGCGGCCAGTACCCGCAGGACCTGCTGGACGACCTGGCCCCGTTCGGGATCGCCGACAACATCCAGGACGGCGACCTGGCGATCATCGCGGCACCGGTCGACCTGCTGGGTGTCAACTACTACCGGGCGCACACCGTCACCGCGGGCCCGGGTGACGAGCCCTCCTCCGGCCCGTCGGAGTGGATCGGCGCCGAGCATGTCGGGTTCCTCTCCACCGGCCAGCCGCGCACCGACAGCGGCTGGGAGGTGCAGCCCCCCGGGCTGGTCGACGTGCTGGTCCGCCTGCACCGGGAGTATCCGCCGGTTCCGTTGCACATCACCGAGAACGGTGCGGCCTACCGCGACACCATCGATCCGGACGGCGAGATTCGCGACCACCAGCGGATCGCCTTCCTCGACGCCCACCTCCGCGCCGCGCACACGGCGATCGAGTACGGCGTCGATCTGCGTGGTTACTTCTACTGGTCGCTGCTGGACAACTTCGAGTGGGCCGAGGGCTACGCCAAACGCTTCGGCATCGTCCACGTCGACTACGCCTCGCAACAACGCACCCCCAAACTCAGCGCCTGGTGGTACGCCAACGTCATTGCCGTCAACGGCCTCCCCGAGCAGGCCGTCGGCTGACCGCGCCGCCCCAACCGGGGTTCCGGTCGCTCCCCGCACGGCCGGAACCCCAGTCAACGTCAGCGATCCGATCCGGCGACCGTGGTCCGGAGCCCGACCGTCGGTGCCGGGGCGCAGCCGCCCGCCGCCGTGTGCCGGTGTCGCTATCCGGCGCAGGTGGCGCAGGTGCCGAAGACTTCTACGGTGTGACTGACGGCGGAGAAGCCGTTTTCGGCGGCCACGCGCTCGGCCCAGTGTTCCACCGCGGGGCCTTCGACCTCCACGGTCCGGCCGCAGACCCGGCAGACCAGGTGATGATGGTGGTGGTCGGAGCAGCGGCGGTAAACGGCCTCACCGGTGTCGGTGCGCAGCATGTCGATCTCGCCGGCATCCGCTAACGACTGCAAGGTGCGGTAGACCGTGGTCAGGCCGATGCCCTGACCGCGTTTGCGGAGCTCTTCGTGCAGCTCCTGCGCCGAGCGGAAGTCGCTGGTCTGGTCGAGCAACTCGGCAACCGCGGTGCGTTGCCGGGTCGACCGGCGGCCGGGCACGGCCGGCGAGGTAGGGCCGGTAGCGGTCACCGTTGGGCACCTTCCTCCGCGTGGGCGGCAGCATCGACCACGATATGCGCAAGGTGCTCGTCCACAAGCTGATACACCACCTCGCGGCCGTGTCGCTCGCCGCGCACCACCCCGGCCGTCTTGAGGACCCGCAGGTGTTGGCTGATCAGCGGCTGGGCCACCCCGAGCGCGTCGACCAGTTCGTGTACGCACCGGTCCGCGACCCGCAGCTCGAGCACGATGGCGATGCGGACCGGCGCGGCCAAGGCGCGCAGCAGGTCGCCGGCGGCGGTCAAGGTCCGGCTGGGGTACTGAACCGTTGCCGCGACGGCGGGCCGGTCCGGTGAGTGCTCGGCAGCCGGCAACGTCTCCGGAGCGGCTTCCGAGGTCACGGCCGACATCGTCCTCTCATTTGCGCGGTCACCGGCTCTCATCGCGCGGCGGTCACCGGCGTCAGTCTAGGCGTTGACGTCGCCGAACGGCCGCACTCGCGGCGCATCCCCGGGCCCGGTCACTACCGCGTGAGCAGCATCGACAGGCCCACGGCCAGCAACACGGCGAGGACGACGACCCGCCCGGCCCGAGCCGAGGAGGACAACGCCGGCCAGGTGGCGGCCAGCAACACCCCCACCCCGACCGCGAGCACGCCGAGCAACAGCGCACCGACCCCGCCGCGAACCACGACCGCGGTCGTGAACAACGCGATGACCACAACGAACGCGGCCACCGGCGGCACCTTGGCCAACGGCCCGTCCCCGGCGATCAGCGGTGTCCTGCTCGAACGCCTAGCCCGCATCGTGTCCTCGTCCGCAGTTGGCGGAGCCACCAGCGGTGGTCCCGGTCCAGTCGGTGATCTCGGTTCGCCCGCCGTGCTCCCGTGGGTGAGTCCGCAGACCGTCGATGGTAGGTCATCGCTGGTCGAGGCCCCGGCACGGCGGCAGCCACCGGCTGGGGAACCGGGGTTCCCCGGCCCCTGCGCCGGATATCCCCCGATCGGTGCGGGACACTCGCGGGTACGCTGGCAGTTCCTCACCCACCGTCCCGGTGCCCATTCTGGAGTGCTCGTGCCCGCCGATCGCGTCGAAACCGTTGTCAGCTTGTGTAAACGTCGAGGCTTCGTCTACCCGTGCGGCGAGATCTACGGCGGCACCCGGTCGGCGTGGGACTACGGTCCCCTCGGCGTCGAGCTCAAGGAGAACATCAAGCGGGCGTGGTGGCGGGCCGTCGTGCAGGGCCGTGACGACGTGGTCGGCATCGACTCGTCGGTGATCCTGCCGCGCCAGGTGTGGGTGGCGTCCGGTCACGTCAACGCGTTCCATGATCCGTTGGTTGAATGCACCTCCTGTCACAAGCGGTATCGTGCCGATCAGCTGGCCGAGGAGTACGCGACCCGGACCGGCAAAGAGGTCAGCGAGAACGACCTGACCGACGTGCCGTGTCCGAACTGCGGCAACCGGGGGCAGTACACCGATCCGCGCGAGTTCAACATGATGCTGCGCACCCACCTCGGCCCGGTGGAGTCCGAAGAGGGTCTGTGCTACCTGCGGCCGGAGACCGCGCAGGGCATCTTCATCAACTTCCTCAACGTGCTCACCACCTCACGTCGCAAGCCTCCGTTCGGCATCGGGCAGGTCGGCAAGTCGTTCCGCAACGAGATCACCCCGGGCAACTTCATCTTCCGCACCCGTGAGTTCGAGCAGATGGAGATGGAGTTCTTCGTCGAGCCGGGCGCGGACGAGGAATGGCACCAGTTCTGGATCGACGAGCGGCTGCGCTGGTACACCGACCTGGGTATCACCAAGGAAAACCTCCGGGTCTACGAGCACCCGGCCGAGAAGCTCTCGCACTACTCCAAGCGCACCGTCGACATCGAGTACCGCTACCAGTTCGGCGGCCTGGAATGGGGCGAGCTCGAGGGCATCGCGAACCGCACCGACTTCGACCTCACCACGCACTCCAACCACTCCGGGGTCGATCTGTCCTACTTCGACCAGGCCACCAACTCCCGCTACCGGCCGTTCGTGATCGAGCCGGCGGCCGGTGTGGGGCGCTCGATGATGGCGTTCCTGCTGGACGGCTACGCCGAGGACGAGGCGCCCAACGCCAAGGGCGGGGTGGACAAGCGAGTGGTGCTGCGCCTCGACCGCCGGCTCGCGCCGGTCAAGGTCGCGGTGCTGCCGCTGTCCCGAAACGCCGACCTCTCGCCGAAGGCCCGCGACGTCGCGACCGCGCTGCGCCGCCACTGGAATATCGACTTCGACGACGCTGGAGCAATTGGTCGTCGCTACCGACGCCAGGACGAGATCGGCACGCCGTTCTGCGTGACGGTCGACTTCGACTCGCTCAACGACCAGGCGGTGACCGTGCGGGAGCGCGACACCATGTCTCAGGACCGGATCGCGATCGACCAGCTCGAGTCCTACCTCGCGGCGCAGTTGGTGGGTTGCTGAGCGGACGACTGGCAGCGGGGCGCCGCGGGCCGACGCTGGTTGCGATCCACCATGCTCGGAGCCGTGATGGCGGGACGGCGCTTCGTGGCTGGGTCATGCCGACCTCCTTCCTTGGCGGTGCCGGCTGGGGAATGTGGCCGAATGCCAGGCCGGACAGGGTGTGGACAGAGCCGGACTGGTCGGAGGATCAGGGACAGGCACGCGGGGATCACCTCCCGGTCTCGGTCACGTTGGCTTCGGCGTGGGCGTTCGAGATCCGGCGGTGGCGCACGTTGGGTGGGGGCCTGGCCCAACTCGACACTGGCGGACGGGCCCCAGCCGCCGGGGCGGCATCGATCGGCGATCGCCGCACGGGTGCGGCCGGGTGCGATCAGCTCGGTGGGCCCGGCCACGCGGTGTGGGAACAAGTCGGACAGCGCTTCGAGGTCGATGACGGTTCGGGTCATGCGCCAAGCACAGCGCATCGCGAGGTCGGATGCGGCCCGAGGCGGCGCATTGTGGACAACTAATCGCCCTGTGCACAACTGCCGCGAACGGTGCGGAATCGAGCGGAACTGTCGGCGCGCAGGTGTACAAGCGCGACCCCTGACACCTGTCACGGTCAGGTCGTGACGCTCGGCCTGCGGACCGCGGCCCGTCGGCCGGCATCGTGATCAGCGTGAACACACCACAGACAGCACAGGTCGCGGGTGCGGTGTCCGCCGCGGCGGCGGTGACCCTCACCGGGCTGCGCAAGCACTACGGCGAGGTACGCGCGGTCGACGGCGTGGACCTGGTGATCTCCCCTGGAGAGGTGGTCGCGCTGCTCGGCCCCAACGGTGCCGGCAAGTCCACCACGGTCGACATGCTGCTCGGCTTGACCTCACCGGACGCCGGCACGGCGACGATCTTCGGCAACACGCCGAGGCAGGCCGTGGCGGCCGGCCGGATCGGCGCCATGCTCCAGGGCGGCGCCCTGCTCGACGACACGACGGTGGGCGAGACCGTCGGCCTGGTGGCCGCGCTGCACCGGCGCCCGCTGCCGGTTGCCGAGGCCCTGCGCCGGGCCGGCATCGAGGACCTGGCCGGCCGCCGGTGCGCCAAGCTCTCCGGCGGGCAGAAGCAGCGGGTGCGCTTCGCCGTCGCCCTGGTGAGCGAGCCCGACCTGCTGGTGCTCGACGAGCCGACCGCGGCCATGGACGTGCAGACCCGCCGGGAGTTCTGGCGCTCCATGCAGGAGTACACCGAAACGGGTCGCACCGTGCTGTTCGCGACCCACTACCTGGAGGAGGCGGAGAGCTACGCCGACCGGGTGGTCTTCCTGCGCAGCGGAAGGGTCGTCGCGGACGGCTCCGTCGCCGAGGTGACCGCGCTGACCGCCGGGCGGACGATCAAGGCCCTGGTGCCGGAGGCCGACGAGCACCTGTTGCGCTCGCTGCCCGGCGTGACGGCGCTCGAGCTGCGCGCGGACCGGGTGTCGATCTCCAGCCACGACTCCGACCTGGCCCTGCGCGCCCTCATCCACCGCTTCCCCCAGGCCCGCGACATCGAGGTCAGCGCGATCGGCCTCGAGGACGCCTTCCTCGCCCTCACCAGCAACGACGAAGGGAACGACCCCCGATGAACACCGGTTACCTGCTGATCGAGGTGCGCCGAGCCCTGCGTTCCACCCGGTTCCTGATCTTCACGGTAGGCATGCCGGTGCTGATGTTCCTGCTCTACGTCGCCCTGTTCGCGGCCGGCGCGCCGGACGCCAAGGCCGTGCTGATGGTGAACATGACCAGCTATGGCGCCCTCACCGCGGCGTTGTTCGCCGGCAGCCGGGTGGCGCTGGAGCGGGCCGCCGGCTGGCAGCGACAGCTTCGGCTCACACCGCTCTCCGGCGCCGGCTACCTCAGCGCGAAGGGCGTCACCGCGATGGCCCTGGCGCTGCCGGGCGTGATCCTGGTTCCGTTGGTCGCGGCGGTGTTCGAGGGCGTTTCGCTCGACCCGGGGCAGTGGCTGCGGGTCACCCTCGGCGTCTGGGTCGCGGTGCTCCCATTCGCGGTGCTCGGCCTGCTGCTCGGCCAGGTCGGAACGGCGGAGAGCATGCAGCCGCTGGTCAGCATCGTGATGATGGTGATGAGCCTCCTCGGCGGCATCTTCATCCCGATCGACACCATGCCCGCCGGCCTGTTGAACGTGGCCAGACTGCTCCCGTCGTACTGGCTGGGCCAGGTCGGGCGCGGCGCGGTGACCAGCGAGCTATCGGTCAGCCTCGGCAACGCGGTGCTGGTGCTGGCCGCGTGGACAGTGGTGCTCGGGCTCGCGGTGGTGCGCAGGTACCGTCGCGACAGCGCCCGGGTGTGACGAAGGAGAAGACGGTGGGTGAGGCGGACGTGCGGCCGAGCGGCTGGGGCTGGCCCGTCCACCCGCCGCTGAACCAGACCAGGAGTTGGCTGCCGTCGGTGATCTGGCCGGCCCTGTTCCTGTTCTATCTGATCCAGCCGGTGACCCAGGCGTTCGGGCAGCCGCACTCGGCCGCCTATCGGGCCTGGATGGTCGCGGTGACCACCGTCTACGCGACGAGCTACCTGCTGACCATCGGCGTGGGCATGCGGACCTCGTCGCGGACCTTCCGCACGGTCGCGGTCGCCTGGCTGTTCCTGATGCCGGTGCTGCTGGCCGTGCTCGGCGGTTCCAGCCTGCTGGTGTACTGGACCTACGCCATCGCGGCGGCGCTGATCCTGTTGCCCCGCAACGTAGGTGTCGCGATCGGGCTGGCGTCCGCGGTGAGCCTGCTGATCACCGCCACGATCGAGCACGGCGCCCCGGACTGGGACAACGCCATGCTCCTGGTGGTGATGACCATGGCCATGTTCGGTTTCACCGCGCTGAACCAGACCGTCGCGGAACTGCGCGCGGCCAAGGACCGGGTGGCCGACCTGGCGGTCGCCGAGGAGCGCGCCCGGCTCTCCCGCGACCTGCACGACGTGCTCGGCCACAGCCTCACCACGATCACCCTGAAGGCCGGACTGGCCCGCCGGGTGCTCGAGGCCAACGCGGACACCGACCGGGCCGTGGCGGAGGTGACCGACGTGGAGCGGCTGTCCCGGCAGGCGTTGTCCGAAGTGCGCGCCACCGTGTCCGGTTACCGGACGGCTTCGCTGCCGGCCGAGCTTGCCGGGGCCCGCGAGGCGTTGCGCGCCGCGGAGATCACCGCCGACCTGCCGCACGCCGTGGACAACGTGCCGGTCGCGTTGCAGGGGCCGTTCGCCTACGTGCTCCGCGAGGGGATCACCAACGTGATCAGGCACTCGGGTGCCGGCCGGTGCGAGGTCCGGCTCGGCGAGAGTTGGATCGAGATCCGCGACGACGGGCCGAAGCGGCCCGACGCCCCGGTGAATGGCAGCCAACGCGGTCATGGCCTGACCGGGCTCGCCGAGCGGCTGGCCCCGCTCGGCGGAACCCTGCTTGCCGGGCCGGCCGAGGACGGCGGGTTCCGTTTACGTGCGACGGTTCCAGGGGAGTGACGTGATCAGGGTGCTGCTCGCCGACGACCAGGCCCTTGTCCGCGGCGCGCTGGCCGCGATGCTCGGCCTTGAGCCGGACATCGAGGTGGTGGCCGAGGTCAGCTCCGGGGACGAGGTGCTGCCCGCGGCCCGCCGGGTCACCCCGGACGTGGCCCTGCTCGATGTGCAGATGCCCGGGCGGGACGGGCTCACCGCGGCCGCCGACCTGCACCGCGAGTTGCCGTCCTGCCGGATCGTGGTGTGCACGACCTTCGGCCGGCCCGGTTACCTGGCCAGGGCGATGGCCGCGGGCGTGGCCGGGTTCGTGGTCAAGGACGCGCCGCCGGAGCAGTTGGTGGACGCGGTCCGCCGGGTGCACGCCGGGCTGCGCGTGGTCGACCCGTCGCTCGCCGCGGAATCCCTTGCCACCGGGCACAGTCCGCTGACCGAGCGGGAGCGCGACGTGCTTCGGGCGGCCAGCGCGGGTGGCACCATCGCGGACGTGGCCGGCGCGCTGCATCTGTCCCAGGGCACCGTGCGCAACCACCTGTCGTCGGCCATCGGCAAGACCGGCGCCAGGACCAGGGCGGAAGCCGTCAAGCTGGCCGACGAACGCGGCTGGCTGTGACCTTGGCAAGATGGTGACGGTGAGGTTCGTCAGACGGTTGCTGCTTGGCGTGCTGATCGTTGGCGCGCTGGTGGTGGGCGGCACCGGTTTCCGGGTCTGGCAGGTGGCCAGGGTGGACGACCGCACGCACGCCGATGTGGTGGTGGTGCTCGGCGCCGCGCAGTACGACGGCAAACCGTCCAAGATCCTCGAGGCCCGGCTCGACCACGCCAGGGCGCTCTACCAGAGCGGAGTCGCCGAGCACATCATGACCGGCGGCGGGCGGCGCGTGGGGGACAACTACACCGAGGCGGACGCGGGCGCGCGGTGGCTGGCCGCGCACGGGGTGCCGCGCGACCGCGTGATCGAGGTCGACGAGGGCGCCGACACACTCGGCACACTGCGCGCCGTGGCCGGCACGATCAAGGCGTACGGCTGGCATTCCGCGGTGATCGTGAGCGACCCGTGGCACTCGTTGCGGGCCAGGAAGATGGCCGAGGGCGAGGGTCTGGACGCCTGGACCTCGCCGACGCACACCGGTCCGATCGTGCAGACCAGGCGGACCCAGTTGCACTACATCGTGCGGGAGACCGGCGCGCTGCTGTTCTACCGGGCCACCAGGGCACCCGTGGATCTCAGTATCAACGAGGACGTGGCCGCCGGTCGGTAGCCTCGAGGGTTATGGGTTACACCGAGCACGACCGGAGGCGCCTGCTCGCCGAGCCGCCCAAGCAGGCCACGCTGCCCGGTTCGTGGCCGAGCCTGCGCAGCCCGTTCGCTCGGGACCGGGCCCGGGTCCTGCACTCGGCCGCCCTTCGCCGGCTGGCCGGCAAGACCCAGGTGGTCGGCCCGGGAGAGGGCGCCGAGGTGAGCGGCATCCCGCGCACCCGGTTGACCCACTCGCTCGAGGTGGCGCAGATCGGTCGCGGCATCGCCGAGGAGCTGGGTTGTGACCCGGACGTGGTGGACACCGCCGGATTGGCCCATGACATCGGCCATCCGCCCTTCGGACACAACGGTGAGCGCGCGCTCGACGAGGTGACGGGCGACTGCGGCGGATTCGAGGGCAACGCCCAGACGTTGCGGATCCTCACCCGGCTGGAACCCAAGGTGCTTGGCGACGACGGTCGCGAGTACGGCCTGAACCTGACCAGGGCCTCGCTCGACGCGGCCACCAAGTACCCATGGCACCGCCGCCCCTGGCAGGCCAAGTTCGGCGTGTACCAGGACGACCGCGCGGTGTTCGACTGGATGCGGCGCGGCGCACCGGGCGAACGCCGGTGTCTGGAGGCGCAGGTGATGGACTGGGCCGACGACGTCGCGTACTCGGTGCACGACGTCGAGGACGGGATCCGCGCCGGGCGGATCTCCCTGGCGGCACTGGGGGATCCGGCGGAACGGGCGGCGGTCGCCGAACTGACCGCGAAGCACTTCTCGGCCGAGCCGGTGTCCGCGCTTGAGGACGCGGCGGGCGACCTGCTGCGGCTGCCGGTGGTCGCCGGGCTGGCCGGTGCCGACTACGACGGCTCGCTGCGAGCCCAGGTCGCGGTGAAGTTGTTGACCAGCGAGCTGGTCGGACGGTTCGCGTCGGCCGCGGTGACCGGCACCCGGGGCGAGTTCGGGGACGCACCGCTGTGCCGCTACGAAGCCGACCTCGTGGTGCCGGCCCGGGTGGCCGCCGAGGTGGCGCTGCTCAAGGCGGTCGCGTTGCGGTGGGTGATGAGCGACCCGGCGCGGCTCGCCGTGCAGGCGGCCCAGCGGGAGCTGCTTGCCGAACTGGTCGCCGCGCTGGTCGAGCGCGCCCCGGCAGCGCTCGAACCGGCGTTCCGGCCGGCGTTCGCAGCGGCCGCGGACGACGCGGCCCGGCTCCGAGTGATCGTTGATCAGGTCGCGGCGCTGACCGACGCACAGGCGATCGGCTGGCACACCACGTTCGGGTGATCCGTGGCACACTCGAACATATGGGGGACCGACGGGAAGAGCGTTCGCGGGCGAGGCCGGAGCCGCTGACCTACCCGGTGATGTCCGACCCGCGTCGTTGAGTCGTGAGGGAGCCTGGTGACCGACCGCGCCCACCTGGCCTTCACCCTCGCGCTGCACCGCGCTGCCGCACCGGATTCGAACCGCGATGCCTGCTGGTCGCCGTACTCGGTGGCCGGCGCGCTCGGCTTGGTCGCGGCCGGCGCCCGGGGTGTCACCAGGGATGAGCTGGCCGGGCTGTTGCTCGGCGACAAGGCCGGCGACCTGAATGGGCTCGGGCGGCTGCTCGGTGAGGCCGCGGAGCTCGAAGCGCCCGGCGCGGGCGCCGAGCAGCCGGTGCTGGCCGTGGCGAACACCCTCTGGGCGGACGACTCGATCGACATCCGGGACTCCTTCGTCGCGGAGCTGTCCCGCTGGTTGCCCGGCTCGGTGCGGTCCGCGCCGTTTCGGGTGGCGCCGGACAAGGCCCGTGAGCTGATCAACACCGACGTCGCCGAGACCACCAGGAACCTGATCCCTGAGCTGGTGCCGGCCGGTGCGATCGGCGTGGACACAGTGGCCGCGCTGGTCAACGCGCTGTACCTGAAGTGCGCCTGGCGCAACCGGTTCGCCGAGGACGCGACGGTGCCCCGGGCATTCCACACCCCGAGCGGTCGGGTCGAGGTGCCGACCATGGAGCTCACCGAGACGGTCGGCTATGGGCGCACCGCCGGGTGGCAGGTGGTCGAGCTGGTGGCCACCGGCGGAGTGCGGGCGGTGATCCTGCTGCCCGACGGCGACCTGGCCGAGGCCGAGTCTCGGCTCGACGCGGACACCTTGGCCGCACTGCTGGGCGCGCCGCGCCCGACCTGGATCCGGTTACGGCTGCCCAGAGTCAACGTGGCCAGCCAGACCGAGCTGACCGCCGCGCTCAACCGGCTCGGGGTGCGCACGATGTTCGGTAACCACGCTGACCTGCGCGGAATCAGCCCGGACCCGCTCGCCGTGCAGGCCGTACTGCACGAGTCGGTGCTCAAGCTGGACGAGCAGGGCCTCGAAGGGGCCGCGGCAACCGCGGTGACGTTGCGGGTGCTTGGCATGATGAGCGGCGAGCCGGTGCCGGTGGACGTGGACCGGCCATTTCTGCTGCTGGTCCGCCACGGCGCGACCTCGATCGGATACTTCCTCGCCCGGGTGGTCACACCCTCGGCATGAACCTCGTCCTCTCCTCGACGAGCTTCGCCAGAAGGAGGAGACCATGCCCAGGATCGCCGCAGTGACCACCGCGGAGGCCGGCCCGCTGCTGCGCCTGATGTACCGGTTCGCCCGGCGCCGCTTCGGGGCGGTGCCCGAGCCGATGACCGTCTCGGCGCACCACCGCAAGCTGCTGACCGCGAGCGGTCTGCACGAACTGGCCGTGCAACGTGGGTCGACGGTGCTGCCGGCCAACGTCCGGGAGCTGGCCGTGTACCGGGTCGCTCAACAGCTCGGCTGCTCCTGGTGCGTCGATTTCGGCACCATGCTGCAGCGGCTCGGCGGGTTGGACATCGAGCGGCTGCGCCAGATCGACGACTATGCGAGCTCCCCCGCCTACACCGCGCCGGAGCGGCTGGCCATCGCCTACGCGGATGCCATGACCACGAACCCGGTCTCGGTGACCGACGAGCAGGTTGCCGGGCTGCGCGCGGAGTTCGGCGACGCGGGCGTGATCGAGCTGACCTACCATGTGGCGCTGGAGAACCAGCGCGCCCGGTTCAACAGCGCGCTCGGCATCGCCGACCAGGGTTTCACCTCGGGCGCGGCGTGCCGGGTACCGGTTGCGCCGGGTGCGGTCAGGGCAGCCGGGTGAGCTTGTCCGGGTTGGCGATGTCGTAGAACCCGACGAGTTTGCCGTCCCGGATGGCGAACGTGGATACCCGCTGCGTCACCTCGCGGTACTCGCCTTCGCGCGGCGAATCCGGCATGAAGATCCCCACGTCGCCGTTGACCATGACCGGTGTTCCGGCCAGCAACCGGTGCCGGCCGTAGCTCTCGACCAGGCCGAGCAGGAACCGGGCGATCTTGTCCGGGCCGGTGATGATGTTCCGGGAGCTGCGCGCCTTGCCGTTGGTGTCGGCGATGAAGACCGCCTCCGGATGCAGGAGCCCGACCACCGCGGCGAGGTCGCCCTCGGCGAGCGCTTTCATGAACCGCTCGATGAACGCCTGCTGTTCCTCGACCGGGAGGCGCGGCGGGGACGGGGCGTCCGCGGCGGCCCGGCGGCCTCGGGAGGCGTGCTGACGCGCGGCGGCCTCGGACACTCCGAGCGTCTCGGCGATCTCGGCGAACGGCACCCCGAACGCATCGTGTAGCACGAAGGCCACGCGCTGTTCCGGGGTGAGCCGGTCGAGCAGGACCATGGCGGCCATCCGCACGCCCTCGTCGCGAACCACCGTCTCAAGTGGATCATCGCTGACCCGCGTGCCGTAGGGGGTGACCACCGGCTCGGGCAGCCACGGGCCGACGTAACGTTCCCGCTGCGCCGCGGCCGAGCGCAGCCGGTCGAGGCAGATCCGGCCGACCACGGTGGTGAGCCAACCCCGCAGGTCACGGATCGCCGCGCGGCGCTGGTCGTCCAAACCGGACAGTCGCAGCCAGGATTCCTGCACGGCGTCCTCGGCGTCGGCGAGCGTGCCGGTCAGCCGGTAGGCCACCCCGATGAGGTGGGTGTGGTGCGCGGAGAACTGCTCGGCCAGGATGTCTTCGCGGACGGCCATGCCACCCAGCCTAGACTTGGCAAGTGTGGCGGGACGAATCCGGGAAAGCGACATCGCGCAGGTGCGGGAGCGCAACCGGATCGACGAGGTGGTCGGCGAGTACGTGGCACTGCGCCGGGCCGGCGGGGGCGCGCTGAAGGGCCTGTGCCCGTTCCACGACGAGAAGACGCCGTCGTTCAACGTGCGCTCGACGCACGGCACCTTCCACTGCTTCGGCTGCGGCGAGGGCGGCGACGTGATCGCCTTCGTGATGAAGATCGATCATCTCAGCTTCATCGAGGCGGTGGAGCGGCTGGCCGACCGGGTGGGCCTCGCGCTGACCTACGAGGGCGGCGGCGTGACCATCCAGCGCGACCGAGGCAGCCGGACCCGGTTGCTGGACGCGCACCGCGCCGCGGCGGAGTTCTACGCCGAGCAGTTGCGCACCCCGGAGGCGGCCAAGGCGCGGGACTTCCTCAAGGAGCGCGGCTTCGACGCCGCCTCGGCCGCCACATACGGCTGCGGGTTCGCCCCGGCCGGCTGGGACAAGCTGACGAAACACCTGCTGGGGCGCGGCTTCGAGCTGAACGAGCTGTACAAGGCGCAGCTGGCGAGGGAGGGCCGGCAGGGGCCGATCGACCGGTTCCACCGCCGGCTGCTCTGGCCGATCAGGGACCTCGGCGGGGACGTGGTCGGCTTCGGCGCGCGCCGGTTGTTCGACGACGACCAGATCGAAGCCAAGTACCTCAACACCAGCGAGAGCCCGATCTACAAGAAGTCCCAGGTGTTGTTCGGGCTGGACCTGGCCAAGCGGGAGATTTCCCGGCGGCACCAGGTGGTTGTGGTCGAGGGGTACACCGACGTGATGGCCATGCACCTGTCCGGCGTGCCCACCGCCGTGGCGACCTGCGGCACGGCGTTCGGGACCGATCACATCTCGGTGCTGCGCCGGCTGTTGATGGACGACTCGTTCTTCCGCGGCGAGGTGATCTTCACCTTCGACGGCGACGAGGCGGGGCGCAAGGCGGCGATGCGGGCGTTCGAGGAGGACCAGCGGTTCGCCACCCAGACGTTCATCGCGGTCGCCCCCGGCGGCATGGACCCGTGTGAGCTGCGTCAGGCCAAGGGCGACCTTGCGGTGAAGGACCTGGTGGCGCGCCGGCAGCGGTCCATTGAGTTCTGGATTCGGTCCGAGCTCGGCACGCACGACCTGGAGACCGCGGAGGGCCGGGTGGAGGCGCTGCGCCGGGCGGTGCCGATGGTCGCCAAGATCAAGGAGGAGGCGCTGCGCGACGAGTACGCGCGCCAGCTTGCCGGCTGGGTCGGCTGGGAGGACATCCAGACCGTGGTGCGCCGGGTCCGGGAGACCGCGGGCGGCGGTTCGGCGGCGCCGGCCCGCCGGACCCGCGCGGCCAACCCGAACCAGGGCGCGCTCGTGGTCGATGTGGACGGGCCGCCGCGTCCGCAGCGCAACGACCCCCGGCTGTGGGTGCAGCGCGAGGCGTTGAAGGCGGCGTTGCAGGCGCCGTCGCTCGCCGGGCCGTACTACGACAGCTCGGTGCCCAAGGAGGCGTTCACCCACCCGGCGTACCGGGAGTTGTACGAGGCGCTGCTTGCGGTCGGCGGCACGTCGTCCGGGCTGTCCGGACCCGCGCTGGTTGAGGCCGCCGGCCGTAACTGTCCACATCAGACGGTCCGGTCACTGGTCACCGAGCTCGCGGTGGAACCGATGCACCACAAGGAGGAGCTGGACGCGCGTTACGTCAGCAGCCTGGTCTCCCGGCTGCTGGAGAGCGTGGTCGGCGGGCAGATCGCGGAGCTGAAGTCCAAGCTTCAGCGGCTGAACCCGGTGGAGGAGGCCGACGACTACCGCGCGCTGTTCGGCGATCTGGTGGCGTTGGAGCAGTACCGCAAGGCGTTGGGGGAGCAGGCGACCGGGGGGCTGGCGTGATCGGCTGGCTGCGCCGGTTACTCGGACCCGGTGTGCCGCCGGGTTACGCCGACCTGGCGCCGGAGGAGAATGTGCTCGCGGTGGCCGAGGTCCGCGACGGCGGGCACCTGATGGCCACCTCGCTCGGGCTGTGGCTGCCGTCCGGCGCCGGTGCGCGGCGGGTGGGATGGCACCTGATCAGCAAGGCGACCTGGGCGGGCGGCACGCTGTCGGTGATCGAGGCGGCGGAGAGCGGCAGCGCGGGCGATGCGGTGCTGATCGCCGATCAGCCGACGCGCCGGTTCGGGCTGGCGCGTCCGGGCGCATTGCCCCGGGTGGTGCACGCGCGCATCACCGGCTCGATCCGCTCTCGGCACCATCGCGAGCTGCCCGGCGGCGGCGCCTGGTTCGTGCAGCGCAAGGTGCCCGGTGCGGACGGCATCGTGCTTCAGGTCCGCGCCGACCCGGGGACCGATGATGCGACGGTGCGGCGGCTCGCGGCCGAGGTTGCCGCGCGGCTTCGGCAGGTGCCCGCCGACGAACCGGAGCCGCTCGACTGATCCCCGACTATAGTAAACCGTACGTACGGTTTACTAGGAGTCGTGATGTGGGATCCGGGCAAGTACCTGCTGTTCGACGACCACCGGTCGCGCCCGTTCGGCGAGCTGCTGGCCCGGGTGCCGGCCGAGGCCCCGCGCCGCGCGGTCGACCTCGGCTGCGGCCCCGGCCACCTCACGGCGGTGTTGGCCCAACGCTGGCCGGGGGCCGTCATCGAGGCGTTCGACTCCTCGCCCGAGATGGTCGCCTCGGCACGGGAGCGGGGGCTGGACGCGTCCGTCGGTGATGTCCGCACCTGGCAGCCGGCGCCGGACACCGACGTCGCAGTGTGCAACGCCGTCCTGCAATGGGTGCCCGGGCACGTCGACCTGCTCCGCGGGTGGGTGGCGGCGCTGCCGCCGGGCGGCTGGCTGGCGATGCAGGTGCCGGGCAACTTCTCCGCGCCATCGCACGTGGAGACCCGCGCGCTGGCCGCGTCGCCCACCTGGCGCGAACTGCTCGCCCCGGCCGGCCTGCGCGACGAGGACGCGGTGCTGGACCCGGCCGGCTACGCGGCGGCGCTGTCCGACGCGGGTTGCACCGTGGACGCCTGGGAGACCACGTACCTCCAGGAGTTGACCGGTCCCGACGCCGTGTTGGAGTGGATCACCGGTACCGCCCTGCGCCCGATCAGGTCAACACTGACCGACGCCCAGTGGGCTGAATTCCGTACCGACCTGGCCCCCCGGCTGCGCGCCGCCTACCCGCGACGCCCGGACGGCACCACCTGGTTCCCGTTCCGCCGGGTCTTCGCCGTCGCCCGCACGCCGATCTGATCCGGCCAGCCGGTGGGGTGGCAGGCCCGGTCTAGGTCCGCCGCTGGTAGCCCGGGGACTCGGTGGTGTCCCGCTGCCCGTTGTGGTCGGCCCGGCCGGTGCGGCCGAAACCGGTCTTCTCACCGATCTTCGCCCGAGCGATGCCGGCGGCTCCCTGCACCGCAGGGTGATCGGCGATCCGGCGGTAGGTGCGCATGATCTGCTCGTAGCGTCCCCGCCCGGCCTTGGCCCCCAGCACGTATCCCACCGCCGCACCCATCAAGAACGCCTTCATCCCGTCCTCCTGAGGTCGCACCCCGTGCTCTCAGTCTCCATCCTCCCTCACCCCCGCCGGTACCGCCGCGTAGTCGCGGGCCCGATAGGCTAGAGTTGGCTCCCGCCGGGCTCGCCCGGCAGGAGCGCCCCCTTTCCTCCGTAGCTCAATTGGCAGAGCATTCGGCTGTTAACCGAAGGGTTGCTGGTTCGAGTCCAGCCGGGGGAGCAAAACCCAGGTCAGATGGCCTGGAATGCTGCTCTGGGAGCGGTGCGGTCGCCGGGTCTGCGTTTCCTGCAGTAACCTATCGGCTTCCTTGGTCGGCTTGATCAAGTCGAGGGCGGCGGCGGTCTTCTTGTTGCGTGAACGCCTCTTGACGTAGTGCATTCTTGAGGAACGACAGATTAGCTACGCTGTGTGCCGGCTGACATCGCGCCGTGCGCGACCCCGCGGGCGAGATCGGATTCCCAACGGCCGGCAACCGCCGTGAAGCGGGTCTCACGTGTCCACTCGCCTTCGGTTGCTGTCCAAATCCGCCGACCCGATTACCTACCCAACGTTGCATGACGCAGCACCAGATCCAAGCCGGGCGGAGCACGGGTGATCTGGATCGAGGGTGACACCACGGCGCGCCCCGCTGGAGTGCCCGACCACGACGACCTGACCAAGGCCGAGGCCGTCGAGTAGCGCTGCCAACCGGCCCGCCTGAACGGGCACGTCGTAGGACCGTGCGGGTGGGGACTTGGCGCAGCCCGGGAGGTCGACTCGGATGAGGTGATGGTGGGCGGCGAGTGCCGGAACCACAGGGCTCCAGGAGCGGCCCGAGGCCCCCGATCCGTGGATGAGCAACAGCGGCGGCGCCTGCGGCGAGCCATCGTGGACCACGTGCATTCGAGGCGAGTGCTCAACGTCGTGTTCACGCATGCGGGAGACGATGCGTGAGCTGCCGACAATCCGTCTTGGACAAATGTTCGTCGATGACCGGCTCGACTGTTCGCCGCACTCACTGAAGTCGGTGGTCGGCCGCCAGGCCGGAGCCGCGGACGCGCTCGGTTTGAGCGGTGCTCAGCCGGTGTGCTCGGCCAGTTCGGCGAGCCGGGCGTGCATCCGGTTGGCGTCGGGGTGACCCAGTTCGTGGAGGATCTCCAGGGCGCTCCGCCACGCGGCGGCGGCGGCCGAGGTGTCGCCGGCGGCGAGGTGGGTGTCGCCGACGTGGGAGAGCACGTCGGCTTCGTTGTCCCGGTCCCCGAGGTCGCGGAGGAGGTCCAGCGAGCGCTGGTAGCTGGCCAGGGCCTGGCGATAGCGCCCGAGGTGGTGGTTGGCGTAGCCGATGCTGTCCCAGGTGGCCGACTCGCCCGGCCGGTCGCCGAGCTCCTGGTTGAGCGTCAGGGCCTGTTCACAGCACTCGACGGCTCGCTCGTAGTCGCCGAGCAGGCATTGCGACCAGCCGATCGCGTTGAGCGTCCTGGCCTGCCCCACGCGGTCGCCGGCGGCGAGGTAGAGGTCGTGCGCGAGCCGATCGTGATGCAGGGAGTCGTCGTTGCGGCCGTCCAGCTCGGCGGTCCAGCCCAGGTTGTGCTGGACGTTGGCCTGGCCGCTCAGGTCGCCCAGCTCCGCGTAGAGCTCCAGGGCCCGCTCGAAGTGGGCGCGGGCCGTGTCGAAGCTGGCTAGTTGGGCGAAGGTGCGGCCGAGGCAGCGGTGTACGTGTGCCTGCCCGGTCAGCTCGCCGATGCGCTCGGCGGCTGCCAGCGCGATCCGGTAGTTGGCCGCCTGCTCCTCCAGGTGAGCGCGCCGGTCGAAGTACTCGGTGAGGGAGACGACCAGCCGCCAGGCGTGCGCGTCGGCGGCCTCGGCGACGCAACGCTTGATCGAGGCCAGCAGCACCGCGTGCTCGGTGGTGTACCAGCGCAGTGCCTCGTCGAGGTTGGAGATCTCGCCGACGATCGCGCCGGGCCGGGGCGGGTCGAGTGGGAACTGGGTCCGGTGCGGGTGTAGCCGCACCGCGGCCGCGGCAGAGGTGTGCAGGTAGTGGTCGAAGAGCCGAAATCGCGCGGCCTGGCGGGCGTCCGCGCTCTCGTCCCGTTCGACCAACTCGATGGCGTAGGCGCGCAGCAGGTCGTGGAAGGTGTAGCGACCGGGCACCGGCTCGACCAGCAGGTTGATCCCGGTCAGCTCGGCCAGCAGGTCACGCGCCTCGGAGACCGGCATCGCGGCGAGACTGGCCGCGGCCGCCGCGGCGAGCCCAGGACCGTGATGCAGGCCGAGCAGCCGGAACAGGCGGCGGGCCGGCTCGCCCAGCGTCTGGTACGACCAGGAGATCACGGCCCGCACGTCGACCGAGGGGTCCGCTCCGGCGAAGGCGTCCAGGTGCGCGCCGGTCGCCCGCAGCGCCCTGGCCAGCGTCGCGAGCGGCAACTCGGGGGTGGCGGCGGCCCGCGCGGCCACGATCGCCAGTGCCAGCGGCAGCCGCGCGCACAGGGCGATCAGCTCGTCGATCGCCGCCGGCTCGGCGTCGGCCCGGTCCCTCCCGACCCGCGCGGCCAACATCTCCCGCGCCTCCGCGACGGACAGCACGTCCAGCATGACCAGGTGGGCGCCCTCGGCCACCACCAAACCGGTCAGCTGGTCGCGGCTGGTCACCACGACCAGGCAGCCGGGGGCCTCGGGCAGCAGCGGCCGGACCTGGTCGGCGTCGCGGGCATTGTCCAGCAGGATCAGCATCCGCTTGCCGGACAGCAGGCCGCGCAGCATCGTCATCTGTGCGTCCCGGGCGGTCGGGACGCTCTGCGGGGCGAGGCCGAGCGCCTCGAGCAACGTGCGCAGCGCCTGTTCGGCCGGCATGGCGGGTTCCCGGGGGTCGAACCCGCGGAGGTTGACATAGAGTTGGCCGTCCGGGAACTGGCTGGCGACCCGGCGCGCCCAGTGCACGGCAAGGGCCGTCTTGCCCACTCCGCCAGTGCCGGACACCGCGGAGATGATCACCGCGTTCGGCTCGCCGCCGGCCGGGGTCAGGACGGCGTCCAGCCGGCTGAGCTGGACGCTCCGGCCGGCGAACCCGCGCACCCCGGTCGGCAACAGCGCGGGCGCCGGCCCGGCCCGGTCATCCGGTGCCACCAGGCCGGATTCCGGCGCGTGCGGGGCGGCGCCGCCGCCGAGTAGTTGGCAGTACAGCGCATTGAGTTCCGGGCCGGGATCGGTGCCCAACTGTTCGGCCAGTCGGGCCCGGAGCTGGTGGTAGTGGTTCAACGCGTCGGCCGGGCGGCCACTGCGGAACAGGGCGAGCATGAGCTGGCCGGCCACCCGCTCGTCCAGCGGCCGCTGCGCCGTGCGCGCGATCAGCTCGGGCACCAGGGCGGCGTGCTGGCCCAGGCGCAACCGCCGATCGGTGCGATCCAGCTCGGCGACGGCCCGCTCGGCGTCGAGCACGCCGCGCTCCGCGGCCACCCAGGGCGAATCCAGGCCGGCGAACGCCTCTCCGCGCCACTGCGCGAGCGCGTCGTCGAGCAGGGCGACGGCCTCGGCGTCCGACGGTGCGGCAGCCGCCGCCGCGGCGAGCGACTGGAATCGGTGCAGGTCCACCGCTGCCTCTGGCACGGTGAGCACGTAGCCGCCGGCCCGCCGGCCGATGGCGAAGCCGGACGCGCCGGCAAGGGCCTGGCGCAGCCGGGACAGGTAGGTGCGCAGCGTGGCCCGCGCCTGGTGCGGCACGTGCTCACCCCACACCCGGTCGACCAACGCCTCGGCCGGCACGACCTGGTTGGCGTCGACGAGCAGGGTCGCCAGGACGCAGCGCTGCCGGGCCGACCCCAACTCGATGTGCGCGCCCCCGACCAGTGCCTCGACGCTGCCGAGGACTCTGAACTCCACCGTCAGCAGCGTAGTTGCCGACTCCGGACAGTGGGCCGGTTTGGGCCAATTGCCGGACCCGCGACGGTGGTCTCGTCAGGGATGTCGCTGGTGCTGTCACCGCTATCCGAAGTTGGGTTCCCAGTCGCTCTTGCGGTCGTCGTCCAGGACGCTCGCGTCAGACATCTCGGCGGTGACCGGGTGGCCAGGCACCGTCGGCCCCGCTGTGCGCGAGAAACTTCTTGAGCTTGCCGTTCTGGCCGTCCAGTCCATTGTGGAGCAGGGTGACGGCGCCGCGACCAACCCCCAGAAGCTGACGATCGCCGCAATCGCGGCGGGAATCGCCACCGGAGCCCCGACAGCGGTGCCGGTCAAATGGTCCACCAGCCAGCCGTCCGCGTCCTTGTACTCGGTCCTGGCCTCCGCCAGGCCTTTCCTGATCTGGTCCGCCAGCGAGTCGGGGAGGAACTTGAGGGCCCGGTTCAGGTTGTGGTCGCCTCCGAACTCAAGCCATTCCGCCGTGGGCAGACCTGCACACCGTATTCGGCAGGACCGGGCATCAGGTGGCGCTGGCCAGGTGGGCGGCGAGGATGCGGTTGGGTGGCGGTCGAGGTTGGTGCGGGCCTGGTCGAGATCCCTGGGAGCTAGATGTACCCGGCCATCACCTTGGTGGCAGTCGGCCGGCCGCTAGTCGCCCGAGCGAGGAGCGTCGAGGGCGGAGGTACAGCGGAATGTCACCTTGCGCGTCTAGACACCGAGTTTCTCGGCGGCCAGCCGGGTGCCCCGGACCCTGGCTTCGATCTTGGCGAAGGCGGTCTCCCGGGAGGTCGAGGTGTCGTCGGCGAAGGGGGAGAACCCGCAGTCATCGCAGGTGCCCAGTCGCTCGACGGGGATGTAGCCGGCCGCTTCCAGCACTCGGTCGCGCACCTCCTCCGGGGTCTCCACCCGCGGGTCGATCGGATCGATGACGCCGACGAAGATCCGCTGATCGTCCCGGGCGTGCTCTTTGACGATGCGCAGCACCCGGGCGGGGTCGGGTTCGCTGGCCAACTGCAGGTAGAAGGTGCCAGCGTGCAAGGAGAACAGTTCCGGCAGCAGCCCGGCGTAGTCCACCTCCAGGCTGTGTGCCGAGTCCTGGTCGCCACCGGGGCAGGTGTGCACCCCGAGCCGGGACCGCTCGGCGTCGGTGAACCGGTCCAGCACGGTGTTGTTCAACGCGATGAACTGGCTCAGCACCCCGCCGGACGGGTCGAGCTTGAGCGAGAGCCGGCCCTCGGTGAAGTCCAGCTGCACCGACGCCGCCCCGGCGTCCAGACACTGCCGAATATCGGTTTCGGCCTGGTCGGCCAGATCGGCCAGAAACGCCGACCGCGGATAGTCTTCGAGCCCGTCGGCGGGGTAGAGCAGGCTCAGCGCGGACGGCGCGATCACCGGCTGCTTCACCGGTCGGCTCGCCAGTTCCGTCGCCTTGGTCAGGTAGGACACCGCGAACGCGCCATACCGGAACGGCCCACCGGTCAACCGGGGCAGTTGCCGGGTGTGCCCGTCGGCAAACGGGATCACCGCCCCGTCCGGCGCCAGCGCATCGACACCCTGCAACGGATAGGTGGCAAAACTCGGCTTGGCCTGCTCCCCGTCGGTAAGCACCGGTGAACCGGTGGCCGTCAACCGCTCGATGGTCTCCACCAACGCCCGATCAACCAGCGCGTCCAAGCCGGCCTGGTCGATCTTGCCCGCCGCCCGGTCCGCCAACCCCTCCAACAGATACGGCGGGCGTGGGATGCTGCCGATCGACTCGGTCGCGATAGGCATGGACGTCCTCCTGAAACGGGTCATCGGAACACAGGCAAACCTAGCCACATGATCACCCATCCGTCGACAGGCAGGACGGTGAACGGAACCGACGGGCCGGCCCGTGAACACCCCGCGGGGATGTCCGCTGACGGCGGATCAGGTCGGCGAGGGTGGGCCGGCCGGGTGTTTCGAATGTCGAACGGGAGCACGCGGACCGAGGATCAGAGCTCAGCGGTGGTGCCGGTGCTCGCTGGTCTTAAAAGACACGTGGCCAGCCGTCGGGGAAGTCGACGAGGTTGACGCCGAGACGGCCGCCTTGGGCGGCGGATGTGTAGTAGTGGTAGGCGAGGACCCAGGCGTCGGCGTCTTGGAAGAGGGCTTCGTGGCCCGGGCCCGTGACACCGCCGTGGGTGGCCAGGATTTCGGTGCCGCCGCCCGAGTTGAGCGGAGTGCCGGCACGGTCTACGTAGGGGCCGGTGATCGAGGTTGAGCGGCCGACCATGATTCGGTAAGTGCTGCTTGTGCCCCGGCAGCACAGGTCGAACGATACGAACAGGTAGTAGAAGCCGGCCTGACGCACGATGAACGGTGCCTCGACGGCACCGTCGACGTTGGCGGGGCGGCGCGCCAGGCTGTGGAGGGCCCGGTCGCTACCGTGCTGTTTACCAGTCGCCGGGTCGATTCTGATCATTTTGATGCCGGTCCAGAATGAGCCGAACGTGAGCCACCAGGCGCCACCCGCGTCCACCGCGAGGTTGGGGTCGATGGCGTTGTAGTCGTTGGCATCACTGGTCTGCCACACGATCCCGAGGTTGGTCCAGCTTCCGGAAGCGGCCGTGGTACTCGTGGCCAGGAAGATCGCCGAATTGCGCGAGCCGAACGTGGACGCCGCGTAGTACAGGTAGTAGCGGCCATTGTGGAACGAGAGGTCCGGCGCCCACAGGGTGTTGGTGCCACCGTTGAATGGACGTGCCCACGAGGCTCCGTTCGGCCACACCGCGCCTGCGGTGCGGAACGCCGTGCGGTCGGTGGAGGTCCGGAGCGGCAGGTTGTTGCCGGTGGACACCAGCAGATAGCGGCCGTCGCCGGTCTTGATCATCGAGGGATCGTGCATGCCGTTGACCGAACCGGTGACCACACCGGGGGCCGGGTAGTCGGCCGGTGCGGCGCTCGCCCCGGTGACCGGCACCACCGCCACGAGTAGCCCGAACACGACGAGAATCGCGCGCATCTGAACCCCCTGGCCCAACCGTCCACATGACATGTTCGGGATTTCGAACGCAGTTCGAGAATGAGACTCAAGCCGACAGTAAGGGCGGGTCACCGACCCGTCAATGCTGAATTCGTTGGCATACCTAGGGGACGGCCCGGCAATACGGCGGCCTATTTGGGTTGCTCGCCATGAGGTGATGGCACACCATGCTGGGATGCGCTTCTCGATCAACATCCCGAACTTCGGGGCCTTCGCCGATCCCCGAACGGTAGCCACCGTGGCCGGCGCGGCGGAGCAGGCGGGCTGGCACGCGCTGTTCGTCTGGGATCACGTGGTGCATGACAAGCAGCAGCGCAGGGGCAGTCCCTTCGGCGATCCATGGATGCTGCTGACCGCGGCGGCGTTGGCCACCACCAGCCTCAGGCTGGGCACACTGGTTACGCCGGTGGCCCGGCGCAGGCCGGAACAACTCGCCCGCCAGGTGGCCACCCTGGACTCGCTCAGCGGCGGCAGGGTGATCTTCAGCGCGGGCCTCGGCGGCCCGATCGAGGACGAGTTCGGCAGCTTCGGCGACATCACCGATTCGGTTGTGCTGGCGGAGCGCCTCGACGAGGGCCTGGAGTTGCTGCGACGCTACTGGTCGGGCGAACCGGTGGACCATCACGGCCGGCACTACCAGGTCCGGGACGTCACGCTGTTGCCCGCCTCGGTGCAACGCCCACGGCCGCCGGTCTGGATCGGTGGGTTCTGGCCCAACCGCCGGCCGATCCGCCGGGCCGCACGCTGGGATGGTGTGGTCCCCTTGTTCGCCGCCGCGAGGCACGGGCAGTTTCCGCCCGTCGACCAGGTTCGCGACCTGGTCACCTACGTTCACCAGCATCGGCAGGAACGGGACCGGCCGTTCGAGATCGTCCTCGGCGGCATCAGTCCGGGCGATCCCGCCAAGGCGGGTGATCTGATCGCACCCTTGGCACAAGCCGGTGCCACCTGGTGGGACGAACGGCAACTTCAGGCCAGCGATGACCTCGACCGGCTCACACCGGTACTGCGGCGGATCGACGAAGGCCCACCCGCTCTGTAATCGCGGGGATCGGGCCGGTGGGCTAGCCGCAGTGCTCGAACGGGCTGGTGTAGGACGAACCCGCGGAGCCGCCCCACTTGATGCAGGTCGAGCCGGCGGCGCGGGCGACCGGGCCGGCGTAGTAGGCGAAGTTGCCCGAGTCGGTCACCTGGGCCGAACCTTGGACTTGAAGGTGGGCGGAGACCGCCGACGGTGTGCCGACCGACGCCGACTTGATCGTCGCGACACAGTTGCGGCCGGTATCGGCGTCGAAGAGCAGATAAACGGTGCCACCGCTCAAGGCGTGCGAGTCGATGACCGAGTAGGCGGAGCCGCACACCTCGGTCGGGGAGTAGGGGTTGCCGCCACAACGGTTGTTGCTGGTGAAGCTGGTGTGGGCGAAGTAGGGCACCGCCCGGCCGTCGAGCACCGCCCGGCGGACCGTGCCACTCTGCCGCTGCTCGTAGTGCAGGTGTGGGCCGCTGACCCCGCCGGTGGCGCCCGCCCGGCCGATCTGTTGACCGAGTGTCACGTGCTGGCCGACGGACACCTGTTGTGCCGACAGGTGCGCGTAGCGGGTGGTGAAGCCGGCGCCGTGGTCGAGTTCGATCCATCGGCCGTAGCTGACGTCACCCTCATCGTCCACTCGCGACACCGTGCCGGCCGCGGAGGCCAGCACCGGCATTCCGGAGATGCCAGACTTCTGGAAGTCCACGGCGTTCACCGGGCTGTGGTCGCTGAACGTCGCCGCCGTAACGGTGACACCGCAGGCGAACGGCACCTGGAAGTTCGGTGCCGCCACCGCCCCGGGCGCAACCGCCACGGTGACGCTGACGGCCGCCAGAACCCCCGCCGCCCCCAGAATCGCCGCTGACCTCATCGTCCGCATGAGCACCTCCGCCGTGATCTTGTCACATACCAACGGACTCCTGCGACTATCTGGTGATAATCAAACGGATCTGAGGACACCCGGCCTAAGCGGTTGAACCTTTCGGGGTACCCGGCCGCGCGGTCTCCGCCGGGGTCGGGCGTTGTGCCTGGGCAGGTGTGGTGATTTCCGACCAAACCCCATGGGGATGGCTGGACCCCGCGGACTAGGATCGGCGCTTGTCCCAGGTAGCTGAACTGGGGTTGACTCCCTTGGGTGGGCTGCGTTGTCCGGAGGTTTGCCGGCGCAAGTGCGGCGGGGAGCAGCCCAGTTCGGCAGCCTGGGGTCGTTTGTTTGGGGCGGTAGCTCAGCCGGTTAGAGCAGGGGACTCATAATCCCTTGGCCGTGGGTTCGAGTCCCACCCGCCCCACCGTTGCTACTCAGCACAAACGCACGATACAAGATCATCGAATTGCTCTTGGGCGCGGGAATGGGTGCGAGTACTCTGGGTGACATCGCCGCTACACGCCCTGAGCGCCGCCACCAAGGTCGCATCGAGGAGCGGGGGCAACGCCCTCCGCGTGGTTGTCTACGCGGGCGATGACCCCGTCACAGGCCGCCGCACCTACAAGCGCGCGACCATCAAGGGCACCGACGATGCCGCCTGGACGAAGGCCCGGAACAAACGAACCCAGTTTCTCGCCGAGGTCCTCAAACAACGCAGGGCCTCATCGTCGGTCAAGCTCGGCCACGCCATCGATGAATGGTTCAGCACGGCCGACCTGCAAGGCAGCACCCGCGACGGATACGCCGGATACGTCAACCGCGTCATCAAGCCAACCCTGGGCAATGTCGCCCTGAACAAGCTCGGCGCTCGCGAACTGGAGTCGCTCTACGCCGTACTCCGCCGCTGCCGCATTCGCTGCGACGGCAAGCCCTTCATCGAGCACAAGAAGCCCGGCGACCACGACTGCGTCAAGTCCGGGTGCCGCCCACACGAGTGCGATCCGATGGCCGCCTCCACCGTCCGCCAGATCCACTCCATCATCAGCAGCGTTATGAACGCCGCCGTCCGCTGGGGCTGGCTGGACTCCAACCCCGCCGCAATCGCCAAACGCCCCAAACAGAAGCCGCCAGAGCCAGACCCGCCCTCACCCGCCGAAGCCGCCCGGCTCGTCGACAAGGCCTTCGAGCTGGCCGAAGACTGGGGCACCCTGGTCTGGCTCGTCATGACCACCGGCATGCGCCGCGCCGAAGTCGCTGGCCTCCGCTGGTCCAATATCGACCTCGACGCCGAAATAGTCGAGATCCGGCGCAGCTACGTCATGAGCAAAGGCAAGGGTCGAGAGAAGGACACGAAAACCCACCAAATGCGCCGAGTCGCCCTCGACTCCGAAACCGTAGCCCTCCTCCGCGCTCACAAAGAGTGGTGCCGCGAAGAACTAGCCAAGCTTGACGTCGACCTATCAAACGACATGTTCGTCTTCATGAACGACCGCTACTACGACACCGCAACCCGTACCTACAGGAACACCAAGGACGCCACCAGCCCTACTCACCGGACTCCATCTCCCGTCGCTACAAGCGCATGTCGGCGAACCTCGGCATCAACACCCACATCCATGCTCTTCGTCACTTTTCCGCCACGGAGTTGCTCAGCGCCGGAGTAGACCTCCGCACCGTGGCCGGCCGTCTCGGTCACGGCGGGGGAGGAGCAACCACTCTTCGCGTCTACGCCGCCTGGGTAGCCGCATCCGACCGCAAAGCCGCCGAAATCCTCGGCTCCCGCCTGCCCAAACGTCAGGTGAAGGGTCGGAAGTCTAATCAAGCCTCAACCAAGGAAGGAACCGCGAATACCACCGCCTTGGAGGTGGCAGATAAGGCGGCGGCAGCTTCGACGTGACATTGAGTCGTAGGTCTTCATAGGGCTCAAGTACGATATCGCGTGTTGTATGCGCTCAAGCGACCGCTGGTAAACGAGGCGACCTGGATCAAAGCCCAACGCCAGCTCCTAGAGGAGCTTGGCCCGGACGCCTACTTCCGGCGGTTGCTCGACGTGCGCAGGCCAGACTCGACCAGCCGAGGCCGGACGAATAGGCGCGAGCTGAGCAGCAAACTTGCTTGGTCGCATCGGGCAGTCAGGTGCTCCCGCACGCCGCTAGGGTTACCGCCCATGACACGCAGCAGTGATGAGCGGCCATGGATACCGGGTCCAGAAGTGCGGTTCCAGTGGATGTTGGTCAACCCCGATGGGACGAGACACCTCGCGTTTGAGAAGGGACAGTGGCTACGAATCTACGCAGATCGCACGACCGAACGCTTATCAGTCACCGAGACTATGGCCCTCCGACCGAGCGACATTGACACGATCATCAAGTGGACCGTGTTGTGGTGCATGGACGCAGGTGCCCGCACCAAGCGGGCCACTGAACTGATCGACGACATGGCGGAAGGCGCCCGAAACTTGGTGGTCTATCTGGCGTCAGGACGTACCTGATAGAACTTGGTGACCTTCGGCCCAGTCCTCAGGAGGTGGCCGGGCCGAAGGTCCGAGTTGGTTCACTGCCTGCCGGGACGGAGCCGTTCGCCCTGGTCGCGCAGGCGCCAGGCCCGCAGGTAACGGCGCAGAGCTGGGTTTAACTTCTGTCCCGCCCGGACCACAACCAACACACAGATGGTCGGCGCCTATTCACAATTTCGCCTTGCAAAGAAGGGCCGCGATCACCTGCCGACCAGGAGCTTCCGCACAAATGCCCGATCAGAGCTCCGTAAGCCTCTGCTTTCCTTCGGTGTCTGAACCAATTGTCCGGTCCGCGTGCATGAACCGAGAGGGGCCGCCGAGCGCGGTTTGGCTTCTTCCCGCACGCCTCAGCATCCGTGCGGGCCGTTTTGGGGCAGGTGCGGCCGCGGTTTCCAGATCTGAGCGATGTGGACGAAGTGCGGGGTTCCGAACGAGAACTTGTTCCTCTTCTTCGGCGCGATTAGCGCTCACTTCCGGGAGCTGGCGAGCTGGACTGGCGAGCGCGGTGGGCGGCGACCGTGGTGCGGCTGGCGCAGGTATTGGAGCAGTACCGCCGAGTGCGGTTGCGGGACTGGTCGACGAAGAAGTTGCGACAGTTGGCGGCCTGGCAGCGGGCGATGGTGACGGCGGGTGCGCCGCAGGCGATGTGCGCCAGGGCGGCGGCGCAACTTTGGCCGAGCCATTGTGCGGGCGGGGTCCCGTCGGCGGCGTGGTGCAGGTGGGCCTGGCCGTCGTGGGTGCTGATCTGGAGCTGTGGGGGATACCTGTGCAGTAGGTGGTTGATCGGCTCCGGAGGAGTGTGGTCGGCGACCGCGGCGACCGCGGGGCGGAGCAGCCGAAGGAGCGGCGCCAGGTCAACGGCGGTCGGGTGGGCGATGTGGTGCTCAGTCAGCATCGCGGCGTTCAGGCCGCTCAGGTGGTCGGTCGACCCGGTGTTCACCACCTCCACGGCGAGCCGCGCCAGGTTGCCGATGTAGTCCTCGTATTGCATTTGACTCCCTACATCTGACCCGCGAGAGTAGGGGTCATGACGCCTGATGATACCTACCTAGGAAGATCTGATCTTGCTCCGGCTCGCCATCTGCGGCGTGCCGGACAGTGGGAAGCGGCACTGGCCGCACTCCCACCTGGCGACGATCCCACGGCGGCCGCGTTGCGGGCGGAGATCCTGGTGGAGCGCCATGTCTGGCGGTTGGACGATGCGGACGCCGCGGCGGCGTCCGTCCGTAGCGTCCCGAACGCGGCGCTGGCCGGCCTGCTCACCGCGCAGCTCGAGTACTGGCGGCGGCTGTTCCGGCTGGGCGGGCCAGCCGGGGCGGACCCGGCGGTGGGGTTCGCCGCAGCCGCATCGGATCCGGGAGCGAATCCGGCACTGTCCGGGTGGGCCACCTTCCACCGCGCGGTGTGCACCGAGACTCTGACCGGCGACTGGGAAGCGGCCCGGGACGGGTACCGGCGGGCGGGCGAGATCGCCGCCGCGCAGGGGGACCGGTTCCTCGAGTCCTACGTGGTCCGGCATCAGGGCGGTCAGCTGATCAACCGGCAGGGCGAGCGAGCGGCCGGAATCGCCCTGCTGCGCCGGTCGTTGCAACTGCGTGCCGCGCTGGGCGCCCGGCCGCAGGTAGCCGCCGCGCAACTCGCGCTCGCCGGGGAACTGCCGCCCGGTCGGGAGGCGGACGAGCTGCGGGAGATCGGCCGAAGCACCGCCGCAGAGCTGAGGATTCCTTGGCTGGCAGGGTGATCGGGCCGGCCGGAGGGCACCGGATCGGGTGATCCCCCTCGGGTCGGTCAGGTGGGGTCGGGGGTGCGGGCGTGCCGGGTCAGCCAGGCGCGAATGTGCGCCGCGGCGGTCTCCGGGGCCTCCAACTGCGGCACGTGGCCGACGTTCGGAAGGGTGACCAGCTGCCAGGCCGGGTTGCGGGCCGCGGCGGCCCGCGCGGTCTTGATCGACACGAGCCGGTCGGACTCGCCGTGGATCACCAGCACCGGCGCGCGGACGGCCCGCATGGTGGCGAAGTACTGGTTTCGGCGGGCGCTGGTGCGCAGGACGGAGCGCGCGGCGGCCAGGAACGCGGTGTCCAGTCCGGGAACGCGAGCCCGGCGCTCCACCAGCGCCACCGACGCGGTGACCAGCTCCGGCGGGATCAAGCCCGGGTCGACGCAGCACAACCGGTAGACCCGCCGCACCTGGTCGAGCGCGGTGGAGCGGGCCCGGCCGCGGGCCATGAACAACTCGCCGAGCCACGGCATCGCGTAGCCGGCGAACGTCATGGCCACCAGCGGGTCCGGGAGCACCCCGACGGCAGGCGGCAGCGCCGGGTCGATCAACACCAGGCCGGTGATGTCGTCCGGATGCACCGCCGCCTCGTGAATGGCGATCATCCCGCCCATGGAGTTCCCGACCAGGATCACCGGCTCGCCCACCACCTCGGACAGGAACCTGTGCAGCAGCGCGGTGTTGGCCGCGACGGTGCACTCCCGCCCCTCCGGGTTGGTCAGCCCGAAACCGGCCAGGTCCACCGCGGTGACCCGGGCGTGCGGCACCAGCTGCCCGGCCAGCAGGCACCAGTTCAGGTGCGAACCGCCGAGGCCGTGCACCAGAACGATCCGCGGCCCGGCCGCCGGCCCGCCGAACTCGACGTAGTGCACCGGCCCGCCAAGGTCGACGAACCGGCTCGTCCCGCCCCAGTCGGCCACGGCCGGCGTCCCGCTCATCCACTCATCAGGCCACGCGCGACGCTTTCCGCGCAACCGATGTGACCGGCGGCACGTCGGGTTCGACGGCCAACACGATCGTGCCTGGCAACCCCAGCGACACGCGCGCCGCGGACTATCCGGACCTCGACGCGGTATCCGGTGCAAGAGTAGGTTCGCCAGTAGGCTACCGATGGGTAACACCACGAGGAGGCGGCATCGTGGGCAACGACGCGCACGTATCTGAAAAGGAAGCCAGGGCGCTCGCGGAGGCGTCCCGGGAGACGGACTGGGCGAAGCCGTCGTTCTGCAAGGAACTGTTCCTCGGCCGGTTCCGCCTCGACCTGATCCACCCGCACCCGGTGCCCGGTCCGGACCCGGCGCGGCGGGGTGAGCAGTTCCTCACCCGGCTGCGGGAGTACTGCGAAACGCTTGACGGCGCGGTGATCGAGCGCGAGGACCGGATTCCCGACGAGTACGTCAAGGGTTTCGCCGACCTGGGCTGCTTCGGTATCAAGATCCCCGAGGAGTACGGCGGGCTCGGGCTCAGCCAGGTCGCCTACAACCGCGCGCTGATGCTGGTTGGCGGCGTGCACCCGAGCATCTCGGTGCTCCTCTCGGCGCACCAGTCGATCGGCGTGCCCGAACCGCTGAAGCTGGCCGGGACGCCGGAGCAGAAGGCGAAGTTCCTGCCCCGCTGCGCCAAGGGTGCGGTCACCGCCTTCCTGCTCACCGAGCCCGACGTTGGCTCCGACCCCGCCCGGATGGCGTCCACGGCGACCCCGACGGAGGACGGCGAGGCCTACGAGTTGGACGGTGTGAAGCTGTGGACCACCAACGGGGTGGTAGCCGAACTGGTCGTGGTGATGGCCGCGGTGCCGAAGTCCGATGGGCATCGAGGCGGGATCTCGGCGTTCATCGTCGAGGTCGACTCGCCGGGCATCACGATCGAGCGGCGCAACTCGTTCATGGGTCTGCGCGGCATCGAGAACGGCGTCACCCGGTTCCACAAGGTGCGGGTACCCAAGGACAACCTGGTCGGCCGCGAGGGCGACGGCCTCAAGATCGCGCTGACCACCCTGAACGCCGGGCGGCTGTCCATCCCGGCCATGTGTACCGCGGCCGGGAAGTGGGCGCTCAAGATCTCCCGGGAGTGGTCGAACGCCCGGGTGCAGTGGGGCCGGCCGGTCGGCAAGCACGCCGCGGTGTCCAACAAGATCGCCTTCATCGCGGCCACCACCTACGCGCTCGAGGCCGTGCTCGACCTGTCCGGCCAGATGAGCGACGAGGGGCGCAACGACATTCGGATCGAGGCGGCGCTGGCCAAGCTCTGGGCGAGCGAGATGGCCGACCTGATCGGCGACGAGCTGATCCAGGTCCGCGGCGGTCGTGGCTACGAGACCGCGGCATCGCTTGCCGCACGCGGCGAACGGGCGGTCGCGGCCGAGCAACTGGTCCGGGACCTGCGGATCAACCGGATCTTCGAGGGCTCCAGCGAGATCATGCGGCTGCTGGTCGCCCGCGAGGCGGTGGACGCCCACCTCAAGGCGGCCGGCGACCTGGCCGATCCGGAGGCGGACGTGAAGCGCAAGGCTCGCGCGGCGGCCAAGGCGAGCGGTTTCTATGCCAAGTGGCTGCCTCAGCTGGTCGCCGGAAAGGGCCAACTGCCCACGTCGTTCCGCGAGTTCGGTCCACTTGCGACACATCTGCGTTACGTCGAGCGCACCGCCAGGAAGCTGGCCCGCTCGACCTTCTACGGCATGGCGCGCTGGCAGGCGGGCTTGGAGAAGCGGCAGGGCTTCCTCGGCCGGATCGTGGATGTCGGTGCCGAGCTGTTCGCCATGTCCGCGGCCTGCGTCCGGGCCGAGATGCAGCGGGTGAACGACGCCACCGAGGGCGCCGCCGCCTACGAGCTGGCGGATGTGTTCTGTCAACAGGCCCGGCTACGGATCGAGCGGCTGCTCGACTCGCTGTTCAGCAACACCGACGACGCGGACTACCAGCTGGCGCTGGACACGCTTGACGGCCGGTACACCTGGCTGGAGGCCGGCATCATCGACGCGAGTGAGGGCACCGGCCCGTGGATCGCCACCTGGCAACCCGGACCGTCTACAGAGGACAATCTGGGCCGGCGCTACGTGCCGTCCACCAAGGATGACCCGGCCGAGGCCAAGAAATCCGCGGCACCAAGGAAACGTGCCGCCGCGGCGCGGAAGAACGGAGCCTAGCGCCCGGCGAGGTCAGGCGGACCGGCCGTGGACCAGGTCGCGCGCCGCGTTGTAGGCCTCGAGCACGGCGCCGCCGTCGCCGGTCGGTGCGAGAGTCCGGGACGGACGATGCCAGGCCGGTGGTTCGGCGGCGCCGTAGAGTACCCAGGCGGCCTGCCGCGCGGCACCGAGCGCGACGTACTCGGCCGGTTCGGGCACCTCGACCGGGACGCCGAACAGGCCGGCGGCCACCTGCTGCACGGCGGTTGACCGGCTGGCGCCGCCGATCAGCAGCACCCGCTGGACGGCGACGCCGGTGGCCAGCAGCGCGGCCAGCCCATCGGCCAGACCGCAGAGCATGCCCTCGACCGCCGCCCTGGCCAGGTTCTCCGGGGTCATATTTCCGCCGCGCAGGCCGGTGAGCGTGCCGGTTGCGGTCGGCAGGTTCGGCGTGCGTTCACCTTCGAGGTAGGGCAGCATGACCAGCCCACCGGCGCCCGGCTTCGCTTGTCCCGCAAGGCTATCCAGGCCGGCCAGGTCGGTGCCGAGCAGGGCCGCGGTCGCGCTGAGCACGCGCGCCGCGTTCAGCGTGCAGACCAGCGGCAGGTATCCGCCGGTGGCGTCGCAGAATCCGGCCACCGCGCCGGACGGGTCGGCCGCCGGCTCGGTCACGCTGGCGAACACGGTCCCCGAGGTGCCGAGCGAGACGACCACGTCGCCGGGGCGCAGGCCGAGGCCGAGCCCCGCGGCCATGTTGTCCCCGGTGCCCGGGCCGAGCACGGCGCCGCCGGCCGTTTGGCCGGCCGGTGCGGCGGGACCGAGCACCTCGGGCAGGCCCGGCGCCCTGCCCCCGAAGGCCGTGTCGAGCACGTCGGGCAGCCAGGCGCCGGTGCGCGGGGAGAAGTAGCCGGTGCCGGACGCGTCGCCGCGATCGGTGGTGAACCGGTCGCCCTGCCCGGAAAGCTGCCAGGTCAGCCAGTCGTGCGGCAGGGTCACGGTGGCCACCCGGTCGGCGTTGGCCGGCTCGTGCTCGGCCAGCCAGGCGAGCTTGCTGACGGTGAAGCTGGCCACCGGGACCGAGCCGGTGCGCTCGGCCCACCAGGACGGGTCGCCGCCGACCAGCCGGACCGCCTGCTCCGCCGAGCGGGTGTCGTTCCACAGCAGCGCCGGTCGGACCACGTCGTGCCGGGCGTCCAGCGCGACCAGTCCGTGCTGCTGCCCCGCGACGGCCACCGCGGCCACCGGCTCGGTCAACCCCGCGGTGGCCGCGCCGATCGCGTGCTGGCAGGCCTGCCACCAGGCGGCCGGGTCGACCTCGGTGCCGTCCGGGTGCGCGGCCCGGCCCTCGGCCAGCACCGCGCCGGTCGTCGCATCGGTCACCAACGCCTTGGTCGACTGGGTGGAGGAGTCGATGCCGAGCACGAGCGTCATGGCACGCATGATTCCCGGTAAGCGCACTCCTGGCCAGGGTCGCGGGTATCGCCGGCCGGCGTCGGAGTACAACACCGCGCTGCCGACCGGGCACCTCTTGACTTGTTATCAGTCGATAGCTACCGTCATCGCCGACAAGTTATCATCCAATAACAACAACGAGGAGCGCATGATGAGCACGGCGGTTCTGGAGGGTGGACCCGCACCGGCCGGTCTCGGCTCGACCCGGCCCCGGGTGCGGCCGTTATGGGCCGTGCTGGCCGCGGTCGGCATTCCGATGTTCATGGTCACACTGGACAACCTGGTGGTGACCACGGCGCTGCCGGTGATCAAGGCCGAGATGGGCGCCTCGCTGACCGACCTGCAGTGGTTCATCAACGCGTACACGCTCTCCTTCGCCGCACTGCTGCTCACCGCGTCCGCGCTTGGCGACCGGATCGGCCGGCGCCGGGTGTTCCTGGCCGGCATCTCGGTGTTCACGCTGGCCTCGGCGGCCTGCGCGGTGGCCACCGAGCCGTGGATGCTCACCGTCGGGCGGGCGGTGCAGGGCGCGGCCGGGGCGGCGGTCATGCCACTCTCGCTCACCCTGCTCGCCGCCGCCGTGCCGGAGCGGCTGCGCAACGCCGCCGTCGGCATCTGGGGCGGAATCAGCGGGCTCGGCGTCGCGGTCGGCCCGGTGGTCGGTGGCGCGGTGGCGGACGGCCTCACCTGGAACTGGATCTTCTGGCTCAACGTGCCGGTCGGCCTGATCGCGGTGCCGCTGGCCGCCATGGTGCTCGGCGAGTCTCGCGGCGGAGCGGGCAAGCTCGACCCGCTCGGCCTGGTGCTCTCCTCGGCCGGCGTGCTGGCCCTGGTCTGGGGTGTGGTGCACGGCGCGGACGACGGCTGGACGTCGGCGAAGGTACTCGGCGCGCTGGTCGGCGGCGGGCTGCTGGTCGTCGCGTTCCTGGCCTGGGAGCGCCGGGCCGCCGCGCCCATGCTGCCCATGCGGCTGTTCCGCTCGCGGGGCTTCAGCCTGGTCAACGCCGTGACGTTCACCTTCTCGCTCGGCGTGTTCGGCGCGGTCTTCCTGCTCGCCCAGTTCTTCCAGGTGGTGCAGGGGCTCAGCCCGCTCGACTCGGGCCTGCGCACCATGCCGTGGACGCTCGCTCCGATGGTCGTCGCTCCGGTGGCCGGCCTGCTCGTCGGCCGGATCGGCGCGCGCACGCTGATCGTCGCCGGCCAGGCACTGCTCGCCGCCGGGCTGCTCTGGATCGCGCTGACCAGCAAGGTCGACATCGAGTTCAGCGGACTCATCGCGCCGTTCGTGCTCGCCGGCGTGGGCATGGGGCTGACCTTCGCGCCGATCACCACGATGGTGCTCGGCAGCGTGCGGTCGAGCGAGCACGGCGTGGCCTCCGGCATCAACAACACGATCCGCGAGGTCGGCGTGGCCATGGGCGTCGCGGTGCTGGCCTCGGTGTTCGCCTCGTTCGGCGACTACGGCAGCCGAACGTCCTTTGTGGACGGCCTGACACCCGCGGTGGTGGTCGGCGGGCTCGTGGTGGCGGCCGGCGCGGTGCTCGCGCTGTGGCTGCCGCGGCGTGCGGCGGCCTGATCGAGACCTGCCCGCCTCGCGGTGACAGGATGTCCGCGGTCCCAACCGTGTTTCCACTTAATTCCACCTGAGGAGTGCGCAATGGCGGGCAAGTTCGAGCTCTACACCGACGCCGCGGGCAAGTACCGGTTCCGGCTGAAGGCGGGCAACGGCGAGATCATCGCGGTTGGCGAGGCCTACGAGTCCAAGGCCGGTGCGCTGAACGGGATCGACTCGGTGAAGACCAACTCGGTGGACGCCGCCGTCGTAGACCAGACTTCCTGATGCGGACACTTCGAACTCCGGCGGACCGCTTCGACGGTCTGCCGGAGTTCGGCTATACCCCGGAGTTCGCCGACGTGCCGGACGGCGACGGCGGCACCCTGCGGATGGCCTGGGTGGCCGACGGGCCGCCGGCCGGGCCGGTCGTGCTCTGCCTGCACGGCGAGCCGAGCTGGTCGTTCCTGTACCGCAAGATGATGCCGGTGCTGGCCGGCGCCGGCCTGCGGGTGATCTGCCCGGACCTGGTCGGCTTCGGCCGGTCGGACAAGCCGGCCGAGCAAGGTGATCACACCTACGCCAGGCACGTCGAGTGGGTCCGGGCGCTCGCCTTCGACGTGCTTGACCTTCCCGCGGTGACCCTGGTCGGCCAGGACTGGGGCGGGCTGATCGGCCTGCGCCTCGCCGCCGAGCACCCGGACCGGTTCGCCCGGCTGGTGTGCGCCAACACCGGCCTGCCCACCGGCGAGCACCCCATGCCCGAGGTGTGGCACCGGTTCCGGGACGCGATCCAGCACGCGCCGCACCTCGACGTGGCCCGCTTCGTCCAGGCCGGCTGCCGGGGCACGCTGACCCCCGAGGTGCTCGCCGGTTACGACGCGCCGTTCCCGGACGACTCCTACACCGCCGGCCCGCGCGCCATGCCCGGCCTGGTGCCGACCACGGTGGACGATCCAGCCAGCGCCGCCAACCGAGCGGCCTGGGCCGCACTCGGTGAACTGCCGATCCCGATGCTCGTGGCGTTCAGCGACGGCGACCCGATCACCGGCGGGATGGGCCCGATCCTGCGCCGGCACGCCGCCGGCGCGGCGGGCCGCGAGCACCCGGTCATCGTGGGGGCCGGGCACTTCCTCCAGGAGGACGCCGGCGATGTCCTTGCCGGGCACGTCGTCGAGTTCGTCCGAGCCAACCCGGCGAGCTAGCCGAGGGTGAGGCTGGCCGCCCGGCCCTGCTCGCCGGAGGCCCAGCAGCCGCCGTCGGGCGCGCAGTCCACCGTGTCGAAGCTGCCGGCGTCGAACTGCCGCCAGTGCCGGCCGCCGTCCAACGTCAGGTCGCTGCCGCTCGGACCGACCGCGATCAGCACGCCGGGCAGCCACGGGAAGTTGGTCACCCCGGAGCGGTAGCCGGCCGGTGCCGTGCTCGGCTCGGTCCAGGTCCGGCCGCCGTCGCGGGTGATCGCCAGTGCGTGTGCGGCGGTGGTCGGCGTGTTGAAGTCGCCGCCGACCGCGACGCCGTCCCGGCCGTTGCGAAACGCGGTGGCGAACACGCCCGCGCTCGGTCCACTGCCCATCGGCGTGACGCTGGCCGTCCAGGTGCGGCCGCGGTCCGTGGAGTGCAACACCCTGGCCTGCGCGCCGCCGCCGGTGGCGATCCAGGCGTCCCGAGCGCCGGCGGTCGACACACACTGACCGCTCGCCGCGAACGCGAACTCGCCGTCGAGCGCCTGCGGCATCCCGTCACTCGGCAACACCGCCCACGAGCTCCCACCGTCCGAGGTGGACAGAATGCGGAACTTTCCGCCAACCGGGTCCGAAAGCGCGATTCCGTGCCGCCGGTCGAAGAACGCCATGCAGTCGTAGAACGCGGCCGGATCGGAGTTGCGGAACGTCTCGGCCCAGTGCGCGCCGCCGTCCGTGGTCCGATAGACGCGGGAGTCCGCACCCTCGCCGATGCTGAGGATGACCGCGTTGCGCGAGTCGAACGCGGTGATGTCGCGGAACTGCAGGGTGGCCACGTCCGGCGGGGAGACGTTGCGCCAGCTCTGCCCGCCGTCGGTGGTGCGCAGCACGGTGCCGAGGCTGCCGCTGACCCAGGCCACCGTCCGGCTCAGCGCGGACAGGCCGCGGAACCGGGCTGCGGACACCCCGGTCGGGTGCGGTTGCCAGACCGGCCCGTGCACGCCCGGCACCGATACCGGCGCGGCGGCGGCGGTGCCGGTGGCGGGCAGCAGGGTGATGGCGAGCGGCACGAGGGCGGCGATGAGCACGGCGCGCTTCATGGCTGCGAAACCTAGTCCAGACCGGCCCCGCTGCACAGCCCCACGACCGGCGGATGATCACCGGCCGGCCGGCTGCCGCGCCAACGCGCAACCATGCCGGTCGAAGGAGGTGTCTTTCCTTCCAACGGCCGGAGTTGCTCCGGTCAGTGCGCGACGACGGCGGTGATGTCCACCTCGAGCAGGGCGTCGGTGCGGAACAGCCGGGACACCTCAACGGTGGTGCTGGTTGGCGGGGTGCCGGTGAAGTACTTGCGGCGCACCGCGCCGTAGTCGGCGAGTTGATCCATGTCGACCAGATAGGTGCGGATGTTGACCACGTGCTCGAAGGTGGCGTCGTGCGCGGCCAGCATGGCGCCGATGGCCTGGAAGATCTGCTCGCTCTGGGTGGTCATGTCGGTGCCGACGAACGAGCCGTCGTGATCGATGGCGACCTGGCCGGACAGCACCAACAGGGTGACCGGCCCGAGGTCGACGGCGGCCAGGTTGGAGTAGCGGTCGGCGAGCGGAGCCGGAGCGCCCGGCGGGTTGTGGAACGAGACGGTCACGCGTTGTCCTTCCGATCGAGGTTGGCGGGAATGCCCGGATTTTCCTTGCGTGCCGGGGGGTCACCGTGCGCCGTATCACCGGACTCCTCCGTCGTGCCGATCATTCGCGGCCGACGCTAGGCTCGGTGCGCGGTATGCGACAAGTGAATGTCCGGCATGGCAGGGTTGCGAAACCCGAATGGCAGGGGAGCGATGGAGATCGTCTGGCTGCGGGTGTTCCGGGAGGTGGCGCGCCAGGGCTCCTTCACCGCGGCGGCGAATGCGCTGCGGTATACCCAGTCCGCGGTCTCCAGGCAGATCGCCGCGCTGGAGTCGGACACCGGCGCCACGCTGTTCGACCGGGTGCCGCGCGGGGTCCGGCTCACCGACGAGGGACGCTGCCTGCTTGAACACGCCGAGGCGGTGCTCGGCCGGCTGGACACCGCCCGCCGGGACCTGGCCGCGCTGCGCGACCTGGACGTCGGCCGGTTGCGGATCGGCGCGTTCGCCACCGCCGACGCCGCCCTGGTGCCGCGCGCGATGGCCACCTTCCACGGCGCCCACCCCAACGTCGCGCTGTCGCTCACCGAGGCGCTGAGTCCGGTGATGCTGGCCCAGCTGCGCGACGGAGACCTGGACGTGGCGGTGGTCAGCGTCCCGCCAGGACGGTCGTTGGACACGGACGGCATCGAGCTGACCCACCTGCTCGACGACCCGATGCTGGTGGCGATCCCGCGCGAGCACCGGCTGGCCCGGCGGCGCACGGTGCGGCTTGCCGAACTGGCCGGCGAGCACTGGATCGCCGGCTGGCAGAACCCCGAGGACACGCTGCTCGGCACCGCGCTCGCCGGCGGGTTCCAGCCAGAGCTGCGCTACGTGGTGCCCGGGTGGACGGCGAAGCTCGGACTCGTCGCCGCCGGGTTGGGCATCACGCTGGTGCCCGGGCTCGCCGCCGGCGCGGCCAGGGCAGACGTGCTCCTCAAGAGGTTGCACCCGCAGGACACCCAGGTTCGCGCGGTGTGCGCGGCGACCCCGGTGCGGGCCAGCAAACCTCCTGTGGTGCAACGGTTTCTGCAGGTCCTGGCGGAGACCGTCGGGCAGCTCGCGGCGGAGCTGTCCCGGCGTTCGCCCGGTCGCGTCGCGTTTGTGCAATACCGCGGGTAGCGCCGGTCCTAGGCTCGGGCCCATGGACTTGCAAGCACAGCTGGAGAAGGCCGCGCGAGGCGCGGTCGAGATCGCCCGCAACGTCAAGGCGGACCAGCTAGCCCTGCCCACCCCGTGCCACGACTGGGACGTCCGCACGCTGGCCAACCACCTCGTGTTCTGGACGGCGTTTCGCTCGGAGGTGGCCGCTCGCAAGCAGACCCCGCCGTCCGGAGGCGAGAACGACATCGACTACGTCACCGAGGACTGGGCCGCGGTGTTCGAGCGGCAACTCAGCAAGGCGGTGGCGGCCTGGGCCGAACCGGGCGCCTGGGACGGCGAGACCGGCCTCGCCGGCGGGTCGAGCCCGGCACCGGTGATCGGCAGGATGATGATCGGCGAGCTGGTCGTGCACGGTTGGGACCTGGCCCGCGCCACCGGCCAGGATCTGGGCTGCGACGGTGACCTGGCGGACACGGTGCACGAGAGCGTCGCCATGTTCGCCGAGCAGGGCAGGGAGTACAACATCTTCGGCGAGCCGGTCGAGGTGCCGGACACCGCGTCCGTGCTGGCGAAGGCGCTCGCGCTGAGCGGGCGCGATCCGAACTGGTCGCCCTAGCCACCACCTCGCGAGCTCGGTGCCGGCGACCTCGCGAGCTCGGTGCTGGCAACCCTGCCGCCTCGTCCCTCGGCGACAGGGCAGTGTTCGATGGTTCGCTCCGCAAGCTCCGCTCACGCCACCACCTCGCAAGCTCGGTGCTGGCAACCCTGCCGCCTCGTCCCTCGGCGACAGGGCAGTGTTCGATGGTTCGCTCCGCAAGCTCCGCTCACTGACCGGGCCGGCACCCTCTATTGTCGGCTTCTGGTGCGGTCACCATCGAAGCTGACATGGAGGGTTCATGGCGGACATCGGCGCCCGGCTGGCCGAGATCGTCGGCGCCGGACAGGTGCTCAGCGGCGCGGCGGTGTCCGAGGACTACGCGCATGACGAGGCGCTGACCGCCGAGCCCGTGTTGCCCGCGTTCGTCGTGCGGCCCTCCAGCGCCGACGAGGTGGCCGCGGTGCTGGTCGCGGCCGGCGAGACCGGCACACCGGTGACCGCGCGAGGCTCCGGCAGCGGCCTGTCGGGTTCGGCGATCCCCAGGCCGGACGGCATCCTGATCTCATTCGAGCGGATGAACCGGGTGCTGGAGATCGACACCGAGAACCACGTCGCCGTGGTCCAACCCGGCGTGACGCTGCGTGAGCTGGACGAGCGCACCGCCGAGGTCGGCCTGGTCTACCCGGTGTACCCGGGCGAGCTCAGTGCCAGCCTCGGCGGCAACGTGGCGACCAACGCCGGCGGCATGCGGGCGATCCGCTACGGCGTGACCCGGCACCAGGTGCTGGGCCTCGAGGCGGTGCTGCCCACCGGTGAGGTGATCCGCACCGGCGGCAAGTACGTCAAGGCCAGCACCGGATACGACCTCACCCAACTGATCGTCGGGTCGGAGGGCACCCTGGCCCTGGTCACCGAGGCCACCCTGAAGCTCCAGCCGCGCCAGCCGCACCAGGCCACGGTGCTCGCCCCGTTCGCCGACCTGGCCGCGGTGGCTCGGGCGGTGCCCAAGGTGGTCGGCAGCGGGATCGGGCCGCTGATCCTGGAGTTCATCGACGGGTTCACCATGGCCGCGATCACCTACACGGCTGATCTACAGCTCGGGATTCCCGACCAGGTAAGGGAAAGTTCCCAGGCCTACCTGGTGGTGATGCTGGAGAACCGGTCGGCGGCGCGGGTCGAGGAGGACGGCGAGGCGGTCGGCGCGCTACTGAGCGAACTGGGCGCGGCCGACGTCTACCTGCTGCCCGGTCCGTCCGCCCGGCGGCTGATCGAGGCGCGGGAGAAGGCGTTCTTCACCGCGAAGTCGGCCGGTGCCGACGACGTGATCGACACCGTGTTGCCGAGGGCCGCGCTGCCCGAGTTCTTCGCCACGATGTTCCAGATCGCGCAGACCAACCAGACGCTGATCGTCGGTTGTGGACACGCCGGCGACGGCAACGTGCACCTGGCCGTGTTCCAGAAGGACCCGCAGGTCCGCTATGCGGTGCTGCACGCGCTGTTCGAGGCCGGCATCGCGCTCGGCGGTGCGATCTCCGGCGAGCACGGCATCGGCCGGGAGAAGAAGCGGCACTACCTTGAGCTGGAGGACCCGGCCAAGGTGGCGTTACTCCGGCGGATCAAGCAGGCGTTCGACCCCAATGGAATCCTCAACCCCGGCGTTCTCTTCGACTGATTGGGGACCGACGATGAACGGCGCGCAGGCGCTGATCCGCACGCTGGTGGCCGGTGGGGTGGACGTGTGCTTCGCCAACCCGGGCACCTCGGAGATGCATTTCGTCGCCGCACTGGACGCGGTGCCCGAGATGCGCGGGGTGCTGGCCCTGTTCGAGGGTGTGGTGACCGGCGCGGCGGACGGCTACGGGCGGATGGCCGGCCGGCCGGCGGCGACCCTGCTGCACCTCGGCCCCGGCATGGCCAACGGCCTGGCCAACCTGCACAACGCGCGCCGGGCGCACACCCCGGTGGTGAACGTGATCGGCGACCACGCCCGGTACCACAAGGGTTTCGACGCGCCGCTGGAAAGTGACATCGACGCGCTCACCGGCTGGTTGCACGGCTGGAGCCGGTCGTGCAAGGACCCGGCCGAAATCGGCCGGGATGCCGCCGACGCGATCGCCGCGTCGCTGCGCGCGCCCGGTCAGCTGGCGAACCTGGTGCTGCCGGCGGACGTGTCCTGGTCCGACGGCGGGGTAGCGGGCAAGCCGGTCGCGCCGACGCCGCCGGAGCGGGTCGACGACGACCGGATCGAGCAGATCGCCGAGGTACTGCGCTCCGGCGAGCCGGCCGCGGTGCTGCTCGGCCCCGGCGTGACCGCCGAGCGCGGGCTGCTCGCGGCCAGCCGGATCGCGGTGGCGACCGGTGCGAAGATCTTCGTCGAGACGTTCCCGGCGAGGCTGGAACGCGGCGCCGGGCTACCCACCGTCGAGCGGCTCGGTTACCTCGCCGAGCAGGTGCAGTGGCAGCTCACCGACGTGCGGCACCTGGTGCTGGTCGGGGCGAAGTCGCCGGTGTCGTTCTTCGCCTACCCCGGCAAGCCGAGCGAGCTGATCCCGCAGGGTTGCCAGGCGCACGTGCTCGCGGTGCTCGGCGAGGACACCGCTGCCGCCCTCGATCACCTGGCCGACGTGGTGGCCGCGGACGCGAAACCCGTGCTGCAGGATGCGATCCGGCCCGAACTGCCGTCCGGTGACCTCACCCCGCAGAACTGGGTCAACGTGATCGGCGCGCTGCTGCCGGACGGCGCGGTGATCTCCGACGAGGCCAACACCTCCGGCCTGCTGCTGCCGGCGGCGACCGCGGGCGCGCCTCGGCACGACATCCTCACCCTGACCGGCGGCGCGATCGGCCAGGGCCTCCCGGTCGCGGTCGGCGCCGCGGTGGCCTGTCCGGACCGGCCGGTGATCTGCCTGCAAGCCGACGGCAGCGCCATGTACACCGCGTCCGCACTGTGGACCATGGCGCGCGAGGCGCTGGACGTCACCACGGTGGTGCTGAGCAACCGCTCCTACGCCATCCTGCGGATGGAGTTGCAGCGGGTCGGGGCCGAAGCGGCCGGACCCAAGGCTGCCGACCTGCTGGACATCGGCCGGCCCGACCTCGACTTCGTGTCCCTTGCCATGGGCATGGGGGTGCCCGCCACCCGGGCGCGCACCACCGAGGAACTGGCCGACCAGTTCGCCAATGCGGTGGCCGAACCCGGTCCGCACCTCATCGAGGCCCTGGTTCCGTCACTGTTCTAGCGGGGGAGCCTCGCCGGCGGCGGCGAGGACCTCCTCGCAGAGTTGGATGCAGTCCGGGCAGACGGCCAGGCGGTTGCCGGCGATCACTGCGGACACCCGGCTGTTGGGCTGGGTGCAGAACGAGCACTTCAGGCGGCTGCCCGTTGGCAGCGGCTCGATCGGGGCGAGCAGGGTGTCGAGCGGCGCGGCCTCGTCGGCCACCCGGCGGGCCAGCGCGACACAGCCGTCGCAGATGAAGATGCCGGGGCCGGCGATCAGCTTGCTGACCTCGGCATCGCAGCGGCCGCAGAAACCGCAGGACATCTCGCCCTCGGGTTTGCGGCTGGCTTTCCAGCCCCCGGTGCCGCCGGTGGCCTCGATGATCTGGTGCACGCGTTGATGGCTGAGTTCGAGCGCATCGGCGATCTCGCGCATGGAGGCGCCGGCATAGTGCAGGCGGCGCACCGAGTGGTGGTAGTCGGCCTTGGCGACGTCGGCCTGGCGCAGCGCGTCGGACAGTTGGGCCCCGGACTCGCGTGCCTGGCGGAGCAGGCCTTCGTCGACAACCATGCGTCTAGCGTAGGTAGACACCCGGGAAATGTCTACCTACGCTAGACGGTCAGGACTCGTCGTCCTTGGCACGCTCGGATGCCTCGCGCATCTCCATCACATCGGTGAGCCAGTCGCCGAGCTCGCGGGCGATATCGCGGACGGCGCCGGTGACGATGGTGGCGATCCGGCCGACGTGCTCGGCGGCGGATTCGGTGACCACTTGCAGCGTGTCCTTGGTGCTCTCGGCTTCGCTCACCATGCCGTACCCCTCAACTTGTCATGCCGCGCGGACTTTCGTGGCTTCGACCGTACCGGTCGGCGGGTCAGCCGGCCCGTTCTTACCCCATCCGGGCAAGGCCAGCTTGACGATCTTGGTGAACACCGAGCCGAGCTGCCGGGTGAGCCGGCCGGTGTTGTACGGCAGGTCGTACTTCGCGCAGATCGCCCGGACCTCCGGCGCGATCTGGGCGTACCGGCGGGCCGGTAGGTCGGGGAAGAGGTGGTGCTCGATCTGGTGTGAGAGGTTGCCGCTCAGCAGATGGAACAGGCGTCCACCGGTGATGTTGGCGGAGCCGAGCATCTGCCGGTAGTACCACTGTCCCCGGGTTTCCTGCGCCGCCTCCTCCTCCGTGAACGTCGCGACACCGGCCGGAAAGTGTCCGCAGAAGATGATGTTGAACGCCCAGATGTTGCGCACCAGGTTGGCGGTGGCGTTGCCGACCAGCGTCGGCACGAACAGCGGTCCGGTCAGCGCGGGGAACAGCACATAGTCTTTCAGCGCCTGCTTGATCCCCTTGTGCCACATCCGGTTGCGCACGCCGCGGGTCTCCGACCACTTACGCTCGCCGGACACCAGCCGCTCCGTCTCGAGGTCGTGCAGCATGACACCCCACTGGAAGAACACCATGAGCAGCAACGCGTAGACCGGGTTGCCCAGGTAGTAAGGGTTCCAGCGCTGCTCGGGATCCATTCGCAGGATGCCGTAGCCGATGTCGCGGTCCTTGCCAAGGACGTTGGTGAACGTGTGGTGGATGTAGTTGTGCGAGTGGCGCCAGTTCGCCGCGGGAGCGGCCGTGTCCCATTCGAACATCTTGGAGTTGAGCGCGGGATCCCGCATCCAGTCGTACTGGCCGTGCATGACGTTGTGCCCGATCTCCATGTTGTCCAGAATCTTGGACAGCGACAGCGCGGTGACGCCGGCGAGCCAGGCGGGCGGCAGGAAGCCGGCGAACAGCAGCGCGCGCCCGCTCACCTCGAGTCCACGTTGGACCTTGATGACCCGGTAGATGTAGTCGCGGTCGGCGACGCCGAGGTCGTCGATCACCCGCTGGCGAAGTTCGTCGAGATCCCGGCCCAGCGCGTCGAACTGTTCCTGGGTAAGGGACATGAGTCGTCCTCTCAGATGTCGATGGTCACGTCGCCGACCGGAACCGAGATGCAGAGCTGAATCTCTTCGTCCTCTTCGGACGAGGTGTCCCCGGTTCGGATGTTGCGCACCTGGCCGGCTCGCTTGATCGTGGTGCAGGAGAAGCAGATGCCCATCCGGCAACCGTGCTCCGGATGCAGGCCCGCCCCCTCGGCCTGCTCCAGCAGCGTCGCGCCGGAGTTGGCCGCTGCCACGTCGCTGCGCCGGAAGTGGACGTGTCCGCTCGCCGGCAGGTCCCCGCGCGGCAGCGCGACGGGGCCGAAGTCCTCGGTGTGCAGTCGTTCACCGACTCCTTCGGAGAGGTACAGCTCTCGCACCGCGTGCAGCAGCCCGGGCGGCCCGCACAGGTAGGTATGCGCCCGGGAGTATTCGGGCGCGGCGGCGGCCAGCCGCTCCTGGCTGAAGTACTCGCCGCGCCTGGTGCAGGCCAGCACGAACCGAACCCGGGGGTGCCGGCCGGCCAGCGCCCGGATCCGGTCGAGCTGCGGTACGTCCGCCTCGGTGGGCGCGAAGTGCAGGAAGGTGACCTCGCCGGAGTACCGCTCGTCGCACAAGGTGCGCAACATGGACAGCACCGGAGTGATGCCGCTGCCGCCGCTGATCAGCACAATTCGTTGCGGCCGGCGCTGCGGCAGGGTGAAGACGCCCTCCGCCTGGGACAGCCCGACGACCAGCCCCTGCCGGGCGTTGGCGTGCAGGAACCGGGACACCAGGCCGTGTTCGTGCGCCTTGACGGTGAGCTGGATCCGCCCGTCGGCGCGGTGTTGCGAGCAGGAGGGGGAGTAGCACCGGCTGCGCCGGACCCCGTCGATGTCCACGGTCACCCGGACGTACTGGCCGGCCGTGAAGCCGCGCCAGTGCCGGTTGGGCCGCAGGGTCAGCGTGACACTGTCCGAAGTGGACCGATGCACCTCGGTGATCTCGGCCCGAAGCTCGCGGACGGTGAGCATCGGGTGCAGCAGCTCGAGGTAGCGGTCCACCCCGTGCGGGGTGGTCAACCCCTCGAGTAAGTTAGTGAACAGTCGTACACTCACTTGGCCGAATGTACGCTGGCCGCTGTGGTACGTGAAGTGGTTGTGGCGACCGGCACACGGCAGGAGCGCAAGCAGCGAACCAGGCAGGCGCTGCTGGACGCGGCACTGCGCCTGCTGGCCGACCGGAGCCTGGCGAGCCTGAGCCTGCGTGAGGTGGCCCGCAAGGTGGGCATCGTGCCGACCGCGTTCTACCGGCACTTCGCCTCGATGGACGACCTCGGCGTGGTGCTGGTCGAGGAGTGCATGCGGAGCCTGCGGACCACGGTTCGGGACGCCCGCCGGCAGCGGACTGGGGAGGCGATCCGAGGCACGGTGGCCGTGCTCGTCCGGCAGGTGCGAGCCAGCGAGCCACACTTCCGGTTCCTGGTCCGGGAGCGCTACGGGGGCGTGCCGGCCGTGCGCCGGGCGATCGCGGCCGAGCTGCGGCTGATCGCCACCGAGCTGGCCGTCGACCTCGGCCGGTTGCCGGACCTGACCGGCTGCGACGGCGACGACCTGCGGATGGCCGCCGACCTGATGGTGGCCGCGATGCTCAACATCGTGCTCGCGCTGCTCGAGGTGGACCCGCACCACACCGAGGACGAGCGCGAGGTGGTGGTCGTCGCGGAGAAGCAGCTCCGACTGATCGCGCTAGGGCTGACCCGGTGGCGTAGCGTCACCGCATAATCACTGAACTCACATACTGAGCGCGGCCCTCGCGGTGTGCGCAGGGCAGATAAAGCGGAATGTCACCTTGCGCGTGTAGAACCGCATGAAGGTGACCTTGCGCTGCACGGCAACGGGCCGTGATCCGCAGCCGTGCGAGTCGGCCGCCGGTGTCTGGACTGACGAGCAGCGCAGCGAGCGAGGAACGAGCGAGTGAGCAGCGCAGGAGGGAAGACGCCGGCTCAGCGGCCGCGAGCCGCGCGAACGAGCCTGCGAGTGAGCGCCGAAGACACAGTGAGCGCCGAAGGTACAGCTCCTGAGTGTGGCACTCCGGCAACTGGCATTGCGGCGCTTTCGCCGGCCCGAGGGTTCATACTTACCGTACGTACGTCTTGGGGATACGTGCGATGGGATCAACGGGGATCTGTGGAGGCCGACGGTGACGCGGATAGGCGTGCCAAGAGAGTCAGCCGAGGGCGAGCGGAGAGTCGCGCTGGTGCCGAGGGTGGTCGAGCGGCTGACCAGCATGGGGGTCGAGGTGGTGGTCGAGGCGGGCGCGGGTGCGGGCGCACTGATCGCGGACGCCGCCTTCGAGAATGCCGGGGCGACCATCGGCGCCGCCTGGTCGGCCGATGTCGTGGTGAAGGTCGCGCCGCCGACCGCCGCCGAGATCGGCCGGCTGCGCCGGGGCGCGGTACTGATCGGTTTCCTCGCCCCGCGAGCACACCCGGCCGGCGTGCGGGCGCTGGCCGAGGCCGGCATCACCGGCTACGCCATGGAGGCTATCCCGCGCATCTCCCGGGCCCAGTCCATGGATGCGCTGTCCTCGCAGGCCAACGTGGCCGGCTACCGGGCCGCGCTGCTGGCCGCCGAGCGCCTCACCCGGTTCGTGCCGATGCTGACCACCGCGGCCGGCACCGTGCCGCCGGCCAAGGTGCTGGTGCTCGGCGTCGGGGTGGCCGGTTTGCAGGCGCTGGCCACGCTGCGCCGGCTCGGTGCGCACACCACCGGCTACGACGTCCGGCCCGAGGTGGCCGATCAGGTGCGCTCGGTCGGTGCCCGCTGGCTCGACCTCGGCATCGAGGCGGCCGGCTCCGGCGGCTATGCCAGGGAGCTCACCGACACCGAGCGGGCCGAGCAGCAGAACCTGCTGTCCAAGGCGATCACCACGTTCGACGCGGTCATCACCACGGCACAGGTGCCCGGCCGCAAGGCACCCACCCTGGTGACCGCGGACGCGGTGCGCGACATGCGAGCCGGCAGCGTGGTGGTCGACCTGGCCGGCGAGTCCGGCGGCAACTGCGAGCTGACCGTGCCAGGCGAGGTGGTCGTGGTCGACGGCGTCACCGTGGCCGCGCCGCTGAACCTGCCGGCGACCATGCCGGAGCACGCCAGCGAGTTGTACGCGCGCAACGTGCTCGCCCTGCTCGAGCTGCTGGTCGACGAGGAGGGTGTGCTGACGCCGAACTTCGACGACCCGGTGGTCGCCGGGACCTGTGTGACCGGCCCGGGACGGGAGAACTAGATGCTGGTGCAGAACCTGGCCGTGCTGGTGCTCGCCGGCTTCGTCGGCTATCTGGTGATCTCCAAGGTGCCCAACACCCTGCACACGCCACTCATGTCGGGCACCAACGCCATCCACGGCATCGTGCTGCTCGGCGGGTTGATCGTGCTCGGTCTCGGCGCGCCGGGCCTGCTGAACAAGATTTTGCTGGTGATCGCGATCGCGTTCGGGACGATCAATGTGATCGGCGGGTTCGTGGTCACCGACCGGATGCTCGGCATGTTCAAGGCGAAGCCGCCCGAGCGAACCGGCCGATCAGCGAACTCGAGGTGACGGCCCAATGAGCGGTTTGCACGACCCCGCGCTGATCCAGTCGCTCTACATCGTGGCGTTCGCGCTGTTCAGCTACGGCCTGATGGGGTTGACCGGCCCGCGGACCGCGGTGCGCGGCAACCTGATCGCCGCCGGTGGCATGGCGGTCGCGGTGGTCGCCACGCTGCTCACGCCCGGCCTCGGCAACTGGTGGCTGATCCTGCTCGGCGTGGCGATCGGCACCGCGATCGGCCTGCCGGCCGCGCGCCGGGTGCGGATGACCGCGATGCCGCAGATGGTCGCGCTGTTCAACGGAGTCGGCGGCGGCGCGGTCGCGCTGATCGCCTGGGTGGAGTTCCGGCAGAGCGCCGGCTTCGCCGCCGAGCCGGCCTACGTGGCCATCACGTCGCTCTTCGCCGCGGTGGTCGGCTCCGTGTCGTTCTGGGGCTCCAACATCGCGTTCGGCAAGCTCCAGGAGATCCTGCCGGGCCGGCCGATCGGCGCCGGCCGGCTGCAGCAGCCGCTGAACCTGGTGCTGCTGCTGGTCGCGGTCGGGTGCGGGGTGGCGATCGTGGCCGGCGGGCAGTCCGGGTGGCTGATGGTCGTTCTGCTGCTGGCCTGCGCGGTACTCGGCGTGATGGTGGTGCTGCCGATCGGCGGCGCGGACATGCCCGTGGTGATCTCGCTGCTCAACGCGTTCACCGGGCTCTCCGCGGCGGCGATGGGACTGGCGCTGGACAACACCGCGCTGATCGTGGCCGGCATGATCGTCGGCGCGTCCGGCTCGATCCTGACCAACCTGATGGCCAAGGCGATGAACCGGTCGATCCCGGCCATCGTGGCCGGCGGGTTCGGCGGTACCGGCACCGCCGCCGTGGTGGACGCCGGCGACCGGTCGGTGCGGCAGACCAACGCGGCCGACGCGGCCGTCCAGATGGCGTTCGCCAAGCAGGTGGTCGTGGTGCCCGGCTACGGCATGGCGGTGGCCCAGGCCCAGCACGCGGTGGCCGAGATGGCGGAGCTGCTGGAGGCCAAGGGGGTGAGCGTGCTCTACGCGATCCACCCGGTCGCCGGGCGGATGCCCGGTCACATGAACGTGCTGCTCGCCGAGGCCGACGTGCCCTACGAGCAGCAGAAGGAGATGGCCGACGTCAACTCGGAGTTCACCCGAACCGACGTGGCCCTGGTGATCGGCGCGAACGACGTGACCAACCCGGCTGCGCGAACCGACCCGGACTCGCCGATCTACGGGATGCCGATCCTCAACGTGGACGCCAGCCGCTCGGTGATCGTGCTGAAGCGCTCGATGAACCCCGGGTTCGCCGGGGTGGACAACGCGCTCTACTTCGACCCCAAGACCAGCATGTTGTTCGGCGACGCCAAGGCGTCGGTGTCCGAGGTGACCGCCGAGCTGAAGGCGCTGTAGCGGCCGGGTTCACATGGGCGGGATGAAGCCGTCCACGAGCCAGTCGCCGGTCTCGGTCTCCGAGCACTCCGGGCAGGGCGCCTCGACCACCGCGTCGGCCGCTTCGAACACGGTGCGGACCCGGCGATAGATCGTCCCGTCGCCCGGCACGATGAGCCCGTGCGACTCGAACTCGTGCTCGCCGACCTGCTCGATGACTTCGCGCATCGTCCGGCAGCCGTGACATACGGTGCGCACCGCGCCCCACCCATCTGCCTCGGACATGTGCGAGAGCGTACGGGCCGGCTGCCGGGACCCGGCGTCGTCCGGCCGGCTACTGCGACTCGCCGGATTGAGGCATCCTTTACGCATGAGTAGCCACGGGCTGGCCGACCGCCTCGACCCCGAAGCCGACGCCGACCTCGGCCTGCTCGGGCCGGACTCGGTGACCTGGCAGCTGCACGCCGACCCGGCCATGTGGGTCGCCGGCATTCGCAGCCTCTACCTCCAGGCGTTGCACCCCAGGGCGGTGGCCGCGGTGGTGCAGAACTCCGACTTCCGGCGCGACCCGCTCGGCCGGCTGATCCGCACCGCGGACTTCGTCGGAATCTCCACCTACGGCACCCGTGCCGAGGTGGCGCGGGCGGCGGCCAGGGTCCGCGGGGTACACCGGACGTTGCGTGCGCGAGACCCGGAGACCGGTCGGACCTTCCGGATCGACGAGCCGGAGCTGCTGCTCTGGGTGCACTGCGCCGAGGTGGGCTCGTTCCTGTCCGTGCTGCGCCGGGCCGGCTTTCCCCTTGGCCGCGCGCATGCGGACCGCTACCTGGAGGAGCAGCGGGCCACCGCGGCGCTGGTCGGCCTCGACCCTGCCGAGGTGCCCGGTTCGGTGGCCGAGATCTCGGCCTACTTCCACGATGTCCGGCCGACCCTGCGGCGCACCCCGGACAGCGATGCGATCTACGAGTTCCTGCACCGTCCGCCGGTCACCGGGCCGCTGGGCTTGGGCGTGCGGATCTACGGGCCAACCATCGGGCACCTGTCGTACTCGCTGCTGCCGCGCTGGGCGGTGGGCCTCTACGGCCGCCGGGCCTTTCCCCGCCCGGCCGCCACCGGCGCACTGCGCGCCGTGCGCCGGGCCGCGCTGGCCATCCCGGGCGGTATCCGCATCGGCCGCCGCGAACCCCATCCCGTCATGGCCGTTCGCCGCCTGGGTAGCTGGGCGACACCGTCCCCCGCCCGGCTCCCCGCGCTCTGAGTTCGCGCACCGGGCGCGAGCGACGATCAGGCCTCGTGTGCCGCCTGGAAACGGATGACCAGGTCGTGGGACAGGCGGCCGCGCTCGGCGACGTCCTCGCCCCGGCTCCGGGCCCATTCGCGGACGGCCTGGGTGTCGAGCCTGGTGTTGACGCTGTGCAGCGTGGCCTTGCCGCCCTTGCGGGAGTCGGTGCGCCGTGCGCGCCCGACGTACTCGGCCAGGGTGTCCCGTAGCCGGTTGGCGTTCTCGGCCGACAGGTCGATGGTGAAGTCGACGCCGTCGAGGGCGAAGACCACGGTCTCGTCGGCTTCCCCACCGTCGAGATCGTCGACCAGCTCGACAACGGTCTTCTGCGCCACGATGTCCTCCGCATCCTGAGATTGCTTGGCTGGACGGAGGATATCGGTCCGTCCGCCTACGGTTGGGCAGGCGAACCGGTGTGGCGCCGTGCTCATCACCCGAAGGAGATTCGTGTTGCCGCAGGATCCGGAGCTGCCGGTCGATTCGGACATCGACCTGCACGTGCGGGAGCAGCGCCAGGAGTTGGCCCGTACGCACGGCGCGGTACTGGCCGTGATCTCGTTCGGCGGCGCGCTCGGCGCGCTCGGACGCTACGCGCTGAGCGCGGCGATTCCCGTTGTGCCCGGCCGGTTCCCGCTGGCCACGTTTCTGATCAACGTGACCGGCTGCCTGCTGATCGGGGTGCTCATGGTGCTGGTCACCGAGGTGTACCGGACGCATCGCCTGCTCCGGCCGTTTCTCGGCGTCGGCGTGCTCGGTGGCTTCACCACGTTTTCCACTTACGCCGAGGAAGTACGTGCGCTGCTGCGTCCGGAATGGACGGTGGTCGGACTCGTCTACCTGGCTGGCACGGTGCTCGCCGCGCTGCTGGCCGCCTGGCTGGGAATCACCGGAACCCGGTTGGCCACCCGGCGGGCACATGTCGGGACGGCCGGATGACCGCGCTGCTGGTGGCGCTCGGTGCCGCGCTCGGCGCCCCGCTGCGCTACCTCACCGACCGCTACATCCAGGTGCGCCACGACTCGGTGTTCCCGTGGGGAACCTGCACGGTGAACGTCGTCGGCTCGGCGCTCCTCGGTGGGCTCGCCGGCGCCGGCAACGCGCTGCCCGGCGGGCTGGCCGCTTTCCTCGGTGCCGGGCTCTGCGGCGCGCTCACCACCTACAGCACCTTCGGCTACGAGACCGTGCGGCTCGCCCAGCGGCGGGCCCGGTTCCTGGCCGTGGCCAACGTGATCATCAGCGTGCTGGCCGGCGTAGGCGCCGCGGTGCTTGGCTACTCGGTCACCGGTTCCCTGCTCGGCTGAGCCCCGGCCGGCCGGACCAGCAGATCCACCGGTACCCGGTCCGGGTCGTGCCGGCGATAGGTCCGCATCAGCATCTCCCGCAGCCGCTCGCGCTCCTCCTGGCTGAGCGCGCCGAGCAGGATGTCGTTGACCTTCTGCATGGCGGCCAGCCGGCCGCGCAGCGCGCGTGCGCCCGGTGCGGTGATGGTCACCAGGTAGCGCCTGCGGTCCCGGTCGTCGCGCTGGCGCACGACCAGGCCGCGCTCCTCGAGATCGTCCAGCACCGAGACCAGGTCGCTGGCGTCGATGCGCAGCCGCCGGCTGATGTCCTTCTGCGCCGCCGGACCGAACTCGTCGAGCGAGGCGAGTACGGTCACGTGCGGCATGCGCAGGTCGTCCTCGTGTACCCGCAGGCCGATCCGGCGGGCCTCGCGGGCGAGTTGGAACAGCAGGAAGCTGGGGAACGCGAGCAGCGGTTCGGGCAGGACGAACTCGCCATCCCGATCCGCATCGCGCATAAGCCCATCATAGGGAGGGTCCGGCCGTGCAGACCGCAGTTGACCTGTCCGATTTGCCCAGGATCATGCTGGGCAACTGGCCGACGCCGCTCGAGGAGTGTGCCCGGCTCTCCGCCGCGCTCGGCGGCCCTCGGATCCTGGTCAAGCGGGACGACGTGAACGGGCTCGGGGTGGGCGGCAACAAGCTTCGCAAGCTGGAGTTCCTGCTGGGTGCGGCGGTGGCGCGCGGTGCGGACACGGTGATCACGTTCGGTGGGGTGCAGACCAACCACGGCCGGCAGACCGCGGCCGCGTGCGCCCGGCTCGGGCTGCGCTGCGAGTTGGTGCTGACCCGGTCGGTGCCGCGCTCGGACGAGGCCTACGAGCGTTCCGGCAACGTCGCGCTGGACCTGCTCTACGGCGCGCGGGTACACGTGTGCGACGACGAGGCGGCCGCCGCCGCTGGCTACCAGCGGCTGGTCGACGAGGCCGCCGCCGACGGCCGCACGGTGGCCACGCTGCCGGTCGGCGGCTCCAACGGCATCGGCGTGCTCGGCTACGTCGCCGCCGCGGCCGAACTGCACGCGCAACTCGGTGAGCGCGGGGTGGACCGCATCGTGTGCGCAACCGGCAGCGCCGGCACCGCGGCCGGCCTGGCGCTCGGCACGGCGCTGCTTGGCTGGCCGGTGCGCCTCGACCTGGTCGCGGTGTCCCCGCCGGCCGAGGACAAGCTCGCCGAGGTCACCCGGCTCGCTGGGGAGGCGGCCGGCGTGCTCGGGGTGCCGGCCCCGGCACTCGAGTCCGTGACGGTGACCGGGCGCGCGCTCGGTCCCGGCTACGGCATACCGACCGAGGCGGTCTGGGCGGCGATCCGGCTGTTCGGCCGCACCGAGGGGATAACCCTGGATCCGGTCTACACCGGCAAGGCGGCCGCCGCATTGGTGGACGCGGTTCGGTCCGGGGAGATCGGCGCCGCGGAAACCGTGGTGTTCGTGCACACCGGCGGCCTGCCGGGCCTGTTCGGCTACGCGCCCGAACTGATCGAGGCGGTCACTCCGAAACCGAGAGCTGCAGCCCCCGGGCGGCCAGGTCCCTGAGCGCGGTGTCGTCCGGTGTGGACGGCCGGTCCAGCCAGGCGGCCTGCACCAGCTTGACGCTGTCGCCCTCCCGGCCGGACGCCTGCGGGGCCGAGGCGAACGCCGGTTGGCCGCCGTCCGGCCAGCCCGTGCCTTCCTCGGCCAGGTCGATGATCGCGCCGCCGCCCTGGGTGTCGGCCACCTGACGCAGCTCGGTAGCCGAGGCGGGGTCGGCGAAGCGCACCACGGCGACCAGCACCGCCGCCTTGCGGCGGTCAATGGTGGATTCGAAGCGGAGCCGGATCAGCTCCGCGCACTTGTTGCTCTGCAACCACTTCCGCACCTCGCCCGCGGCGTGGTTGGCGCAGTCCGCGGCCCGGTTCGCGCCCTTCGCCTCGAACGCGAAGCCATCCACCGAGATCGGTGTCCGTTGCGGAGCCGACACGGCCGCGTTTCGGTTGCCGGTGTTGGTGCTCGAACCGGCCGAGGTCATCGCGAACACGATGCCGGTGATCATCAGCAGGGCCACCAGGATCGCCGCGCCGACCGGCAGCCAGCGCAGCTGTCCGGCCGGACGCGGGCGTCGCGACGGGGGGCCCGGCACCCGCGCGGGATCGGTCACTCGTGGCAGCACCGTGGTGCTCGCCGCGGCCAGCGCGGGGAACGCGACGGTGGCGAAGCCCTCCGCGGCCAACTCCGCCGGGTCCAGCCCGTCGGTGGCCGGGTCGAGCGCGGCGAGTATCCGCCGCGCCCCCTCGACCGTGCACCGGCTCTGGTAGACGGCCAACTCCCGGGTCGCGTTCAGCAGGGTCATCGGCTCCGGGTGCAGGATGCGCACCCCGCGGGCCAGGTCCGCGGTCGGCTGGAAGACTTGGGAGACATAGGGACCGACCGCGATCACGGTGCTCACCGGCAACGGCTCCACCCGGGAGTACTCGAGCCGGGTGGCGATCGCGGCGGCCGCGGCCAGGCCCTCGACCGCGGGGTTCACCGCGCGATCGCCGCGGACCAGCGGCCAGCCGTCGGTCTTCCACTGTCCGGTGAGCGGTGCGTCCAGCCGCACCGCCGGATCGGGCAGGTCAACGCCGACCACGACGAGAATGCCGCGGGGGAGCAGGACAATCGCGTCCACCGGGTACGGACAGTCCGGTGGCCGGGCGCCGGTCAACGCGATTCCGCCGACGACGGCGTCGCCGCGACCCCACGACACGAGTGCCGCCCGCACATCGACCCCGACCTCGGATGCCCCCTCGCCGAGCCGGATCAACCGCACCGCATACCTCCCAGCCCTGGCCCGGTGGACCGGCCCGGCCAACCGTATCGCCGCGGCGCTAAGAACGCTGTGTGGGGGAGGAATCAATTGTCGCGCACCGGGTGAACGTCACCTGTTCGGTCTTCTCTCGTTGAGATCATGGACGAACTTCCCTGCTAGGAGGCCCCATGTTCGGCCGTATTCAGCGTGCCCAGCGCACCCTCACCCTCGCCGCCGTGCTGGCCGCCGTGTCGTTCGGTACCGCCTTACCGGCATCCGCCGCGTCAGCCGGCCCGCTCGCCCCGGTGTCCGCATCCCTGTCCAGCACGCTCGCCTCGGCCTCGGACGCGCTGCCGATGACCGTTCTGGTACACGGCACCTCCCTGGCCGCCGCGGACGACGCGGCGCGCGCCGCCGGACTGACCAAACTGGCCAGCTTCAAGCGAATCGGCGTGGTGGTCGCCAGCGGCACCGCCGGCCAGGTGCGCGCCACCCGAGCCGCGGCCGGGGTGCGCTATCTGGAGAACAACGACTCGCTGCGGGTGTTTGCCAGCCCCGGCACCACGGCGAGCAGGAGCCTCGCCGCGCAGCAGACCCTCACCGGCGCGAACGGCGCGCGGCTGGACGGCACCGGGGTCACCGTTGCGGTGATCGACTCCGGGATCGACCCGACGCACCCGGCGTTCACCGGGGCCGACGGCCAGACTCGGGTGGTGCGCAACCTGAAGAGCGCCTGCGTCGACGAGAGCAGCGTCGCCACCGGCTGCGTGCTGGACCTGCCGACCACCATCGACACCGACACGCTGGCCCTCGGCGGCCACGGCACGCACGTCAACGGCATCGCCGCCGGAAACCCGCTCACCCTGACCGACGGTTCGCGGGTCGGCGGCTCGGCACCCGGCGCCAAGATCGTCTCGATCTCCACCGGTGCGGTGATCCTCATCGTCGGCGCGGACGCGGCGCTGAACTGGATCCTGGAGAACCACAACGCGCCGTGCGGTGCCGGCGTTCCGGTGGCCACCTGCCCGCCGATCAAGGTGATCAACAACTCCTACGGGCCGACCGGCGGCGGTGAGTTCGATCCCAACTCGGCCACCGCGCAGCTCCAGGATGCGCTCGCCGCGGAAGGCGTGGTCACCGTGTGGGCCAACGGAAACGACGGCGGCGACGGTTCGGCGAACCTGTCCAACCCGCCCGGCCAGGACCCCACCCCCGGCGTACTGTCCGTCGCCTCCTACAACGACCTGAGCACCGGCACGCAGGACGGCACGGTGTCCTCGTTCTCCTCGCGCGGTGCCGCGAACCGCACCCAGACCTGGCCGGACATCTCGGCGCCCGGTGAGAACATCATCTCCTCCTGCCGGCTCTACCAGCCGATCTGCTCGACCGGGCTGGACCCGCGCAACGGACCGGGTCCGCTCGACCTCGGCACCTACAACGTGATCAGCGGCACCTCGATGGCCGCGCCGCAGATCACCGGCATCGTCGCGCAGCTGTTCCAGGCCAAGCCGTCGGCCACCCCGGCGGAGATCGAGAACGCGCTCAAGTCGACCGCCCACAAGTACCCCGACGGCGCGGCATATCAGCCGGTCGGCACGTACACCGCCAGCTTCGACAAGGGCACCGGTCTGGTGGACGTGGTCGCGGCGGCGACCCTGCTCGGCGCGCACGGCGCGTAACCGAGCCGGGCCGCGAGCAAGAGGCATGAGCCGGCTGGGCACCATGGGGTTGCTGTGGCCAAAGTGCCGGGTGGCAGGGCACAATAGGACCGGGTAGGCGCGACGGAGTGCGGTGACCGACGCTCGAGCGAGGACGTAGGGGAAGACGATCCTCGTCGAGTAGCGGAGGTCAGCAGTGAGCACCCGTGGCAACACCCGTGGCGTGGTGTACGTCCACTCGTCGCCGGCTGCGGTATGTCCGCACGTCGAGTGGGCTATTTCGGGCACCCTGGCGACGCGCGCCGAGCTGCGCTGGACCGCGCAGCCCGCCGCGCCCGGCCAGCTGCGCAGCGAGTGCGGCTGGACGGCGGAACCGGGCACCGCCGGCACGCTCGCCGCCGCGCTCAAGGCCTGGCCGATGATCCGCTTCGAGGTCACCGAGGAGCCCAGTCCCGGCGTCGACGGCGAGCGGTTCTGCTACGCGCCGACGCTGGGCCTGTGGCGGGCCCGAACCAGTGCCAACGGCGACATCGTGGCCGGCGAGGACCAGCTGCGCGCGCTGGCCGCGCGGGCCAGGGCGGGCGAGTCGTTCGCGCACGCGGTCGACGAGCTGCTCGGCGCCTCCTGGGATGCCGCCCTCGAGCCGTACCGCAGGGCCGGCGACGGCGCGCCGGTGACCTGGCTGCACCGCGTCGGCTGAGCCGTGGCACCCTCGACGCCATGCGCTGGGTGCTGCCGGTCGTGCTGGTCACGCTGATCGTCACGGCCGCCGCGACGATCGTCGCCCGGCAGCTCTACGCGGACCCGGCGCCGTCAGCGTCCGGCGGCGTGCTGCCCGGAACCCAGACGGTGCCGCCCGGCCAGCAACCCGGTGCCGCCACCGTGGTTGGCACCAAGGAGGCCACCGGGCACCCGCTCTATCCGACCGTGCGCGAGCTGCTCCAGACCTACTTCGACGCGATCAACGCCCGGCGCTACGACCGCTGGCAGACCGTGGTGAGTCAGCGGCGGGCGACCAACGAGCCGGAGCGGGCCTGGCGGATGTCCTACCGCAGCACCAGGGACGGCAACATCGTGGCGCAGCGCATCGAGCTCGGTCCGGGCGGCAGCGCCGAGGTGCTGCTCGGCTTCACCAGCGTGCAGGATCTCGAGGACGCACCGCTTGAGCTGCACGAGCGGTGCATTCGCTGGCGGATCGTGCTGCCCCTGCTCCAGGAGAACGGGTCCTGGAAGGTCGACTCCGGGCCGCCCAACCAGTCCCCGCAGCACGAGCGTTGCTGACCGTCGCGACTACAGCGGGATGTTGCCGTGCGCGCCGCGGCCGGCCGGCGCGGCGGCCAGTGCCTCGGCGAGTTTGCGCCGGGTGTGCCTCGGATCGATCACCTCGTCGACCACGCCGATCGCCATGGCCCGGTCCACCCCGCCGGCGATCCGCTCGTGTTCCTCGGTGAGCCGGACGTGCAGCGCCTCGCGCTCCTCCTCGGGTGCGGCGGCGAGCTTCTTGCGGTGCAGGATGCCCACCGCTGCCTTGGCGCCCATCACCGCGACCTCGGCCTCCGGCCAGGCGAACACGGCGGTCGCGCCGAGCGAGCGCGAGTTCATCGCGATGTAGGCGCCGCCGTAGGCCTTGCGGGTCACCAGGGTCACCCGGGGGACCACCGCCTCGGCGAATGCGTGCAGCAGCTTCGCCCCGCGCCGGACCACACCTTCCCACTCCTGCCCGACGCCGGGCAGGTAGCCGGGCACGTCCACGACGACCAGCAGCGGCACGCCGAAGGAATCGCACATCCGGACGAACCGAGCGGCCTTCTCGGCGGAGAGCGAGTCGAGGCAGCCGCCCTTGCGCAGCGGGTTGTTCGCGATCACGCCGACCGTGCGGCCGCCGAGCCGGCCGAGGCCGACCACGATGTTGGGCGCCCACCTGGCCTGCAGTTCCTCGAACATCGACTGCACAGTGCCGTCGTCGTCGACGGCGACGTCGAGAATGCCGCGCAGCAGCGGCTTGACGTCGTAGGCGCGGTTGCCCTGCTCGGGCAGCAGTACCCGGAGGTTCTCCTCGGCGCGGACCGCGTGCAGGTCGAACAGGCCGGGCTTGGCGAACAGCGAGGTGAGCCGCCTGGCCCGCCGGTAGGCGTCGGTCTCGTCGGTGGCCAACACGTGAACCACGCCGGATCGCCGGCCGTGGGCCTCGGCGCCGCCGAGGCCCTCCTGGTCGATCTGCTCGCCGGTGACGCTGCGCACCACATCCGGGCCGGTGACGAACACCCGGCCCTCCGGAGACATGACCACCACGTCGGTGAGCGCCGGTCCGTACGCGGCGCCACCCGCGGCCGGTCCGACCACCACCGAGATCTGCGGCACCCGCCCGGAAGCTCGGATCATCGCGGCGAACACCTGGCCGACCGCGTCCAGCGACTCGACACCCTCGGCCAGCCGTGCGCCGCCGCAGTGCCAGACGCCCAGCACCGGGCAGCGCTCGCGCACCGCGGTGTCGATCGCCTCCACGATGTGCCGGCAGCCCTCGGTGCCCATGGCGCCGCCCATCTTGGTGGCGTCGGTGCAGTAGGCGATCACCTTGGTGCCGTCGATGCGGCCGCGGACCGCGTAGACGCCGGACGAGTCGGCCGGGCGCAGTGGTGCGATCGAATCGGGGTCGAGCAGGGCGGCCAGCCGCACCTCCGGTTCCCGGGGATCGAGTTGCCGGGTGCCGGGCCGTGTGGCCACAACCGTCATCGGGTGCTCCTTGGGTAACTGGGTGTCCACTGCTGATTCGTGGTCAGGCAGCGGTGAAGAGCAGGGCGACGTTGTGGCCACCGAAGCCGAACGAGTCGTTCACCGCGGCGGTCAGCTCGATCTTGCGCGGCTCGCCCGCGACGACGTCGAGCAGCACCTTGGGATCGAGGTCGTCGAGGTTCAGCGTCGCCGGCACCACACCGTCGTGAATGGACAGCACGGTGATGATCGCCTCGACCGCACCGGCCGCCCCGAGCAGATGCCCGAACGAGCTCTTCGGCGCGGTGAGCACCGGGTGGTCGCCGATCGCCTTGCGGACCGCGACGGTCTCCGCCACGTCGCCGACCGGGGTGGCGGTCGCGTGGCAGTTCACATGGCCGACGTCAACCGGATCGACGCCGCCGCTGCGCAGTGCCGACGAGATGGCCCTTGCCTGGCCGAGGCCCTCCGGGTCGGGAGCGGTGATGTGGTAGGAGTCGGAGCTGGTGCCAATGCCGGCGAGCCGGCCGTACACCTTGGCGCCGCGGGCCGCGGCGTGCTCGGCCCGCTCGAGCACCATCACGCCGGCGCCCTCGCCGAGCACGAAGCCGTCCCGGTGCACGTCGAACGGCCGGGACGCCTTGGTCGGCTCGTCATTTCGGGTGCTCATGGTGCGCGCCTGGGCGAATCCGGCCATGGTGAGGCCGGCGATGGCCGCCTCGGCGCCGCCGGCCACCACGATGTCGGCCTCGCCGGAGCGCAGCATCCGCCATGCCATGGCGATCGCCTCGGCACCGGACGCGCAGGCCGACACCGGGGCGTGCACCCCGGCCCTGGCCTTGAGGTCGAGGCCGACGTGCGCGGCCGGGCCGTTGGGCATCAGCATCGGCACGGTCAGTGGCGACACCTTGCGCAGCCCGGAGTTCTCCAGGAGGTCGTCCTGGGCGAGCACGGTGAGCACGCCCCCGATGCCGGTGCCGATCACGACGCCGAGCCGGTCCGGGTCGACCTGGTCGAGGTCGCCCGGCTCGCCCAGACCGGCGTCGCGCCAGGCCTGGCGGGCGGCGATCACGGCCACCTGCTCACACCGGTCCAGCCGGCGAGCCTCCACCCGCGGCAGGATCTCGGTCGGCTCCTGGGCGAGCTGCGCGGCGATGCGGACCGGGAGGTCGAACCGGTCGACCCAGTCGGCCTCGAGGGTCGACACCCCGCTTCGCCCGGCCAGCATTCCGTCCCAGGTGGACGCGACGTCACCGCCAAGCGGCGTGGTGGCGCCCAGCCCGGTGATGACGATATCGGCGTTGCTCACAACCCCTCCGTGTGAAGCAGAAGAAAAGCCCTATGCGTTCTTGGAGACGTAGCTCACCGCGTCGCCGACGGTCTTGAGGTTGGCCAACTCGTCGTCCGGAATCTTGACCCCGAACCGGTCCTCGGCCTGTACGGCGATCTCGACCATGGACAGCGAGTCGATGTCCAGGTCGTCCACGAAGGACTTCTCGGGGGTGACGTCCTCGACGGCAACCCCGGCGACCTCCTCGACGATCTCGGCGAGACCTTCCAGAATGTCGTTCTCGCTGAAGCCCTGTGCCGCGCCCTCGTTCACCATTGAGTCTTCTTCCTTCCTGTGGGTTTCACCGGCCGGTCTTTCGCCGCCCGGAGCTTTTCCTTGCCCTACGGGCAGATCACGGCCTGGCCGGCGTAGGACAGCCCGGCGCCGAAGCCGATCAGCAGGGCAACGTCTCCGGTGTGGATCCGGCCCGCCGCCCGCATGTGGTCCATGGCCATCGGGATCGAGGCGGAGGACGTGTTGCCGGAGTACACGATGTCGTCCGCCACCACCATGTCCTCCCGGGCGCCCAACTTGCGCAACCGCTTGGCGATCGCCTCCACGATGCGCAGGTTGGCCTGGTGCGGCACCAGAACGTCCACATCGGACGGCTGTAGCCCGGCCGCCTCGAGCGCGCGGACCGCGATCGGGGCGATCTGCGTGGTCGCCCAGCGGAACACCGACTGGCCCTCCTGGAAGATGTACTTCTCGTCCCGCATGTAGATCAGATCCACCATGTCGCCCGCGGTGCCCCAGACCACCGGACCGATGCCGGGCTCGTCGGACGGGCCGACCACGGCCGCGCCCGCACCGTCCGCGAAGATGATCGCGTTCGCCCGGTCGACCGGGTCGACCACGTCGGTCAGCTTTTCCGCGCCGATCACCAGCACCCGCTTGGCCGAGCCGGAGCGGACCAGGTCGGAGGCGATGCCGAGGGAGTAGCAGAACCCGGCACACGCCGCGTTGAGGTCGAACGCGCCGGCCGCCTTCACCCCGATCCGGTCGGCGACCGAAGCGGCGTAGTTGGGGATGGGCACGGTCGAGGTGCAGTTGGCCAGGATCACGGTGTCCACATCGGACGGTTGGAGACCGGCATCGGCGAGTGCCTTGGAGCCGGCGGCCACCGCCATGTCCTCGGCGGTCTCGTCCTTGGCCGCGAACCGGCGCTCGATGATCCCGACCCGCTCGCGAATCCACTGGTCGGTGGTGTCCATGAGCTTGGCTAGGTCGTCGTTGGTGACCACCTGCTCCGGCTGGGTGCTGCCGAACCCGAGGATTCGGGTGGCTGGTGCTCCCGTGGACAGCCGAAGTTCGGTCACGATCCACTCCCGTCCGCCGCGATGAGTTCGGCCACCTTGGCCAGGTCCGCCGGCACTTTCAGGGCGAGCGCCGCAACGCCCTTGAGGTCACGCTTGGCCAGCCCGGTCAGGGTTCCGGCCGGCGGCAGTTCGGCGAGCCCGGTCACGCCGAGCGTGCGGAAGGTCGCCATGCACGCGTCCCACCGCACGGGGCTCGTCACCTGGCCGACCAGCCGGGTGAGCACCTCGGCGCCGGTGGTCACCGCCTGACCGTCCTTGTTGGACAGCAGGGGGCGGACCGGGTCGGCGGTGCGCACGTGCTTCGCCCGTTCCAGCATGGCTTCTCCGGCCGGGGCCATGAACCGGGTGTGGAACGCGCCGGCCACCTTGAGCTTGATCACCTTGTTCGCCGGGCGCTCGGTCGCCTCGACGATCTTGTCAAGTGCGTCGAGCGGTCCGGCCGCCACGATCTGGCCCGCGCCGTTGCGGTTGGCCGCGATCAGGTCGAAGCCGGCCAGCCAGGCGACCACCTCGTCCGGCTCGCCGCCGAGCACCGCGGCCATGCCGGTCGGCTCGAGCGCGCAGGCGGCGGCCATCTCCCGGCCGCGGACCGCGGCGAGCGCGACCGCGTCGTCCGCGGCGAGCACCCCGGCCATGGCGGCCGCGGCCAACTCGCCGACCGAATGGCCGGCGACGACGGTGTCCGCCGGGATCGGCGTCCGGCGCTCGAGCTCGGCGAAGGCGAGCAGGGCCAGCGCCACCACGAGCGGTTGGGTGACGGCGGTGTCCTTGATCTCCTCGGCGTCCGCCTCGGTGCCCAGCCGGATGAGGTCCAGACCGGTCAGCTCGGACCAGCGGCCCACGGTGTCGCGGGCGTCGGGCAGGTCCAGCCAGGGCGTGAACATGCCAGGGGTCTGGGAGCCTTGGCTTGGAGCGAGTAGCGCGAGCACGATGTCCACTCTCCCGGTTCCTCGGGGTCACCAGCCATGCCGGCAGGCACGAATCTAGGACAAGCGTCTTGTAGGTGTCCTACAAAAGTTGCCGCCGCATGAGCGGTGCTGGCCGGAAAACGTTGTCTGTTTCACACTGTGTCACGGTTGAGTCACTTCGGACACTAGATGGTGGGCACGTCGTTACCAAAGTCCCCTCGACCGGGACAACCGGCCTACCGCGAGTGCGACCCGCAGTACGAGCGCGTCGCGAGGAAGGTTCGCGTTGCACCCGGTGAGCTCGGCGGCCTTGCGCAGCCGGTAGCGAACCGTGTTGGGGTGGACGAACAGCTGGCGCGCGCAGGCCTCGAGCACTCCGCCGGCCTCCAGGTAGGTCTCCACGGTCTCGAGCAGGCCGCCGCCTGCCTGCTCAAGGGGCCGGGCCACCCGGTCGATGAGCTGGCCCTCCGCCTCCGGGTCGCCGGCCAGCGCACGCTCCGGCAGCAGCTCGGTGGAACGCACCGGGCGGGGGGCCGCCGGCCAGGCCACCACCGCGCGCAGCCCGGACAACGCGTCGGAGGCGCTGCGGTGCGCGTCGGCGATGTTCGGCACGGTCGGCCCCGCCACCACCGGACCGGCGCCGAAGGAGTTGGCCATCTTGGTCAGCACCGTCTGGTCGGCCGGTGTCTCGGTCGGCCCCGCGAGCAGCACGACCAGGCGCGCGCCCTGCACCCCGAGGAGCACCGGCCGCCCGGACCGGGCCGCCCGGCTGCGGACCTCGTAGATGACGGTCGGCGGGTCGTCCGACGGCGGGTTGCCGACCAGCACCGTGGCCGGCGCCTCCATCACCCAGCCGAGGGCCGCGGCCCTGGACAGCAGCGACTCCTCGGCGTCGCCGCGGACGATCCCGTCCACCACCGAGGCCTCCAGCCGGGCGTCCCAGGCGCCCCTGGCCTCCGCCGCGCTGGCGTAGGACATGGCCGAGGTGAACGCCACCTCCCGCCCGTAGCGCAGCACCGCCTCGGACAGGATCTGCCGTTCGGGCTCGTCCGTGGCGAGGTCGGGGACCTGCCGCTCGAACACCTCGAGCGCGACCCGCACCAGCTCGACCGTCTGGCGCAGACTGATCCACCGGGACAGGTCCTGCGCGTCGGCCCCCCGGAACGCGTCCGCGGTCAGTTTCAACGCCTGGCGCTGGTCGCGCAGCCAGGCGACGAACCCGGCCACCCCGGTCTGCGCGATGAAGAGCACGCTGGCCCGCTGATCGGCCGGCATCCGGCCGAACCAGGGAAACTGCTGGTCCATCGCGGCCAGTGCGGCCGAGGCGATCTTCCCGGAGGCCCGGTCCAACGCCAGGTACGTCGCGGCCGACAGCCCCGCCTCGTCCTCCCGCGCCACGCCGCTCATGCGGGTCAGAATCCCACGCGACACGCGGCACCCCGCCGGTGCCCGACCGCAGAACTCCCCAGGAGGCGAGCGAAGCCGGGCGAGTGCGCTCAGTGGATACAGCGGAATGTCACCTTGCGCTGTATGTGCGCGTGGCGCTCGGACGCTGTGCGGGTCGGCTCGGCGGCCGCGAGCGGCCCGAGCGAGTCTGCGATGTGAGCACAGAAGACACGGCAAAAGACACCGAACAGGGCCGCCTGGCCGTGTCGGTGCGCTCGTTGCCAGGCGGCCCATCTCCCCGGTCCCCACCGGTCTCTCCACTATGGACGGACATTGATCATTCCGCCAGCCAGGTCCCCCGATCGTGGCAGTGGAGTGCGGTCAAAACCCTCACGGCACCATCCAGCCGAGCACGCTGGTGCTCTGCAAAGTGACCAGCAGGCACATCACCAGCAGCAGCCCGAGGCTCCAGGGCAGCACCTTGCGCAGCAGGCCGCCCTCCTCGCCGGGGAGCTGCGCCGCGACACACGCGATGGTCAGGTTCTGCGGCGAAATCATCTTGCCGAGCACGCCGCCGGAGCTGTTCGCGGCGGCGAGCAGGTCGGGGGACAGCCCGGCCTTGGTCGCCGCGCTGAACTGCAACGCGCCGAACAGCGCGTTGGACGACGTGTCCGAGCCGGACACGGCCACCCCGAACCAGCCGAGCACCGGCGAGAGGAAGGCAAGGCCCGCGCCCGCACCGGCCACGAAGTTGCCGATCGTGGCGGTTTGCCCGGACAGGTTCATCACGTAGGCGAGCGCCAGCACACCGGTCACGGTCAGGATGGCGAACCGGAGCTGGTACACGGTCGCCCCCCACTCGGCGGCCGCCGCGCGGGCCGAGAGCGGCAGCACGATCGCGGTGATGATGCCGGCGATCAGCACCAGGGTGCCGCCCGCGGCCAGCAGGGGGAGGGTCAACCGGTTGCCGGACACGGCCTTCCCGGCCGAGTTCGCGATGTTCAACAGCGGCCAGTGGAAGTTCAGCGTGGCCTTGGCGAGCAACGGCTTGATCCCGGGTAACTGGGCCACCGCGAAGATCACGATGATGATCCCGTACGGGGCGTAGGCCAGCACGATGTCGCGCCGGGAGTCCCGCTCCTCCTCGACCGGGAGCTGCTCGGCCGGTGGGCCTGTTTGTACGGAGGTGCCCGCGCCGCCGGTCAGCACGGACTCCTTGACCTCGGCCGGGGCGGTGCGCCGGGCGTGCGGCATCACCACGAGCACGGCCGCCCCGGCGAGCGCCGAGGCGATGTCGGACAGTTCGGCCGTGACGTAGTTGGACACCAGGAACTGCGCGACGCCGAAGGCGATGCCGCAGGCCAGCGCGGGTGCCCACAACTCACGCAGGCCGCGCTTCCCGTCGATGAGCAGCAGCAGCACCAGTGGCACGAACACGGCGAGCACCGGGGTCTGCCGGCCGACCATGGAGGACATCACGTCCAGCGGTCGCCCGGTGACCTGGGCCAGGGTGATGACGGGGGTGGCCAGCGCGCCGAACGCGACCGGCGCGGTGTTCGCGACCAGCGAGACCACGGCGGCCCGCACCGGCGAGTACCCGAGCGCGATCAGCATCACCGCGGAGATGGCCACGGGCGCGCCGAACCCGGCCAGCGCCTCCATCAGCGCGCCGAAGCAGAACGCCACGATCAGGCCCTGGATCCGGGGATCGTCGGAGACCCGGCCGAACGACCGGCGCAGCACGTCGAAGTGCCTGGTGCGCACGGTCATGTTGTAGATCCACAGTGCGTTGACCACGATCCACATGATCGGGAAGAGGCCGAAGACCGCGCCCTGCACCGCGCTGGACAGCGCCTGGCCGACCGGCATCCGGTACAGCAGCAGGGCCACGAGCAGCGCGACGAGCAGGCCGGCGAGCGCGGCGACATGCGCCTTGACCCGGACCACACCGAGCAGAACCAGGACGGTCAGCAGCGGCAGCGCGGCGGCGAGCGCCGAGAGGCCGAGCGAACCAGCGAACGGGGCGACTGGCTGAGTGAACGTCGAGGCGACTGGCTGAGTGAACATCGGGACTCCCGGCGGCTGTGACGGGATACTGCCGGTTAATGGCTAACACGCCGGGGCACCGTCGCGGAAGATCCTTGGCCGCCGAAAATCCCTCAACTTTCAGGCGACTCCCGGTTCCGAGGTCTGCGGACCGGCGGCGGACACGTCGTCGATCCGGTAGCGGCGGGTCGCTTCCACCACTGAGGACTGGTCCACCTCACCCCGCCGGGCCAGTGCGGACAACACCCCGACGGCGACCGACTCGGCGTCGACGAGGAAGTGCCGGCGCGCCGCCGGCCGGGTGTCGGACAGGCCGAAGCCGTCGGTACCGAGGCTGACCATGTCGACCGGCATCCACGGCCGGATCAGGTCCGGGACGGCGCGCATCCAGTCCGACACCGCCACCACCGGGGCCGGGGAGCCGGCCAGCACGCTGGTCACGTACGGCACCCTCGGCTCCGCCTCGGGGTGCAGCAGGTTGTGCCGGTCCACCTCGACGGCCTCGCGGCGCAGCTCCGTCCAGGAGGTGGCGGACCAGACCTCGGTGTGAACCTGCCAATCGTCGGCGAGCAGCTGCTTGGCCCGAAGCGCGGCCGGCATGGCCACGCCCGAGGCGAGAATCCGGGCCTGCGGCTCGGTGTCCGGCGGCGCCGTCTGGTACCGGTACAGCCCGCGCAGCAACCCTTCCACGTCAAGGTCTTCCGGCTCGGCCGGCTGTACGTACGGTTCGTTGTAGACGGTCAGATAGTAGAAGATGTCCTCGGCCTGCTCGCCATACATCCGGCGCAGCCCGTCCTTGACGATGTGCGCGATCTCGAACGACCAGGCCGGGTCGTAGGCGATCGTCGCCGGGTTGGTCGCGGCCAGCAGCAGCGTGTGCCCGTCGTTGTGTTGCAAGCCCTCGCCGGTCAGCGTGGTGCGCCCGGCGGTGGCGCCGAGCAGGAAGCCACGGGTGAGCTGGTCGGCCGCGGCCCAGAACTCGTCGCCGGTGCGCTGGAAACCGAACATCGAGTAGAAGATGTAGATCGGGATCATCGGCTCGCCGTGCGTGGCGTATGCCGAACCGGCCGCGATGAACGAGGCGGCCGAACCGGCCTCGTTGATTCCCTCGTGCAGGATCTGACCCTGCTCGCTCTCCTTGTAGGACAGCATCAGGGACGCGTCCACCGAGGTGTAGGTCTGGCCGAGCGGGTTGTAGATCTTCTGTGTCGGGAACATCGAGTCCATGCCGAACGTGCGCGCCTCGTCCGGAATGATGGGCACCAGCCGGGGGCCGACCTCGTGGTCCTTGGCCAGTTCGCGGACCAGCCGGACGAACGCCATCGTGGTGGCGACCTCCTGCTTGCCGGAGCCGCGCTTGATCACGTCGTAGACCTTGTCCCCCGGCAGCACCAGGGTCTTGGACTTGCCGCGCCGCTCCGGCAGGAAACCGCCGAGCTGGCGGCGCCGCTCGAGCAGGTACTGGATCTCCGGCGCGTCCGGGCCGGGGTGGTAGTACGGCGGCAGGTACGGGTCGCGCTCGAGCTCGGCGTCGGCGATCGGGATGCGCAGCGTGTCGCGGAACAGCTTGACGTCGTCCAGCGTCATCTTCTTCATCTGGTGGGTGGCGTTTCGCGCCTCGAAGTGCGGCCCGAGGCCGTAGCCCTTGATCGTCTTGGCCAGGATGACGGTCGGCTGGCCGTGGTGCTCGGTGGCCGCCTGGTAGGCCGCGTAGACCTTGCGATAGTCGTGGCCGCCGCGCTTGAGGTTCCAGATGTCCTGGTCGGTCATGTTCGCGACCAGGTCCTTGGTGCGCGGGTCGCGGCCGAAGAAGTGCTCCCGAACGAACGCGCCGTCGTTGGCCTTGTAGGTCTGGTAGTCGCCGTCCGGCGTCACGTTCATCAGGTTGACCAGCGCGCCGTCCCGGTCGCCGTGCAGCAGCGCGTCCCACTCCCGGCCCCAGATCACCTTGATCACGTTCCAGCCGGCGCCGCGGAAGAACGCCTCCAGCTCCTGGATGATCTTTCCGTTACCGCGGACCGGCCCGTCCAGTCGCTGCAAATTGCAGTTGATCACGAAGGTGAGGTTGTCGAGGGCCTCGTTGGCCGCGACGTGAATCAGGCCGCGGGACTCCGGCTCGTCCATCTCGCCGTCCCCGAGGAAGGCCCACACCCGCTGGTCGGAGGTGTCCTTGATGCCGCGGTCGCGCAGGTAGCGGTTGAACCGGGCCTGGAAGATCGCGTTCATCGGGCCGAGGCCCATGGACACCGTCGGGAACTCCCAGAAGTCCGGCATCAGCCTGGGATGCGGGTAGGACGGCAGCCCGCCACCGGGGCCGGCGTGCGACAGTTCCTGGCGGAAACCGTCGAGTTGGTGGGCGGACAACCGGCCCTCGAGGAACGCTCGAGCGTAGATGCCGGGGGAGGCGTGGCCCTGGATGTAGATCTGGTCGCCGCCGCCCGGGTGGTCCTTGCCCCGGAAGAACCAGTTGAAGCCCACCTCGTAGAGCGCGGCGGAGGAGGCGTAGGTGGAGATGTGGCCGCCGACGCCGACCCCCGGACGCTGGGCGCGGTGCACCGTCATGGCCGCGTTCCAGCGGGTCCAGGCCCGGTACCTGCGCTCGGTCTCCTCGTCGCCAGGGAACCAGGGTTCCAGGTCGGTCGGGATCGTGTTGACGTAGTCCGTGCTGGTCAGCGCCGGTACGCCGACCCGGCTCTCTCTGGCCCGCTCGAGCAGTCGGAGCATCAGGTACCGCGCCCGCTGCTGCCCGCCGCCCTGAACCACCTGGTCGAACGACTCCAACCACTCGGCGGTCTCCTCCGGGTCGATGTCCGGAAGGTAGGCGGCGAGGCCGTCCCGGATGACCCGTACCCGCTCCGGCTGGCTCGCGCTGCTCTGGGTAGCCAAAGGGTTCTCCATTGCCTGGTCTTTCGTTCAACGGTACTGCCCTGGTCGGCGGTCCGACCTGCTTAGTGTCCATCGTCGTCGTGATCGCCGCCGCCGTCATCCTTACCAGTGGGTAGTGGTGGAGCGGCCGAGCGGCGCACGAGTTCCGGCGTGTCGCGGGATGCACGGTTGCGCAGGTGGGCACTGCCAGTGTTCGCTGTCGCAATACCAGGTTTCCGCTCAGGGCAGATGGAGGATAAGGCCGTGGTCGCCGCGGAAGACGCCGCTAAGGCTGGCGTCGCCGAAAGGCTTGGGATCGAACCCAACATGGTGGTCCAAGAGATCGGCTGGGACGAGGACGTCGACGACGACGTGCGTGCCGCGATCGAGGAGAGAATCGGTGGTGACCTCCTCGACGAGGACGCTGACGACGTGGTCGACGTCGTGTTGTTGTGGTGGCGAGAGGACGACGGCGACCTGGTTGACGCCCTGATGGACGCGATCAGCCCGCTCGCCGACAACGGGGTCATCTGGGTGCTCACCCCGAAGACCGGTCGGGACGGTCACGTCGAGCCGAGCGACATAGCCGAAGCGGTGCCGACCGCGGGCCTCGCCCAGACCTCGACGACCAGCGTCGGCGACGACTGGACCGCCACCCGGCTGGTCGCGCCGAAGTCCGCCAAGACCAGGCGGTGAGACCCGTCCGGCGCGCCGGACGGGTGCCCTAGTCTGGTCGTGCGCAAGTCACAGACTCCGGAAGGTTGGCGGGCATGGCGATTGAGGTGGGGGCCAAGGCCCCGGACTTCACACTCACCGACTACAACAGGCAGCAGGTGACCCTGTCCTCATTCCAGGGCGAGAAGAACGTGCTGCTCGTGTTTTACCCGTTCGCGTTCAGCGGCATCTGCACCAGCGAACTCTGCCGGGTCCGTGACGAACTCGCCGACTACACCGCCAACGACGTCCAGATCCTCGGTGTGTCGGTCGACTCGACGTTCACGCTCAAGGCCTGGGCCAACCACGAGGGTTACAAGTTCCCGCTGCTTTCGGACTTCTGGCCGCACGGCGCGGTGGCGCAGACCTACGGCGTGTTCAACGAGAAGGCCGGCCTGGCCAACCGCGGCACCTTCCTGGTCGACCGGGACGGCACCGTCCGCTTCGCCGAAACCAACCAACCAGGTGAAGCCCGCGACCAGTCGGCCTGGAAGAAGGCCATCGCCACCCTCGCCTGACCCCACAGGGCGCATAGCTCAGCGGAAGAGCACTCGGTTTACACCCGAGCGGTCGCAGGTTCAAGTCCTGCTGCGCCCACCGTTTCCGCAGGTGGCACGCCCTTTTTGCGGGCTCCGACTCGAACCTTTTTTCGGCTCGGCCGGCACTTTGCCGGTCCTAAACCCCTCGGCCGACCGGCGCGGTTTGATCATCTTCAACAGGGCTTCGGCGCCGGTGTGGGTCATGGTGGGCGGCGCGATGTAGTGCTTCTCGGCGACGGCGCGGGTGTTGCCGAGTTGCTCGGCGATGTCTTCGGAGCCGCGTCCGGCCCGGCGCATGAGCGTGCCGACGGTCTTGCGCCACACGCGCGCGGTGACCCACTCGAACCCGGCCCCGTCGAGGGCGACCCGAAGCCGCTTGTCGCAGTTGGCTTGGTCGAGCCAGCCGCCGCCCACGGACGGGAACAGGGGACCCGTGCCGGCGGCGGCCTTGCGGCGCAGCCACGTCGGTTCCGACCAGTTCGGCACCAGGATGCTGGCGCGCTTGCTCTTGCGGCCGGGTACGCGGCGGATGTCCTTGCCGCTGTCCTCGACGAGATGGGCGTTGATGTGGACCGCGACGTCTCGCTTGCCGGTCTCGGAGCCGGTGTGGAGCTGGACGTCGGTACCGGTCAGGGCGAGCGTCTCGCCTAGTTCATCGAGCCTTGAGCGGACACGGCCGAAGTTCTGCTCCAGGCTCATGCGCAGCAGTTGGCCGGATCGCTCGTATTCTGCCCACTTGTCGAAGTGCTCATGTAGCAGCACGTCAAGCGCTACTCCGGGGTCATTTTCTGTCTGTCGAGGCCATGTGGGTAGCCGGTGCCATCCGCTCGCTGCACTTCGGCTCAACTCGAATCGACCGCGTAATGGATCCGGCGATGCCTCGACCTCCTGGACATCGCCGGATCACGCGCTATGGCCCTAGTTGTCAATACGGAAGAACTGGGTGGCGGTGGTGGCACAATCCGCGATGATCATCCGTGTCCCATCAGTGCGGGTTGCGGACGCGAGGGACAGGCACTTGCCGGGGAAGTCGGAGACCAGCACGAGGTGTCCGAATCTGTCGGCGAGGCCCCACTGCCAGAACACGCCCTGGTCCGTATTGTCGCAGCTTTGCTGATCGACGGGAGCTCCGTTGACGCCGGACCCGGCGTGCAGGCAGAGCCCGCTTCCGCGGTTCAGCAACTTCACGCGTACCTGGTCGGTCTGAAGTTGCGGTTCCCAGAGTTGGGCGTCGTTGTTCTTGCAATGGAATTCCTGCACGAGGGCTCCCGCACTGGTGGAGGCGTTGATCACGTCGGCGCAGCCACCGAAGACTGGGTTGACAATTTCAAAGAAGGGGCCGATCGAGGCCGGTGCCGCGGCCGGGGTGGCCAGCATGATCCCGATCACGGCCGCGGCCAAACCGATGAGTGAGGCGATCTTGCTTCTGAACCTTCGGGTGTTCATTTGTTCTCCTTATCCGCTGTCGCCTTGATGAGTAATCGTGTAGGGATACGGGTTGGGGCCGCTGAATGTGCGCTCCCTTGGTCCTGCAAAACGTCACTCTCGGTTGTCACCACTGCCAAGACCTTGAGTAGTATGTTCCCGGCGCGCCAGCGCGTAGAGAACCTCCTGTCGGAGCACTGCCTCGGACGGCGTGTCGCATATCGGGGTGACACCGTGGGCTTGGGGCGATCTCCCGACTATTTAAAATCGCGCGACAATCCGCGCCTCGCTCGCCCGCGATATCGGATGCTGCTGCTGATCATTGTCCCTCCCTGAAGTATTGGACGCGCCGATCGCGCCCGCTTCGACTGTCCGGCGGGCGCGGTCCCCGGGACAGGATCCCGACCGAATCCGAACGCGGGTTTCGTCGGCACAATGTCACCGGAATTGGCGTGCCCGGGTCTATCGAGCCGATAGTGTGCTGCGGGATATGTATCGCTGTCGTCGGTCACCGGGGGAGCCATGTCGTCGTCGCAGCACTCGGTCAGTGGTTTCACCGCCTTGCCCGATCCCGGGCAGGCGGTCACGCTCGACGATGTCGTCGAACGGTTGCGGTTGTTGAAGGTCTGGGGCGGGTGACCCGTCGTATGAGTCGATCAAGGAGCGGTAACGCGGCATGGCGGGCGGCCCTGCCCGGTATTGGTCACCAGCCGGCAAGGTCTGACGAACCTGCCCACAACGGCCCACATCGCGGTGGACGCGTTCAGCCCCGAGGAGGCACTCGCTTCCCTGCTCGGACCGGGACGTTCGGGTCTGGGCCGAGGGGGACCCCCGGCGCGGCCCGCAGGATCGCCCGCCGCGGCGGCTGCCTACCCCTCGCGCTCGAACTGGTCGCCGTCCACATCCGAACCACCCCGGGCTGGACGCTCACCGACCACGCCCGTCCGTGCAACTCGGCCGGTTCTCCTGCGCTAGCGCACCCTCTACGCTGACCGCAGCGGCCGTCTCAAGATCGTCTTGCCTCACAACTCGATGATCAACAAGGCGGCCGCCCTCGTTGCACCCCCACCCAACCAAGATCACGAACTACCACGGCCGTACTAGAGCAGATTTCTCGATGATTCCGATCATCGGATATTTGGCCGGTATGATCGCCGGACTCCGCACGGCCTTCCTTCCGCCTGCTGATCATTTGCCGTCGACCTGGCACGAACTTTCTTCGGTGCTTCCTGATCGCTGGCCGCATTGCCGTATTTGTCGCTTTAGTGGTCGGTAAGTTTCGAACCTTCAATGTTAACTCTGCGTGATCATCTGGCAGGGCCATGTCTCGAGGTCGTTCTGGGCGAATGCCGACCTGTGCTGAACAAATGTCGTCCAGAACAAACCCGTAAACGATACAGGCCGGACATTGACGGACGGAAGAACTGCTCTATCCTGCGTAGGGACGGTGTTCGTCTGCGGGGAAACGGGGGCAGCACCGGACAGCACAAGACGGTGAATGGGGGATCATCGATGGTTGCTCAACCCGCACGGGATTTGCTCACGTTGTTGTGTGCTGATCTTCGGTTGCTGTGGACCCAGGCCGATGGCCCAAGCCTGCGCGAGCTGGAACGTCAACTGACGTTGAGCAAGAGCCAGATATGGGCGATTCTCAACGGCCGGATACGGCGCCTGCCGGACTGGCGGGTGATCAGCGGCCTGATCGACGGAATTCACCGGCACGCCGCCACGCACGGGCGGGTTGACCGGCTGTCATTGCGGATCGGGGTGGAGGAGTATTGGCGACCACGGTTCGCGTTGCTGGAGCACGCTTTCGGCCACGATGGTGGGCGCGTCCCAGGCGAGACCCGGCCTTCTGACGCGGTGCCGCCGAACGCGGCGCCGGTCGTGCCGGCGTTGTTGCCGGCCGCGGTAGCGGGATTCGTTGATCGCGAAGAGCCGCTGGCAGAGCTGGATTTCCTGCTGGCGAGCTGGACGCGTTCGGAAAACCTGATCATTGCGATCGACGGATCCGCCGGGGTTGGTAAGACAACGCTGGCCACGCACTGGGCACACCGGGTCGCTGAGAAATTTCCGGACGGGCAGCTCTACGTGAACCTTCGGGGGTTCGACCCCGGCGGATCGGTGCTTGACCCGAGCGAGGCGATCCGTGGATTCCTTGAGATGCTGGGGATTCCGGTTGAGCGGATGCCGGCCGACCTGGCGGCGCGGATCGGTCTGTACCGCAGTGTGCTTGCCGGCAAACGGATTCTTGTCGTACTGGACAACGCGCGCGATGTGGAGCAGGTCCGGCCGCTGCTCCCCGGGGTGGCCGGATGCCTGGTGGTGGTGACCAGCCGCAATCAGCTCCTCCCGCTGGTCGCCATCGAAGGCGCCCACCCGTTGACCCTGGACCTGCTCTCCACGCAGGAGGCAAGGGAACTGCTGATCCGCCGCCTCGGCACCTACCGGACGACAGCAGAGCCAGACGCGGTGGAGGAACTGATCGCCCGGTGCGCGCGGCTGCCGCTGGCCCTGGCCGTCGTCGCCGCGCGGGCCGCCACCCAACCCGGCTGGTCACTGCGGCAGATCGTCGCCGAGCTCCGTGCCACCGCGGACACGTTCGACGCCTTACGTGGCGGTGACCCGACCACCGACATCCGACTGGTGTTCTCCTGGTCCTACCGAACGTTGAGCACGGCGGCGGCGCACCTGTTCCGCCTGTTGGGGCTGCATCCCGGCCCGGACTTTGGCCTACCCGCCATGGCGAGCCTCGCGGAACTCCCGGCCCAGGATGCCGGTGCCGTGCGCGACGAACTGGTCCGCGCCCACCTGATCACCGAGCGTGCCCCGGGCCGGTACGACTTTCACGACCTGCTGCGCGCTTACGCCCACGACGAGACGCACACCGTGGACAGCGCCGAGCAACGTCAGCTCGCGGTGCGCAGGCTGATTGAGCACTATCTGCGCACCGCCCGCGCAGCCGCTGCGGTGCTCGACCCGCACCACGACCTCGGCGAGGATGTGGTGACGACCCCACCGCTGGTCGAGCCCGGTGGGCTCGACGACCACGACCGGGCGATGGCCTGGTTCACCGCCGAACGCGCGGTCCTGCTCGCCGCGGTCGAGCAGGCCGCCATGGCGAGATTGGACACCCACTGCTGGCAACTGGCCTGGACGCTTACCGCCTTCCTGCACCGGCGCGGACATTGGCAGGACCAGGCCGGTGCCCAGGACATCGCCCTGGCGGCCGCACGACGATTGGCCGACCAGCGCGGGCAGGGCTATGCCCACCGCGGTCTCGGTCTCGCCGCCGCAGGGTCCGGACGATTGGATGATGCCCGCGAGCACTACCTGCACGCGCTCGACCTGTTCGACACACTCGGCGACCGGCCGGGAGCCGCGCTGATCCAGGAGAGCCTTGCGTGGATCGCCGGTGAGCAGGGTCGCTACCAGGATGCGCTCGGCCACGCACGGGCAGCGTTCGATCACTCCCGAGCCGCCGGCAACCGGGTCGACCAGGCGCGCGCGCTCAACACCATCGGTTGGTACCAGGCCAGACTCGGTCAGCATCAACGTGCCCTGGACCACTGTCAGCAGGCGCTCACCCTCCAGCAGAACATCGGTGACCTCTACGGGGAGGCCCACACCTTGGACAGCATTGGCTACGTCCACCACCAACTCGGCCAGTACGACCAGGCGATCAGCCGCTACCGGCAGGCGCTCGACCTGTTCCGTGCCACCGGCAACCGCTTCACCGAAGCGACCTGCCTGGCCTACCTCGGCGACACCAAGCACGCTGCTGGCGATCCCGACGCCGCCCGAACCAACTGGCAGATCGCCGCCGACATCCTCGATGAACTGGCCCATCCCGAGGCCGCGCAGATCCGCAACAAGCTCCACCTGCTCGCGGCGTGTCCGGACACGCCGGTCCAGGCCGGGGCAGCAGCGCCGGGCGGCCAGCGGGACTGATCGGTCTTGGTCCGCCGGTCGATGAGGTTCGTCATGGCGACGATCACGAGCAGACCCGACGACCATTACTGCCCCGTCCGATCGTCCGCTTGTCCGGAGCTGTCCGGTGCCCTCGCGGACCGACACCCATGCCCAAGCAGCACAGGGCATTCCCGTGTCCGGCAATCTCCGGTTTTCCCACCAAACAGGTCTGCGGCCGTGACACTACTTCTATACCGGGTTCGACCAGCGACCTGGCGAGATCATGAAATTTCCAAACGGCGGTAACGGAGGCAACAAAGATGGGTCGAAAATTTCTGACCGCGCTCGCCGTGGTTGTCGTTGTGTTGGTTGGCGGGATCCCTGCGAATGCTTCGCCGGAGGAGGGGGGAGACCCGACGCAGGCCACGTCCGGCGCGCTCACCGGGGTCGGCGCACGCTCGGCGGAATGAGACCGGAGGAGGCATGAGTGCTGTTCAGCGTCACCGGGCCGAGTATCCGGAACCTTCACCCGGCAGTCGAGGCGCTGGACCGGCATCCGCGGCACGTGACGGACCAGTCACGGGCCGGCCTGATTAGTCGCCTGCGAATCAACAGAGCAATGGTAACGAACGACAGGACGCTGCCCCCTTCGGACCCGTTCTGTCCTCAACCAGACTGGCCCGCCGCTCCCTGGTTCGCCCGGTGCGGGTCGCCGGATGCAACGTTCTACCAGGTTCCGCGTCTTCCATTGTGCAAGCAGTTGACCGCGTAGCAGCCACTACAAACTCTGCTTTATGAAACGGGGGTAGCTGTGTACCAGAAGAACTCCGTCACAAGTCGGCATATAGGAGCATCGAGGCAGGCCAACACAGGGACCTTGGTGGCCATACTGATCAGTGCGGCTATCGCGGCATCGGGATGTGACAGTTCCACCGGACAGTCAGCGGCAGGCACAACGAGCAGTACCACCCACAAGCCCGCTGAAAGCGTTAGACCGACCGGCGCACTACCCCCCACTCTCGCGCTGAGGATCCCCCGGCTGCCCGGAGACTTTCAAACCAGGTTCCGTTCTTGAATGAAAGCTCCGGGTGCGGTGGACGCGTCGGCGCATTTGCGGGCATGGTTGTTGACAATGCTAACCGACAAAGGCGGCGAGCTCGCCGCGCCGCGGCTCCGTGGCCGGGCATCGCACCCCTTTGAGGACGCCGCCGTGAGACGGATGGAATACCGACAGACCGGACAGAAGACCGAGACACGGTGCGCGGTCACCTCTGATGATCTTCGGCCGAACGCCATCAGCATCGGTGGTCCATGAGGTGAGCTATGCCGTCCCCGCACCATCGGGTCGACACATTCGTGGAGCTGCCCGACCCTGGACAGGCCACTACCCTCGACGACCTCGTTGAGCGGTTGCGGTTGTTGAAGGTCTGGGCCGACAACCCGTCGTATGAGTGGATCAAAGACCGGGTCAACGCGTCGTGGACCGCGGCCGGCCGGCCAGCCGGTGAACTGGCGGGGAAGACCACCATTGTCGACTGTTTCCGGCCCGGCCGGCGGCGGTTGAAACCAGACCTGATCATGGCGGTGGTGCAGGCGCTGCACCCGGACGTGGGGTATGTGACGCAATGGCGGCAGGCGCTGCAAGTGATCGGCGGGCAGGCCAAGGCGGCGGCGCAGGTCCGGGTCCAAGACACCCTTCCACGGGCCCCGGCCGGGTTCACCGGCCGGACCAGCGAGCTCGACTGGCTCCAGCGGGCCCTACACCAAGGCACCGGCAATGGCGGGACGGTAGTGATCTCGGCGATCGCCGGCATGGCCGGAGTCGGCAAGACCCAACTCGCCATCCATGCTGGACACCTCCTCGCCCACGACCAGTCGATCGACCGGATCCTGTTCGTCGACCTTCGCGGTTTCCACCCCGACCTCGCCCAGCCACCGGCGGACCCGGTCGCCGTCCTCGAGGCCTTTCTCCGTCTACTGGGAGTGCCCGGTCACCAGATCCCACACGACCTGGCCGCGCGCACCGCCGCCTACCGCCGCCGTCTCGACGGCACCCATACCCTGGTCGTGCTCGACAATGCTGCCAACGAAGACCAAGTCCGTCCTTTACTCCCGGAAACCCCGGGCTGCCCCGCGCTGGTCACCAGCCGACGAAGCCTCACCGGCCTGCACCTCGCGACACACCTCACGGTGGACGTATTCACCCCTGGCGAGGCCCTGGAATTCCTGACTCGGGCCGCGCCCCAGGTCCCTGTCGGTCCCGACCCGAACGCCGCGGCCCGGATCGCCCGGCGCTGCGGCTACCTGCCCTTGGCCCTTGGGCTGGTCACCGCACATATCCGCGGCACACCGGGCTGGACCCTCACCGACCACGCCGAGCGGCTCGACGAACACCACGGCTGCCGACGGCTGGACAGCGGCGTCGAACTTGCCCTCAAGCTGTCCTACCAGCACCTACCGGCCGACCGGCAACGACTGCTACGACTGGCGGCGCTGCACCCCGGCCAGGACCTTGACGCCTACGCCGCTGCGGCCCTTGCCGACGGCGCACTGTCCACCGTCCGGACCCACCTGCACCAGTTGTGCCGGGATCATCTGCTGCAACAACGCACCCCCGGCCGGTACACCTTCCACGATGTGATCCATGCCTACGCCGCCGGCCGGGCCAGCGACGTAGACCCCCCACCCGAACGCCGCGACGCGCTGACCCGCCTGTTCGACTACTACCTCGCCACCACCGCCACCGCGATGGACACCCTTTACCCCGCCGAGGCGCACCGGCGGCCACGCATCCCGCCACCCGGCACTCCAACGCCCACCCTGAGCGACCCGGACACCGCCCGCACCTGGCTTGACACCGAACGCCCCACCCTGGTCGCCGTCGCCGCGCACACCGCCGCCCACAACTTGCTCACCCACACCATCGGTCTGTCCACTACGCTGTTTCGCTACCTCGCCGGCGGCTATCACACCGACGCCCTGACCGTCCACGGCCACGCCCGCCACGCTGCCCAGCACACCAACGATCGGACTGGACAAGCCCACGCGCAGGCCAACACCGGCATCGCTCACCTACGGTTGGGCCAGTACGGGCCGGCAGCCGAGCACCTCAAGGATGCGCTGCACCTGTTCCAGCTGGCCGGCGACCCGGTCGGCCAAGCCCGCGCCCTCGGCAACCTCGGCAACATCGAGGGAACGCTTGGCCGATACGGCCCGGCCACCGAGTACCACAAGCAGGTCTTGGCCCTGAGCCGGCAGGTCGGCGACGCCACAGGCGAAGTCGACGCGCTGAACAACCTCGGCATCATCGAGGCGCGGCTGGGCCGAAACGAGCTCGCCGCCGAATACCACGAGCGGGCACTGGTCCGCTGCCGACAGGCCGGTGACCGCACCGGCGAAGCCTGGGTGCTGAACAACCTCGGTGAGGCCGAGGCACGGCTTGGCCGCTACGGGCCGGCCATCGACCACCTCCTGCAGGCTCTGGCCCTGTGCCGCGACACCGGTGACCGCACCGGTGAAGCCTGGGTGCTGGACAGCCTCGGCATTCTCCACACCCATCGGGGCCAGCCCGCCCAAGCCAACGATCACCATCAACAAGCAATGGCCATCTTCCACGAGACCGGCCAACGCAACGGTGAAGCCTGGACGCTCAATGGCCTCGGCGAAGCCGCGCGCACGAGCGGCCGTCCCGCCGACGCACTCACCCGCCACACCGCCGCTCACACCATCGCCTCCGACATCGGCGACCGATTCCAGCATGCCCGCGCCCACACCGGTCTCGGCCACGCCCACCACACCCTCAGCGACCCTGGCCGCGCCCGCCACCACTACCAGCACGCCCTGACCCTCTACACCGACCTCGGCATGCCGGAGGCCGACCGGATCCGCGCCCACCTCAACGCCATCCAGGACAACGGCCGCGAACAGCGGTGACCGGCTTGTTCGTGTCGGTCCCCATCCGCGAAGTCGTCGGCCCGTTCGGATTCGGTCGGGATGCGTGCGTTTGGCCCGTCGGCGCGTGCTACTTGATTGCAGGTACAGCGGAATGGCTTCGCGGACCGCTGAGGCACGAAAAGAGCTGGCAATGGATCGACTGACGCTGAACTCTGAGCACCGATACTCCGAGCTCGAGCATTCGTACGACGCGGCGATCCTGGCTGACCTGCTGCAAGCCGAACTGACGCGACACAACGCGCTGGAATGGACGACCACAGCCACCGAGATCTGGTGTGAGGTAACGTCGCCGAACCACCACCCCCGTTCGCACGGCTGGAAGCTGCACGTCGCGGCGACGCCGCTGTCGGCCCCCGTGGTTCTCGCCCGCGTTGCCGATGTCCTCATTGCCGAGGGATGCAGCTTCAAGTTCGCCCGGGATCTCCGCCAGGTCGCGCAGCTCGTCGACGGGCGATGTGAGCGCTCCTCGGGTGGGAAGTTCGTCACCGTCTATCCTGCGGACCAGGAGCAGTTCCGGCGATTGGCGCAGGCCCTGCACGTGGCGACGGTCGATCTCGCCGGTCCTAGGATTCTGTCCGACCGGCCGTTCCGACCGGGAAGCCTCGTCCACTACCGCTACGGGGAGTTCAGCGGCGAGCCGGTCTTCACCGACAACGGCGTTTTCGAGACCCGCGTGTACGACCCCGATGGGCATCGCTTCACGGACGAGCGCAAGGCCTGGTTCTGCCCTCCGGCTTGGGCGCCATCGGCTTTCGCCGACGACCCACCGTCGGTGACCGAGGCGGACTCCGTCCTGCTCGTCGGCCGCTTCCGGGTGGCGCGGGCGATCCGGCAGGCCAACAAGGGCGGTGTCTACCGGGCGGTTGACGAGACCACCGGATCGGACGTCGTCATCAAGCAGGCCCGAGCGCATGTCGGGGCGCGCCTGAACGGCACCGACGTACGCGACGAGCTGCGCCGCGAGGCGGCGATGCTCGACCACCTTCGTCCGCTTGGTGTCGCTCCGAGGAAGGTCGCATTGTTCGAACAGCAAGGTGATCTTTTCCTTGCCGAGGAACTGATCGACGGCGAGCCCATGGATGTGTGGGCGAACCGGCACCGCGAAGAAGCCGGGCTGCTCGTGGAGCGGTTGATCGGCTCGGTGCAGCAGGTTCACGACGCGGGCTTCGTCCTGTGTGACCTCAAGCCTCAGAACGTGATGGTCGGACCGGACCGGCAGCTGCGGCTCGTCGACGTCGAACACGTTGTGCGGATCGGAGATGGCTGCCGGGCGGCCACCGAAGGCTTCGCCGCTCCGGAGGTGTTGTCCGCGCGTTGGTCGTCGAACGCGCTCGCCGCTTCGCCTACCCTGGACTGCTACAGCCTGGGCGCCACGATCTTTCACAACCTCACCGGGCTCGACGGTCGTTGGCTCAGCGGTCAGGAGCGCGTCCTCGACGCGATCGCAGCCACCTACCCCGGGCTAACCGAGCATGCGGACGTCGTTGAGGGCCTGACGCGGTCGGATCCACGAACGCGGTGGACGCTTGCGATGGCAGGCCGCTCGCGGCAGAAGCAGGTGAGCCCGGCCCGTGCCGGCCGGCGCCTCGCCGGTTCGGCGGTCGCCTTGCTACGCAACCCGATCCTCGACAGCTTCCTCGACGACGGCATCGTCGAGCTCCGGGAACACATGACTCCCGAGAACCGCTATCTGTGGCGGCGCAGTTGGGCGTACGACAAGCATAACGATCCGTGCGCCGCTTGGCCGGGCGCGGCCGGTGTGCTTGCGGTCCTGACCAGGTCCGCGCGAGCGACCAACTCCGATCGCCACATGGAGACGGTCCGCGACGCGGCCGCGTGGATCGAGAAGAGACTCGATACGTCGGTGCCACGTCTGCTGCCGGGACTGTGTTTCGGCCGAGCGGGCACCGCGTGGGCGTTGTTCGACGCCGCCGAACTCTTGCACGATCAAGGGCTGCGGGACCGTGCGGTTGGGCTCGCGAAAGCTTTGCCCACGGAGGCAGTCCGGTTCGACGTCACCCACGGATTGGCCGGCGCCGGCCTGCTTCATGTTTACCTCTGGCAGCAGACCGGTGACGAGGCCGTGCGGCAGCGCGCTCTCGGCTACGCCGGCTCCCTATTGGACACGCCCGCGCTGGCCGCGGAATCCGGAACCCCGCTGGGCTTCGGTCATGGCTTGGCCGGAGTCGGAGCGTTTCTTGTCGCGGCAGCGGAAATCACAGACAGCTCTGATGCGGAACGATTCACCGAAGCCGCGCACGTGATCGGGCACATCATCGTGAGTGCGGCAGGCGTTACGGAGGGCCGGGCGACGTGGCCGCTCGACGTCGATGGCAGGCGTGGGATCGAGACGTTCTGGTGCAACGGCCCGTCCGGCATCGGGGAGTTCCTCCTGCGGCTGAGTGCTCGGACCGGCGACGACCGCTTCCTTGCGCACGCCGAGCAGGCGGCCGAGACGGTTGTCGCCGACCCGTGGAGACACCCGGTGGGCGCTTGCTGCGGCCTCGCGGGAGCGGGCCAGTTTCTCATGGACATGGCGCAACAGAGCGGTGATCGGCGATATCGCCGGTACGCGCACCACATCGCCGGCGTAATCCTCGCCCAGCGCACCAAGCACGGTCGGCTGGCGATCGCGGACCCCGGCCGAGGCGACGACTACGGTCACGGCGCGGCCGGCATTCTGGACTTCCTCCTGCGCCTGCGCGACGACGCCGCACGCCCGTGGCTGCCGGCGCCGCTCGCGGCGCGACCCGAGAACCGCCCCGGCGCATCCCGCGCCGCGGCAGCCGCCATCGCGACACGCGTAGGGAGGTGATCACAATGACTGACATCGCGACTCTGCAGATGCTTCCGGTGGACGTCGAGGACGACGGACTGACGCGGTGCGCGTTCACGACGTCCACCATCTGCGGTGCATTCACGTGCAACGGAGCCGGCTCGAGCACCAGAATTCTCCAGTTCGTCTTCGAGACCGACAAGTAGCCACTGACGTTCTGGGCGGACCGTCCTCGGTTCCGCCCAGAACTCCCTCCGCAGGAGCGAACGATGACGGATCCGCTGTTCGGCACGGGCATACAGCTGTCGGGACCTTGGGCAGCCGGCTTGTCGGCGGCCTCGCAGGTACGCTTCCGCGCCGCGATCCGCAGCCTGCCGCAACTGGTCCGGTTCGTGCTGGGCCTGGCCTGGCGCGCCGATCGCACCGCTTCGCTCACCGTGGTCGTCAGCCAACTCGCGTACGCGACCACGAGCGCGGTCGGCCTCGTGGCCGTCAACAATGTCTTGATCCGCCTGATGACGGCCGGTCCGACCGCGGATCGCGTTCGCGCGGCCGTCCCGTCTCTGATTGCCGTAGGCCTGCTCGCCGGGACTGGTTCATTGTGCCGGGCAGGCAGTGGGGCTGCCCTCGGCAGGCTGGGGCCGAAGGTTCGGCGGTTGGCGGAGGAGCGCCTTCTGCAACGTTCGGCCACTGTGGACCTTCTCCGGCTGGAGGACGGCGACTTCCACCAAGCCTTGGCCAGTGCGCGCCTCGGAGTGGCGACCACCGACCGGCTCGTCCACGGAATGCTCGACCTGGCCGGCGGTCTCATCGGGCTGGTCACGATCGCCGGAGTGCTGGGCGCCCTGCATCCGCTGCTGCTGCCACTGCTGATCGCGACCGTCATCCCGTACGGCTGGAAGGTGGTGACCAACGCCCGCTGGGAGTACCTGTCAGCGATCCGCCGGATCACGGGCGACCGCCAGAAGACCGCCTTGGTCAACGTGCTCATCGCGCGCGGCTCCGCAGCCGAGGAGATCCGCGTACACGGGCTCGTGGCGTTCCTGCTCGGCCACTATCGGCGCCTTGCGGGTCAACTCGAGGCCGAGCAATCTCGCCTCGCCCGTACCGAAGCCGGCGCCGCGTTGCTGGCCGACGCCGCGGGCGGTCTGGCCCGGCTCGCGACCTATGCGGCGCTCGGCTGGCTGCTCGCCACGGGCCGCTTGCAACTGGCCGCAGCCGGCACGGTGGTCGTCGCCATGACCGCCGTGACGCAACGGCTCACGCTCACCCTCACACAGCTCAACGAGTTGTACGCCGGCTCGATGTACCTGTCGGACTATCAGCGTGTCCTGGCGCCGACGCAGCAGGAAAGCAGGCCTGTTGGAGAGATGACTTTATCGTCACGGCCGGTCCACATCACGATCGACGGGCTGCGCTTCACCTATCCGGGCGGCACCGAGCCCGTGCTCCGTGGTATCAACCTCGACGTTCGCCCGGGCGAAGTCGTGGCGCTCGTCGGCGCGAACGGAAGCGGGAAAACGACCCTGGCCCGGCTGCTCGCCGGCTTGTACGCGCCGCAAGAGGGAACCGTCGCCTGGAACGGTGCCGACCTCAACAAACTCGATCCCAGCGCGGTGCACGCCCGAGTCGGCTGGATCGGGCAGGACTACTACCGATGGCCGTTCACCGCACGCGCCAACATCATCATCGGCCAACCGGGCGCGACCGACCACGATGGACGCCTGGGGCAGGCGGCTGCCTTCTCCGGAGCGCAGGAGATGATCGCCGAACTGCCGGATGGCTGGGAGACCCTGCTGGCTCCGGAGTTCCAGGGTGGTGTGAACCTGTCCGGGGGCCAATGGCAGCGCATCGCCTTGGCCCGCACGCACTTCCGCAACGCTGAGGTCCTCATCTGCGACGAACCGACCGCCGCCCTCGATCCAATGACGGAGATCGAGACCTTCCAACGTTTGATGGGACTGGCCGATGGTGAACGGACGATCGTCCTGATCACGCACCGACTGGGATCGATTCGGCAAGCCGATCGCATTCACGTGCTCGACGGCGGCCGCCTCGTGGAATCGGGCACATTCGAGCGCCTGATGACCCGCGACGGACTGTTCGCCAAACTCTACAAGGCACAGCGTGGCCAATACCGACACGACGCCGCTTGACGGCGTGCGTTGACGTGATGATCGCGAGGTGACACCCTCCCCTGATCGGCCATCGTCTGGTCGCCGCGATCAATCAGACCGTCCTTGTGAGGTCTCACGACAACCGCACGACGTTTGTTGACAGTGTGCTCGAGACCACCGCAATCCCAGTGTTACCAACCGGATCCTCGGAAAGGCGCACGGCCCGGCCCCGAGGGCAAGCCGGCCGACACCTTCTGGTCCGGCATCAACGTGGACCTCACCGGCGCCCTGCTCGGTCCGGCCAACCTGCTCGGGTGCCGGATCGTCGCGGCCGACTTCACCGGCGCCACCTTCACCGGTGACGTGTGGTTCGACGGAGCGCGGTTCGGGCTGGAAGCCGTGTTCACCCGGGGGTGCGGTTCGGGGGATGAGGCCAGCTTCAGCGGTGCCAAGGGATCGCAGGGTCAAATCCCTGCTGCGTCCACCGTTTCCGCAGTTAGCGGCCCTTTCCGGGCTCCGGCTCGACCCTTTTCGGCCCGAACCGTCCGCTTGTCATCCAAAATCCGTGGCGTTCGCGCGAAGCTTGATCATCTCGATAAACCTCGGCGCGGGTATGGGTCATTCGTCGATCCGACATCGACCATAGATGCTGAACGGCGGCCCACCCGCTCGCGGGCGTTGGGAGTCAGCGGGTGGGGCAAGGTGGATCGGCGCCCGTCCCGGCGAGCAGGGCGCGGGCCGCGGCGTCGTGAGCTGTGGCCTCGGTGTGCTGGCCGAGGTGGCGCTTGGCACTCGCGGCGACGAGGTGGGCTTGGGCCTGGCCGAGTCGGTGCCCGGTTTCGGTGTGGCTGTGCAGGGCCTGGTCGGCATGGCGGACAGCGGTTCTGGGGTCACCTCTGTCGAGGTGAACGGCGGCGAGACGGGTGTGGGCCAGGCCCTCCAGGAGCCGGTATTCGCCGTGCTGGGCGAGGGCGAGCCCGTGCTGTGCGAGGTTCGCGGCGGTGCCGGACTGGCCGGCCGCGTGCTGGGCGCCGGCCAACCCGATGACCGCGTCGACCTCGCGGTAACGGTCGCCGGCGGTGCGAGCGAGTTCGAGCGCACGGTGGTAGCCGTCGATGGACTCCTGGAGGTTCCCGAGTTGGTGGTGGATGCCGGCGATGGTGGCGGTGGCGGCGCTGTCCAGGGACCGGTTGCCGATTTCGCGGGCGATGGCGGTGGCGGTGCGGGCAAGGTCCAGCGCGGTGGCGTGGTCGCCAAGGTCCCGGTGGACGTCGGCGAGGCCGTGGTAGGTGTGGCCGATGGTGTAGCGGTCGCCGGCGTCGGTGAGCGCGGTGAGCGCGCGACTGAGCGTGGTTCGCGCGTCGTGCAGGCGCCCGAGGGCGTGGTAGGCGATGCCAAGGCCGGTCGTGGCTTCGGCCTCGGTGATGGTGGAACCGGCCCGCTGGTGCACGGCGGCGGCCTGGGCATGGCATTGGGCGGCCAGTTCCAGCCGGCCGAGTCCCCGGTAGGCGGCGCCGAGGTTGTCGACATCGATGGCAACACCGACGGGGTGTTCGAGTCGCTCGCGCACGGCCTGTGACTGGCACAGGTGCTCGACCGCGGCGGTGAGCTGACCTTGCTGGAGGTACACGAGACCGATGTTGCCCAGTGCGGCGGCGCTCCCGAGCGGCCAGCCCGCTCGTTCCGCGTGATCGACGGCCCGGCGGTAGTGGTGGATCGCCTCCGCGGGACGCTCCCGGACGAGGTGCAGGCTGGCCAGGCCGAGGTGGGTGGTGGTCAAGCCGTGCTGGTCGCCGTCGGCGTCGGCCGCGGCGAGGGCCGCTTCGGCGGCGACGTGCCAGTCGACGAGGTGCATGCGGTGGATGAAGTACCCGCGCAGGCCGTCGACCAGGCGCCAGGCGACTTCGCGGGGACCGCACCGTGCCGTGTGGACGATCGTCGCGACGAGGTTGGCGCGCTCGGTGTCCAGCCAGGTGAGGGCCGCCGACTTGGTCGCGAAGGCGGCCGGCGCCGTTTCGGGCTGGGGCAGCCGGAGGATTCCGGGATAGAGCAGCGCGGCGGCGCCGCTGACCTGACGCTGGTAGTGCTCGTGGAGCCGGTCCAGCGCAGCGTGCCGGCCGGTTTCGGACTCCTCGGCCGCGGCGCGTTCGGCGGCGTAGTGGCGCAGCAGGTCGTGCATGCCGTAGCGGCCGGGCGCGTGCTTGTCGATCAGGTGCGCGGTGGCCAGCCGGTCCAGAGTCGCCGCTGCCCCACGGAGTTGGCCACCGGTGAGCGCCGCGGCCGATGCCACCGTGAGGTCGGGCCCGGATATCAGGCTCAGCAGCCGCAACAGCCGTCGCGCGTCGCCGGGGAGCGCGGCGTAGGACACGTCGACGGCGGCCCGGACTCCGTCGCCGTCGGTCTGCAGGCCCTCGAGCCGGTCCTCGCCGAGACGCTCGGTGTATTCGTCGATCCTGGTGTGTGGGCTGGCGGACAGTTTGGCCGCGGCGATGCGCAGGGCCAGCGGCAGATTGCCGCACAACGCCGCCAGTTCGGCCACCGCATCCGGTTCCGTGCCGACCCGGTCGGTGCCGAGCAGCCGCACCAGCAGGGAGGATGCCTCGTCACCGGTGAGCCCGCCAAGGGTCAGCGGGAAGGCGCCGTCGCGAGCGACCAGTCCGTCGAGCCGGTCCCGGCTGGTCACCAACGCCAGACAACCGGGCCCGCCGGGCAGCAACGGCCGCACCTGGCCCGGATCACGGGCGTTGTCCAGCACCACCAGGATCCGCCTACTGGCCACCAGGCTGCGATACGCCGTGGCTGCTTCGTCCACATCGGACGGTACGTGGTCGGGCGGCACCCCGAGCGCACGGAGGAAACGGGCGAGCGCCTGAATCGGCCGCACCGGCGAGTCCGCCGCGTAGCCGCGCAGGTTGACATACAGCTGCCCGTCCGCGAACCGGTGCCGAACCCGGTGTGCCCAGTGCACCACGAGCGCGGTCTTCCCCACCCCTGCCATGCCGCCGACGGCGGCGATCACGACCGCCGTCGCCGGCTCGTCACCCTCGGTGTGCAGCAGGCCGTCCAGCCACGCCAGATCCTCGTCCCGTCCGGTGAACCCGACCACATCCGGCGGAAGTTGTGCCGGCACAACAGGAAGCCGCGCCGTGACGACCGGAGGACGCGGTGCGTCCGCGGCCAGGATCGTGCGCTGTGCCTGGCGCAGTTGCGGACCGGGCTCCAGCCCGAGCTCCTCACGAAGCAGGCGGCGGGCCCGCTGATAGGCGTCCAGCGCGTCGGCGCGCCGACCGCAGCGATCCAGGGCGGAGATCAACAGCGCCCATCGCTGTTCCCGCAGCGGGCTGTCCTGCACCAGCCGACGCAGGTTCTCCACGACTTCGGCGTGCCGGCCCAACTCCAGCAATGCGGCCGAATGGTCCTCCTCCGCGGCCAACCGCACCTGCTCCAGCTGCGCCGCCCTCGGCGCCAGCTCCGCACTGGCCGGTACGTCGGCCAGCACCGGGCCGTGCCACAGTGCCAACGCCTTGGCCAACCGGCCGGCGCCGGTTTCGGGCCGGCCACGGTCCAGTTCCCGCTTGCCCATACCGACCAGTCGCTCGAACAGCACGGCATCCACGTGGTCGTCGACGGCCCTCAGCTCGTAGCCACCGCCGCGGGTGACGATGAGCGATCCCCGGTCGTCGCCGAGCAGCCGGCGCAGCCGCATCACGTATGCCTGAACCGTGTTGACCGCCCGGCGCGGCGCCCGGTCGGCCCACACCGCGTCCACGAGCCTCTCCGTGCTCACCACCCGACCGATGTTGGCCAACAGCACGGCGAGTACCACCCGCTGCTGAGCCGCGGCCACCGGCATCCACCCGGCGCCGGTGCGCACCCGCAGCGGTCCGAGCATCCGGAACCGCATGTGCCCGTCCTCCGCCGTCCCCGACAGGTCCTCCGTCGGCTACCCACGGACGGCCCCGCCAACTCATCAGCGAGTCGACAACATGCCGGCGCCGACAAGGGGCTCGCACCGGCGGCACACCGCAACGACGGCGCCACCCCCACGGGAGGGGTGGCGCCGCCGTTGCCGGCGTTGATCCGAGGGGTCGGTCAGAGCGGGGCCGCCGGGTACAGATGCCATCCCTCGCTGGTGGTCGGCACATTGGCCGTGACATTGGTCCTCGTGTCGTGATACCAGCAGGTGCCCTGGTCGAACTGCCAGAAGGCCACGTCATAGTTGACGATGTAGGCGGCCACGCCGAAGTCGGCGTTCACCCGGCTGTGCGCCGGGATGGACGCGGTGGCCGTGATGGTGGTCGACGTGGTTATCGCGCCGGTGACGCTCTGGCTGACGGTCGCGGTGAACGCCGACTTCTCGAACGTGCTCGTGACTCCGGTGCTGACCGATTCCGAGATCGTGAACGTCTGCGACTGGGTCGTGGCGAACGTCCCCATCTGCTGCCCGTCCGTGCCATTGTCGACGAAGGTCGAGGCGGCCACGTTGAACGTCGGCGTCACCTGATGGATCCAGAAGGTGAGGACGACGTGGTCGTGATCGTCATGGTCGGGGAACACGAATCGCTGGCGTTGCCCGGTGGCCGGGTCGGTGTAGGGGTTGAAGAAATCCATCGTCGAACTGGAGCCCGGATAGTTGAGGCAGTCGGTGTTGGACGCGCTCGCCGTACCCGAGGGCACCGCCACGGTCAATCCTGCGGCCAGAGCGACCGCGACCCCGAGCGCGAACCGACGCCATCGAGACCGGGCCATGTTCCGCCGGCCAACGGCCATTGACATGAAATCCTCCTCAGCGACCTTCGGGAAAGCTGGCAAGCCCATCCTGGCGGCCGGCGATGACTCGACGTTGACTCGTGGAGTCCGGTGTGGAGCTTGCGGTGCCGGATCTTCCTCGCCCGGCTTTCCCAGGTAGAACGGCGATTGGCCGAGGTGCGGCGTGGTACCCGCGGCGCGCGTCAGGTCGGCGCGGTGCGCTCGGCATCGGGTGGCCGTCTCGGCGGATCCAGCCGCGACCCACAACCGCCGGCCGCCTCGACGAGCTCGAACTCGCCGCGGCAGAGCTGGACGACCGGCAGCTCCAGCTCGACATCCGGTGCGGTCAACACGGCACCGTGCAGGGTCTCCGCGGCGGTGCTCGGCATGCGCTGCTCGTCGATGTCACACAGTGCCAGGTCCTGTAGGCGGTGCGGCCGGCGCGACAGTGATCAGTCAGTCCCCCGACGAGGTTGGTACACAGCCGGCGATTCGTCCGGTTCCGGGCGATCGGCGGTGGCCGTGTGTCGTGAACCGAGGCCGATCGGCTCGCACGGTCGGGACCTTCGGCTTGATGTCTTTGATCGTCTCGTCGGCGACGTCGACTGTCCCTTCCCGCTCGCCAAGGCGATGTCTCCGATGTAGCCCTCGACGATTTCAGGGCCGACACGCAGGTCCTGCGTGCGATGGGTGACATGCGGCGCTGGTCAACCTGGTGCCCTGGCTTCGAACCGTTTCGGGCCGACTCGCCTCACCTGGATATCGCGTGCCTGAACAATTCCAGAAATGGCGCCAGCGGCGAGGTGTCGCAAGGCTGTGAAACAGCCCGCGGACGCCCACGTCCGAGCGCCTGACAATTCCGTATTGATTCAGAATGGCCGCGCCGGCGCAATCGCTTGTGCACATCTTGATCTCAAGATCAGCGGGCTAACACTAGCTCGGTGTGTCTATTGGTGTCAACGAACCCAACAGATGGTCGCGTTAGACCGTTTGGGGCAGTTGGATGTGGTACGCCGAGCACATACTCAAGATCATTTCAAAGGTGTCTGGTTGACCGGTTCGTGCGGTTTCGCGATTCGGAATTGGACGCTGGTGATCAACTGTAAGCAGAGCGTGCGCGGGTCGGGGTTCCATCGGCACCGCACGCGCAGATCGCGGTGTGCGTTCCGCACAAGGGGTTCTACCAGGCTCGATGCCGAGATACAGAACATATGTGCACGTCGGGGCGGTCGACGGGTGGTTGGACTCGTTAGACCAACGGACGAGCGAACACTACTGCATTCGGGCGATTTGTCTGTGGTGGCCGATGAACCTGTGGGCAAGTCGAGGATTTCCTTGTTAGTCTCCGACGCGGTACATGTGGCATGTGCCAAACAGGGGGCAGATCATTTGCACGTGACGTCGTCGGGTGTGACCAGCGGTCGCGTCCGCAGTAACTGAAACCATATTCAAAATACACTAACCGACCGGCTCCGAAGACGATCGGAGCCGTCGCCGACGCCGCCAGGGGCGCTATTCGAAAAAGCGCGTTCTGGAACGAGGTGTACAGCCATGCGCTGATTCGCTGGGATCCCCGGGGCGTCACGCGGAAAGGTAGGGGTGGACAGCGCGGTGGGATTACACGGCGTAACGCACAACTCAAGGGGACCCGACGCGGCGTGGACCCACTACCGGTGCGTCGGCATCGGAGTAGGTCCGGCCAACCTCAGCCTGGCGTCGCTGCTGCACAAGCATCCGGAGGTGCCCAACCTCTTCCTGGACAAGAAGGACCGGTTCGGCTGGCACGACGGCCAGCAGGTGCACGGTTCGTCCCTGCAGGTCTCGCTGTTCAAGGACCTGGTCGTTCTGGCCGACCCGACCAGCCCCTTCTCCTTCCTCGCCTACCTGCACGAGCAGGGGAAGATCTACCACTTCCTCAACGCGCAGTTCGATGCGGTCCCGCGCCAGGAGTACCGCAACTACCTCGCCTGGGCGAGCCGACGAAACGAGAACATCACCTTCGGCGCAGAGGTGCTGGCCGTCGAGTTCGACCGGCATTTCACGGTGCACACCGGTGACCGGGTGGTGACCGCGGAGAACATCGTTGTGGGTGTCGGCACCCGGCCCTGGATTCCGGCGCCGGCCAAGGGGAAGCTCGGCGACACGCAGTTCCACGTCAGTGAGTTCATGAACAAGTCGGCGGGCCTCGGCGGCAAGCGGGTCGCGGTGATCGGCGGCGGCCAGTCCGGGGCCGAGGCGTTCCTCGACCTGATCTCAAGGCCGGCCGCTGACGTGCCACGACGGGTGAGCTGGATCTCCCGGCGCGGGAACTATTTCCCGCTGGACGACTCGCCATTCACCAACGAGTACTACGCACCCAGCTATTCGGAGTACTTCTACCGGCTGGAGAGCGCGATCCGCAAGGCACACAACGCCCAGAACGTCCTGACCAGCGACGGCGTCTCGGAGTCCACGCTCAGGGAGATCTACCAGCGTTGTTACCTGCACCGGTTCGTGCATGGCGCAATGGATCTGCTGGCGCTCGTCCCGAACCGGAATGTCACTGAAGTGACCAGAAACGCGGGAGGCTGGGACATCGCCCTGGTCAACAACGACCGGCCGGGCGCGGTCGAGCACGTCGAGGCGGACACCATTGTGTGGGCCACCGGTTTCCGGTTCGCGGCAACGGACTTTCTCGCGCCGATCGCCGGGCGGCTGGAGCAGGAGGGCGACGAATACCGGATCGACGCGGACTTCGCCGTGTGTTGGGACGGGCCACCCGATCGCAACATCTTCGTGCAGAACGCCGCGCGCGAGCAGCGCGGGCTGGCCGACCCGAACCTCAGCCTGGTCGCCTGGCGCAGCCAGCGCATCCTGGACCGGCTGCTCGGGGTCCGCACCGACGACCAACTGCCGACGTTCATCGAATGGTCGACGAAGGCCGAACCAGGGCTGCGCGGGGTGTAACGGCCGATGCGGGTGGACACTGCCGTGATAGGTGCGGGAATCATCGGCTGCATGGTCGCGCGGGAGATCGTTGCCCGCGCCCCGAACACCTCGGTCCTGGTGCTCGACCGGGACACGGTCGGCAGCGGCGCGAGCCGGCGGTCCGCGGGCCTGCACTTCCTCCGCGGCTCGACCCCTCGGGTGCGCGCCATGACCGAGTACAGCCACGACTATTACCTCAAGCTCCGGGAGAACCGGCCGGACCTGCCGATCCGGCCGCTGGCCATGTCCGTCGTCGCGGTGCGGGGGAGCGCGCCGCGACTGCGGGAGGTGTTCCTTGGCCGCGCCCGGCTGACTCCCAGCGGCGAGTTGTCCAGTGAGGACGTTCGGGTTCCCCGGGGCGCCGGAGTCTGGACCGGCGACGGTGCGCAGTACGCCGACGTGTATGCGCTGACTCAGGCGCTCGCCCGGGAACTGCGTCCGAGGGTCGGGTTTCGTGAGGGCGTGCAGGTGTCGGCCATCGACATCACCGCGACCGGGGTGGGGCTGCGGCTCAGCACCGGCGAGGCGGTGACCGCCGGCCGGGTCGTGCTTGCCCCCGGCCCGTGGCTGGCCGCGCCGGCCTGGCACGCGCTGGTGGCCCCGCTCGGCGCGCGGGTGAAGAAGGTGGTCGCGCTGCACGTGGCGCGGATCCCGGCGCCGGGCGACGGGGTGGTGGTGTTCCAGGACGAGGACGCGTTCCTGCTTCCCTTGCGCGAGCATGGTTACTGGCTTTACAGCTACACCTGCACGGAATGGGACGTGCACCCCGACGCGGTGGCGGACGGCCTCACGTCCGACAACGTCGAACAGGCGCGGGCGAGCCTGCGCCGCTATGCCCCGGACTTGGCCGAGCGGGCCACGTCGGGGCGCGTCTTCTGCGACGCCTACAGCCGTACCGGAGATCCGCGGGTGCAGGCGCTGGATCCGGAGGGCCGTGTCGTTTTCGCCGGTGCCGCCAACGGATCCGGCTACCGGCTCGCCCCGGCCATCGCGTCGGAGGCGGCGAACCTGTTGAACCTGGCAAGGAGCCACATATGATCATCAACAGCTACGACGCCGCCGCTCTGCACCAGGCGTTCGGCATCGACATGAGCGACATCGACATGAGCCGGGTGGAGTCGCTTGGTGTCGGGGCGGCCTGGGGGCGGGTACCTCCCGGCGTGTCCTCCGACCCGCACCAGCACGACGAGACCGAGACGTTCGTGATCGTGGCGGGCACCGGCGACGCGATCGTGGATGCCGGGCGGCACCTGGTCGCACCTGGCACGGTCATCCAGTTTGAGCCGTTCGAGACGCACTACCTGGACAACACCGGGGACACCGACCTGATCTTCGCCACGTTCTACTGGCGGGACACGCCGCGCGCGGCCAAGAAGGCCATGGGCGGCGAGCACCGACGGTTCAAGTCGCGCCCGGTTCTCGTGTTCTCCTCGCCCACCACGCCGAACGGGGATCTGCACCTCGGGCACCTGTCCGGTCCATATCTTGGGGCCGACGTGTTCGTCCGGTTCCAGCGCATGAACGGCGCCGAGGCCTGGCACATCGCCGGCAGCGACGACTTCCAGAGCTGGGTGTTGGGCACCGCCGCCAGGGAGGGCCGCGGCCCGGCCGAGACGGCCGCGTACTACAGCGCGGAGATCCTCGCCACGCACCGAATGATGGACATCGACGTGCACGAGTACACGGTGAGCAACGCCGATCCCGGCTACCCGCCCGGGCTGCGCGCGTTCTTCTCCCGGATCGCGGCGTCACCCCAGGTGGACGCGCGAGCGGGGGCGGCGCTCTTCGACGGCGAGACGGGACGCTACCTCTACGAGGTCGACGTCGTGGGCGGCTGTCCCACCTGTGGCAGCGGCACCGGCGGAAACATGTGCGAGGACTGTGGCGAGCCCAACCTCTGCTTCGACCTCACCAATCCGCGGGCCACCGCCGGTGAGGCGACTCCACGGCAGGGCACGGTCACTCGTTATTCCTTGGCGTTGCGAGAGCTTCGCGACGTGATCGCGGCGCACCACCATCTCGGCCGGGTACCGGCACGGGTGAAGGAACTGGCCGACCGGCTGTTCCGCCGGGAGCGGATCGATCTGGCGATCACTCATCCCTCGGAGTGGGGCGTGCCGCCCGACGAGGCCGAAGTGTCCAGAGTGTCCGGAATGGACGACCAGGTGATCTGGGTTTGGGTGGACATGGCCTACCGGTTCCTGCACGGCATCGAGTCGCTGGGCCGCAGGCTGGGCAAGGACTGGCGTGCCGACCAGCCGAGCGGGGACTGGAAGATCGTGCACTTCCTCGGCTTCGACAACACCTTCTACCACGCGATCTTCACGCCCGCGCTGTACCGGCTGGCCTACCCTGACTGGCACCCGGACATCGACTACAACCTCAACGAGTTCTACCGGCTGGACGGGGACAAGTTCTCCACCAGCCGGGCACATGCCATCTGGGGCAAGGACATTCTCGGCCCACACACCGTCGACGCGATCCGGTTCTACCTGTCCTGGACCCGCCCGGAGGGCCGCGGCACCAACTTCGAGCTGGCCGCCTACGAGGAGTTCGTGCAGCGGACGCTGGTCGGCAGCTGGCAGTCCTGGCTGAACGACCTGGGTGCCCGGCTGGAGAAGCGCTACGGCGGCGTCGTGCCCGACGCCGGCGTCTGGACGCCGGAACACACCGCGTTCCTGGCGCGGCTGGAAGTCCGGCTGGCCGCGCTCGGCGGCAGTCTGGGCCAGGATGGATTCTCGCTCAACCAGGCAGCGGAGACCCTGCACGGCATCGTCACCGACGTCCGGGCGTTCGCCGTCCGCGAGGCCGCGGTGGCGGAGCTGCCGGAATGGAAGGACGAGGCCCGCACGGCGATCGCGCTCGAGCTGGCCGCCGCCCGGCTGCTGGCCAATGGCGCGGCGCCGGTCATCCCGCGGTTCGCCGGTCGCCTCGCCGACGCGCTCGGGCTGCCCGCGCCAACCGAGTGGCCGGCGACGGTCTCCCTCGTACCGCCTGGAACCCGGGTCGACCTGGCCACCCAGGTGTTCTTCAGTGCCGGTCCGGAGCAGTCGCCGCTGCTGCCGTGGCTCTCTGACCTCGTACGCGACGCGCTGCGGTTGCCGGCGGACGAACCCGTGCACGACAGGTCGCTCGTCGCGTTGGGCATGGAGTCGTTGCACGCCATCGCATTGCAGTACCAGCTGGCCGAGCATCTCGGCGCGGACGTCCCGCTAGAGGTGCTGATGGGCAACCGCAGCGTGGCCGCGCTGGCCAACCGGATCGCCAGCAGCGTCCCAGCGGACGTGCTGGCCGAGAGGGTGGCAGTCGGGTGAGCGAGCTGCGAGCGAACCATTCTGCACCGCCGTGCCGCCGAGGAACGAGGCGGCAGGGTCACCGTCACCGAACTTGCGAGGTGACGGCATGACGGTTCTTGAGGTACTCCGCGACATCGAGGCGCGCGGGCTCACCATCAGCACGGCGGGCGCGGACCTGCGCCTGCAGGGGCCGAGGGACCGGATGGATCCCGTCCTCATTGGACAGATCAAGGCGCACAAGGCGGATCTCATCGCCTATCTGGACGCGCCGGGCGCGTTCCCGCTGACCGAGCTGCAGCGCGGCTACCTGGTCGGCCGCGGCGGCGTCGTCGAGATCGGCAATGTGGCCAGCCACATCTACCACGAGATCGAGGGCGCCTGGGACATCGACAGGCTGGAGGCGGCGCTACGTCGGGTGGTGGCCCGGCACGGGATGCTCCGCACCCGGTTCACCCCGGACGGCCAGCAGGTCGAAGAGTCCGCCGTGAACGTCCGGATCGAGCGGCTGGACCTGCGCGGCCAGAGCGCGGAAGCCCAGGCCCGGCAACGGCTTGCGCTGCGTCAGGAACGGTCGCATCGGGTGCTGCCTGCGGACCGGGCGCCGCTGCTCGCGGTCGAGGTCACCGTCCTGGCCGACGAGGCGATGGTGCTGCACGTCAGCACTGACGGGTTGATCATGGACGCGATCAGCCTGTACCTGTTCTTCCAGGCGTGGTGGTCGGCCTACAACGGCAGGGAGGGCGACGACACCGAGGCCTCGTTCGCGGACTACGTCGCGGCGCTGGAGCGGGCGCGCACCGGGGCGCCGGCCGAGCGGTCCCGCCGGTACTGGCTCGACCGCCTGGACAGCATCGCGCCGCACCCGGACCTGCCGTTGCGCACCAGCCCGTCGGCCATCACCCATCCCCACTTCAATCAGCACGTGCTGCGCCTCGCCGCGCCACGGTGGACGGATTTGCAAGCGCGTGCCGGGACTGCCGGGCTGACTCCGACCGGGCTGTTGATCGCCGGGTACGCGGAAGTGCTGAACCGGTGGGGAGCCGGGCCGCGGTTCACCCTTAACACCACGGTCGCCAACCGGCCGCCGATCCACCCGCGGATCTTTGAGGCGATCGGCAACTTCTCCGAAACGATGCTGGTGGAGATCGCGCTGGACCGGCGGGCCAGCTTCGCCGACCGGGCCAGGGTGGTGCAGGCCACCTTGCGCCGCCAACTGGACAACCGGCACTTCTCCGGTATCAAGGTGCTGCGTGAGTTGGCCCGCCGGGGTGGCCCGGCACGCATGCCGTACACGTTCAACAGCTCGCTCGGCTACGTGCGCGGCGACGTGGACGGATCGGCGCTCGAGCTGTTCGGGCCTGAGGTCTACACCTGTAGCCAGACGCCGCAGGTCTGGCTCAACGCGTTCGCCTTCGAGCGGCACGGCGGCCTGGTCGTGCAGTTCGACGAGGTGGACGGGCTGTTCCCGGACGCCATGGTCGCGGCCATGGTCGCCGGGTACCGGACGTTGCTCGAGGCGCTGTGCACCGATGCGGCGTGGTCGGCGACCGCGTTCGACCTGCTTCCGGCGGACCAGCGAGCTCGCCGTGCGGCAGCCAACGACACCGCCGTCCCGCGCGCGGATGTGCTGCTGCAGGAGGCCTTCCTGGCCAACGCCGCGCGGGACCCGGACGCGTCGGCGATCATCACGACGTCCGGCCGGCTGAGCTACGGCGAGCTGCGTGCTCGCTCGGCGACCGCCGCGGAGTGGTTGCGGGCCCGGGACGTGCGCCGCGACGAACTGGTCGGGCTGGTGATGACCAGAGGACCGGAGCAGATCATCGGCATCTTGGCCACCGTGCTGGCGGGCGCCGCTTACCTGCCCATCGACGCCGCCCTCCCGGAGCAGCGCCGCGACTACCTGCTCGCCGACGGGCGGGTCTGTCATATATTGTCCAATGTGGACGGTTATGATGGCGCCCTCCGGCTGGACACCCTGGAACCGGCGCCGGTGAGTGTCCCGGCGGCTCCCGGGGCCGATCCGGACGATCTTGCCTACGTGCTGTACACCTCGGGGACCACCGGCCAGCCCAAGGGCGTCATGGTCAGCCATCGCAGCGTGGCGAACGTGGTGGCGGACTGCAACTCCCGGTTCGGGATTGGGCAGGGGGACCGGTTCTTCGGGATCAGCGCGTTCAACTTCGACCTGTCCGCCTACGACGTGTTCGGCGCGCTGGCCGCGGGCGCGGCGATCGTGTTGCCGGACGCGGACAAGGCAACCGACCCGGCGCACTGGCTGGAACTGTGCGCCCACACCGGGGTCACGGTGTGGAACTCGGTGCCGGCCATCGTCTCGCTGCTGCACGACGAGACTGAGGCGGCTGGGAGCGGCGGGCTGGCCACGCTGCGTCTGGTGATGATGAGCGGCGACCGGATCCCACCGACGCTGCCCGCCGCGCTCCGCAAGCTCAAGCCGGACCTGCGGATCGTCTCGCTCGGCGGGCCGACCGAGACCACGATCTGGAACATCCTGCATCCGGTCGGGCCGGACGAGGACGGCGCCGAGAGCATTCCCTATGGGCGCCCGAACGCCAACAACCGGGCATACGTGCTGGACGACGCCGGGCGGGACACGCCGGACTGGGTGACCGGCGAGATCTCCGCCGCTGGCACCGGCCTCGCGCGCGGTTACTGGGCCGACGAGGCCCGCACCGCCGAGCGGTTCCGCGACGATCCCGACCGTGGCGAACGGCTCTACCGCACGGGTGACCTCGGCCGCTACCTGCCCACCGGGGAGATCGACATCGTCGGCCGGAGCGACTTCCAGATGAAGGTGAACGGCTACCGGATCGAGGCCGGCGAGGTGGAGACCCGGCTGGTCGCGCTGGATTCGGTGCGCCAGGCCGTGGTCGGGCGGGCGGACGGCACGCACGGCGCCCGGCTGGTTGCCCACCTGGTGGCGGCCGGGACGGACCGACCGGAGGTCGCGCAGATCCGGGAGGCGTTGCGGGCACACCTGCCCGACTACATGATCCCGGCCGCGATCCACTGGCACGACAGCCTTCCGCTGACCAGAAACGGCAAGGTCGACCGGGCCCGGCTGGCCGCGACCGAGTTGCGCGAGCCGTCGCCGGGTGTGGTGGTGGACTCCGGGCTGGAACGGGAGATCGCCGAGCTGTGGACCGGCATCCTGAAGGTGTCCGATATAGACGCTGGAAGCACGATCTATGAGCTGGGCGGTGACTCGGTGGCCGCGGCGCGGATCCTCACCGGGGTGCGCAAGCGGTTCGGTGTCACGATCACGCTTGGCCAACTGCCCGAGGTCGACACGGTGCGCAGAATGGCCGCCCGGGTCGGGAGCCTGCGGTGAACACCTCGATCGTCAACCGGATCGTCGAGCACCCGCCCACGGCCGGCCACCGGATCTCCTTCGTTCGGCTGGACGGCGCCGTCTCGGTAGAGCTGACCGAGCTTTACGAGCGGGCCGGGCGGGTCGCCGGCTGGCTGGCCGGGCTCGGCGTGCGCCGAGGCGACCGGATCGGCATCTCGGCGCCGAACTGCCTCGAGTGGGTGCTCCTCGACCTGGCCGCGCTGCGGCTGGGCGCGGTGACCGCTGGCCTCGAGCCGGGAAAGTTCACTGTGGACGGTTCGCTGCTCTCCCGGTACCACCTGAGGTTGTTGTTCGCCGACCACCCGGTGGACACGCCCGGTGTGCGGCCGATTGACGAGGTCGGGCAGGTCGAGGGGGTGGCTACCGCCCCGGTCCGGTACCGGCCGGAGGATGTGACCACGTTGAAGTTCACCTCAGGCAGCACCGGTGAGCCTAAGGCGATCGCGGCCACGGTCGGCAGCATCGACAGTTCCATCAATGCCGTGCAGGAGATGTTCGGCCACGGCGAGCGGGACAGCCTGTTCGTGTTTCTACCGCTTTCCCTGCTGCAGCAACGGTACTGGATATACTCGGGACTCGCGTTCGGCCACGACGTCACGGTCAGCACCTACGAGGCGGCGTTTCCCGCGCTGCGCCGGGCCGAGCCAACCGTGGTGATGGGCGTGCCCGCGTTCTACGAGACCGCCCGCAGGTACGTCGAGGCGCGGGCCGGCCGGACCGGGCCGGTGGCGGCCGCCCGGGCGCTGTTCGGCGGACGGATCCGATACCTGTGGACCGGCTCCGCCCCGGCCAGCACGGCGACGCTGCACTTCTTCACCGGGCTGGGCCTGCCGATCTTCGAGGGTTACGGCCTGAACGAGACCTGCATCGTCAGCAAGAACCATCCGGGTGCGTGGCGGGAAGGCAGCGTGGGCAAGGTGTTGCCCGGTAAGGAGGTGTTGTTTGACGCCGACGGAGTGATCACCATCCGGTGCGAGCACCCGGTCAACACCCGGTACGAGTACGCGCCGTCCGGCGAGTCCGAGCGGGTGTTCGGGCCAGGCGGGGTGGTCCGTACCGGCGATCTCGGCCACCTCGACGAGGACGGCTTCCTGTTCATCCGCGGCCGGGCCGACGACGTGATCGTGCTGGACAACGGGAAGAAGATCATCGGTCGACCGCTCGAGGAGCACATGAAGACCAGTCCGGCGATCGAGGAGTGCGTGCTGTTCTGTCCACAGCAGACACGACTGGTCGCGGTGGTGTCACCGGCGCGGGAGCCGGCCGACGAGCCCGCCATCGCCGCTCAGTTGGCGCACACCAACGCCACGTTCGGTGCCGACGAGCAGATCAGCCGGGTGGTCGTGGCCCGCGACCGGTTCAGCATCGAGAACGGACTGCTCACCTCCCAGTTCAAGCCCAAACGCCGGCGCATCCTGGACCACTACCGCACCGAGATCTACAACCACGAGGGAACGACTCATGCACGCTGACATCGAGACCGTGGCGCGGGAGAACCTGGCCAGGGTCCTGGAGTCCGCCCCAGACCCGGCGGACCTCGACCTCGACGTGGCCCTGGCCGACGGCTGCGGTCTGACGTCACTCAACAAGGTGGTGTTCCTGATGTCCACCTGCGACGACGCCGGCGTCAGCGTCGGTGTGTTCACCGAGCCCGACGTGGCCGCCATGCTCACCTTGCGGGACGTGATCGTCGCGCTGGCCCGGCACGCGGGAGTCACGTCATGACCTGGGCCGAGCGCGCGCGGACCACGCTGGAGAACGAGCAGGTGCTGCTCCGTCCGATCATCCCGGAGGACCGCGAGTCGCTGCGGGCGGTCGCAATGGACCCGGGCATCTGGCGGTACTTCATCACGCTGATCGAGACCGACGCGGACTTCGACGCGTTCTTCGACGCGGCGCTCGCCGACCAGGATGCCGGCCGCCGGGTCGTCTACCACATCACCGACAAGACAACGGGTCGGGTGGCCGGCAGCATGAGCTTCTGCAACATCGCCGAGCCGGACGGCCGGATCGAAATCGGCTGGTCCTGGCTTGGTGTGGACTTCCAGGGCAAGGGCGTCAACCGCTGGGCCAAGTTGCTGATGCTGGAGCAGGCCTTCGATCGGCTCGGCGCCGAGCGGGTGGAGTTCAAGACCGACGCGCTGAACCTGCAGGCCCGCAAGGGTTTGCGGAACATCGGCGCCACCGAGGAGGGCACCCTGCGCAGCTTCAACCCGATGCCGGGCGGGCGGCGGCGGGACGCGGTCTTCTACAGCGTGCTGCGCTCCGAGTGGCAGACCGTGCACGAGCAGCTGTCCAGCCACGTGAGTGAGGCAGCCGGCGCACCGTGACCAGGGTAGGCGGGGGAGGCAGCGTGACCGTTCCGCTGGTTCGGGTGGCCGGCTCGCCGTTCGACCGAGGCCGACTGCACGGTGCGGCTCGGGCGGCGGCGTTACGCGCGTTCCTCGACGACGACCTGTGCCGGCTCAACCGGATCCTCCCGGCTCCGGTGTCGATGAAGACGCTGCGCCCGGTGCTCGCCGACTATCACCGGGAGATCTCCTCGGCCATCCCCCAGCTGCTAGAGGAGATCCACGGTCTCGCCGCCGGGGCGGGGATCGAGGTCGAACAGGCGGTGCTGCTCCAAGTGCGCCGCGAGATCATGGGCTACCAACGCATCCCGGTCATGGGGGACTGCACCACCTACGCGCGGCTCGGCGATCAGGTGCTGGCGCAGACCATCGACCTCAACGGCGACCTCGACGACCAGGTCTGCGTGCTGGACACCGGGCGGGCGCTGGTGCTCAGCTTCGCCGGGCTGCTCGGTTACCTCGGCGTCAACGACCATGGCCTGGCGATCGGCCTGAACCTGGTGCTCGGCGGGGACTGGCGCCCGGGGGTGCCGCCCTACCTCGCTATCCGCCACCTACTGGACACGGCCGCGAGTGTCGGCGACGCGCTGGCGGCCCTCGACGGGCTGCGGCTGGCCAGCTCCCGCTCGCTCACCTTGTGTGACACCGAGAGGGCACTGCACGTCGAGATCCTCGGCGATCAGTTGCGGGTGGTCGGCAGCGCGGAAGAACCGCGTACAAACCACTTCCTGCACCCCGACTTCGTCGCTGCCGACGAGCTCAACGTGTTCGCCCGCAACTCCTCGGTGCTGCGCCGCGACAGCTGCGCCGCGGCACTCGCCGAGCTGCCGGCGGGCGCCGGCGTCGACGACCACTTCGCGGTGCTGGGCCGGCCGCCGGTGCGGGTCGACGACACCGGTGACATCCGGCGCGAGAAGACGGTGGCGACCGTGGTCGTCCGGCCCGGCCGCCGCGAGCTGCACGTGCGGCGGGGCGCCGGGGCGAGCGACACCCACACCTTCCGGCTGGGCAGGGAGCATGCCGATGTCTGAACCCTGGATCTTCTGCTTCCCCTACGCGGGCGGCAATCCGCGCATGTTCGACGACTGGCGGCGACCGCTGGCCGGTGCGGCCGAGCTTGTCGCGATGCCGGTCCGCGGTGCCTCGATTGACGAGGTGATCGAGGCGGCGACCGCGACCATCGGGTCCGCCATGGCGGACGACCCGCGACCGGTCTACCTGTTCGGACACAGCCTCGGCGCCCTGGTCGCGTTCGAGGTCGCTCGCCGGCTCGACGCGCAGCCGGCGCTGCGGCACCTCGTCGCCTCCGGGCTCGCCGCGCCGTCGCTGCTGCCCTCCGAGCGGGTCCGTGAGCTCGTCCGGCTCGACGGCCGGGAGTTCGCCGAGGCACTCGGCTTCTTCGGTGGCCTGCCGCCCGAGGTGATCGCCGACGAGGACGTGCTCGAACTGCTGCTGCCCGGGATGCTCGCGGACTTCCGGCTGGCCGCTGGATACCGCTACCGCCCGGCCGAACCGCTGGCTGTGGACGTCTCCCTGATCAACGGTCGGGACGACCCGCACGTCGGTCCGGCGCAGCTGAAAGCATGGTCCCGGGAGTGCCGCCGGCCGGCGGTCCGGCACTGGGCCGACGGCGGTCACTTCTACTTCGACAAGGACCCGACCGTGGTGATCGAGATCCTGGGTGCTCTGGTGGGCGCCGAGAACCACGTCGAACTGATCTGACCGGGAGGACACCGCATGCCGCTCGCCGCGGACGACCAGCACGCCAGGGCCGTCGCCTTCGTCGCACTGCACACCGGGCCGGACGCGTTCGTCATCCCCAACCCGTGGGATGCCGGTTCCGCCCGGCTGCTGGCCGGGCGGGGATTCTCCGCGCTGGCCACCACGAGCGCCGGCCTGGCCCACTCGCTTGGCCGCGCCGACGGTGCCGGCTTGATCGCTCGAGACGAGACGGTGCGCAACGCAGGCGCCGTCGTCGCGGCGACCGACCTGCCGGTCTCCGCCGATCTGGAGGACTGCTACGCGGGCCAGACCGGCGGGATCGCCGAGACCATCCGGCTCGCCGCTGAGGCCGGCCTGGTCGGCGGGTCCATTGAGGACGCGACCGGTGACCAGAGCGCGCCCATCCTTCCGTTCGAGGTGGCCGTCGAGCGGGTAGCCGTCGCGGTCGAGGCGGCCAGGAGCCTGCCGTTCCCATTCACCCTGACCGCCAGGGCGGAGAACTTCCTGTACGGCGTGCGGGATCTCAAGGACACCATCCGCCGGCTGCAGGCGTTCGAGGAGGCGGGTGCGGATGTGTTGTACGCGCCTCTGCTACCCGACCTGGACGCCATCCGCACGGTCTGCGCCGAGGTGTCCCGCCCGGTCAACGTGCTCGCCGGCCCGACGTCCCGAGTCGACGAGCTGGCCGCGTGCGGGGTGCGCCGAATCAGCCTCGGCTCGGGCCTGGCCAGGGCGGCGCTCGGCGCCATGCTCCGCGCCGCCCGGGAGATCCGGGAGTCCGGGACGTTCACCTACGCCGCTGAGGCGCTGCCCCTCGCCGAGGCGAACTCCCTGATGAGGCTGGGAGACCGGCCATGACGGTGTACCTGCACGGACCGCGCTACGTGCTCGGCGAGCACGCGGTCGACCACGCCTCGATCGCCAACCTCGAGGCCAGGGCCGCTGAGTTCCGGATGGCTCCGAATCCCGGGCTCTGGGGTTGGGGCACGGTGCACCGGACCGAACGCGGCCTCGAGGCGATGGCGGTGGACAGCGGCTCGGCTACCCTGCGTGCCGCCGACCTCGACCCATCCTCGGTCGATGCACTGATGTTGTGCAGTACCGAGGTTCCCGGCTCGGCCGACGGGCACGGTGCCGTCCTGGAACGAGTGCTGACCGGGATCGGCCTCGGTGACATCCCGTTCTATGGCCAGAACTTCAACCGGTGTCTGAACTTCCTCGCCGCGCTGGATCTGGCCGGCATGATGGTCGCAAGCGGCCGGTTCGGTCGGGTGCTGGTGATCACCACCGACCGGGTGCTCGACGAGGCCGACCGGATGGCCAGCTACGCGCTGTTCAGCGATGGCGCGGCGAGCTGCGTGGTGTCGGCCGACGCTGCCGGTGCGGAGGGCTACCAGATCGTCGGGTGCGCCAGCGCGCAGGACACCGGATCGCTGGACGGCGTGAACCAGATCGATGCCGACCTGGCCCGACGGGTGAACGAGAACCTGCTGCGGCCGCTGGACATGAAGCTCGGGGACATCGACGGCCTCATGCACAACAACATCTTCACACCGCTTGTGGTGATGAAGGAGCGGCAGGCGGGGTTCAGCACCGAGCAGCTCTACACCGCCAACATCGCCCGGGTCGGGCACTGCTTCGCCGCCGACCCGATGATCAACCTGGTCGACCGGGCCGCGCTCGGGCATGTCAAGCCCGACCGGTACCAGCTGCTGGCGTCGAGCGTGCCTGGTGCACGGATCGGTGTTCTGCTCAGGAAACTGGCTCAGTAGGGGCTTGCCATGACCGACACGTTCGAACTCCCGGACACCATCGCCGCGCTGGCGGTGCGCCCGTTCGAGTTCAGCAAGACCGGGTGGGAAGAGGCGACCGCGCTCCTGGCCGGCGAGCCCGACGCGGTCTTCCACCGGCTGCTGCGCGACCAGGAGTCGGATGCCACTTTCCTGGCGGCCCGCCGGATCCTGCACGCTTTCCTGCCGCACGAAGGGAACACCGGGAGCCTCGCGGTACAGGTGCTCGAGGTGCGCGACGAGCTTGCCCCGATCGTCGACTCACTGGCCGGAGGTGACGACGACGTGCGGCAAGCCGTGCTGCGGCAGCGCGCCCCGCTCGGGTTGCTCGGCGGATGCTGGCTGGAGGCGGTGTCGCAGCCGGCCACCCAGCCGTCCATCGTCGTCAACCGCCTGTTCGCCCACCACTTCGCCCAGCGCGGCGCCGGAAACCCCGAGCACGCCGTGCCCACCGTGCGCCGGCGCGCGTTGCAGCGCCTCGACGTCCATCTTCCGGAGATCGGCGCGGCCGACTTCCTGCGCCGGGCGCAGGCCCGCCCGCTCACCGCGCTGCACGCCTGCTTCTACCTCTCGCTCGCCCGCCTGCCGGCGAACTTCCTGCCCGAAGTGGTCGGCGTGCACTACGCCTTCCACCTGCTTGGCGTGGACGACCGGCTGACCGGGACCTCGGCCGGCCAGCCAGAGCCCGCGCTGCACGAGCTGCTCGAGGAGTACCTTTCCCTTGCCGGGAACGAGGAACAGCGCCGCTTGCGCGCCGCCGTGCGGCTGACGCTCGAGCTGGAGCGCGAGCACGTCGGAATGCTTGCCGAGCTGGTGGACTGGCGGGCCGGGCTGTCCCTCGAGTCCAAGGTGGCCGAGATCGTGGGCCGGCACGCACCGCTGGCCGGCCGGCAGCACGGCGGCGTTCGGGTTGGCGCCCGACTGCTGTCCGAGACGTTCACCGATCCGGCCCTCGACCTCGCGGCGTTCCTGACCGAGTTCCGCGAGTCCGGCCACGTGCGCACCTCGCCGGACGGCCTGTCCCGGTTCATCAAGGCGATGAAGTTCGGCGGTCCGATGTTCGGGATCTTCGACGAGCGCGAGGCGGCGACGTTCCGGGAGTGGGTGGCGACCGTCCAGGCCGGCGAGCGCCCGCAGATCGAGATCTCGGTCAACACCACCGGCGACGCGGCGGCCGCGCGGTGGCGGGCCGCGATCGACGCGAGCCGACCGGCGGACGTCGTGGTGGCCGAGCCGGAGCCGAGGGATGACCGGGAGTTCTTCTACCGCCTGGTCAACATCGAGAACTTCCCCAACACGCTGCCGCTCGCCGCGCAGCGCGCCGAGCGCACCTTCGCCGACGCGGAGGTCCTGTTCCTCCACGGGGCGGGCGGCCGCTACACCGACGCGACCTGGTTCGACTACGACGCCGAGGCGTTGTACCGGCGGGCCGAGCAGGTGTACTGGGACAAGCTGGTCAACCCGTACCAGCCGCTGACCGAGTTTCCCGACCGGGACACGGTGATCTTCACCCAGACCACCTACCTGTTGGGCTACCTCATCGACGGCGCCTGGCTGCACCGCCTCGGGCACCTCGGCCACGGCGAGCGGGAGAGCGACAGCATGCTGTTCGCCATCTACGCCGACGAGATGGGGCACGGCGACCTGCGCAAGAACCACATCACACTGACCCACCGGGTGCTGGCCAGCCTCGGCATCACGCTGCCGCACATCCGCGAGGCCGCGTTCATCGACCAGGCCGAGTTGCCCGACGACCTGTACGGATTCTCCGTGCATCAGCTCTGCATGTGCCTGTTCCCGGACCGGTTCTACAACGAGATCCTCGGCTACAACCTGGCCATCGAGATGTTCGGTTCCGGCGAGCTGCGCCTGCACGAGGCACAGAAGCTGCGGCACCACGGCTTCGACGACTGCTATGAGGCCGCGCACCTGGCGATCGACAACTTCTCCGCCGGCCACACCAGGCAGGCCGCCGACATCATCGTGTCCTATTTGGACAACGTGGAGCGGACCGTCGGCGCGTCCGCGGTGCCCGGAGAATGGCGCCGGATCTGGCGTGGCTACGCCTCGTTCGCCTACTTCGTCGAGCACGCCCTGCTGACGGCGCTTGCCACCGAGGACCCGACGGCCGAGCTGGTGATCTGATGACCGGGATCGCCGTACGGCACGAGGTTCGGGACACCGAACGCCGGGCGCCGGTGGTGCCCGGCGCTGCCGCCGATCTACGACCGCCTCACCACCCGGCCAGAACCCGTGCTGCGGCACGGCAGCGTCATCGCCATCGACAACCTGTCGTCGTTGCCGCCGAGGAAGGCCAGCGAGTCCTTCTCGGCGGAGTTGCCCCCGCACCTGCTCGCGCCCTTGGCGGCACACCCTGCCGGCGCTGCGAGCGCGCGTTCCGCCGGGCGATCACCGAACTGGAGCTCACCGATGTCTGAGACGCTCACCGCAAGCGGAACCGTGCACTGGATCGGCACCGGCCTCTCGACCGGAAGCGGTTTGCGGGTGCTGACCGACGCCGCCCCTCGGGTTCTGTTGTGGGCGCGCACCACGGACAAGGCCGCGGCCTGCCTCGACCGGCTCGGCCTGTCCGGCCGGGCCGACGTCCGCGCCTACGACCTCCCGGCGCTGGCCGCCGAGTTGCGCGCGGGTGACGTGGTCGTGTCGATGCTGCCGGCAGCCGAGCATCCGAAGCTGCTGCGGTTGTGCGTCGACAACCGGGCGCACTTCGCGGCCAGCAGCTACGTTTCCGAGCAGATCACGGCCGAGGCACCGGACGCGGCCTCGGCCGGGCTGGTCGTACTGACCGAGGCCGGTCTGGATCCGGGCATCGACCACCTGTTCGCGGATCTGCTGGTGGCCAAGTCGCGGGCGATGGTCGGCGACACGCCCGTCACGGCCGAGTTCACCTCCTACTGCGGTGGGATTCCGGCCATGCCCAACGATTTCCGCTTCCGGTTCAGCTGGGCGCCGCAGGGTGTGCTGAGCGCACTGCTTGCGCCCGCCCGATATCTCGAAGCAGGCGTGGAGAAGGTCGTCGACCGGCCGTGGGAGGCCACCCGCTCGCACGTGCTGGCCGGCGAGCGGTTCGAGGTCTACCCGAACCGGGACAGCCTGCCCTACCTCGACCAGTACGCCATTCCGAAGTCGTGGACACTCGACACGTTCGTCCGCGGCACCCTGCGCCTGGACGGCTGGTTGACCGCATGGGGAGACGTGTTCACCGAGCTGCGCACCGGCGACGCCGAGCGGATCGCCGCACTGGCGCGTGAGCTGGCGGCCCGCTACCCGACCACCGAAGCCGACCGGGACCGCGTGGTGCTCGCGGTGACCCTGAACCTCCGCCAGGACAGCCAGCCGGTCTGGTCCGGGGAGTACCTGCTCGATGTGGCCGGCGAGGCCACCGAGAGCGCCATGGCCCGCTGTGTCTCGCTGCCGTTAGCCTTCGGGGTGACCGAGATCATGGCGGGCCGGATCCCGCCCGGCCTGCGACAGGCGGCCGGGGGTGCCGAGGACGCGGAGCGGTGGCTCGCGTTCCTACGCCGAAGCGGGATTCCGTGCCGCTTCAGCGAAAGTCGCGGCCGGGTCCACCGGTCGTAGCGGACAACACAGGAGGAAGCGGCATGCCTGACCGGGACACCAGAACCCCGGCGTTCATCCTGACCGGCTCGTTCCCGGTGATTCGGCGAAACCCGTTGTATCTCACCGAGCTGTCCCGCCGCGGGCTGAAGATCCTGGTCATCACGGCGGCCTCGTACGCCGAGCAGGCGCGCTCGTCCATCGCCGACACTTCCAACCCGGCCTCGGAGATCACCGAGATCGCGTTCGTGACCGGCGACTACAGCGCCCAAGCCGCGTTCCTGGCCGGAGCGGTCGCGCAGACCGCTGTCTGGCGCCGGAAGTACACGATCGTCGGCGCCTACGCGGTCGGCGACTACCTGGCCGAAGCGACCGGGATTCTGGCCGACGCGCTCGACGTGCGCTCGCCCGGCCTGCGCGCTAGCCGCGTATGCCGGAGCAAGTACCTGCAGCGCTGGTACGCACCGGAGCTCGGCCCGGACTCGCTGATCATCCCGGCCGGCGAGCGCGACTCCGCGGACCTCACCGGGCTCGCCTTTCCGGCCGTGGTCAAGCCGGCCAGCCGGGCGTCCAGCTCAGGGGTGGTCACCGTTACCGGCGCGGACGAACTGCGCCACCAGATGTCCAGCTACGCCGACCACGAGGTCGTGCTGGTGGAGCACAAGGTTCTCGGGCCGGAGTTCTCGGTGGAGAGCCTCGTCCAAGATGGACAGATCATCTTCGCTTCGCCGACCGCCAAGGAGACCACCGACTCGCACGCCCGCACGTTCGTCGAGCTGGCCCACAGCGTGCCGAGCGCACATACGGAGGTGGGGGAGAGGTTGCTGGACGCCAACCGGCAACTGTTGCAGCGGTTGGGTTTCGAGAACGGCATCACGCACTCGGAGTGGCGGATCGGGCCGGACGGCCGCCCGGTGCTGATGGAGATCGCCGCACGCACGCCGGGGGACGGGCTGCTGGTGCTCTACCTGCTGGCCACCGGTTGTCCGCTGGAGCCGGAGATCCTGCGCATCGCGCTCGGCGAGCCGGCCTCGTACCCGGTGCCGCACCGGTACGCCAGGCAGGTCTACCTCGAGCACGAGCCGGGTGTGCTCGAGGACGTGACGCTGAACTGGCCGGGCATGCGACCCGAGTGGATCATTTCGAGCGGGGTCTGGCCGGAGATCAAGCCCGGTCCGGTCGGCGACGAGCCGACCCTGCGGGCCGTGCTGGTGCTCAAGCGGCGCGGTGCGGACCTGGTCGAGCTGGCCGACTCCGACGACCGTTCGGTGACCTTCTTCATCGACGCCGCCAGCCCGGACGAGCTTGACGCGCTGGAGAGCCGGGTCCGGGCCGCCATCACGATCAGCACCCGCCGGCCATGACCGCGGAGACCGAGCCCGAGGAGAAGGTCGCGGTCCTGGCCAGCTTCCGCGAGGCACCGCTCGCGGCGAAGACGCTCCTGGTCGGCGTGCTCATCAACCGGCTGAGCGGATTCCTCAATATCTTCCTGGTGCTGTTCCTGACGTCCCGCGGCTACTCGACCGGGCAGGCGACGCTCGCCCTCGGTACCTACGGCGGCGGAGCGATCGTCGGTGTCCTGGCCGGGGGAGCGCTGGCCGTCCGGCTCGGTGCCCGCAACGCCACCGTGATCAGCATGGCCAGCACCAGTGTGCTCCTCGCCGCGCTGCTCTACCTGCCCTCCTATCCGCTGATCCTGGTGGCCGTGTCACTGGCCAGCCTGGCCGCGCAGATCTACCGGCCGGCGTCGGCCACGCTGCTGTCCGACCTGACCCCGCAACGGCGCCAGGTGATGATCTTCGCGATGTACCGGTTCGGGCTTAACCTTGGCGCGACCGTCGCGCCACTGCTCGGCCTGGCCCTGTACGACCTGAGCAACCACACCTACACCCTGGTCTTCTGGGGTGAGGCGGTGATCGCGTTCGGCTACGCGGTGCTCGCCTGGAGTGCGCTTCCCGCCCGCTCGTCCGGCGCCGGCACTGGCACCGTCGGGTCCACAGAGGACAGCGGCGGATATCGGGCGTTGCTGCGGGACCGGCGATACACCTTCTATCTGATCGCGACGTTCTGCCACTCCGCGGTCTACGTGCAGTACCTGTCCACCCTGCCGCTGGACGTGCAGGCCGGCGGACTGCCGATCCTCTGGTACACGCTCGCCGTCTCCATGAACGGGTTCATCGTCATCGCGTTCGAACTCCCGATCACCCGGTTCACCCAGACCTGGCCGCTGCGCGTCACGATCGGACTGGCGCTCGGCCTGCTCGCCGTCGGGGTGGCGGGCTACGGCCTTCCGCTGGCGCCCGCGGTCGTTCTCGGCGGCACCCTGATCTGGTCCCTTGGCGAGATCATCGGCGGCCCGTCGATGTTCGCCTACCCGGGGATCACCGCCCCGCCCGCGTTGAAAGGCCACTACATCGGCGCCTTCCAGTTCATGTTCGGCCTTGGCACCGCGGCTGGCCCGGTGATCGGCGGGTGGCTGTTCATCCACCTCGGCCACCACGTCTGGCCGGTGATCGCGATCGGCTCGGTGCTGGCCACCGTCCTGGCCCTGGCCGCGGTCGGCCCCAAATCCTCGCGAGTCCTGCACTCAGGCAAGTGAGTTCTGCGTCCTGGCAAGTGAGTTCTGCGCTCCGGCAACTGCGTGGGCTACGCGGTCCTTGGCCGGCTCCGCGACCACGGCGACCCCTTGCCCCGCATCGGCGTGCCCCGCCTCCGGGCGAGGAAATCTATCCGTGCAGCAGGGAGGCGAGCTCGAGGGTGTCACCTCGGTGCAGGATGTGCAGGCCGGCCGGGCTCTTGCGCTGGCGGGTCTCGGCGATGAAGTTGGACAGCGGGTCGGTGAACAGACCGTAGTCGTCGTAGTGAACCGGAAGCACGTTGGCGGGTCGAAGCAGTTCGAGCAGGTCCACACCGCCGGAGCCGTCGAGGGTGACCAGGACACCGAGGATGCGGGTGCCACCGAGATGCACCACGGCGAGGTCGATGTCGGGGAACCGCTCGCGGATCTGGGCGAGCTCGTCGTGAATGATCGTGTCGCCGCTGAGGTAGATTCGCGTCGGCCGCGAACCGCTGCCGGCGCGGTACTCGATGATGCTGCCCATCACGGTGGGCAGGACCGCGGCCATGAAGCCGGGCCCGTGCCTGGCGGGCACGGCCGTCACGGTGAGCGTGGCATCGCCGTCGGTCAACGTCCGGCTGGCCCAGGTGGACAGGGCCACCGACTGCCGGAACCCGCGCCGGTCCAACCGGCGGGCGGCGTGTGGTGTGGTCAGGATCGGCACGTCGCGGGGCAGCTCCCGGCCGGCGATCCGGTCGAAGTGATCACCGTGCAGATGCGACAGCACGACCGCGTCCAGGTGGGGCAGATCGGCCGGCTGAGCGGCGGGTTCGGTACGACGCCTGGAGACCAGCCCCTGGCCGATGAAGGTCCACTGGCCCTTGTGCAGGAAGTTGGGGTCGGTCAGCAGCGTGAACGGACCCAGCCGAATCAGCACTGTCGCGGTGCCGATGAACGTCACGGTGTCGCTGGTGGTCATCATGGGACCGGCGTACCCGCGATGCCCGGATTGATGCGTGCCGACTGAGCGGTGTTCGTCGACACCCCGCGGCGGGCAACAGGCCTTCGCGGTAGTCAAGGGGCAGTTGAAAGGCCAGGGCGTCGGAGGCACCTTCGGCGACCCCGGCTCTCAACGCGGCCACCACGGTTCGGCAGGCGATCGCCGACTTCGCGACCAGTCGGTGGCCTTGATTGGTGTATCCGTCACCGTGTCGGGGGGCCATGCCGCGTGGTGCCAGGCACCGCGGCCGCCACCCCGAGATCCGATAGGTGGGAAATCCTGCGGGCCATTCATGGGACCGTCATCCGACAGATGGATCACGTCACTATCCCGGTAATCAGCAGCGGCGGCTCCACCAGCCTCAGTCCAACCGCGGCTCCGCGCCGCTCAGGTGCGCGGGAACTGTGTCCGGGTCTTCGTCATCTCGGGGTGGCGGGCGCCGTTGTGTAGCCCTCGAGCAGATCGGCCAGTTGCTTGGGACGGCTCAGGGCAACGCAGTGGCCGGCCGCGATCTCGTCGGGCACGATGCCAAGGCGTTGGGCCACGAGCCGGCGAAAGAAGTCCGGTGGGAAGAAGCGATCCTGGCTGCACAACACGAACTTCGTCGCAACGTCCGGCCAGGCCGCCAGCGGCCATGGTGCGGCCATCGAGGCCTTGGACGGGTGTGCCCGCTCCTTGCTGATGGCCTCCTCGGCAAGCTCGCGGGATACGTCGTGGTAGAAGCTCACGTAGGGGTCGGCGCTGCCGGTCAAGCCGCCGTCACGTGCGGCTTGCTTCCGCACCGCTGTGCGGTAACCGGTGTTGTGCCACCAGTCATTGGGCGACTCCCCGGGGTGGGGAATCATGCCGGCCACCAACACCAGCACATCGACCGGGAGTTGGGCGGCGGCCAGTGGCGCGGTGAACGCGCCGAACGAATGCCCAACGATGACCAGGTCTCCGCGACCGCCGACGGCCCCCGTCACGGCCTCGGCGTAGTCCGTCAAGGTCGCGGATTCGTCGTCGCCCGGCAGGTCGGGAGCTACCACGTCGTGTCCTCGTCCTCGTAGCTCGGCTTCCACCAGGTGCCAGTGCCAACCGACGTCACCCGCGCCGTGGATCAACGCGAAGGTGCTCATTTCGCCCTCCTCGGGGAGGAGCTTGTTTCGTGTTCGTTTCGTCAGGCAACCGCCACCACCAGCCGCTGGTCGGGAGGTTTGCCGCGGCCTGGCGGCTCTTCCCTGGGCTCTTGGCGGCCGAACGCGGTCAGGTCGAGATAGTTGACCGTCGAGTTGAGCAGCCGCTTCCGAGCGGCTACCCACTCGTCACGTGAGACTGCTCGTGGCAGGTTCATCTGTTCGGATACTCCTCTCGTCGCTGGTGGTTCGGTGACGCAGTGCTGGGGCGACGGCGTGCTGGGCGGCGAACAGGGCGACCCCGGTTGCCGCGCACGCCGTCCAGAGCGCGGTTGGTCCGATGTGGTCGAGTAGTGCGGTCCCGAGTAGCGGTCCGAGAACACCGCCGACGCCGAACGTGGCGGCTGCGACACCCAGGTATCCACCGCGCAGTTCGGCTGGCGCGAGATCGGCGAAGGTGGCGCCGAACATGACGGCGAGCCCGATCTCCCCGGCGGTCCAGACGAGCATCGCGACGAAATAACCGGCGGTGGTGTGGACCACGACGTGCAGGCCGAGGCCCAGACCCACGAAGAGCATCGACACACCCAGCACGGTGCTGCGGTCGCGACCGCCCAGCAGGCGTACCGCGAGCGGCTGGGCGGCAACGATGACAAGTCCGTTCGCCGCGAGCACCGCGCCGTAGGTCGCGGGGCCCAGGCCGTCGCCCGCCATCACCAGCGGCAGCGTGGAAAACACCTGGAGGTACAACGAGGAATACGCCGTCATGATCAGGCTCATGGTGATCATCGGTCGATCGCGGAGCAGCACCGGCAGCAAGGCTCGCCCGGTCGTCTTCGGTGTCGACGGGCGGGCGTCGGGCACCCGACGCCAGATGATCACCGCCGCGAGGACCGAGGCCGCCGCGTTGAGCGAGAACAGCAACCCGTATCCATACCGGATCAGGACCCCGCCGCTCGCGGCGGCGATCGAGAAGCCAAGGTTGGTCGCGCAGAACAGCAACCCGAAGGCGCGGATGCGATCATCCGGGCCGAGCAGGTCGGCGACGGTGGCCGAGCCGGCCGGACGGAAGAGATCGGAGACCAGCCCCACGCCCAGAGCCGCCGCCCAGATGGTGGGCGGCGTATCCGCACAGCCGAGCGCCGCCAGTCCGAGCGCGGTGCCCAGGAACCCGGCCAGCATCGTCTGACGCCGGCCGATCCGATCGCTCAACCAGCCACCGAGCAGCTGCGATCCGATCGTCCCGACACCAACGGCCGCGGCCACCGCACCCGCTGCCGTCATCGTCAACTGCCGCTCCCGCGTCAGGTACGGCACCAGGAACGGCGATACGAACCCGCCGATCCGGTACACGAACTGGCTGGTCACGAGCGCCCAGAACGCACCTGGCAGCCGCGGTCGTGCGTTGGACGGGTAAGCGGTCATGCCATCACGCTAAGTCGGCCCAGCAATCGTGAAAAGCGATGATCCTCGATCATGACGATCGTGGTTAGCGATGTACTCGCGTAGCCTGGCAACGTGACCCACATCGAGCTGCGGCATCTGGTCGCGATGGTCTGCGTTGCCGAGGAGGGCACGTTCGGCCGGGCAGCCGCCCGCCTCGGGTACACCCAGTCGACGGTTAGTCAGCAGATCGCCGCGTTGGAGAGGGCCGTCGGCGGCGCGGTGTTCGACCGGCCGGGCGGGCCGAGGCCGGTACGGATCACGCCACTCGGCTCCGTCGTGCTGACGCACGGACGCGACCTGTTGGCGAAAGCGGAGACGTTGGCTGCCGCCGTCGACCGATTCAAGGCCGGCGACGGGCGCATCGACATCGGCACGCTCCAAAGCGTGTCCAACGTGATCTTGCCGCAGATCGTCCGTCGGCTGCGAGCGGAGCACCCGGACTGCGACATCAGGCTGTCCGAGGAGCAACCGGAGCAGCCGGACATCGGTGAGCTCGACCTGATGTTCTACGACCGCCACGTGGACGGCGACATCGAGCACCTCAAACTGATGGACGATCCGTACCTGCTGGTGGCCACCCGCGGCACCTTTGCCGACGGTCCAGTTCGGCTCAAGCAGCTCGACGGCGCACCGATGGTTGCGTGGCCGGCGCAGGACCTTACGCGCATCGGCGCGAGCCCGCGGATCGTGTTTCGCTCCGCGAGCAACGAAACCCTGCTGTCGATGGTGCGCGCCGGATTCGGTTCGGTGCTGCTGTCCGAACTCGTCCTGCGGGGTGCCGACGTCTACTCCGACGAGGCGCTGAGCATCCACGAGCTGCACCCGGCACCCCGACCCCGCGAGATCTTCCTGCTGTGGAAGGCAGGGCGCACCCACTCACCACTCACCGCCCGGGCCGTACAGATCGCGGTCGACACCGCGAACGACATCGCCGGCAGCGCACCGAGCGCCGTCGCGCGAAGCCGTGGCCGTCAAAAACAACGCGCGCGCCGGGAAGTCCGCGGGTAGCCTCGGCGCACGTCAACGATCCCAGGAAAGGGGTAGAGATGCGCGGAGCGTTCATGTCCATCGAAGAGCGGGTGCGGGTCTATTCGAGGGATGTGGCGGGTGCTTCGCGGAATACTCAACCTGGGGATCTTGGCGCATGTTGACGCCGGCAAGACCACGCTGACGGAGCGGTTGCTCTACTCGGCCGGCGTCATCGACGAGCCGGGCAGCGTCGACGAGGGCACGACCCGGACGGATTCCCTGGCGCTGGAGCGTCAGCGTGGAATCACGATCAAGTCCGCGGTGGTGTCGTTTCCGATCGCCGGCACCACGGTCAACTTGATCGATACCCCCGGTCACCCGGATTTCGTGGCCGAGGTGGAGCGGGCGCTGAACGTGCTCGACGGTGTCGTGCTGGTGATCTCGGCGGTCGAGGGCGTGCAGCCGCAGACGAGCATCCTCTGGCGTGCCCTGCGCCGCCTTCGGATCCCGACGCTGTTGTTCGTCAACAAGATCGACCGTCAAGGCGCGGGCTATGAGCGGCTGTTGGGCGACATCAACAAGCGCCTGACGACGGCCACGGTCCCCATGGGTTGGGTGCGCAGGATTGGCACGCCTGATGCGGACTTCGTCCCGTTCGAGACCGCCGATCCGGCGTTCCGGTCGAGTCTGGCCGAGACGCTGGCCGAACACGACGACACGATCCTCGCCGCCTATATCGGCGGCGGGCAGCCGATGCCGGGCGATCAGGTGCGGAGAAAGCTGGCCGAACAGACCAGCAACGCGCTGGTGCAGCCGGTCTACTTCGGATCTGCGATCACCGGCGCCGGAACGGACGCGCTGATCGACGGACTCGACGGGCTGTTGCCGAGGGCGCGCGGGGACGCCGGTGGTCCGGTCTCCGGTCGGGTTTTCAAGATCGAACGTGGTGCGGACGGGGAGAAGATCGCTTATGTGCGGATGTTCTCCGGCACGATCGCGGTTCGGGACCGGGTGAAGTTCGGCGTCGACACCGCACGCAAGGTCACCGCGATCAGCGTGTCCACCGACGGCACCTCGCAACGCCGGGACTCGGTGAGCGCCGGCCAGATCGCCAAGCTGTCCGGATTGGCCGAGATCCAGATCGGCGACGTGATCGGAACCTCGCGCACGGAAGAGAACCAGCGCCATTTCGCGCCGCCGACATTGGAAACCGCGGTCGTGGCATGACATCAGCGCGACAAGGCGACGCTGTACGCGGGCCTGACGCAGCTCGCCGAGCAGGACCCGCTCATCAACATCCGCCAGGACGACCTGCGCCAGGAAATCTATGTCTCGCTGTACGGCGAGGTTCAGAAACAGGTGATCGCGGCCACGCTGGCGAGCGACTTCGGGGTCGCGGTCGAATTCAGGGAAACGACCCCGATCTGCATCGAACGACCCGCCGGTACCGGCGAGGCGGAGGAGATCCTGCACGCGCCGCAGAACCCGTTCCTCGCCACGATGAGGATCCGCATCGACCCCGCGCCGACGGGTTCGGGCATCGGGTTCCAACTCGAAGTCGACCATCAGGCCGTGCCGCTCTACATCTACAAGAACATGCGAACCTTCGCCGTCACAATTGAGCAATTCGTCCGCAGCACGCTGCGCGAGGGTCTGAACGGCTGGCAGGTCACCGACTGCAGGGTGTCGCTGGTCCGGTCCGGATACAGCGTTCCCGACGGGCCACCATCGCAGCGGGGTCCGCTCAGCGGACCCCAGGACTTCCGCAACATCACCCCTCTGGTCGTCATGGCGGCGTTGCGGCAGGCCGGCACCGTGGTCTGCGAGCCCATCCACCGGTTCCGGCTGGATACCGCGGCCGACACACTGACCATGCTGCTTCCGGTGTTGGCGAAGCTGCACGCCGTCCCGGAAGTGTCGGCCACCGGCGGTTCCTGGTGCACCCTGGAGGGGGACATTCCGGCGGCGCGGGTACACGAACTGCGCCAGCAGATTCCCTCGCTCACCCGCGGCGAGGGCATCCTGGAGTCGTCCTTCCTCCGCTACCAGCCGGTCGTGGCCCGGCCCCGGTCCGCCCGCGTACCGACGACAACCCGCTCAACCGCGACGAGTACATCCAACGCGTCACCCGCCGCCTGCTCGGCGAGAAACGCGAACAGCGGCGACCGGCCGAGTGACCGGACCGTGCGCTGATGGGCTGGTGGCGCCGAGACGCTCTCGGGTTGGGGATTCTGCGGCGGTTCTCCAGCGGAACCGCGGGTTGAAGATACGCGGTGAGGTACACCGGCGTGGTTCGTGGGACTGTCGGTTGTGGACGGTGCGGTCGCGTCCGTGGACCGGGTCAACGTGTCCGATGTGTTGTGGCCAACTGGCTCAGGTAGCGCTTGGTGATCTGGCCGGCATGACCGTTGTTGATCAGGGCTGCGATACAGGTGAGCAGGCCGTGTTGTGCTGTCGGCGACAGGGCTCGATGTCCCGAGTAGGTCAACAGCAGGTCGATGTACTCCTCGCTGGTGTAGCTCTGTTCCCATTCGTAGCGTCGGAACCGGAGCGGACCGAACCGCTTCGACTGGTCGAATTCCGTGGTGTCCGTTGGTATGTCGGCTGCGGGTGACAGCCGCAGTCCCGGTGGTGTGCTCGGGTCGTAACGTTCGTAACAGGTCTGGACTTCGGTGAAGAACGACTCGGTACCACCGGCAACGTGATGGGTGGAGATGATCGCCGCGACGCCGTCGTGGCGCAGCGCGTCGGCGGTCTTGGCCATCCGGACGCGCGGGTCAAGCCAGTGGAAGGCGGTAGCCGACAGCACGAGGTCAAACGGGGTATCGGGCAACGGCCAGTCCTCGAAGGCGGACACGATGACCTCGACATTGTCGAATCGGGCGAGGTTGCGTCGCGCGATCGTGGCCAGGTCGGCGCTCAGTTCGACCGCGAGGACGGTGTATCCGAGGCGGGCCAACGGGAGTGTGGCCTGGCCGGTGCCGCAGCCGATCTCCAGCACTCGGGAGCGGGGACCCGCCGGGACGAGCGCCGCGAGGTTGTCGAACAGCTCGGGCGGATATCCGGGCCGGCGCCGGTCGTATCGTTCGGCGTCCTCGCCGAATGTGGCTCGCAAGCGCTGGCGTTCAGACTCGGTCACGGTGGCAGGCTAGCGTCACGTGCTGGTCAGCCTGGTTGGCTCGAGCACGCGGCACGGCGGCTCGGCCGACGGCCGCGACCGCGGCGGTGCGGACAGCGGCGACGCGGCGATCATCGGCATCGCCGCACCCGCGGCCCCATCCGGGGGAACCGGACCACGACGGCCGTACTGCCTGGCCGGCGGCTCGGATTCGGCGTCCCTAGCCAGGAATTCTGCCTTCGCGGTCAAGGACATCCTGGCAGGCCGCGCACAGTCCCCAGAAGGTCACCTCAGCCTCGTCGATCACAAACCCGAGGGCGTCGGATGGTTCCAGGCACGGAGCGAACCCGACGACGCAGTCGACGTCCTCGGTGCGGTCGCAGTTGCGGCAGACAAGGTGGTGATGGTTGTCGGCGGTACGCGTTTCGAACCGGGCCGGATGTCCTGCTGGTTCGATGCGGCGCAGCAGGTTGGCCCGGGAGCACCTGTTGAGCACGTCGTAGATGGCTTGGGTGGACACGGAGCTGAGCTGTTGCCGGATCGCGGCGCCAACCTGGTCCGCCGTCGAATGCGGGTGGGTCGCCAGCCACTTCAGTATCGCCAGGCGCGGCGCGGTCACCCGCAATCCGGCTGCCCGGAGTTGCTCGCGCGGCTCTGAGTGGCGCGGTGCCTGCGTGTTGAACGTGTTGGTCACCCCACGAGTTGATTCCGATCCTCTCCGTGAGTATAGCTGTTGCCAGCCGATGGCAACTGGCGTCGGACGGTTCGCGGACCACGCATTGGTCACCGGTGGTCCGTGCTGTCCACCGGCCGCCGGGTCCCGGCCGTCCGAACCGCTGTGGTGCGCTAGCGCGTCCTCGCCGGTGCCGGGCGTTTGACGAGCCGTTGGGAGATCACCTCACGGAGGCGTTCGGCGCATGCCTCGTAGGCGGTGGCCGGTTCGCCGTGCGGGTCGGGGATATCGCCGGCCGGGTCCATGCGGGTGACCTTGGCGCCGGCGCCGGGGGCGATGGCGAGGATGGCGTCGCGGTGGGCGTCGGTCATGCAGTAGACCGTGTCCGCCTTCGTGATCATGGCAGGGCTGAGCCTGCGTGCCGTATGCCCGTTGACCGCGACGCGGAGAGCGTTGAGCGCGGAGACGGCTTCGGCCGGCATGGTCGCGCCGGGTGTGGCGGTCAGGCCGGCGCTGGACACCTGCCAGCCCTTGTCCTGTCGGGTGGCAAGCGCGGCGCGGGCGATGGCTTCGGCCATGGCGGAGCGGCAGGTGTTGCCGCCGCAGACGAACAGAATCAACCGGTGCGTCCGCAACAGGGCACGCACCGCCGGGTAGCTCAGCGCCGCGATGGCCACGAAGACGAAGCCGGTCGCGATGAGCTGACCCTGACCGGGCGCGGCGATACCGGTCAGCGCGGTCAGGCCGAACGACGCGACGAGGCCGGAAAGCAGGCTGGCGCACCGGTTTGCCGGCACGCACCAGGTGTACTCGCGCGGGTCGAGGTAGATCAGCGTGCCGTAGACGTAGAGCGCGGAGTAGAGCAGGCCGATGCCAAGGGCCGCGAACACCGCTGGAGTCAAGAGGAACGAGGTGAAACCTTCGCGCAAGGCCGCGGACACCGCGCCGAAGGGTAGGGCCGCGAGCACCGCGCACAAGGCGACCTGCCACACGGCCGCCGACATGGCCTCCTCGGCGAAGTAGCGCCGGTCGACCGGATCGTCGCCGGTCTTGGCGACCCGGCTCATGATGCGGAATCGTCCGATATAGCCGGTGTAGTACATCGCCAGGCTCAGTACGGCACCGAGGGTCAGCGTGTAGTTGTTCACGTCGCTCAGCGCGGTGGCCACCGCGGCCAGGCTGAACGCCAGGGCGACCCAGGAGTTGGCGCGGACCTTCCGGTGCCGAACGGTGTCCACGATCGGTGACAGGACCAGGATTCCGCCGCGCATCATGAGCAGCATGAACAGGATCGACACGCCCGCGAACGTGTAGTTCAGGGTGGTTGTGGCGATGACCAACGCCATGAAGAAGCCCGCAACGAGCATGGTGTTGCTGGGTAGGCGCAGGCGGCGGCCGCGGACCTCGCGGGCGCCGGCGTAGCGCCACCAGCCGGTGAGCGCGAGAAACATTGGCGCGCCGATCAGCGTGCCCAGTGCCGCGGCCGGGAGCAGGACCAGCCCGCCGACGTGCTTGTCCGTGCCCGGCAACAGACCCGAGGACAGTGCCTTGGTGAGCGCGGCATACGGCGTGTACCAGACGAAGTAGCCGACGGCGAGACCGAGCATGCCGCCCATGAGCCACCAGGGCTTGCCGGTGGACAGTGGGCCTCGCTGGGTGTCGGTGGTCGGCATGGTGGCAGGTCTCCAATTCGTGTGGCCCCGAGCGCCCGGGAGCAGGTCGCGCGGGTCGGCGCGCGCCGTTGGGGCGGCCCACTGGCACCGTCAACTCGGGCGGTGCTCCGCAGCCGCAAGTCGGCGGACGGCCTGGCCAGGCTGTTCCGTCCGGAGATCAATGCCTTTTAGCTAAAGGGATTACCAGCGGGTAACTGTCCCGGTGCGTGGTGTAGTTCCCTGCCCCGCGAGGTGGTGGTGGGACGCTCCGGGGTACCACCACGTGCCCGGGAGATCCCTAAGTAGTCAGCGCAGGATGCCGATGCGATCGGCGAAGGGACGCAGCTCGGCCGAGTCAGCGTGTGCTCCGGGCGCGGCAGCTCCCGCACGGTCGCGCGGACCTCGACGTTGAAACGCAACTCCTCAGCGCACTTCCGCTCGGCGCGCAACAGCAGGTGCACGGCGGCAACATCCTCGCCGCCGATGCGGTACGCCCTCGCCACTTCTGCGTAGTAGAAGAACCGCCGCTCCACGCTAGGCGAACGCGGACACATCGCAGCTCTGCGCCAGCCCGGCCTGGACGCTCCACCGCCAATCACACCCGGTGGATGACCACGTTCGTCGGCCCGAACACGGGTATGGAAATCGTCGCGGTCACCGGTTTCCTCCGCTACCGCAGCCGCGATGTCCAAAGCGGACTTCACCGCGGCTAGTCAGGTGCGCCGCCAATCCACGTGGTGGTCTTGTTGTTGGTGTGGCTGTTCAGTGGGCGGTTGCTCCGCCGTCGATCACCAGCGCCGCGCCCGTGATGAAGGCCGCTTCATCACTGAGCAGGTAGGCGACGAGGCCGGCGACTTCGCGGGCATCGGCGACTCGTCCGGTCGGGTTGGGTGCGTCGAGTTCGTGTGTGGGCTGTTGTGGTGGTGCGCCGAGCAGCCGGCGGTAAAGGGGCGTGTCGACGTTGCCGGTGACCAGGGCGTTGATCCGGACACCGCGGTCGGCCCATTCCAGCGCGGCTGATCTGGTGAGACCGATGATGCCGTGCTTGGCGGCGGTGTAGGGCGCCAGGCCGGGAACCGCGGAGACCGCCGCGGTGGACGCGTTGTTGATGACGGTCCCGCCCCCGGCCGCGTGGATAGCCGGGAGCTGGTGTTTGAGGCCGTGGAAGACACTGGTCAGGTTGAGGTCCAGTTCAGCGCGCCAGGCTTGGCCGGAGATCTGGTCGAGCGGTCCCGGCGCGAGCACTCCGCCGGCGTTGTTGACCGCGCCGTCGAGCCGACCGAACCTGGCTACCGCGATGTCGACCGCCGCAGCCACGTCGCCTTCCACGGTCGCGTCGCAGGTGACGAACAGCGCCTGGCCACCGTCGGTGGCGATGTCGGCGGCTACGCGCTCGCCGAGGTCGGCGCGTCGACCGGCGGCGACGACCGTGGCTCCCTCCGCGGCGATGCGCAGCGATATCGCCCGTCCGATGCCCGAGGTTGCGCCGATGACCATGATGACCTTCGACCCGAGACGGGTCGTGGGTTCCCGTGCCCCGTCCGACATGGTTGTGATCGTCTCAAGGCGCGGCAGGATGGAGATTCCGGGGTAGCTCGCGGTACCGGGCGGTCGAGCGGTTCGAGTGGTTTCCGGGCAGGTTGGCGGGTCAGGTGGCGGCGGGCACGGGGAAGGCGACCGGACTGCGTTGTCCGGCGCGGTTGACGGCGCGGACGCCGAAGAACACGTTGTCCTTGGAGAGTTTGATATGGGCGGTGGTCACGTCACCGACCCGGATGACGTGGGTCCAGTCGGATTCGGTGGTCTCCCGCCAGACCACCTCATAACCGGCCAGGTTGGGTTCGGTTCCGCGGTTCCAGGCGAGGTCGGTGTCGTTGGTCAGCTGGGCGGTGAGGATCCGCACGTTCTTCGGCGTGCCCGGGGCTTGTGCGAGGGCCCAGGCGGTGGCGAGATTTAGCCGGGCGACCTTGGTGACGTAGTCGAAGTCGCAGAACTCCGGCAGGTCTCCGAACTGCTTGCCGTCAACGACTTTGACGTCCTGGTGTTGGTGGGCGAAATCCTCGGCGGGTTCGGTGAACCGGGCCGCGGGGTAGCCCTGCTGCAGGAACGAGATGTGGTCGCTGCCGCGTAGGAAGCGGTCCCGCCGCCAGATCACCCGCACGTTCAACCCGGCGCCGGAACGGGCGGCGACGTCGCTGACGAACCGGGCGAGCTGCCGCGAGGATGAGTCGTTCTCCCCGCCGACGTTGCGGCGGATGTTGGCCTGTTCCGGGGTTTCCGCGGTCGGCACACCCTCGGCGAACAGACGGACGGTGCGCGGGTCGCGAGTGCCGTCCTCGGCGGTGGAACTGCCGACGATGTCGTTGGAGAACATCGCCTGCACATCGGTGTTGGCCGCTTTCAACTGCTGCGCCATGAAGTTCGAGCCGAACAGACCCTGTTCCTCGGCTGCGACCGCGGCCAGCACGACCGTGGCGGCGGTGGGCCGGGTGGACAGGACGCGAGCGACCTCCATGATCACCGCGACCCCGGAGGCGTCGTCGTCGGCGCCCGGGGCGTCGTCGGTGAAGTTCATGACGTCGGTGACCCGCGAGTCGTAGTGCCCGGTGATCACATACACCCGCTCCGGCGTTGTGGTGCCGCGCAGGGTGGCGACCACGTTGGTGATCGTCGTCGGTGTGGGGATGCGTGGCACGGGCTGCTGCACGTAGGACTGCAACTCGACCGTCATCCGGCCGCCGGATCGGGCGGCGAAACTGTTGAGCTGGGCGAAGATCCAGTCCCGGGCGGCACCGATGCCGCGCACGGGGTCGGTTTGGCTGGACAGGGTGTGCCGGGTGCCGAAGCTGGCCAGCTTACGCACAGTCGCCTCGATCCGGCGCCGGTCGACCTCGCGCAGCAAGGCCCGCACCTCCGAGTCCGTGCTCTGGTCGATGCTAGGTTCGGCAGCCGCGGTGACGGTAGCGGGGAGCAGCATCCCGCCGGCCGCGGCGGCGATCGTGCCGGTGAGCACCGCGCGTCTCGACGGCGTCACCATTGGTTCCTGGTCAGAAGCAGACGGTGGCATGCTCTCGTCCTACGCCCGGCGACCACCCCTGTCTAGGTCACATCGGCCCAACCAATTGCCAGGGATGTGGTGATCACCCGGCCAGGCCGCGCGTCACTGCTGTTCAGCGGGGTGAGCGGCTGGGTGATCGGGATCCGGGGTTTTGACGTTACGTATCGGTCGTGCGTGTGGTCCGGCCGCGTGGCACGCTGCGGGTCGGAGGTGTGGGATGCGGTTGGGTGTGGGGCTGGCATCGCTCGGCCGGCCGGCGTACATCAACCTCGGCCGGGACGGGGCGTTGCCTGCCGTGCGGTCGGTCGACGCGATGCGGGCGGCCAGTTGGCAGGTGCTGGACGCCGCCTACGCCAGTGGCATCCGGTGGGTGGACGTGGCGCGCTCGTATGGCCGGGCCGAGGAGTTTCTGGCCGGCTGGCTGGCCGCCCGCGAGCCGGCGGATGTGACGGTGTCGAGTAAATGGGGCTACACCTACACCGGTGGTTGGTGCATCGACGCCGGCGTGCATGAGGTCAAGGAGCACTCGCTGACCCGGTTTCGCCGCCAGTGGGCGGAAAGCCAGGCGATGCTTGCCGGGCGGATCGCGCTCTACCAGGTGCACTCGCTGACTCCGGACAGCCCGCTGTTCACCGACGAACCGCTCCTTGCGGCATTGGCCGGGTTGGCCGGCGACGGGGTACGGGTCGGGTTCTCCACCTCCGGCCCGGCCCAGGCCGAGGTCGTCGATCGCGGCCTTGCGCTGCGGGTGTCCGGGCGGCCGGTGTTCACCGCCGTCCAGTCGACCTGGAACGTTCTGGAGCCGTCGGTGGGTCCGGCGTTGCAGCGGGCCCATACCGCCGGAATCCACGTGCTGGTCAAGGAAACACTGGCCAATGGCCGCCTGGCGGTGGCGCCGCCACCCGGCCTGGCCGAGATCGCCCGGCAGCACGGCGTCACGCCGGATGCCGTCGCGATCGCCGCCGCGCTGGCGCAGCCGTGGGCCGACACCGTCCTGCTGGGCTCGGCCAGCACAGCCCAACTGGCCGCCAACCTGGTCGCCGTGAACGTCGGCCTCACCGCAACGGAACGCGGCGAACTCGGCGACCTCAAGGAGTCCACAGTGGACTACTGGGTGAAGCGGCAGGCATTGTCCTGGCAGTGACCCATCGGTGGCCCTGCCCGAGTGGACAACCCATGACGTGGACACATCCCACTGGTCCGGCCGCGCCGAGGGGCGCGGCGACAGCGCACCGGGGCATGATTAACCGGTCTAGTGCCACTCGGTAGACAGATCAGTCCACAGGTGCGGCGGAATTCTCCACCAGAATTCCACACGGTGGGCCCGAGGGTTCCTGGGTAGCCGGCGCCGGTCAGTCCGATCGTCCGGTGCGACCGCCGAGGATTGTCCGGCGAACTCGGATGGGGTCAGCGTCGCAGGCCCGCACAACGAAGCGGGGCGCGCCGGTGCGCGCCCCGCTCGGTGTTGCGTTTCTAGCCTTCTCCACCACCGGAGTCGGATACCGAACTGAATCCACCGGTGTCGAACCCGCTGGAGCCGAGGCCGGTGTCGGAGCCGAGACCGCTCAGTCCGGTGTCGCCGGACAGTGACGAGCCGGTGTCGACCGGGTTGATCGGATCGACCTGCGGCGGCGCCGGCGGCGTGATCACCGGTGGCGGCGGCGCGATGGGCGCCGGCGCGATGTCGATGATCGGTGCCGGTTCAGGCACCGCGACCGGAGCCGGCGGAGCCGGCGGGGCGATCACCGGTTCCGGGGCGGCCGGCACTTCGACCGGTGCCGGAGCGGCTGGTGCTTCGACTGGTGCCGGAGCGGTTGGTGCTTCGACTGGTGCCGGAGCGGTTGGTGCTTCGACTGGTGCCGGAGCGGTTGGTGCTTCGACTGGTGCCGGAGCGGTTGGTGCTTCGACTGGTGCCGGCTGATCGGCCGGTGCTCCCGGCGCGTCGGCAGGAGCCTGTGTCGGCTGTGCCTCGGCTGGTGCCGCCGGCGGGTCGGCAGGTGCCTCCGGTTGCATGCCGTCCGACCGCGCCGCTTCCGGCTGCACGGCATTGGGCTGGGCCGCGTCCGGTTGCACCGCATCTGGCGCGACCGCATCCGGCGCGACCGCATCCGGCTGCGCGGCATCCGGCTGAGCCGCATCCGGTTGAGCCGCATCCGGTTGGGTCGCGTCCGGTTGGGTGGCACTGGGCTGCGCCGCCTCTGGCGCAACTGCATCCGGCTGCGCCGCATCCGGTTGAGCCGCATCCGGTTGAGCCGCATCCGGTTGGGCGGCACTGGGCTGCGCCGCCTCTGGCGCAACTGCATCCGGCTGCGCCGCATCCGGCTGAGCTCCACCCGGTTGGGTCGCGTCCGGTTGGGCGGCACTGGGCTGCGCCGCCTCTGGCGCAACTGCATTCGGTTGAGCCGCATCTGGCTGCGCGGCATCCGGCTGCGCCGCATCCGGTTGAGCCGCATCCGGTTGAGCCGCATCCGGTTGAGCCGCATCCGGTTGAGCCGCATCCGGCTGCGCCGCTTCTGGCCGGGCCGCATCCGACTGCGTGGCGTGGGGCTTCGCCGCACTCGGCTTGGCCCCGTCCGGTTGTGCCGGCGTGGTCCGGTCGGTGCCGTCGGACTGGTCCGGGCCCGTTGCCGGCGGCTGGTCGGATGGCGCTTGTGCCGGCGGCCGCTGGGGCTGGTCCGCCGGCGGCTCATGCGCCTGCTGGGCTTGTGCCTGCAGTGGTACGTCCACTCGCAGGTTCCACAGGTAGGAGAACGTCGGCGTGATCGGTGCGACGTTCTCCGCGCCGTGCACGCCGATCCTGGCCAGTTGGTCGTTCACCGCGTGCTCGACGTAGGGCTGTAGCACGCTGCCCAGCAGTTGCTGCCCCAGGTCGTTGGGGTGGTAGGAGCCCTGCTGGTTCGACGGGGTCAGGCCATTGAGCCCTTCCCGGCTGGTGAACAGTTCGTGACCCTGCAGCGCGGTCGACACATCCGCGAAGAAGAACTGCCGCCCCGGGTTCTGGGCGGCGGCACTGAGCGATGCGTCCTGGTTGGCCGTGTTCAGCGCGGTGGCGAGCTGGTTGGACAGATTGGCTTCGCCCTGGCTGATCGTCGACCAGCTGAACGGCGACCACCACGTCGGCGTGCCGGGAATGGTGTCCGGCATCGCCTTGGGGTAGCCGAGCGAGACGATGGTCGCGTTCGGCGCGGCCAGCGCGGTGACGTCGTTGAGGAGCTTGACCTGGTTCGCCAGATACGTACCGTCGTTGAACTGCTGCATGTACTGCGGAAACTGCTGCGCCGACGTCGAGTCGGTGCTGAACAGCACGCTCCTGACCCAGTCGGAGAATCGGGCGTCGTTGCCGCCGATGCCGACGATCACGACGTCCGCTCCATTGACCGCGTCGATCTGCGGCGGCTGCTCGAACGGTGTTCCGGGCCTGGTCGTCTGGTACAGGTTGTCCCGGATGGCTCCCGAGACGGGCACGAACGACACCTGAAGGTCAACGCCCGGGTTGGCGCCCTGGATCTGGTTGAGCGCCTGCAACGTGGGTGCCGTCGACGACTGGTGCGCCGGATCGGCCTGGTAACTCTGGTAAGCGATGCCGTCCTCGGTCACCTGGGGAACGCCGACCGTGCGGTAAGTCGACGGATTGGCTCCCTCCCCGCTGGTGAACGAGTCGCCGATGACGACGACCTTGAGCGTCGGCTTGGCCGGTTCAGGTGGCGGCGCGCCCGCCTGCTCGGCCCCGGCCGAGGCCGCGCCGGCGGAAACGGCGAGCACCGCGGCCAATGCCGCGGTGCCCACGGCCCGCGCGAGCAGGCCACCGCCTCCACCGTCGGAATAGGACAATGGGACTTTCACCCTGTCCTCCTTGGGAAAGAGGTGAATTTGGGTACGACCTCGCCCTTGTCGGACTGGCCGCATCGGCGGGTGACCCCCTTGGGTAACGTCTAACCACCATACAAGTGGACGTTGGGGAAAAACCAACTGAACTTCCGGTAAACAGAAAGTGGACAGAAAGTTCCGGCTCACCGCGCACCCCTTTGCCGACCGCCGGTTCATAAGGCAATTCCAAGGTTGGGCGAATGTGGCGCTGAGCCGGGGTTGGTCTGCTGGTGCCAGGCGCCGGACCGGCCGGTGCCCGGACTGAGCGAGGACCACGAATGGGGATTCGGACCAGGTTGATCGCCTTCATGATGGCGGCCGCCGCGCTGACCGCGGTGGCCGGCGCGGCGAGCGCGTCGGCGGCACCGGCGAGCGCGACGGCGCCCGCACCCAGCGGCACGAAGGACGGCAAGAAGGAGGGTGCGGGCGGTGTCAGCTTCGCCCAGGTGGCGGCGAGCCTGCACGTCAGCGAGCAGCGGTTGGCCGCGGCGGTGGACAACCTCAAACGAGCGCTTGGCAAGGGCACCGACGAGTCGGTGGCGGTCGCCGCGTTCGCCAAGGAGCTGGGAATCAGCCCCGAGCAGGCCAAGAAGGTGATGCAGATGCTGTCCGGCGACGGCAACAAGAGGCCGAAGCCCGGCAACGGCAAGGAGCCGGGCGTGCCCGCGGAGGCGGTTGAGCTGCTCGCCACCGAGTTGCACATCTCCGCCGCCCGGGCCGGTCAGGTGTTCCGCGATCTGGACAACGTCAAGGCCAACGGGGCGGACGTCGTCAAGGACCCGGAGTTCATTGCCATGGCCAAGGGACTCGGCATCACCCCGCAGCGGCTGCTTGCGGCGCTGATCAAGGTGAAGCAGGAGCTGGGTGGCAAACCGGGCAGCCAGCAGGACAAGGTTCCGAGCGGCACGCCCACCAAGTGACCGCAGCTGCGAGCGGTGCGGGCCGGTGACCAACCGGCCCGCACCGCGACCGGCGATCGGGCCGGGCGGTGTGATCCATACTGGTGGCGTGCGGGTTCTGGTGGTCGACGACGACGAGGCTGTGCGCCGCTCGCTGGCTCACGCGCTGCGCCGGGACGGCTACCAGGTGTCGGTCGCGGCGGATGGCGTGCAGGCCATGGACGAGCTCGGCCGGACCCGGCCCGAGGCGATCGTTCTCGACGTCCTGCTGCCCGAGCCGAACGGTCTGGAGATCTGCCGGCGGCTGCGCCGGCGCGGAGACCAGACCCCGATCCTCATGCTCACCGCGCGAGACCTGGTGGAAGACCGGGTCGCCGGGCTCGATGCCGGCGCCGACGACTACCTGGTCAAGCCGTTCGCGCTGGACGAGCTGCGAGCCCGGCTGCGGGCCCTGTTGCGGCGCACCGGGGTCGGCCAGGAGGTGCTGCGGTTCGCCGACGTGGAGCTGGACACCGTTACCTGTCGCGTCCACCGTGGCGGGCGGGCGATCGAGCTGACTCGCACCGAGTACGCCCTGCTGGAGTTGTTCCTGCGCAATCCGGACCGGGTGTTGAGCCGCGGGTTGATCTTCGAGTCGGTGTGGGGCTACGACTTCGGGCCCGCGTCCAACGCGCTGTGGGTCTACGTGAGCTACCTGCGCGGGAAACTGGAGTCGGCCGGTGAACGCCGGCTGATCCAGACCGTGCGCGGGCTGGGCTACGTGTTGCGGGAACAACCATGATGCTGCGTACCCGGGTCGGGCTGGCCGGTGGCGCCGTGGTGCTGCTGGCACTGGGGACAGCGTCGCTGGTGGTCTATCCGACCGTGCGGGCCAACCTGCGTCGCCAGACGGACGAGTCACTGGTGCAGGCCGTCGGACAGAGTCCGATGATCGCCAGGCAGCTCAAGGAGAAGATCGCGGTCACCGGCGACACCGCGCCGATCGACACCCCGGTCACCCTGGGCAGCAGCCTGGTCCAGTTCATCACCAGGCCGGTGTTTCCGGGCTCCAACAAGGCTTTCATCGACGTGACCGATCGGGATGCCAACGTGGCCAGCAAGATCGAGCCGGCCTACTTCCAAAATGCCAGCTACGGCGGCGTCGACTACCGGATCTACACCGCGCCGATGCCCGAGTCGCCGGGCACGCTGGTCCGGGTCGCCCGGCCGCTCGATGACGAGGTGGCCGTCCTGACGGCGCTGACGGCGTTGCTGATCGCCCTCACCGTGGCCGGCGGTGCGCTGGCCGCGGTGGGTGCCCGGCTTGCCGCCCGCCGGGTGTTGCGGCCGGTGCGGGAGCTCACCGATGCGGTCGAACACGTGACCGCGACCCAGAACCTGACCGCGCGCGTCGATCTCGACGGACGCGACGAGATCGGCCGCCTCGGGCGATCCTTCGCCACCATGATGACGGCGCTGGATGTGTCCGTGCACGCCCAGCGTCACCTGGTCGCCGACGCCTCTCACGAGCTGCGCACCCCGCTGACCAGCCTGACCACCAACCTCGAACTGCTCGCCGACGACGGCGGCCTGGACGATCCCGAGGCGCCGCTGCTGGTGCGGGAGGCGATAGTCCAGGCCGGCGAGCTCCGGTCGCTGGTCAACAACCTGATCGACCTCGCCCGGTACGGCAAGGACACGGCTCGCACCGAAGACACCCGACTGGATCTGGTGGCCGAGACCGTGATCGCCAGGGCCACGACGCGAGTGGCGGCGCCACGGTTCGCGTCGGCGTTGTCGCCGTGCCTGGTACACGTCGATCCGGACGCGATCGAGCGGGCCATCGGGAACCTGGTGGACAACGCGGTGAAGTGGAGCCCACCCGGCGGTCAGGTGCTGATCACCGTGGCCGACGGCGAGTTCTCGATCACCGACGAAGGGCCCGGCATCCCCGGGGAGGACCTGCCCTTCGTGTTCGACCGCTTCTACCGGTCGACGCGGGCCCGATCAATGCCCGGCTCCGGGCTCGGCTTGGCCATCGTGCGCCAGGTGGTGGAGACCCACGGCGGCAACGTCGCAGCGGAACCCCTGCGCCGGGGCCTTCGGATGCGCTTCAACCTGCCGGTCGTCCCGGAATGATCCGCGGACCCCGGACGACCTTGGTCCTGGTCGGCAACGACGTCCGCGCGGTCGGCGATCTCACCCGGCGGTGCCCTTGCGAGCGTGGTCGGCCTCGATCTGTTCCTGGATGCGGTCGAGGGTGGCGTCCATCGACCGGTTGATCTCGTCGGCTTGGGTGCGTTCGGTCTGCACCTCGAGGTCCACGACGGTGCGGTCCTGGTCGGCATGTAGGTCCAGCGTGCCGGAGTAGTCGTTGCCTTCCTCGGAGCCCCACTGGATGCGCCGGGCGGTGCGGTCCACCCGCAACCACGCCTCGCCCCGCTCGGTTTGGCCGTGCTCTTCGGCGGTGACGGCGACGGTGTCGCCACCGACGGATCGGGCCGAGGTGATCCGGTCGACGTAGCGCGGCAGGTTGCGTATGTCCGCCAGATATTCGAACACCCGCTCCTCCCCGGCCTGCAATGTCCGGCTGCGACGATAGGTAGGCATGGTTATCCCTTCTCCGGCTCACGGGCCGGGCCGAGCGGAACGACTCCGTCGAATCGGTCAGCTCCGGCACCTGGTCCAGACCAGTTGCGGCAACGACTCGGTGTTGGCCCCGCCGGTCCCCTGTGCCGATCGTGGCCGATGGCCGGCTGCTCGACCACGGCGCTTTCACCGTACGTCGGTTCATGACCGCTCGCCGATCGGCCCGTTCTGATCCCGTCCGCATGGGTTGCCCCGGTAGGGGTATCCCGGAAACGACCTACCCGATCGACAGGGCCGCGCCCACTCAATCGCCTGTGGACACCGGGCGTCTGGCCGCCGCTCACGATCAGAAGGGGATGTGCCATGCCGACCGGATCTGGGCCGGCTTCGAAGAGTACGCGTGAAATGATCAGTCGCTGGGCCCAGGGCGCCACGTCGTGGGCGGGCTCGGGCTGGGCGTCGGTGCTTGTCGTGGTGGTCGTGGTCGCCTGGCTGGCGGCGGGCGTCATGTTGGGGTTCTCCGAGCAATGGCACCGGTGGCTGCACACGGGCGCCGCGTTGGTCACCCTGGTGATGGTCTTCGTCATCCAGCACACCGCCAACCAGGAGTCCCGCGCGACGCTGGTCAAACTGGACGAGTTACTGCGGGCGCACGAGGGTGCCCGCAGCAACATCATGGCGGTGGAGAAGGCCGACTTAGAGACGCTGGAACGGGTGGACCGGGAGATGGACGAGCACCCGCACAGCGCGCCCAATCGTTGACCCTGCCGGGCGCTTGGCCCGGTTCGCGACGGGTATCCGGAGGCAGCCAGCGACAACCCAGGGAGGACGCCATGGCCAGGAGCCGCCGTGATGAGCAGGCCGAACCGGACTTTGCCGAGGAGCACGCCCGTCCCACCGTCGCCGATGAACCGGCCCCCGAAGGCCCCGACGAGTCGGTCCCGACCGGACAGGGTGGCGACGGCGGCATGGACCTGCGCGACTCGGTGCGCCGCTGGTTGCGCATCGTGTTCCGCCGCCAGTCCTGAACAGGCTGTACCCTCACCCGCCAACCGCGATCCACCCCGCGGGCCTGGCAACCGGTGGGGTGGTGGCATCCATCGGCTGAAGGCGGGTTTCACCCGGGCCGGGGTGGCTATCTCTGGGTCATGGATGACGAGCGGCGGGACCGGTCCGCGACCCGGATCATGCTGATCGGGATCGGGCTGGTGCTGGCCACGGTGGTGGCCGTGGCGTTGGTACTGCGGGTGGACCGGGTGCTCGTGTGGATGGTCATCGCCCTGTTCTTCGCCACGGCGCTGTACCCGGCGGTGAACTGGCTGCAGGGCCGCCTGCCGTGGTGCCGCCGGTCGGTGGCCACGCTGCTGGTGTTCCTCGTTGTGGTGCTGGCCCTTGGTGGCCTGCTGGCCGCGTTCGCGGTGCCGTTGGCCCGGGAGGGCACCCAGGTCGCCGGCCAGCTTCCGGGCCTGGTCGACCAGGCCCGGGCCGGCCAGGGCCCGGTCGGCGGCCTGCTGGAGCGAATCAACGCGGTGGGGTTCGTGCGGGACAACCAGGACCGAATCGGGCAGTGGGCCAGCAGCCTGGGTACCCCGGCGTTGAACCTGCTGTGCGGCTTGGCCAACGGGATCATCGCGGTGATCGCCATCTTCGTGTTGACCTACCTCGCCGTGCTCGAGGGCCCGAAGGTCATCGAAGGAACGCTTGGGTTGTTCCCGCCGGACCGGGCCCGACGCCTGCGCCGGGTCGGACGCGAGTGCGCGAAGACCGTGACCGGATACCTCACCGGCAACCTGATCATCAGCGTGATCTGCGGCGGGCTGACCTTTGCCGTGCTGGCGATCATGGGAGTCCCGTTCGCGGGACTGATCGCCCTCTTCGTCGCCATCGCCGACCTGATCCCGCTGATCGGAGCGACCCTTGGCGCCGTGGTGGCCGGGCTCGCCGGGTTCATCCACTCGACGACCGCGGGCATCGTCGTGCTCGTGTTCTTCGTGCTGTACCAACAACTGGAGAACCACCTGCTGCAACCGGTGGTGTTCTCCCGCACCGTCAAACTCAACCCGCTGACCGTACTCGTGGCGATCCTGGTGGCCGCCGAGCTGGCCGGCATCCTCGGCGCCCTCCTGGCCATCCCGGCCGCCGCGATCATCCAGGTCGTCCTGCGTGACGTCTGGGCCAACCGTCCCGGCCGGCCCCGTACCCAGCTCATGGCCGCCGCCGACCGGACACCGGCCGACTCCGAACAACGCCAGGACAACGCCGTTGGACTCGCCCAGGTGCCAGCCGTGCCCGAACATCCCGTCCCTCCGTCGCCGAGAGGTCGGCACGCCGACGGCGGCGTCGTGTTCGGACAGACACCTTGAGCGCGCACCGGCAAGGCGATGTGCACCACGTTGAGATCCGGCCAGCCCTGGTCGGCAGCATGGAACTAGCCGGCGCAGGTGAGTCGCGCTTCGGCCCAGTCGGCGTGGTCGCTGCCGTTGCCGTCGCCGGCGTCGTCGATGACCAGGTCCAGCTGCCGGACGCCCGCGAGACCGACGTCCAGCGGCACTGACGGCGAATTTCCGGTCAGTGTGGGCGTTTGCGCGATCGCTGTGCCGTCGGCCACGACAGCGAACCGCACCGAACCGGCCGCGGCGGCCTCGTCGTCCACGCCGACCGTCGCGGTGAGCCGCGTGCAGTTGCCGGCCAGGTTCAGGGTCACCGCGCCGGGCGAGTGGACTCCGAGACCCTTGGGGTAGGTCGTGCCGTTCAGGGTGATCGGTCGCCCGTCGCCGGGCAACGCCTCGCCGTTGGAGGTGTTGCGCTCCACCGGTCCCCAGCCGTTGGTGGCCGTGAAGGGCAGGTCGCTGACCCAGTTCACCCCGGTGGGCGGCGGGGTCGGCAGGCCGCTGGCGGTGGTGGCGGCGGCCTGGTCCGGCCGGCCGCGCACGCGGTAGGTCGCGGTCGCGCTGAACACCGCGGCGCTCGGCTGCTCCCCGGTGGGCGCGGTGACCTGCCACGCCACGCCGAAGTCGGCGCCGGGGGCGATCCGGTCGGCGTTGGTAGGGCTGGCGGGAGTCACCGCCCAACCGGCCGGTGCGGTCAGCCGCACGTCGACCCCCCGGATAGCCGGCCGGGCCGCGGTGAAGGTCGCCCGGACGGTGGCGGTGGCGCCGCGTTCGATGACGTCCGGGGCGCGCAGGGTCAGCCGCGCCGCGGACGGCGGCACCGCGAACGGTGCCGGGCGGTAGGCCGGACTGTCTACATCAGACACGCGCAGTTGGGTGGTGTGGTTGGCGTACTGCTCGAGGCTGACCTGACCGAGCCCGCCGGTGCTGGTGTCGGTGTTCCACACGGCGATGGCCAGCGTGTTGCGGCCGTCGGTGCGCAGCAGGCCCGCGGGCAGCGGGAAGGACCGCTGCGGACCGACGTCGTTGAGGTAGCGGCCGATCTGCCAGCCGTTGAGGAAGATCAGCGCCCGGTAGTGCCGGGCCGGGTCGTCGGTGAACCGTAGGCCGATCGGCACGTCTTGGCCGGCCGGCAGGCGCAGGTCGAACGTGGTGCGGTACCAGGATGTTCCCGGCGTGGTGTCCTGGTGCGGCAAGGTGAGCGGCTGCCAGGACCGGTCCGGGAAGCCGGGCAGGTGGTAGCCGCTGCGCTCGCCGAACTGGCCGCCGGTGTTGAGTGGACCGCGAACCGGATCGACGAGCCGCTCGCCGCCGAGGGAGCCCTGGATTCGCCATCCGAGGCGGGCGGCCGAGCCCACGATCGTCGCGGCGGTCAGGCCACGCGGCTGCTTGTGCGAGTCGTCGGCGTTGAAATCCTCGTTGTGGCCCATGTTCTCGACCAGCACGGCGAGCATGTTCTCGGTGCCCGGCCGGAGGCTGCCGGCCGGGAAGGCGAAGCGGTGTGTGGGATCACCCGAGCTGCCGAGGAACGTGCCGTTGAGCCAGGCACTGTAGCCGCCGGCCCGGCCGGTGATCGCCGAGATGGCCACCCCGGTCTCGGATCCGGCAGCGGTGAACCGCCCGCGATACCAGACATCGCCGTGGTGGAACCCGTACTCGTCGGCGTAGAGCACCGGCGGTGCGGCCGGCTTGGTCGGGTTGTTCGTGGTCGTCTTGTCGGCCAGTGCCCAGCGGCCGTCGTCGAAGCCCGGATCGTCTTCCGGCGTCGCCGGGGTGAACCGCCAGTCGGTCAACGCCGGCAGGCTGACCGGCCGTGGCCCGGGCAGCGGGTCGACGGAGTGCAGCGATCCGTCCTCAGTAGACCGTACGCGCACCGGCCGGCCGTTCCACGTCACGAATCGTCCTCCACCCGGTGGCGCCCACACCCGCAACGCGGTGTCGGCCGCCAGGTCGCCGGTGATCGCCAACGGACCCGGGCCGGTGCGAACCGTGCGCACCAGTTCCGGTCCCTGCACCAGGACCGGTCCGCCAGGAGTGTCCACCCGCCAGAACCGCGCGGCCGCATCGTCGCTGGCGAGCAGGAGCAGCAGTGGCACCCCGTTTCGTGGCGTGACCAACACTTCGGCGACGCCGTCATGGACATAGTTCAGCCGCAGGTCGCCCCGGCCGGCATCCCACGTGCTGTCGACGGCACCGGACAGGACCGTCACCTGCGGAGCGTCGGGGTAGCGCAGCACGGTCTCGCCGGCCTGTCCCGCCCGGCCGTAGAGCAGCGCGACGTCACGGGATCCGATGCGGGCGTGGGTCATGATCTCGGAGGTGGAGTACCGCAGCTGCTGCGAGCCCATTCGGTAGCCGGCCACCAGCGTCTTCGAGTCCCGCCCGGCCAAGGTGATCGCGGTACCGGGTTCCTGCGGCACGTTGGGATAGACCTCGGCGGTCCCGTCCGGCGTGTCGATCGCGTCGACCACCACGAACGTGCCGGCCGCGGCGGGATTGCGGGTGCCGGTCGCGGCGATGGTCAGCGTGTGCTCACCGGCGCGCAGGTTGTCCGCGGCGTAGAGCACCTGTTGGAACTGCTTGGTCGCCGAGTAGGTGTCCACAGTGGACACCTTGGTGCCGTCGAGGAAGACGTCGGCGATGCCGTGGTTGCCGTCCAGCGAGGACACCCAGCGTACCGACGGGCCGGTGAACGTCGCCGTGACGCTGTCTCCGGCCGCCGCGCTGAACGACTCGGTGTCGCGGTAGTCGCCCGCGGTCCAGGGCTGGCCGCTGGCGTGCTGCCAGCCGGCGCCGGTGTAGGTGAGCGCCGGATCGGTGTCGTCGTAGCTGAACGTGCCGTCCGCCCCGAGGTCGATCGTGAGGTGCGTGTCGTTGCTGGCGGTGGACGTCGAGTCCCGGTGCCGCAGCACGTAGAAGTGCGTGTTGTCGTCCGGGTTCACCCGGGTGGTGGCCAGCACCGCCGGATCGGTCGCCGGGGCCGTCCCCGCCGGGTCGGTCTTGGTCAGCGGCGCTACCGACGACACGAAGTAGCCCTGCCGCTTGAGCTCGTCGTACTTGGGAGTGAGCTGCCGGGTCTCGGTGATCGCCGCACCGTAGTCGTAGGAGGAGTAGACCTGGTTGGGGTCGGCGAGCCAGCCCCACGACGTTCCGCCGTAGGTCATGTAGAAGTTCTGCGCCGTGGCGCCGCTGGCGACGTTGTTCTTGTAGAACACCTTCTCGAAGTCCGGACCGATGAGCTGCCGGCACTTCTCGTAGCCCGGCCCGCCCCACGGGTCGAACGCGCCGCCCTGGTACTCGGCGGTGAATACCGCAACGTCGTCGCGCAGCCGGGTCAGCGTGTCCACACCCCGCCACTGCGTGGGGTTGGAGCAGTTGAACCCCTGTGGGTAGCTGTCCCGCGTCGGCACCTGCACCGCACCGGGCCCGGTCGCCCACGTCGAGGCACCGCAGCAGTAGTTGTGCATGATCGGCACGCTGATCCCGTCCGCGCGGACCTGCTCCTGCAACTGCGTCATGTAGGTCGCGTCACCGTTGCTGCCGTACTCGTTCTCCGCCTGGTACAACAGCACGTTGCCGGTGCCGTTGGTCAGCTGGTGCCTGGCGATGATGGGATCTATGTGCCGCAACCACTCCCGGTACGCGGCGGTGTAGTCCGGTGCGCTTGACCTGGCCCGCCCCTGCTGCGTCTGCAGCCAGCCGGGAAAGCCGCCGGAGTCGGTCTCGGCGTTGATGTAGGGCCCTGGTCGGGCGATCACATACAGCCCGACCTCCTCCGCGATCCGCAGCACCTGGTCGACGTCACGAATCCCACTGAAGTCGTACACGCCCGGGGCGGGGGAGTGGTAGGCCCAGTCGAAGTAGATCGACGTCGCGTTGAAGCCGGCCGCCTTCAGCTTCTGCAGCACGTCGCGCCAAAGGTCGGGGCTGGGCAGCCGCCAGTAGTGGAACTCCCCCGACCACAGGTAGATCCGCCGGCCGTCCACCATGACCGAGTAGTGATCGACCCCGACGGTGTGCGCGACCGGCGGCCCGGCCCGGTCGGCCGGCGCCGGTTGGACCCTCGGCGGCACGATGACCGCGACGGCGGCCAACGCCACCGCGGCGAGCGCGCGACGCGACTGTGTACGCATTGCGGGACCTCACAATCAGCCGGGTCGCACACCGCGGTGGGTTGGCGATCCTGGTGCCTAGGAGCAAGTTACCGTCGCGTTGGCCCAGTCGGCATGATCGAAGTTGATGTTGTCGCCGCCGTTGGCGACGGCGAGGCGCAGCGTGGTGCGCCCGGCGGTGTTGACCGAGAGGTGTTGCGCCGCCTGGCCGCCGCGCAGGACCGCGCTGGTGGCGAGCGTGGTCCCGTCGCCGAGCACCGAGAACGTCACGCTGCCATTGGTGCCGGCCTCGGCGTCCACCCCGACGTCGGCGCTGAAGTTGGCGCAGCGACCGCCGAGGAGCACGTCGATGGTGCTGACCGCGTGCGCGCCGACCCCCTTGGCGTAGCTGGTGGTCGCGATGCGCAGCGGGAGTCCGTCGGTCGGGCCCTGCTCACCGTTGGAGCGGTCGCGTTCCGCCGGTCCCCAGCCGTTGGTCGTGGCCTGCCACGGCAGGTCGCTGACGAACGAGGTACCGGAGGGTGGCCCGGTCTGCACGCCTACCGGGGTCACCCGGTACACCACCGTGCCATGTGCGGGAACCGAGGCGCTGATCGTGCCGCCGGTCGTGGTGACCGCCTTGGACCACAGGTCCAACAACCGGTAGGACGACGCGCTGGGCAGGCCGGCCTCGCCCGGGTTGGTGGTGATGGTCGCGGCCGAGGCGTTCTCGTTGAACAGCGCGACCGCCACATCGTTGTTCGCCAACGGTTTCGACAGCACGTGCAGGCCACCGGACGAGCGCACCTCGCGGCCCTGGACGCCACGGCTGTCCTGGTCGACCGCGACCACGTCGCGGTTGCCGAGGATGTTCAGGGTCGCCGTGCTCGCGGTGCGCAGGTCGGTGCCGATGACGAGCGGCGCGGCCATCATCGACCAGAGCGTGAAGTGGGTGCGGTACTCCGTGTCGGTCATGCCGCCATTGCCGATCTCCAGCATGTCCGGGTCGTTCCACGCGCCGGGACTGGCGAACTGTGCGAGCGCCACGTTGGCCCGGTAGATCGACAGCATCGAACCGAACGAGTCGCCGATGTCCCCGGTGGTACGCCACAGGTTTCCGATCGGCGTACCCCATGTCCACACCCGGGGCGTGCTGCTGCCCCACTCGGTGATGCTGTAGACCATGGGCCGGCCGGTGGCCACGATCGCGTCGTGCATCCGCTGGTAGCGGGTCTGCGCGTCGACGCCCTGGTTGTTGCAGTTGTCGTACTTGAGGTAGTCGATACCCCACGACGCCCACAGGTTCGCGTCCTGCTGCTCGCGGTTCAGGCTGGCCGGGAAGCCGGCACAGGTCAGGGTGCCGGCACTGGAGTAGATGCCGAGTTTGAGCCCCCTGGCATGGACGTAGTCGGCCACCGCTCTGATGCCGTTGGGGAACTTGACCGGGTCGGGCACCAGGTTGCCCGCGGCGTCACGGTTTCTGGTCGACCAACAGTCGTCGATGTTGACGTAGGTGTAGCCGGCGTCGCGCAGCCCGGCGGAGACGAACCGGTCGGCGGTAGCCCTGACGAGCGCGTCGGTCACGTTGCAGCCGAACGCGTTCCACTGGTTCCACCCCATCGGCGGCGTCCGGGCCAGTCCGTTGTTCCAGGCCAGCGCCGGCGACGGCGCGGCGATGGCGGAGGCACCGGTGGCGACCAACCCAGCGACCAGCAGCACGGTCAAGTGTCGCATGTAGACTCCTCGGGACGGGCGTGACTGATCAGTCGAAGCGCAGGTGAACCAGCGTTGCGGCCAAACGGATGATCGAGGGACGCCATCGCGGCGACGTCGTTGCACGCGCGCGCAGGAAACGCACTGATCCTCCCGTGGCGGAAGCCCGCTCCTCGGTGATCTCCAGCGATCAGAACTCAACAGAGCAGACCACTATCAAACAGAAAAGCAGCCGGTGTGTGGTGCTGTCAAGACGAAAGGTGAACCGCTCAAGTAGCTAGAGGTTATTTTCGCAGTCGACCGTGCGGTGGGAGCTGCGGTGCCGTCGAGCGGTACCGAACTTCTATCTACCTGCATGGACAGAGTTCAGACCTAAGCTGATCGAATGTCAATTAACCGGTTCAGTATTGTTGGCACAAGAGCAAACTTCATGCAACAGCGAGTGCGGGGGTGCCGCGCCCGGCGGCGTCAGTCGCCCGGCCGGGTCGGCCGTCAACGGACGGCCCGCCGCGGCCGCCTACCGCCGCGACGGTGCCGGAACCTCGCGCGCGTTCGGCCTCGGCATACTCACCGTGACCAACACCGGCATCGGCGCATTGTCATCCTCGCCGGCGGGCCCGACCTTCTCGCCAAGCTCGGCCTTCCCCCAGTCACCCGAAGCAGACCCCGGTCCGCCCACACCGACCCTCCAGCGCACTTGACCAGTCCGGTTTCGGCGTTATCATGTCGGAACTTTTCGAAAGCTTTTAGCGCTTGGTCGTTTCTGTTTGACCTGGATATAGGCACCTTGACGCCAGCATTAGCAGAGAACTAAATTCAATCGCTCCGGTACATGCTTCGGAAGTTTCGAGAGAGATCCGGTGAGCAACATGGGATCCATCACCACGTCCCGACGTACCTTCCTCGGTCTCGCCATGGGCCTGCCAGCCGGCGCCGCGCTCGCGGCCTGCGGGACATCGGGTCCAGGCGGCAGCGGAACCAGCGGCGCCGCGGGTGCCAAAGCCAGCTACTGGTACCTGACCGGTCAGCCCCAGGAGGGCATCCGGGTGGACGCCGTGAAGCGTTTCAACGCGGCCAACCCCAACGGCCAGATCACGGCGACCGGTTTCCAGAACGACGCGTTCAAAACGAAGATCAAGACAGCGATCGGCGCCGGTCAGGCGCCAACCCTCATCTGGGGTTGGGGCGGTGGGACGCTGCGCAGCTACGCGAAGGCGGGCCAGGTCGACGACCTCACGTCATGGTTCGCGGAGAACCCCGCGATCAAGAATCGACTGCTCGCGACCTCGTTCGCGGCCGCGACGGTGGACGGCAAGATCTACGCGATGCCGTGCGAGACGGTGCAGCCGATCGTCCTGTTCTACAACAAGAAGATCTTCGAGTCAGCTGGCGCGCAGCCGCCCCAGTCCTGGGGTGACCTCATGGCCCTGGTGTCGAAGTTCAACGCCAAGGGCATCGCGCCGTTATCCCTCGGCGGGCAGTCGCGCTGGACCAACATGATGTGGCTGGAGTTCCTCTTCGACCGCATCGGCGGCCCCGAGGTGTTCCAAGCCGTCTTCGAGGGTGAGAAGAACGCCTGGTCCAACCCGGCCGCCAGCACCGCGCTCACCAAGGTGCAGGACCTCGTCAAGGCCAACGGGTTCATCAAGGGGTTCTCCTCGATCACCGCCGACTCCAATGCCGACCAGGCCCTGCTGTACACCGGCAAGGCCGCGATGATGCTGCACGGCACCTGGTCGTACGGCATCCAGCAGAACGACGGCGGCGACTTCGTCTCCGGCGGCAGCCTCGGTTACCTGAACTTCCCGCCGGTCGAAGGCGGCAAGGGAGATCCGAGCAATACCGTGGGCAACCCCGCGCAGTACTTGTCGATCTCGTCGAAGGCGAGCGCCGACGAGAAGAAGATCGCCAAGCAGTTCTTCAGCACCGGTGTGCTCACCGACGACGAGGTCACGCAGTGGGTCGGCACCGGCGGGGTGCCGGCCATCCAGGGCACCGACAGCAAGTTGGCCTCCTCCAAGGATGCCGCCTTCCTGAAGTTCGTCTACGACACGGCCAGCAAGGCCAAGACCTTCGGGCAGTCCTGGGACCAGGCGCTGAGCCCTACCGCGGCGGAGGCGTTGCTGGACAACATCGCCAAGCTGTTCCAGCTGACGATCGGCCCGCAGCAGTTCGTCGACAACATGAACGCCGTCATCGGCCAATGAGCGAGCTTGCGAGTTGATCTCATGAGCGAGCTGGCGAGCGAATCATGGGCACGGTGTCTGAGTGGCAGCAGCGAGCTTGCGAGTTGATGCCGTGAGCGAGCTGGCGAGCGAATCATTGGGTACCGGGTCATGAGCGGCGTCGCGACCTCTTCGCGACGCGGCTCGCTCGGCTGGCTGGCCGTCCCAGCGCTGGTGTTCTTCATCGGCTTCGGAGTGATCCCGCTGGTCGGAGTGCTCCTGCTGAGCTTCACCTCCTGGGACGGGCTCGGCGCCATCCACCTGGCCGGGATGGCCAGCTGGCGCACGGTGCTCACCGACCCCGGCCTGCCGCACGCGCTCTGGGTGACCTTCCTGGTGATCGCCTTGTCCTGGGTCGTGCAGACCCCGATCAGCCTGCTGCTCGGCGTGTTCCTGGCCGGCCACCAGCGTTACCGGGCGATCCTGTCCGTGCTGTACTTCATTCCGCTGCTGCTCAGCTCCGCGGCGATCGCCATCACCTACAAGGCCCTGCTGGACCCCAACTTCGGGCTCGGCGCCGGGTTGAAGATCGACCTGCTCAGCCAGGACTGGCTTGGCCGGCCCGGCCTCGCCCTCGGCGTGGTCGTCTTCGTGGTGTCCTGGCAGTTCATCCCGTTCCATTCGCTGATCTACCAGGGCGGCGTACGCCAGATTCCGCGCTCGATGTACGAGGCGGCGGAGCTCGACGGCGCCGGGTGGGCCCGCCAATTCTTCAGCATCACGCTGCCGCAACTGAAGTACACCATCATCACCTCCTCGACGCTGATGGTCGTTGGGTCGCTGACCTTCTTCGATCTCATCTTCGTGCTGACCGCGGGCGGTCCGGGCGACGCCACCCGCGTGCTCGCCGTGGACATGTACAAGCGCGGATTCCAGGCCAACCTGATGGGCCCGGCCAGCGCGATCGCCGTCATCCTCGTCCTCGTCGGCCTGGTTCTGGCGTTGCTGCTGCGCCGGCTGGGCGGCCGCGACGCCGGTGCCAGCCAGCTGGAGGGAGCGGCCTGACATGGCGACGACCCTGACCCCCCAACGGGAGCTGCACGCCGTGCACGCCACCCGACCACGCGGCGCTCACCCGGGCAGGGTGCGCCGCAACTGGCTCGGTGGTCTGGCCGGATGGCTGTGGCTCGCGGTGATCATCGTCCCGATCTACTGGATCGTCATCACCAGCTTCAAGGCACAGAGCGGCTACTACGCCAGCAACCCGCTGGTGCCGCCGGACAGTCCGACCCTGGCCAACTACCGGCTGGTCATCAAGTCGGATTTCCTCCAGTACTTCCTCAACAGCCTGGGGGTCACCCTCGGCGCCGTCGTCACCGCGGTCGCCGTGTCCTTCATGGCCGCGTACGCCATCGTGCGCGGCGGGCGAGGCGCCTTCCTGCGATCGGTGCACTCCCTGTTCCTGATGGGCCTGGCCATCCCGTTGCAGGCCACCATCATCCCGGTGTACCTGATCATCATCAGGCTGCACCTCTACGACAGCCTGCTCGCGATCATCCTGCCGTCGATCGCCTTCGCCATCCCACTGTCGGTGCTGGTGCTGTCCAACTTCATTCGCGACGTGCCCAAGGAACTATTCGAGTCGATGCGCCTGGACGGCGTCAGCGAACCGGGAATGCTGTGGCGCCTCGCGCTGCCGCTGACCCGGCCGGCCGTGGTGACCGTGACCATTTACAACGCACTGTCCATCTGGAATGGGTTTCTGCTGCCGCTGATCCTCACCCAGAGCCCGAGCAGGCGGACGCTCCCGCTGGCCCTGTGGACTTTCCAGGGCCAGTACAGCGTGAACGTCCCCGCCGTCCTCGCCGCGGTCGTGCTGACCACGCTGCCCATCCTGGCCCTCTACGTGGTGGGCCGCCGCCACATCCTCAGCGGATTGACGGCCGGCTTCAGCAGATGACCGGCCGCGGACAACCAGGCCAACTGGGTCGAGCGCTCGCTGGTTGCCTGAGCGCGCAACTCAGTTGCCTGAACGCGAGACTCGCGGGTGTGGTCATTCGTTGAGCACCTCGGCGATCAGGGTGACACCGTCCACAATGGATCGCTCACTCAGCGAGGAGTAGCCGAAGATGAGGCCGCCGGGGCCGGTGCTGGACAGGCGGTACGGCGTGACGCCGTGCACGGCCACCCCGCGCCGGGCGGCCGCCGCGACGACGGCGGCCTCGTCCCGGTCCGGCGGGAGCCAGGCGACCAGGTGCAGGCCGGCGGCGACGCCCGCCGGCCGCAACGACGGCGCCCGCTCGCGCAAGGCGGTGAGCAGCACGTCGCGGCGGCGACGGTAGATCGGACGCATGCGGCGCAGGTGCCGGTCGAACTCCCCGCGGGTCAGGAAGTCGGCGAACACGAGTTGGTCCAACGCGGGCGAGCCGCGGTCGGCGGCGATCTTGGCGGCGGCCACCGCGTCCACCAGATCCCGGGGGACCACCAGCCATCCCAGCCGCAGGCCGGGCGCGAGGGTCTTGCTGGTCGAGCCCGCGTACACCACGGAGTCCGGCGCCAAGCCCTGGATGGCTCCGATCGGCGCGCGGTCGTAGCGGTACTCGGCGTCGTAGTCGTCCTCGATCACCACCGCCCCGCGCCGGGCGGCCCAGCGCAGCACCGCCATCCGGGACTCGGCGGGCAGCACACCTCCGGTCGGCCACTGGTGTGACGGGGTCAGCACGATGGCATCGGCGTCGGTGCGCTCCAGCGCGTCGACCCGGATTCCGTCCTCGCCAACGGGAACTCCGACGACGGACAGCCCGGCGGCCAGCGCCACCGGCCGGGCGTCGTCGTCGGCCGAGGGGTCCTCGATCGCCAGTCGCCGAGCCCCCGACCGGGCCAGCACCGCGATGATGAGCGCGATGCCCTGTGCGTACCCGTTGACGATCACCACGTGGTCCGGGTCCACGGCGGCGCCGCGCACCCGGTTGAGGTAGTCGGCGAGCGCCTCGCGCAGTTCGGGCGTGCCGCGCCCGCTAAGGTACAAAAACCGCTCGTTGGGGGCCTCGGTCAGCACCGTGCGGGTCGAGCGCAGCCACAGGGCTCTGGGGAAGTGAGACACATCGGATCGGCCGTAGCCGAAGTCGACCAACGGCGTCCGCACCGGGGTGGCCGGTGCGGCCGGCGCGGCCGGCTCCGGCCCGATCGCGACCTCGGTGTAGCCACCGGATCGGCTGGTCAGGTACCCCTCCGCGACCAGTTGCTGGTAGGCCTCCACCACCACGCCCCGGGACACCCCGAGATCGTTGGCGAGCGTCCTGGTCGGCGGCAGCGAGGTGCCGACGCGCAGCCGGCCGGACCGGATGGCGTCCCGGATCGAGACCTCGATCTGCCGGTGCAGCGCGCTGCCACCGTCCCGCTGAAGATCGATCAGGAGGCCGGCGACGCGCGAATTGGACCTGGGTTCTGCCATCGAATCGGACCTTATCGCGAGTACCGATTCCCTGTCACGCTCATGCCATGACAACGGCGACCAAGACAGCGACCAGCACGGCGACCAAGGCCGGCAACGGCATCGACCGGCGGCTGGACGGCCGGCTACTGCTTCCCGGCGACGCCGGGTACGACGACTCGCGGACCGTGTGGAACGGCATGATCGACCGCCGGCCCCGCATGATCGTCCGCGCGGCCAGCGTGGCTGACGTGGTGACCGCCGTGCGCACCGCCCGCGAGCTCGACCTGGAAATCGGGGTGCGCTGCGGCGGGCACAGCGGCATGGGCTTCGCCGTCCCGCAGGACGGCCTCATGATCGACCTGACCCCGATGGGCGGCGTACACGTCGACCCCGCCGGCCGGCGTGCCCGGGTACAGGGTGGCGCCCTGCTCGGCGCGCTGGACCTGGCCGCCCAGCGACACGGCCTGGCCACCACCGCCGGCAACGTCTCGCACACCGGCGTCGGCGGCCTCACGCTCGGCGGCGGCATGGGCTGGCTGGCCCGCCGGTACGGCCTCGCCTGCGACAACGTGGTGTCCTACACGATGGTCACCGCCGACGGAGACGTGGTGCGGGCCAGCCGGACCGAGCGCCCGGACCTGTTCTGGGGACTGCGCGGCGGTGGCGGAAACTTCGGCATCGTCACCGAGTTCGAGTTCCGGCTGCATCCGATCGGTACCCGCACACTCGTCGCCGAGTACACCTTCTCGCTGGACAAGGCCGTTCCGGCGCTGCGGGCGTGGCGCGACCTCAACGCCGACGCACCGCGTGCGGCCACGTTCACCGCCGGAATCGGCCGGGACGAACAAGCCGTCCTCGGCTTCGTCTGGGTCGGCGACCCGGCGCGCGCCGGCCGACTCGTGCGCCAGTTCCGGGCGCTTGGCCGACCCACCGCCAGCAGCGTCACCGAGATGTCCTATGTGGACCTGCAACGCCGCGAGGACACCGTCGAGCGGCACTCGCTGCGCCGCTACTCCAAGGGCCACTACCTCACTGAGTTCCCGGACGCGGCGATCGAGGCGTTCGTGCACGGCGGCGGGTCCGACGGCGGCTTCCGGCCCAACGTCGGCCTACAGGCCCACGGCGGCGCGATCGCCGAGGTGCCCGACGAGGACGCCGCGTTCTCGCACCGGGGAACGCTCTTCGAGTTCGGCACCGGCACAAGCTGGACGGAGCCGGCCGACGACGAGGCCAGGATGGCCGCCGCCCGGCGCAGCGCGGCCGCGATGGCGCCCTTCGCCAACGGCGTCTACGTCAACTCGCTCTCCGACGAGGGCGAGGAGGGCATCCGCCGCGCCTACCGGCCGGAGAAGCTCGCCCGGCTGGTCGCGCTCAAGGACGCCTACGACCCGCACAACGTGTTCCACCTCAACCCGAACATCCAGCCCAGCGCACGATAAGGAGATCATCATGGGCCGCGTCATCAGTTCGACATTCGTGAGTCTCGACGGCGTCATCAACCACATGGACAAGTGGCACTTCGACTTCATCGACGACGAGACCGACGCCATTGCCATGGAACAACTTCAGCACAGCGATTCGCTCCTGATGGGACGCGCGACCTACGACGTCTACGCGGGCGCCTGGCCGACCCGCGACGGCGAGTTGGCCGACCGGATCAACGGCATGCGCAAGTACGTCGCGTCCACCACCCTGAAGACCGCCGAGTGGAACAACACCACGGTGCTCGGTTCCGACCTGGTCGGCGAGGTGGCCAAGCTCCGGGAGCAGCCCGGCGACATCCTGATGCACGGTTACGGTTCGGTGGCCCGCGCCCTGCTCGCCAACGGCCTGCTCGACGAGCTGTTCCTCTGGGTGCACCCGCACCTGGCCGGCGCCGGCAGCACGGACGACATGATCTGGGCGGACGGCGTCAACCAACGCCTGCGGCTGCTGGACACGCACATCCTCAAGTCCGGCCTGGTCACCCTCTCCTACGCACCGGCCAATGCGGCCTAGCGACGGGCCCCGGTCCACGGGCGTGGCCGAAGACCGTGGCTGCGGTCAGGTCGCGTCGAGCACGTCGCGAAGCGTGCGGGCGAAGGCCTCTGGTTGGCCGGCGTAGCCGAACTCGCCGCCGAGGAAACCGCCGTGGTGGCTGGGGAACACGGTCGCTTCCTGACCGAGCAGTTCGGCGGTGGCCAGCGAGGTCCGTGCGGTGAAGGTGCCTCGGGACTCCTCGCCAACGGCGATCACGATCCGCGTCGGCGCCGCGGTGAGCGCGTCGACCTCGGGGTGGTAGCCGCTGACGGCCGAGGACCGGTCGGAGAGCAGCGGGTCGTCTCGGGAGCCGTCGTCCTCGGTCGGCATTCCGAACTGGGCGGGATCCGCCGAGGGCTGGGCGAAGTAGTCGTCGGAGTATTCGCCTTGCCAGGACGTCATCGCGATGAAGGCGGCCATGCCGGCGCCGGCGCCCTTGGCCTGGTAGGCGTCCCGGACGCCGGCGAAGGCGCGCTCGGCGGCCGCGGCGTCGGGGAGCACCGGGATCAGCGGCGGCTCGTGTGCCACCAGGGTGGTCACGTCGTTCGGGTGGGCCGCCACGAGCGCGAGGGCGGTGACCGCACCGCCGCTGCTGGCGAACATCTCGACCGGGCCGGCGCCGAGCGCCTCGATGATGGTGTGCACGTCGCCGGCCTGGACCGTTGGCTCGTTGTCGACCCGGCCGTCTTTGCGAGTGCTGCGGCCGAGGCCGCGCGGATCGTAGGTGATCACGGTGCGGTCGGGGAAGTACGAGGCCAGCGTGCTGAAGCCGCTGGCTTGCATGGGCTGGCCGATCATGAACAGCGGGGGCCGTCCGTCTGCTGTGGGCAGTGAGCCGTGCACGTCGTAGACGAGGTCGACCCCGGCGGTTTCCAGCGTGTGCGTCGTCATGGCCGTTGTGACTTCTCCCGTGCCGAGAACTCACCGGACCCTACGCCGAAGACTCGCCCGCCCGCACGTCGACATACCTGCGGTACCGGGCGAAACGGTCGCCGTTCCGCCCGGCACCACCGGTGTCGCCGTGGCCCCGAATCCACGGCGTTCTTTGCTACCAATCCGATCCCACTCGGTACCGGCGATGGACCCGGGCCTTGGGATGGGTGTGGCTTCCCGGGTCCGGTGCCCAATCTGCCGGAGCCGGACGCGGCGGTCGTCACCCAAACCGGGTGATCCACCGCCGGTGCCACGATCGGGTGAACTCGCGAGTCTCGCGCTCGGGCAACTGAGTTCCGCGCTCAGGCAACTGGTTCCCGTGCTCAGGGTGCGACGGCGATGGCGTGGAAAGTCTGTCCCGCTCCGGAGATGTCGACCGGTGTGAAGACGATCCGTCCGGGGCACAGGCCGCGGTCGGACAGCCCGCGCAGGATCTGCGGGACGGCCGCGACCGTGGCCTGGAAACCGGCGTCGTGCATGAGGATGATTCCGCCCGCCCGCAACGTGGCCGCGGCCTGGACGATCTGTGCGGTGCTGGCGCCGGCCCAGTCGCGGCTGTCCACGGTCCACAGCACCTCGGTCAGCCCGAGCCTGGACGCGTCGCCGCGCACCTGGGCGTTGGTATCCCCGAACGGCGGCCGGAACAGGTTCGGGGTCCGCCCGGTGATCCGCCGGATGGTCTGCTGGGTCTGGTTGATCTCGTTGTACGCGGCCGGCTCGCCGAGTTGGGTCAGGTGCGGGTGGGTGAAGGTGTGGTTGGCGATCCACATGCCGGCGGCCTGCTCGGCGCGCAGCAGGTCCGGGTGCTGGGCGGCGTGCTGGCCCCAGATGAAGAAGGTGGCCCGCGCGCCGCCCGCGCGCAGCGCGTCGAGCAACGGCATGGTGGTGCTCGGGTTCGGTCCGTCGTCGAAGGTCAGGCCGACATATCCGTTGCCGCACGCGGCATCCCTCCGATCTGGCGCGGCGACCGAGGAGTTGTTCGGCAACAGCATGGCGGCCGCCACGGTGGCCACGACGACGACCAGCCGGAGAACTCTCAGCGATGGGCCTCCTGCTCGAAAAGTCGCGCCATCGCGGCGTAGGCGGGCTTGGGCAGGTAGCTCTCGTCGAACGGCAGTGCCGCACCCTGTCCCGGGAAGAACGGCGGGATCCAGGAGTCGCGGTCGCCGATGCCCCACTGGGTCAGGCCGACACAACGGCGCACGGCGAGGCAACTGGCCAGCACCGCGGCGTAGTCGTCGGCCTGCTGAGCGAGTTTGGCGTCGGTCACCGGGAGTTGCATCCGGATGTCCAGCTCGGTGATCGCCACGTCCAGGCCGAGTGCGGCGAACCGGGCGATGTTGGCCCGCATGGTCGGCGGCACCTGGCCCAGGATGAGATGTCCCTGGATGCCGACCCCGTCGAGCGGAACATGCCGCGCCTTCAACGACTTCGCCAGGTTGTACATCGCGTCGCTCTTCGCGCCGATTCCCTCGATGTTGAAGTCGTTGAGGTACAGCTTCGCCTTGTGGTCGGCCGCCCGGGCGGTACGCAGCGCGTCGGCGATGTAGTCGGTCCCCATCGCGTTGAAGAACGGCGTCTGCCGGAAGGTGCCGTCCTCGTTGAACGGCTCGTTGACCACGTCCCAGGCGTAGAGCTGGCCGGCGTAGTGTGCCGTCTCCGCGGTGATGTGGCGTTCCATCGCGGCACGCAGCTGATCGGCCGGCAGCGTGCTCACCCAGGGTGCGAGCTGGCTGTGCCAGACCAGGGTGTGTCCACGCACCCGGTCCCGGTTCTGCTTGGCGAAGGCGACGACCTGGTCGGCCGGCCCGAAGTTGAACACGCCCTGGGACGGCTCGGTGGTTTCCCACTTCATCGCGTTGCCCGGGGTGACCATGTCGAACTGGGACTTCGCCACCTCGGTGTACGGCGCGTTGCCGCCAAGCTCCTCCAACACGATCGCGTTGCCGTAGTACCGGCCGGTCCGCTCGGCCAGCCGGGACAGCGGCACGCCGTCGGACAGCCCGAAGAACTGAATCGCATACGCGGCAAGGTTGTTGGGTGTGAACACCGGCAAGTTGTGCGTGGCCCCGGCCAGGCTGATCGCCTCGACGGCCACCCGGCCGAACCGGTCGGCATAGCGGGTGCGGGTCCAGTTCGGCTGTGGGGAGTCGGTGGACGTCGGCGTCTGGCTCAACCCGGCGACGTTGGTCCACTGCTTGATCTCCTCACCGAAGTTGGGGTAGTGCAGGGTCGTGTCCTCGGTGCCGTGCCACAGCTGCATCCGTGGCCGTTGGCCGCGGAAGCCGGGATCGGCCGCCCGCACCAGATCGCCCCACTCGCGGGGAGTCTTGCTGATCAGTCCGTTGGCGCACTGATTGTTCCAACCGGACGGATCGGTGGTCGCGAAACAGGCGAACGGCACACCGGCGAACGCCGAGCCGGCGCGGAACACCTCCGGGTAGTCGCCGAGCAGGACGTTGGTCATCATCGCGCCGGACGACAGGCCGGTGGCGAACACCCGGTCCGAGTCGGCGTGGAAACGCCGCTCGACGTAGCGGACCATCGACACGATGCCGGCCGGATCGCTGTGTCCGTCGTGCTTGAGTGCTTCCGGCGAGGACACGTCGAAGCAGTGCGAGTCCCGGGTCGCCGACGGGTAGATCACGATGAACCCGAACTGATCGGCCAGGGAGGCGAACGGCGTGCCAGCGAAGAAGACCGGGCCGGAGCCGGTGCAGTAGTGCAGGGCCACCACGACCGCGGGTCGCCGGGCCACCTGTTGCGGCACATACAGGTGCATCTCGAGGTTGGTCGGGTTGTACCCGAATCCGGTCACCTGGACCAGCGACGCGGCCGAGGCCGGTGTGCCGGTCAGCAAGGTCGTCGCGACGAGCAACAAGGGAATGAGACCGGACAGGACTCGGCGGGCGATGCGCATGCGTCTCTCCTAGACGTCGGCGTCCGGGGACTGCACTGATGAAACATTTCATACCACGATCCGGTAGCTTTCAACAGTCCAATCGCGGCACTGGCCTAGATGTACTGCTCACGGAGGTTGGGTACGGGGCGACACGTGATCGGATGATCTTGGAATGAGGGAGGGCCTCCGGGTTCGGTGTGGATTGCGATATCTGCACCGAGCTGACGGAGGCCCTCGTGACTCACGCTAACGCACCGCTTACTGCGGCTGGCAGGCTGCGCCTGGCCTTGTGTGTGGTGCAGGACGGGTGGCCGCTGCGGCGGGCCGCCGAGCGTTTTCAGGTCTCGCCCACGACGGCCGGGCGG
>JBJMIG010000098.1:0-27755 GCA_045806965.1 Labedaea sp. | reverse complement strand
GCGCGACTGGGTTGCCTGGGCGCGCGACTGGGTTGCGTGGGCGCGCGACTGGGTTGCCTGGGCGCGCGACTCAGTTGCCTGGGCGCGCGACTCGCGAGCCGGAGCGCGCGACTCGCGGGTCGGGCAAGTGTCGGGTCGGCGGGCGCGGCTGGGCGCTGCGGGGCGAGAGGCTGGCGCTGGTGGGCGTGATCGTCTTGGATCGGCTGGTGACGTTCGTGGTGGGGATATTCGACCTGTTCGCGTACACGATTCCGGGTGCGCTCTACCTGGCGGGGTTCGGCTACCTCGCGGTCCGGACCGGGGCGGTGGAGCCGGCGGCGGTGCGGGGTGTGCCGGACCTGGTGCTGGCGATCGTCGTGGTGCTGGTGAGCTACCTGCTGGGGTACCTGGCGTACCCGATTGGCGCGTTGCTGAACCGGATTGTGCCGCAGCGGCGCGAACGGCTGGCGCGCAAGGAGTTTGTCCGCCGGGTGCCGGCGGCGAAGGGCCGGCCGTTCGTCGCCGCCGACCCCTTCCTGCTGCTGTCCGGGATCCAGCTCCAGGACAAGGATGTGGCCATCGAGGTCCTCCGGCTGCGGGCCGCCGGCCTGATGCTGCGCAACGCGGCGCCGGCACTGCTGCTGGGGTTCCTGGTCGCGGTGGTGGAGGTGTTCACCAGTCATAGCCGCTGGTTCGCCGCGGTGGTCGCGGTGCTCCTTGCCAGCGGGTCCGTCTCATTGTTGGCGCAGAGCCGCAGGCTCGGCTACTGGGCCAGCCTGAAGACGCTCGAGCTCTCCTTCTGGATGCCCGGGGTCGACGAGAGGTGCCGCGGCGAAGAGCGGTGAGCGCTAGGCACGGACTCAGCTGTAGTCGCGCCGCAGCAGGTTCTTCGCCAGCTTGCCGGATGCCGTGCGGGGCAACGTGTCCGCGATCACCACCGACTTCGGGATCTTGAAGTTGGCGATCCGGCCGTGCAGGAAGTCCAGCAGTTCGGCCGGCTGCGTGCGCGCGCCGGCCCGGAGCACCACGACCGCCCGCCCGACCTCCCCCCAGCGCTCGTCGGCCACCCCGATCACCGCGCACTCGGCCACCGCGGGATGCCCGTACAGCGCGTCCTCGACCTCCGCCGGGTAGATGTTCTCCCCACCGGAGATGATCATGTCCTTGATCCGGTCGCGAATGTAGGCGTAGCCGTCCTCGTCGAGCACCGCGATGTCCCCGGTGCGCAGCCAGCCGTCCTTGCCGAGCACCTCGGCCGTGTCCTCCGGCCGGTTCCAGTACCCGGTCATCACGTGCGGTCCGCGCACCTCGACCTCACCGGGCTCCCCGGGCGCCACCGCGGTCCCGTCCGGGCGCACCACCCGCACGTCGGTCAGGAAGCACGGGGTGCCGGCGGAGCCGATCTTGCGCTCACCGTCGTGCGCCCGCAGGAACAGCGCGCTCGGGCCGGTCTCGGTCAGCCCGTAGCCCTGGAGGAAGCGCAGCCCGCGCCGCTGGTAGACGGTGATCAGCGCCTCCGGCACCGGCGCGCCGCCGCAGATCATGGTGCGCACCGAGGACAGGTCCGCGCCGGCCCAGCCCGGGCACCCGGCGATCGCCTGGAACATCGCCGGCACGCCGAACATGTAGGTGACCCGGTGCCGCATGATCAGTTCGATCGCCCGCTGCGGGTCGAACTTCGACATCAGCACCGCCGTGCCACCCTTGGCGAAGGTCGGCAGCACGGTCTGGTTCAGCGCCGCCACATGGAACATCGATGCGCTCACCAGGGTCACCTCGTCGCCGGACAGGTCCACGTCGATCAGCACGTTGAGGCTGTTCCAGGCCACGTTCGCATGGCTGAGCGCGACGCCCTTCGGACGCCCGGTGGTGCCCGAGGTGTACAGGATCAGCGCGACCTCCGAAGCGCTCACCTCCTCGTCCCACGCCGCCCCGGGCGCCGCGCCGACCGCCCGTTCGTACTCCTCCGGCCCGATCGCGGGGACCAACCCGTCGAGCGCCTCGACCGCGCCGGCCCGCTCGGCCCCGTACACCAGCACCTTTGCCGCGCAGTCGCGCAGGATGTAGGCCAGCTCGGCGGGTACCAGCCGCGTGTTCAGCGGCACGAAGATCGCTCCGGCGAGGCCGGTGCCGAACATGGTCTCCAGAAACGCCGGGTGGTTCACGCCGAGGTAGGCCACCCGGTCCCCGGGGCCGACACCCCGCCCGCGCAACACCTCGCCGACCTTGCGGCTGCGCTCCCACACCTGTCGGTAGGTCCACTGGCGACCCTCGTGCACCACCGCGACCCGGTCCCCGGACATCCGGGCCCGGCGCGCCGCCCAAGATCCAATTCCCTCGTTGCGCACAGTAGGAAACAATGGCCCCTGACCGGTCCCGGCGACAAGCATTGGGGAGACGATGCCCTACCTTGCTGATTCGGAGCGCTACGAGCGCGGGCGGTACCGGCGGTGTGGCCGCAGCGGCTTGCGGCTGCCCGCGGTGTCGTTGGGGCTGTGGCACAACTTCGGAGAGGACCGGCCCTACGAGACGGGGCGGGCGATTCTGCGCCGGGCGTTCGATCTCGGGGTGACCCACTTCGACCTGGCGAACAACTACGGACCGCCGTACGGCTCGGCCGAGCGCAACTTCGGCCGGGCGATGGCCGACGACTTCCGGCCGTACCGGGACGAGTTGGTGATCTCCACCAAGGCGGGGTACGACATGTGGCCCGGACCCTACGGTGAGTGGGGGTCGCGCAAGTACCTGCTGGCCTCGCTCGATCAGTCGCTGGCCCGGATGGGGCTGGACTACGTCGACATCTTCTACTCGCACCGGTTCGATCCGGACACGCCGCTCGAGGAGACGGTCGGCGCGCTGGTCACCGCGGTCAACTCGGGCCGGGCGCTCTACGCCGGGATCTCCTCCTACTCCCCGGGCGCCACCCGCCAGGCCGCTGAGCTGCTCCGCTCCGCCGGCGTGCCGCTGCTGATCCACCAGCCGTCCTACTCGATGCTCAACCGGTGGATCGAGCCGGAGCTGCTGGACGCGCTGGCCGAGCTCGGCACCGGCTGCATCGCGTTCTCGCCGCTGGCCCAGGGCATGCTCACCGACCGCTACCTCGACGGCATCCCGGAGGGTTCGCGGGCGAGCCGGGACACGTCGCTGTCCACGGACATGCTCTCCGAGGACAACCTGTCCCGGATCCGCGCGCTGAACGAGGTGGCCAAGCGCCGCGGCCAGTCACTGGCCCAGTTGGCCATCGCCTGGGTGCTGCGGGACGAGCGGGTCACCTCGGCGCTGATCGGGGCCAGCTCGGTCGCCCAGCTCGAGGCGAACCTGTCCGCTGTGGACGGTCCACCGTTCGCCGACGAGGAACTGGCCGAGATCGACCGGTACGCCGTGGATGCCGGGATCGACCTCTGGCACAACTCCCGCGAGGCCGGCTGAGCGGCTCGCTCAGGCGGCCCCGATCCCGGTGATGGAGCGCACCTCCAGCTCGTCGGAACGGGCCGGGTCGGGCTCGTCCTTGCCGAGCACCGTGCCCAGGTAGCCGAGCAGGAACGACAGCGGGATCGAGATGATCCCCGGGTTGCTCAGCGGGATGAAGTGGAAGTCGACGCCCTTGATGATCGACGACGCGGAACCGGAGAACACCGGCGAGAAGATGATCATAAAGAGGCAGATCGCCAGCCCGCCGTACATCGAGCAGAGCGTGCCGGTGGTGTTGAAGCGGCGCCAGAACAGCGTGTACAGGATGGTGGGCAGGTTCGCCGACGCGGCCAGCGCGAACGCGAGCGCGACCAGCGAGGCGACGTTCTGGCCGGTGGCCAGGATCCCGCCGATGATCGCCAGGCAGCCGATCACCAGTGCGGTCAGGCGGGCCACCCGGACCTCGGTGCCCGGCTGGGGTTTGCCGTGCTTGAGCACATTGGCGTAGACGTCGTGGGCGAAGGAGGCCGACGCGGTCAGGGTGAGGCCCGCGACCACCGCGAGAATCGTGGTGAACGCCACCGCGGCGACCACGGCCAGCAGCGCGGTCCCGCCGATGGCGAAGGCGAGCAGGGGAGCGGCGGAGTTCTCCCCGCCGGGGGCGCCGATGATGGATCGCGAGCCGACGATGGCGCTCGCCCCGAAGCCGACGATCAGTGTGGACAGATAGAAAAGCACCATCGCCCAGGTGGCCGAGACCACCGACCGGCGGGCCTGGTAGGCGTCGGGCACGGTGTAGAAGCGCATCAGGACGTGCGGCAACGCGGCCGTGCCGAGCACCAGGGCCAGGGACAGCGAGACGAAGTCCAACTTGGAGGTGCCGGACTTGCCGTAGCGCGCCCCGGGTTCGAGCACCGCTGTGCCGAGCGTGTTGTTCCTGGCCGCTCGGTCGAACAGCGCGGAGAGGCTGAACCCGAACTTGCCGAGGATGAACACGCTCATCAGGATCACACAGGTGAGCAGCAGCGCAGCCTTGATGATCTGCACCCATGTGGTGCCCTTCATGCCGCCGACCAGCACATAGAAGATCATGATCACGCCGACCACGGCGATCACCAGAGCCTGACCGGCGCCGGAGCGCACGCCGAGCAGCAGTGCCACCAGCGCGCCCGCGCCGGCCATCTGGGCCAGCATGTAGAACGCCGAGATCACCAGCGTGGCGTTGGCCGCGGCGGCGCGCACCGGACGCTGGCGCATCCGGAAGCTGATCACGTCGCCCATGGTGAACCGGCCGGTGTTGCGGACCCGCTCGGCGATCAGCAGCAGCGGGATCAGCCAGGCGACCAGGAACCCGATGGAGAACAGGAAACCGTCGTAGCCCTGCACCGCGATCGCGCCTGCGATGCCGAGGAAGGACGCGGCCGAGAGGTAGTCGCCGGAGAGGGCGATGCCGTTCTGCATGCCGGTGAACGCGCCCCCGGCGGCGTAGTAGTCGGCGGTCGTGGTGTTGCGGCTGCTCACCCGGTAGACGACGTACAGGGTGACCGCGACGATGGCGACGAAGATCGTGACGTTGAGCGCCGGCTCGCCGGCGGCTGTCTGGGCGAGTGGCGCCATCAGTCGCGCACCCCTGCCCTGCGCCGCAGCGTCTCCACCTCGGGATCGATATGGCGCCGGGCGAACCGCACGTATATCAACATGATCACGATCGTGCTGACGAACTGGGACAGCCCGAGCAGCAGCCCGACGGTGATGCTGCCGGTCACCCGTTGGCTCATGAAGCCGTGCGCGTAGGCGGCCAGCAAGACATAGGTCAAATACCAGAAGAGAAACGCGACGGTCAGCGGGACCGTGAATCGCAGCAAGCGGCGACGTAAGCGGACAAAGTCCTGATTTTGGCGGATCGCGGCAAAGTCCGGACGACCCGCTTGATCCACAAGAGATTCTCTCGGACCGGTCGGGAAACCCGTGTAGTGTTCCGTTTCCGGCGCGCGGGTAAAGGAAGATATCTGCGTCATCGCGGGGGTCCTTCTGCCACAATGTGCCGAGGCTGCGGCCGCGGCCGGCCGAGGCGGGAGGGCCAGCGTAACCGGCCTGCGGAGGTCGTCAAGGCGGGGGTTTCACCCGGTGTGAAACTAACTCGGTGCGATGGCACCGTGTCGAGGAGTGGCCTGTTTCAGACCCTGGCCACGGACCGTGGCCGGTTCGTGGCTTAAACGATACTTGTACACAATGCAATGCCTCTTTAAGTTAACCGCATATCTACACCGCGGGACGCCGCGATGTGTCGTGAGGAGATCTCTCGTGAGGCGTGTCTCGTGAGTTCGATCGGGGGCGCCGCTTCCGGCGCGGCCGGCGGGCGCCCGGCTTGGTGGACCACTGCTGCCCAGTGGCGGAACTGGCCACTGCTCGTCAAGCTCTCGATGGTGCTGGTCGTACCAGTGGTCGGTGCGCTGGTGCTCGGCGTGCTGCGGGTGAACGCCGACGTCAACCTGGCCAACTCCTACGCGGACATCGGGCGAATCGCGGCCTTGCGCAGTGAACTGGTGCCGACGTTGTCGGCCATCCAGCGCGAACGCAACATCGCCATGCAGACTCCGGCCAACGGCTCGGACGACTTCACGTCCGCCATCGTCGAGACCGACTCGATCATCGCCAGGACCAACCGGCTGGTCCAGACCATCCCGGACCTTGGTCAGGCGGCCGCGCAGGGCTACCGCGAGTTGGGCCCGGCGTTCGAAGGGCTGTCCGCGCAACGCGAGCTGGTCCGCTCCGCGGGCGAGCCGGGCAGCGTGCTGTCCGGCTACAACGTGGTGATCAACGCGGTGCTCAACTTCGACCGCGGCCTGGTCGGCCGGTTCCCCGACCGGGAGCTGAGCGGCCTGTCCACCGCGCTCAACGACTTGCAGTTCGCGCGCGAGCAGGTCAGCCTTCAGCACGCGATCGGCCTGGTCGCCATCAAGCGCGGCCAGCTGCAGAGCTACTACGCCGACAAGCTCACCGAGGCGAACGTCCGACTGATCGACCGGCTCACCGACACCCAGGTGGTGGCGCCGGCCGACCTGTGGGACCGGTACGTGTCGATCGTGAGCGGCCCGGACGTGGACCGCAGGTCCGCGCTGGTCGACGTGGCCAGGCAGACCGCGGTGCTGCCGGCCAACCCGGTGGAGTGGAACGCGACCAACAACACCACGGCCGGCCTGATGGCGAACGTGGCCCGCAACAACGCCGCGCAGCTACAGGCGGCGTCAGACTCGCTCCAGGACAGTGTCAGCAACCGAGCCGGCGCCCAAGCCGTGCTGCTGCTGATCATGGTGTTGCTCGCCGGCGGCATCGGCGGGTTCCTCGGTCGCTATCTGCTTCGCTCGTTCGGCCTGCTCCGGCGGACCGCGCTTGACGTGGCGCACAACGAGTTGCCCGCCGCGGTGGCCAGCATTCGCTCCGGGGAAGCGCCGAATGTGACGGTCGCGCCGGTGCCGGTGCACACCACCGAGGAGTTCGGCCAACTGGCGCGGGCGTTCGACGCCGTCCACAGCCAGGCGGTGCGCTCCGCGGCCGAAGAAGCCGGCCTGCGCAGCAACATGCGCAACATCTTCGTCAACCTCTCCCGGCGCAGCCAGGGTCTGGTCGAGCGACAGCTTCGGTTGATGGAGCAGCTGGAGCAGAAGGAAGACGACCCCGACCAGCTGGCCAACCTGTTCCGATTGGACCATCTGGCCACCCGGATGCGGCGCAACAACGAGAACCTGATGGTGCTCTCCGGCATGGAGCTCGGCCGCCGCTCCGGCGAGCCAGTGGCGCTGCCCGACGTGTTGCGCGCCGCGGTGTCCGAGGTCGAGCACTACCAGCGCACCGTGGTGCGGTCCGCGCCGATGCTCCGGATCGTCGGCTACGCCGCCGGTGACCTGATCCGCTCCGTGGCCGAACTGGTGGAGAACGCAACGGCGTTCTCGCCACCGACCAGCGAGGTGATCATCAGCAGCCGTCAGGTCGAGGACGGCACCGTGTTCATCGACATCCTGGACCAGGGCATCGGGATGGGTGAAGCGGAACTGATCGATGCCAACCAGCGGGTAGCCGCCGGTGGCGGGGTGGACGTGCCGGTGTCCCGGCAGATGGGCCTGTTCGTGGTGGGCAGCCTGACCGCCAGGCACGGCATCCAGGTACGTCTCGCCCGGCGCGATGACGCTCCTTCGGGCCTGCGGGCCACCGTGCTGGTGCCGCGCGAGCTGGTCCGGTCGGGCTCCGATGCCGGGCCGGTACCGGCCACGACCGCCGAGCCGTCGCGCCCCACTGTGCCTTCGCGAGAGTTCCAGCCACCGCCAGAGTTCCAGCGTGCGGGCGAGACGGTCCGGATCGCGGAGCCGGGGCGGCACGCCGAGCCGGTTCGCCGGGCCGAGCCGGTGCGAGCCGAGTGGGTTCGTCCACTTGAGCCGGTCCGGGTGCCGGAGCAGGCATCCGCGCCGGCCGCACCGGTTGTGTTCGCCGCGCCCCGGCCGGTCGCGGTGCACGGTCTGCTCGAGTCGGCCGGCATCTACGTGCGGCTACCCGAGCTGCCGGCCGCGAGCTCGCCGGCGTCCATCCTGTTCGCCGCCCGGACCCCGGTCGAGGAAACCACCGGAGCCGGGGGCGACTCCGGGACTGGCTTCGGAACCGGCTCCGCATCCGCGGCCGCGGCCAAGACCGCGGACTTCGCCTGGCTCGGAAAGGCCGCGCAGCGCGCGAAACACAGCGAGCAGCCGGCCGCACCGAAACCTCAGGTCGCCCCGGCCGCCGGGCCGGACGGGCTGCCGAAGCGGATCCCTCAGGCCCAGCTGATCTCGCCTAAACCGGGCGGCGGCCGCGCCACCGCACCGCCGGCGACCGGCGGCCGCGATGCCAGTCGCGCCCGCGGCTTGCTGAGCAACTTCCAGGCCGGGATCCGACGCACGGAAAGTGACAAGGGGGAGCAGAACTCATGACCCAGGCCCAGATGCCCAGCCGGACCCAGTCGGTGGGCCAGTTCGGGTGGCTGATCAACAACTTCGCGAACAACGTGCCCGGGGTCGCGCACGCCGTGGTGATCTCGGTGGACGGCCTGCTCCTCACCGCGTCCGCCCAACTGCCGCACGACCGGGCCGAGCAGATGGCCGCGATCGCCGCCGGCATCGTCAGCCTGAACCTCGGTGCGGCCCGCTGCCTCGGTGCCGAGCAGGTGCACCGGGTGATCGTGGAGATGGATCTCGGTGTGCTGCTGCTCACCTCGATCCGGGACGGCTCCTGCCTCGCGGTGCTGGCCGCGCGGGACTGCGACGTGGCGCAGGTGGCCTACGAGATGACCGTGCTGGTGGACCAGGTCGGGCAGATTCTGACCCCACAGCTGCGCGCGGCACTCGCCGCAGGCTAGCTGGCCGATTACCATGAGTTGAGCGAGCTGATGCCATGAGCAGTGCGGATGACGGCTTCGGGGCGGGCGAACCGACCTTTGCCGACGTGCTCAACGGGTTCAGCCTGTCCAGGCATCACCCGCACCATCAGCACGGCGCGGCGGATCAGCCCGCGCCGGCTCCGCAGCAGACCCGGCCGCCCGGCCAGCACGCCGACGAACCGGACGGGGAGAACGCCTCGGTGGTCCGGGCCTACGCGTGGACCGGCGGGCGCACCAGGTCGGAGCTCCAACTGGAGATCGAGACGCTGGTGTCCACGAGCAGCATGGCGGAGCACTCGCTCGCCACGCTGCGCACCGAGCACCAGTCGGTGGCATTGCTCTGCCGGGAATCGAAGTCGGTGGCCGAGGTGGGCGCGCTGCTCACGTTGCCGCTCGGTGTGGTCCGAGTGTTGATCGGCGACATGGCCGGGCTCGGCCTGATCGATGTGCACCGCAGCGCCACGGTGCGCGGCGAGGCGCCGGACTTGGAGCTGATGCAACGGGTGCTGCGCGGCCTGACGAACTTGCGCACCGCCCCGGCCCACCCGAGCTAGTTGTTGCGGTTCCGCATCGATGCAGAGCCGTTGCGCAACATCGGCTCACGTTCCGTGTCGCAACCGGCACACCAGGGGCGAGACCGTCCGAACAGAACGCACTCATTCAATCGCTGAGAGCACATGCGAATTGGTTGCGATTTAAGAAATTGGCTACACAGCGGATTCGAGCGAATACTGCTACTCCAATTGACGTAGCCGGTTGAAACTTTCAGTCGAGAGCGTGTAACGGGTTGGTCAGCATATTCTCATGGCTCCGGCTGGCAGCGGCGGTTAGCCGATCAAACCCCTGTATCTGACGTTCCCAAGAGGGGGATCACGCCATGGGTTTCGGTGGAGCGCCGTGACCGCTGTCCAACCCGAATTCGGTCAACCCGTTTCCGGCCAACCCGATTCGACCGGTCCGGCCGCTGAGCGGCACCCCGTTCATCCCCCATCGTTCGGTCAGCAACGCCTGTGGTTTCTCGACCAGTTGCAGCCGGGCGCCGCGCTCTACAACGTGCCGGCCGTGCTGCGGGTGAGCGGACCGCTTCGGGTCGACCTGCTCCGCGCTGGTCTGGACCGGGTGGTCGCCAGGCACGACGCGCTGCGGACCGTGTTCGCCGAGCATGCCGGCGAGCCGGTGCAGGTGGTGCTGCCGAGGGTGCCGAACCCGCTCACCGTCGTGGAGGTGACCGGCGAGGCGGGCGCCCGGCAGCTCATCGATGCCGAGGCCGCGCGCCCGTTCGACCTGACCACCGGCCCACTGCTGCGGATGCTGCTGCTCCGGCTGGACGTCGAGACGCACTACCTGATGATCACCGCGCACCACATCGTGTCGGACGGCTGGTCGCTGGCGGTGCTGCTGGACGAGCTCGGCGAGTGCTACTCCGCGTTGCACCGAGGCGAGGCGCCGAACCTGCCCGAGCTGCCCATGCAGTACGCCGAGTTCGCCGCGTGGCAACGGGAACAGGTGGCCGGACCGTTCGGTGCGGAGGCCCTCGACTATTGGGTGGACCACCTGCGCGGCGCGCCGATGCTGCTCGGCCTGCCCAGCGACCGGGACCGCCCGGCCCGGCCGTCCTTCCGGGGCGATGTGCGCCGCTTCACCGTGCCGGACGAGCTGGCGCACGCGCTCAGAGACCTGCGCCTGGTGCCCTCCGGGACGCTGTTCATGACCCTGCTCGCCGCCTGGGCCGCGCTGCTTTCCCGCTATGCCGGCCAAGAAGATGTGGTGATCGGCACCGCGGTCGGCGGCCGCCCGAGCGAGGCGGCCGAGCGGCTGGTCGGGTTCTTCGTCAACAGCGTGCCGCTGCGTACCTCGGTGGCCGGCGACCCGACGTTTCGCGAGCTGGTCGGCCGGGTGCGTGACGTCACCCTGGACGGCATCGAGTACGCCGGCACGCCGTTCGAGCAGATCGTCGAGGCCGTGCAGCCGCAACGCGATCTCGCCTATGCGCCGGTGTTTCAGACCCAGCTCACGCTGCAGAACACGCCGATGGTGCTGCGGCTGGCCGGGCTGACCGTGTCCGCGCCCGAACTGGTCTACACCAAGACCGCGAAGTTCGACCTCACCCTGGCGTTCGTCGAGCGGGACGGCCGGCTCGAGGCCGATCTGGAGTACAACAGCGACCTGTTCGACGACGCCACCGCCGACCGCATGGTCGAGCACCTGCTGGCGTTCCTCCACGCGGTGGCCGCCGACCCGGACCAGCGGGTCGGCGACGTGCCGCTGCTCACCGAGGCGGACCGCCGCCGGGCGTTGCTGGACTGGAACGACACCGCGCTCGCATTGCCGGACGCGGCGACCGTGCTGGACCTGATCACCGCACAGGTGGCCGAGCGCGGCGATGCGGTGGCCGTGCTGGATGGCGCCGAGTCGTTGACCTACACCGAGTTGGACCGGCGGGCCGGCCGGTTGGCGCATCGGCTGCGCGCGGCCGGAGTGGACCGGGAGGTACCCGTCGCGCTCTGCCTTGAGCGCTCCGCCGCACTTGTCGTCGCCGTGCTCGCGGTCTGGAAGGCCGGCGGTGCCTACGTTCCGCTCGACCCGTCGTGGCCGGCGAAGCGGCTGTCCTACATGCTGGCCGACACCGGCGCGTCGGTCGCGCTGGTGGACAGCGCGACCCGGACCCGACTGGCCGACCTGCTCGGCGGCGTCGCGGCGATCGACGTGCGCGACACGGGCCTGACCTCGTTGCCACCGAACGCACCGGAGCCCGGGCCGCGCGGCGACGGGCTGGCCTACGTGATCTACACCTCCGGATCGACCGGCACCCCGAAGGGTGTCGCCGTGCCACACACGGGGGTGCTCAACCAGATCGTCGCGTTCGACGCCCTGCTTCGACTGTCCACATCGGACGTCTGGGCCGGCGTGACCACGCTCTCGTTCGACCCGTCGGTGCTGGAGCTGTTGCTGCCGTTGGCTTCTGGTGCGCGGCTGGTGGTTCTCGACTCGGCCGAGATCACCGACCCCGCGGTGCTGTCGCGACGGTTGGCCGAAACCGGCACGACCGTACTTCAGGCCACCCCGTCGCGCTGGCGGATGCTGCTCGGTGCGGGCGGGGTGCCGGCCACCGTGCGAACCCGGCTCTGCGGTGGGGAGATCCTCACTCGCGAACTGGCCGACGCGCTGCTCGCCGACGGCGCCGCGCTGTGGAACATCTACGGCCCGACCGAGACCACGGTCTGGGCGTCGGCCACCCCGGTCGCGCCGTCGCCGGCACCGATCGAGCTCGGTCCGCCGATCGGCAACATGCGGATCTACGTGCTGGACCGCGGGTTGCGCCCGGTGCCGGTCGGCATGGTCGGCGAAATCCACGTCGGCGGCATCGGCATGACCCGCGGCTACCACGGCCGCAGCGACCTGACCGCCCGCCAGTTCGTTCCGGACCCGCTCGGCGGCGATCCGGGCGCGCGGCTCTACGCCACCGGCGACCTGGCCCGCTACCGGGGCAGTGGCCGGCTCGAGTTCCTCGGCCGGGCCGACCACCAGGTGAAGGTGCGCGGCTACCGGATCGAACCCGGCGAGATCGAGGCGGCGCTGCGCGGGCATCCGGAGATCACCGACGCCGCCGTGCTCGCCTGGAACAAGGGACCGGACGACACCCGGCTCGCCGCCTACGTGGTGCCGACCGACCCGGACGCCGCGAAGCCAGCCGAACTGTGGGCGGCGGTCCGCCCGCACCTGGCCGACGCGTTGCCGGAGTACATGATCCCGGCCGTACTGGTGCCGCTGGACGCGCTGCCGATGACCCCGACCGCCAAAGTGGACCGGGGCGCGCTGCCCGAGCCGGACTGGGAAAGCCTGCGGGACGACCGGCGGACCGCTCCGACCACCCCGGTCGAGCGGGTCCTCGCCGCCATGTGGCAGGACTTCCTCGGCGTGCCCGAGGTCGGCCGGCACGACGACTTCTTCGGCCTCGGCGGGCACTCCCTGCTCGCCGCCCGGCTGTTGGCCGCGGTGCGGGACTTCTTCTCCCTCGACGTTCCGGTGCTGACCCTGTTCGAGGCACGCACCGTCGCCGAGTTCGCCGAAGCGCTGCTGCGCCTGGAACCCAGTCCGGGCCGGCTGGCCGCCATCGCCACCGCGGAGGGGCATTGACCATCCAGCACACCGACGTTCTCGCCGGCTGGCGACCGACCGTCGGGCAGCAGCAGATGCTCACGTTCGAGCGGCTCGTGCCGGGCTCGAGCTGGCACAACGTCCCGCTCTACGTGCGGATCACCGGCGCGCCGGACCTCGCCGCGCTGCGCGCCGCGGTGAGCGCCATGGTGGACCGGCACGAGGCCCTGCGCACCGCGTTCCACCTCGACGTCGACACCCCCGTCGCGATTCCCACCCAGGCTCGCCTCGAGCTGTCCCACCGGGAGCTGACCGCGCTGCCGGGGGCGCAACGCGCCTCGGCGCTGGCCGAACTGCAAGACCTGGAGCTGCGCACCGCGTTCGACCTCGAGCGTGGACTGCTCGCCAGGGCCGTGCTGGCCACCATGGACGAGCGCGAACACCTGCTGATCCTTACCTTCCACCATCTGGCCGTCGACGGGCAGTCGCTGGCCGTGCTGTGCCGCGACCTGGTGGACGCCTACCGGGCCGCGCTGGCCGGTTCGGTCGCGGCTTCGGCAGGCCCGCGGTACTCCGCGCACGCCGCCAGGCACCACGAGTTCGTCGCCGGGGACGAGGTTGCCGAGCAGTTCGACTACTGGCGTGGCGACCTGGCCGGCCTGCCGGAGCCCGCGGTGCTGCCGTTCGCCCGGCCGAGGGGGAGCGGGGTCGGCTCGTTCGCCGCCGAGCGGGTGGACTTCACGGTGCCGGCCGGCCTGGCCGGCGCGGTCCGGGAGCTGGCCGCCCGCCAGCGCGCCACCCCGTTCATGGTGCTGCTGAGCGCTTTCGGTGAGTTGCTGCGCCGCTACACCGGCGCGGCGGACCTGATCGTCGGCACGCCGACGGCCGGCCGGGACCATCCCGAGGACGCGGACCTGGTCGGCTACCTGGTCAACGTGGTGCCACTGCGGCTGCGCCTGGACCGCACCCGGTCCTGGCTCGACGTGTTGCGGGTGGTGCGGGATGCCACCCTGGACGGCTACGAGAACTCCGGCGTGCCGCTTTCCCGGCTGGCCGAGGAGTTCGACCGGGGCCGGGAGGCCGGCGTGCACCCGTTGTTCCAGATCGTCTTCGCCGCACCGCCCGCGCTCGGTCCACCATCCACTGTGGACGAGGTGACGTTCGCGTTCGGTGGCGGCACCAGCGTCGAGTCGCTCTACGACATCGAGGTGGAGATCCTCGACGACGGCACCGCGCTCGGCGGCTACCTCAAGTGTCGCACCGGACTGTTCGATCGGGAGCACATCGACGGGTTGCTCGACCACTTCCGGTACCTGGCCGAGCGAATGGTCGCCGCGCCGGAGCAGAACCCGTCGAATGTCGCGGTGCTGCGACCGAAGGAGTGGCAGCGCGTTGTGGTCGACTGGAACGACACCGCAACCGGTTACCCGCGCGACGCCACCCTGCTCCAGTTGTTCGGCGAGTGGGTGCGCGGCACGCCGGATGTGCCCGCGGTGCGTTACGGCGCGGTCGAGCTGACCTACGCGGAGCTTGACGTCCGGGCCAACCGACTGGCGAACCACCTGCGGGCCAACGGAGTCGGCCCACAGGACGCGGTCGGTATCTGCGTCGGGTTCGGGGTGGACTGGGTGGTCGCCGCGCTGGCCGTGCTCAAGGCAGGTGGCGGCTACGTGCCGCTCGATCCGAGCTACCCGGTGCCCCGACTCGAGCTGATGTGCGCCGACGCCGGGATTCCGATCGTGCTGACCGATCGGTCGATGCGCGACCACCTGCCGGCGATCCCCGCGCTGGTGCTGGACGAACCGGCGGACGCGGCCGCGATCGCCGCCGAGCGGGCGACGCCGCCGGAGGTGGCCGCGCGGTCGGAGAGCCTGGCCTACGTCATGTACACCTCGGGTTCCACCGGTCGGCCCAAGGGCGTCGCGGTGACCCATCGCAACATCGTCCGGCTGGTGCGCGACACCGACTACTTGGAACTGCGACCGGGCGACCGGATAGCCCAGGCTGCCAACCTGTCCTTCGACGCGGCCACGTTCGAGCTGTGGGGCGCGCTGCTCAACGGTGCCACGCTCATCGGGGTGGAGCGCGACGTGCTGCTGTCCGCGCCGAAACTGGCCGAACAGCTCCGCGCGGACCGCATCGAGGTGTTGTTCCTGACCACCTCGCTGGCCCGCCAGATCGCCGTCACCGCGCCGCAGACCGTGGCCACGCTGCGCTCCGTCCTGTTCGGCGGGGAGCCGGCCGACCCGCATCTGGTCGCCGGGCTGCTCGCGGCCGGCGGTCCGCAACTGGTCAACGGCTACGGCCCGACCGAGACCACCACGTTTGCCACCACGCACACCTGGCCGGCCGGGGCCACGCCGCCGCCGGCCGACGAGCGGGTGCCGATCGGCCGGCCGATCGCCAACTCCACGCTGTACCTGCTCGACGCGGACCTCCAACCGGTCGGGCCCGGCCGGACCGGGGAGATCCACCTCGGTGGCGACGGTGTGGCCAGGGGTTACGTCGGCCGCCCTGACCTGACCGCCGAGCGGTTCCTGCCGGATCCCTTCGGGCGGCCCGGTTCTCGGCTTTATCGCACCGGTGATCTCGGCCGCTACCGTCCGGATGGGACGGTCGAGTACCTCGGCCGGATCGACCGCCAGGTGAAGATCCGCGGCTTCCGGATCGAGCCGGGCGAGGTGGAGAGCTGCCTGCTGGAAACCGGATGGGTGCGCGAGGTCACCGTGCAGGTGCGCGCGGACGACACGGGCTCCGCCGCGTTGATCGGCTACGTGGTGCTCGCCGATCGGGCCGGCTCGACCGACGAACTTCGTGCCCTGCTAAGCGACCGGCTGCCCGCGCACCTGGTGCCGACCGCGCTGGTGGCCATGGCTGCCCTGCCGGTCACCGCGAACGGCAAGCTGGACGTGGCCGCGTTGCCCGATCCCGCCGCGACCGGTGCGCCGGCCGAGCAAGCCGAGCCGCGCACCGAAACCGAGCGGACCGTGCTCGATGCCTGGCGAGACGTGCTCGACCGGCCGGGCATCGGGGTACACGACGACTTCTTCTTGCTGGGTGGGCATTCCATCAAAGCGGGTCAGGTGATGACTCGGGTCCGTGCGGCGCTCGGTATTCCGGCTCCGCTTCGGTTGATCTTCGACAACCCCACCGTCGCGACGCTCGCGGCGGTGTTGGACGAACGCCTGGAGAGGAAGCAATGACCGTCGGGGAGTACCAGGTCGTGGTGAACGACGAGGAGCAGTACTCGATCTGGCCGGCCGGCCGGGAGCAGGCCCCCGGTTGGCGTGCCGCCGGGTTCGCCGGCTCTCGCGACGACTGCCTCGCCCACATCCGCGTGCTCTGGACCGACCTGCGGCCGCGCAGCGTGCGGGAACACCTCGGCTGACGGGATGCGGAACCCGACGTCGGTCGACCGCCGGCCGGCCACGCTCGTCGAGCTGCCCCTGTTGCCCCAGCAGGGCCGCTGGCTGAGCGCCGAAGCGGACTACCCGGACGCCACCACGCCGCTGGTGCAGTTGGTGCACCGGCTGCGTGGTCCGCTCGATGTGGCCGCCTGGACCCGCGCGGTGTCCTCGCTGGTCGACCGGTACGAGATCCTGCACACGCACTTCCGGTCCACATCGGACGGTCCGGTGCAGGTGGTGGATCCGCCTGTCGGGCTGGCCGTCGAGCTGATCGACTTCACCGGGCGGCCGGAGCCGGAAGAGTCGGCCAGGCAGGAGTTGGTCGAACGGCAGCGGATCCGGTTCGATCTCGGCCGTGGCCCGCTGGTCCGCTCGGTCCTGATCCGGCTGGCCGAGGACGACCACGTCTGGGCCATGCTGATGCACCACAGCGTGGCCGATGGCGTGTCCTCGCTGGTGCTGGACGCGGATCTGGGCGCGTACTACCGCGCCTTCGCCGCCGGCGGCGAAGCCGACCTGCCGGAGCCGCCGCTGCAGAGCGGAGACTACGCGGTGTGGCGGGCGGCCACGCATCGACCGCAGGACGACGCGGCCGACCTGCGCTACTGGACCGCCCACCTGGCCGGGCTGGAGCCCATCGAGCTGCGCGGCGACTTTCCGCGTCCCAGGGCCAAGGGCGCGCCCGCCGCCGAGATTCGACACGTGATCAGCGGGGACATCGCCGATCGGGTGGAGGATTTGGCCGGCGCGACCAGGGCGACCAGGTTCATCGTGATGCTGACCGCGCTCCAGGTGTTGCTGCGCGCGTGGAGCGAACAGGATGACTTCTGCGTCGGCATCCCGGTCGCCGGTGCGCCCCGCGGCGAGCCGAGGTTCGCCAACCTGATCGGGCCGTTCAACAACCTGCTCCCGCTGCGCTGCGACCTGGCCGGCGATCCGACGTTCACCGATGTGGTGACCGGGAACCGGGCCGTCCTGCTGGACGCGCTGGTGCACCAGGAGCTGTCGATCGACCGGATCATCGAGGCGGTCGGGGCGCCGCACGACCCGGGTCGGTGGCAGCTCTGCCAGGTGCTGCTGGTGTTCGACGAGCCCGCGCCGCCGCCGGTGCTCCCGCTGCCCGGGCTGTCCGTCGCGGAATTTCCGATCACGGTGCCGCGGATCCCGTACGACCTGATGATCCACGCCCGGCTCGGCCGGGACGGGCTGGCGCTGCGGTTCTTCTATGACACCGGCCTGTTCGCCGAGGCCACGGTGCGGCTGCGGATCGGTGAGTTCGAGCGGATCCTGCTGGCCGTGCTGCGGCGGCCGGACGCCCGGCTCTCGGAGTTGTCTTGAGCCAGCCCGCGGCTGGGCGGGCCGGGTTCAGCTCGCTCGTGCTGACCCTCGGGTCGGTTCGGCTATACCTCCGTGACCGGCATGCCGCCGGCCGGATTGTGGAAACAATCCCCGAAAGGGCTTCATCATGAGGAAGTATCGTGCCGGCCTGCTGGCCGTCATCGTCGGCGGTCTGCTCGTCGGAAGTGGGGCGGCCAGTTCCGCTTCGTCCCCGGCCGAGTTGAACAGAGCCGACGTGCTCTGCAAACGTGCGCTCGAGCAGACTCAACGCGGCTTCGACAAGGCGTTCAACGACCGCGACGCGCACCGCTTAGCCAGCTTTTACCACCAGGACTCGACCCTGATCAATCCGTTCGGCTCGGTGCGCAACACCCCGGAGGCCATCGAGGCCGCGTTCACCGGACTGTTCTCGTCGCCGTTCCTGTCCACCGTCACCCCGATCGACCAGAGCGTGCAGGGTTGCCGCACCGCGGTGGTGATCTCGGACTTCCTGCTGACCGACCCGGCCGACAACTCCAAGCTGCACTTCGTGGCCTCGCTCACCTACACCTTCGAGCGTGGCCGCTGGCAGGTCCTGCTCGACCAGAGCACCAACCTGCCGGTCAGCTGAGGCGCACGGCCCGGACCGAGCACGCCGGACCCCGTGTCATCACCGCGGTGAGGCGGGTTCCGGCGTGGTGCGAGGTTCGGATCACGGTCGTCGACCCGACAACTGGACTCGCTATTGGCGGGGGAGTGGCTCGATGACGGCAGCGCGCAGGTGCTCGTAGACGACGCTGGTGCGCACGTCGGCGACCTCCCGGCGCTGGGTCAGGCGGTCGATCACGAAGCTGTACAAGCCGTCCGTGTCCGCAACCGCGATGTGGATCAGGAAGTCCTCGTTGCCGGTGACCACGAACACGCCGATGGTCTCCGGCAGCCGGCGCACCCAGTCCCGGAACGCCTCGATCACCTCCCGCGACGGCGGTCGGATCCGCACGGCGATGAGCGCCTGTACGGGCCGCCCGATGGCGGGCAGGTCCACGTTGAGCGCGGCGCCGCGCACGATGCCACGGGCGTAGAGCGAACGGGTGCGCTCCAACGCCGTGCTCGGTGACACTCCGACGGTCGCCGCGATGTCCCGGTTCGTCCGGCGCGCGTCGCGCTGGAGTTCCCGCAGGATCGCCGTATCAAGTTTGTCCAGGCTCGCCATGGTCCATCCTGTGCCGAACTTTGTTCGGAGCTTGTAGTTCGGCACCAGACTATTGCCTAGCTTGTGCTCATGGTTTCGCATGATGACTGGGTGGTCGTGGACGAGGGTGTGACTCCGGTTGGGTGGGCGCCGGACCAGGTGAAGATCGACCAGCCCACGCGCGAATCGCACCTCAAGTGGATCATCGCGGTCAACCGGGAGTTGCCGCCCGGGGTCGCCGCCAACGCGGTGGCCTGCCTGGCCGCGGCGGTCGGCAACGCCGTTCCCGGCGTGATCGGCCCGGCCGGCAAGGACGCCGCCGGCCGCATCCACCCCGGGCTGCCCTGGGCGGGCTGCTCGATCCTGGCCGGTTCGGCCGAGCAACTGGCCGACCTGCGGCACCGGTCGGCGGACGTGATCGGGGTCTTCGTCTGCGACATGCCCTCGATCGCACACACCACTCGGATCTACGCCGACTTTCTCGACCGACTCGCGGCGGCCGACCCCGAAACCCTGGTGGTGCACGCGATCAGCGTGATCGGCCCGCGTAGCCGGGTGGACCGGCTGGCCCGCCGACTTTCACTGCTGCGCTGACGTCGTCAGGTGCTGGACACCGCACCCCCTCAACGGTTGGTGGTGAACACCGCGACGGTCCGGGCCGGCACCGTGAACGAACCGGTCGCCGCGTCGTAGGAGGACGTGCGCACCACCGCGTCGTTGCCGCGGGCCTGGATGGGGTGCAACGTGTAGGCCGCGCCGGCCAGCGCGGGCAGCGTTTGGGTGCTCGCCGTTTCGGCCGCGTTGAACACCACGACGATGCCCTCGGAGTGCGGGTCGAGGTCCGGCCCGGCATGGTCGTCCAACATCATCACGATGGTGCCGGGAGTCTGGCCGGGGCCCCCGGTCGGGAAGCTGAGCCGCTCCTGAACAAGTTTGGCACTGCCGAGCCGGAACAGCGGTGAGGAGAACCGGATCCGCAGCAGGTCAAGCGCCCGGTCGTGGGCCGTGCGGATGTCGGCCTCGTGCGGCTCCAGCGCCGGATCGGCCAGCAGCGGGCGCATGAAGTCCCATTTGGACTCGTTGTCGCCGCGCGGCGGCAGCCCGGAGCCCCAGGTGGACTCGCGGTAGCTCCAGTCTATCCTATTGAACCAGTCACCCGAGTTGAAGCTGTTGCGATCCAACGACTTCGACCGGAGCAGATCGTTGCCGGCGTGCCAGAACGACGGGCTCTGGCCGAGCGCGGTGGTGGCCAGAGCGACCGTATTCATCCGAACCCGGTCGGCCATCGCGGTCCGCTGCGGCAGCTTGTACTGCAACTCGTCGAAGATCGTCTCGTTGTCGTGCGCGTCCACATAGGTGATCGTGTCGCTCGGGTCCGCGGCGTAGCCGGCCGGCTGGCCGTTGTAGTCGATCTGGGCGCCGCGGACCACCGCGCCGGTTCGGTCGACAAACGTGTAGTCGCGCAGGTTTCCGGTCAGTCCCACCTTGATCTGGTCGTGGTAGAGCAGCAGCCGGGCCCGCTGCTCGGCGGGCGAGCCGTTCACCGGCGCCCCGTTCGGGTCGGTGTAGAGGCCTGTGGCAAAACCCTGGATCCGCGGATCCGAGTCGAACGGGCCGCCGCCGCGCACCGCGTCGCGCAGTCGGTCGGAGAACGTGCCGATTCCGGTGCCGGCCATGTTCGCCTGGGACGCCTGGACGAACTGGGCGTTGTTCGCCACCTCGCCGAAGTTCCAGCCCTCGCCGTAGAGGTAGATCGACCGCCCGTCGACGCCGTCCTTGCGTACCGTCAACGCGTCCAGCGCGGCCCGCACGGCCAGCATGGCGGCCTTGGGCTGGTGTCCCATCAGGACGAACCGGAACCCGTCCACTTTGTACTCTCGCGCCCAGGTCACCACCGAGTCCACCATGAGCTTGGCCATCATCGCGTGCTCGGTGGCGGTGTTGGCGCAGCAGGTGGAGTTCTCCACCGCGCCGGTGGGGGAGAGCCGGTGGTAGTAACCGGGCACGATCCGGTCCAGGATCGAGTTGTCGCTCTGCCCGGCCGCCGGGGTGTGGTTGTAGACCACGTCCATGACCACCCGCAGACCTGCCTGGTTGATCGCCTTGACCATGTCGCGGAACTCGCGGGTGCGGCCGGGGCCGTCCGGGCTGGTCGAGTAGGAGCCCTCCGGGGTGGTGTAGTGCAGCGGGTCGTAGCCCCAGTTGAACCCGTCGGTGTCCCGGATCGGCGCGAGACAGGCCTGCTGGTCCTGCGCGGCCGGGCCGAACGCGGCCAGGTCGCACGGCGGCATGGCCTGCGCCTGCCGGCGCTCCTCGATGCTGGCGATGTCGTTGCTGGGCAACAGGTGCAATGTGTTCAGGCCGGCCTGGGCCAGACTTCGCAGGTGCCGCATGCCGGCGCTGTCCGGGTGGGTGAACGCCAGGTAGGTGCCGCGGTGCGCGGCCGGCACGGTCTCGTCGGTGATCGAGAAGTCGCGGATGTGCAGCTCGTAGATCGTCGAGTCCTCCGGCTGTGCCAGACCCGGCTTGCGCAACCGGTCCCAGTCGTTCGGCCTGAGGTTGTCGTCATCGAGGTTGACCAGGACCGACCGCGCGGCGTTTGTGGTCAGCCCGAGGGAGTACGGGTCGGTCACCACGTTGGTGACCACCGCGTCCAACCCGGGCACGTACCCGGTGACCTCGAACGCGTAGCGGGCGTTCTGCCAGGACGGCCGCCCGGCCGCCCGCCAGATCCCGTTGCCGTCGTGCCGCATGGTGACCCGGAGCTCCGGCGCGGGCCCGGCCTCGTCGAGCAGCAGGCTGACGTTCTTGGCGGTCGGCGCCCACAGCGCCAGGCTCGGCCGCCGGCCCTGCCAGGTCGGCCCGAGATCCTCGGTGACCGCGCCGGGATACACGTCGTCCAGCACGCCGTGCGTCTGCACCCCGGTGGCGTCGGCGAAGTCTCCCCGCGCGTCGTAGGCCGCAACCGCCACCTGCCCGGTGAGGATGTCGGCAAGGCCGGCGAGATCGGCACTGTTCGCGGCCGGCACCCGCAGTGCCTCGTACGAGGCCAGGTGCGGGTACTTCTGCCGCAGCACCGGGGGCAACCCGGCCGGATCCTGGGTCAGCGGCAGCCAGTCACCGCCGCTCACGCCACCCGAACCGGCGAGGAGCCCGCCAGCCGGGGCGTGGAACAACCGGAACGTCCAGCCGGCGGTGTTCGCCGGCAGGTCCCAGGCGAGCAGGTCCCTGGTCAGCCACTGCGCCCGCTGCTCGCGCAGGTTCGGCGGCGCCACCCCGGCGTCCACCGTCAGCACGTGCGTGGCCAGCACATAGCTGAAGGTCGTGGCATCTCCGTTCGCCGCGACGAAGAACGGGATGTTCGCCCCGCCAGGCACCCCGCCGGCGCCGTAGTTCTCCGCCCATGACAGCCCGTGCGCCACCTTGACCTCGTACGATCCGGCCGGGATCGCTCGGGTGGAGAAGGTGTACACCCCGTCCCCGTCCGGATCGAGCAACTCGGAGTCGCGGCACTCCGGCATCCAGTCGCCGGCGCAGCCGAGCTCGCTCTGGAAGCTCCCCGGGGCCGTGACGATCGGCCCGGCCGCGGCCGCGGGCGCCACCCCGGCGAGGCCCATCCCGATGCCGGCAACGGCGAGTAACGCGACAAATCGGCGGAGCTTCCTCATGGCGGCAAACACTCCGCCGGTGACGTCCTGCAGTCAAGACAACGCTGCCCGCGTTCTGTCTTGGCGCTAGTGTCCGTGGACCATGAGCACGCCCGACGCTGCGCGCGCAATCGCCGACCCCGACCGCCTCCCGGCGCGGATCCGGGTCGGGTACTCGATGGGCTCACTGGTGACCGGCGCGTTCGGCACGGTGCCGGGCCTGCTGCTGTTGCCCTACCTGACCGACACGCTGGCCGTGCCGGCGTTCGCCGCGGGCCTCCTCGTGTTGCTGCCGAAGGCCTGGGACGTGTTGTTCAACCCGGTGGCCGGGCGGATCAGCGACCGGACCACCGGCCGGTTCGGCGCCCGCCGGCCGTACCTGCTCGTGGGTGGGACGGCGCTCGCGGTCTGCTTCGCCGCGCTGTTCGGCGGCCCTAACACCGGCTCGGTCGCCCTCGACGCGGCCTATGTGGCGCTGGTATTCCTGTTGTGCGCCACCGCGTTCGCCTTTTTCCAGGTGCCGTACAACGCGATGCCGGCCGAGTTGACCGAAGGCGTCAACGAACGCACCCGGCTGACCGCGTGGCGCATCGCCGTGCTCGCGGTGGCCATCCTGGTCTCCGGGGCGGGCGCGCCGGCGGTGCGCGACGCGATAGGTGGCCTTGCCGGGTACCGCGTGATGGGTGTCGGGGTGGGGCTGCTGATCCTGATCGGCTCGGTCGGCGTGTTCTTCGGCACGGCCAGGGCCCGGGTGGTCGCGGTCAAGCCCACGGTGTCCACCTGGGCCGAGGTGTTCGAGGCGATCCGGCAGTGCCGGCCGTTCCGGCTGCTGCTCGGCGCGTACGTGATCCAGGGCATCGCGGTCGGCATGCTGCTCGCCGGGGTCGAGTACCTGGCCAGGATCGCGCTCGGCGACCAATCCCTCCAGGCGCTCATGTTCGCCGCCTTCGTCGGGCCGGCCATCCTGGTCATGCCGCTGCTGCAATGGGTCGGCCGGAACTGGGGCAAGCGGGCCGGTTACGTGGCGGCCACGGTGGTGTTCGCGGTCGCGGTGGCCAGCCTGGTGGCCGCTCGGGTGGTCCCGGTCGGGCTGGTGATCGCCGGCTCGGCCGTGGCCGGCGTCGGCTACGCCGGCATCACGGTGTTCCCGCTCGCCATGCTGGCCGACGTGATCGGTGACGAGGAGCGGCGCACCGGCCAGTTCCGGGCCGGCCTGTTCGCCGGGGTGTGGACCGCGGGGGAGACGCTCGGGCTCGCCCTCGGTCCCGGCCTGTACGGTCTGGTGCTGGCCATGGGCGGTTACGTCTCCTCGACCGCGGGCCAGGAGGTGGTCCAGCCGTCGAGCGCGGTGACCGCCGTGGTGCTCGGCGCCGCACTGCTGCCGGCACTCTTCGCGCTTGCCGCGATCCCCTTGCTGACCGAGCGAAAGTGGAGGGAAGCGAGATGAGCCTTGCGCGCGACGGCATCCCGGCCGATGCGGTGCTCGACGAGCTGCGGGCGTTGCGGGCGGCCGATCTGCCAACCCACGGCGGGCGCACCCTGGCCTACGTCTACGACAGCGGTCTGTCCGAAGTAGACGATCTCGGCGCGGCCGCACACGCGTTGGCCAGTGCCACCAACGGGTTGGACCCGACCGCGTTCCCCAGCCTGCTGCGGCTGGAGAACGAGGTGGTGGCCGCGGCCGCGGCGCTGCTCGGCGGCACGGGTACCGCGGCCGGCAGCGTGACCTCGGGCGGCACCGAGAGCTGCCTGCTCGCGGTGCACGCGGCCCGGGTCGCCCGGCCGGAGGTGACCGCGCCGAACCTGGTGCTGCCGGCAACCGCGCATGCCGCGTTCCACAAGGCGGCGCACTACTTCGGACTGAAAGCCGTTGTGGTGCCGGTGGATCCGGGCACGTTCCGGGCCGACCCCGATGCGGTCGCGGCGGCCATCGACGCCGACACGGTGCTGGTGGTGGCGAGCGCGCCGTCCTACGCGCACGGCGTGGTCGATCCGGTGCCGGAGATCGCCGCGGCGGCGGCCGGGCGCGGCGTGCGGTGCCACGTGGACGCCTGCATCGGCGGCTGGCTGCTGCCCTACTTCCGTCGGCTGGGCGTGCCGCTACCGGAGTTCGACCTCTCCGTGTCCGGCGTCACCAGCATCTCGGTCGACCTGCACAAGTACGCCTACTGCCCCAAGGGGACCTCGGTGCTGCTGCACGCGGATCCGGAGCTGCGCCGCGCCCAGTACTTCGCCAGCGCCGCCTGGCCCGGCTACACCATGCTGAACGCCACCATGCAGTCCACCCGCTCCGGCGGGCCGCTGGCCGCGGCCTGGGCGGTGCTGCGGCACATCGGCGACGCCGGCTATGTCGAGCTGGCCCGGCGGACGCTCGACGCGGTGCGCGCCCTGCGGGCCGGGATCGACGCCATCGACGGGCTGCGGGTGCTCGGCGACCCGCCGGCCTCGCTGCTGGCGGTGTCCGCCGTCGACGACGGCTTCGATGTGTTCACCGTGGCCGACGAGATGGCCGCGCGCCGGTGGTACGTGCAGCCGCAGTTCGGCATCGGGCCGTCCCCGGCCAACCTGCACCTGACCGTCACCGCGGCCAACCACGGCGCCGAGGCCGAGCTGCTCACCGATCTGGCCGCGTCGGTGGCTGCCGCCCGCGGGCTCGGCCCGGCCACCGTGCCGGCCGAGCTGGCCGCGGCGATCGCGGCGCTGGATCCGGCTACGCTCCGCGCCGAGGAGTTCGCCGGGTTGCTGGCCGCCGCAGGGCTCGAGGACGGCGGCCTGCCGGACCGAATGGCCGGGGTGAACGTGCTGCTCGCGCAGACCGCGCCGGCCCTGCGGGAACAGCTCCTGATCCACTTTCTCGGTGCGCTGTACTCGGCGTAGCGGAGGTGAGAGACGCCCTCGCTAGGTGGCCCGGGACAGGACGACCTCGGCCCAGGCGGTGGTGCCGTCGTCGCGTTGGTTGACGCCGCGGCTGTCGGTGATCCGGTCCAGGATCACCGAGCGGTAGTCCTCGGCCGGCGGCTCCTCTGGCTCGCGGCGGTGATCATCGACCTCGACCCGCAGCAGGTGCCGGTCCGCCGGCCGGCACAGCCGCACGGTGACCGGCGGGATGCCGTGCCGGTAGGCGTCCCCGGTGAGCATCACCACCACGAGAACCGCGTCGGCCACGGCGTTCTCGTCGACGTCCGCGAGGAACTCCCGGACGTGCTCTCTGACGTAGCCGAGGTCGAGCGCGCCGTTGGAGGGCAACGTGAGATGGCGATCGGTGACCGATCGCTGCTCTGCCTCGTTCACGGCGCGCTCCGCTCTGGGCTGAACGGGTACACAAACCCGTGGTCGGGGTACCCCACAAGGGTGAGAACCAAACACAAAAAGTTTGGCAGGGATCTATCCTTCCCTATACAGTCAGATATGACAGCTAATGAAGAGCCATAGGTAATGATGCGCCAGCTGTACTCGGTGGACCAGGTTGCCGCCCTGCTCGGGCTGCACGTGAAGACCGTGCGCAACTACGTCCGGGACGGCCGGCTGAAGGCGACCCGGGTCGGCAAGCAGTACCGGATCGCCCGGGATGACCTTGAGGCGTTCACCGGCACGCCGTCCGGCCGGCCGGACGGCACCCGGCGGGTCGAGGCGTCCACCATCGTGCAGATCGACGGCCTCGATACCGACGGGATGAGCCGGCTGAGCACGGTGCTGATCAGTTGGGCCGGCGGCGCGGATGGTGCCGAGGGCTCCGGTGGCGCTGGCCGAGGAGTGCGGGTACAGACCGTGTACGACCTGGAACGGGCCAGCATGAAGATCATCCTGATCGGCGGGCCGGCCGCGACCGCGGACCTGTTGAGGATCATCGACGACCTGGTGGGGCAACTGTGAGCGAGCGAACCATTGGGCACTGCGTAGTGAGGTGTGGTCGTGACTGAACCGTCCGAAGCCAGGGAGTTCGATTCGGGGAGCGGGCCGGGCGGCACCATGGAGGTCATCGCGGGCATCCCGGTACTGGTGTGCGCGGCCGACGGCCCGGTGATCCGGGACGAGGCGGACGCGCTCGGCCTGATCTTCGGCGCCGGCGAGGCCCACTGGCTCGCCGTCCCAGCCGGTCGGCTGCCGGCGGAGTTCTTCCGGCTGCGCACCGGGCTGGCCGGCGCGATCCTGCAGAAGTTCGTCAACTACCGGGTCGGCCTCGTGGTGCTCGGCGACCTCGCCGCCTACACGGAGGCCAGCAGCGCGCTGCGCGACCTGGTCCGGGAGTCCAACCGGGGCAGCGCGGCCTGGTTCCTACCCGACCTGGAGGCGTTGCGCGAGCGGCTCGCCCGGCGCGGCCGGTCGTCCGTGCCGGCCGGCTGAGCGCCGCGCGCTCAGCGCCGCGCCAGCTCCGCCTGGACCCGAACCAGGATCTGGTTGGCCTGCTCGGCCGACCCGGCGAGCAGCAGGTTCATCGCCGCGCGGACCGCATCGGCGGCCGGCCGTACCCGGCAGGTGTCCCCGCAGGCCGCGGTCCGGGCCAGCGCCGTGCGCAACTCGTCGGCCAGCGGGTGGGTGGCCGGCGCCGGGTCGGCCAGGTGAGCGAGCACCGCGTTGACGCCGGCCAGCAGGTAGTGGCCGGCGCTCGGGCGCAGGTCGGGCATTCGGTCCTTCCGGGCGTGCGGAATCCGAGGCCGGGTGCTCTTGTGCGCTCGCGGCGTGACCCCACCCCAGGTGGCGGCTGTGGTCGTCATGGGTTTGCCGTCCTTGTTGGGCGTCCGGGCTGGGTGCCGGGCGTGTGCGTCCAGTGTGGCTGGCCGGACGCGCCCATGCCCGATTTTGTCCACTATGGAGTGACTAGACGGAGGCTATCGCGATCCGGTTAGATGCGTAGCCCTCGGTGCCGCCGACCCACTGCCCACCGCAGGTGACCAGCACCAGCCGATGCGGACCGTCCTGGGCGAACAGCTCTGCCGCGCGGGCCGCCAACTCGGCCTTCTGCAGCGTGATGACGTCGGTGACGTGGTAGTCGATTCGGGCGCCGGCCTGGTCGACCAGCCAGACCGGATCCCCCACCTGGGAGTTCCACAACTCGGCGAACGGGCCGGTGGCGCCGTGCCAGTTGACGTGGCCGGCGAGCACGCTGGCGCCGCTCGCCGCGTGCAGGTCCGCACCCCACCAGGTGGCTTGGACCAGTGAACTGGGGATGGGAAGCACGCCGTCCACACCGATCTCGCGGCGAACCAGCGTGGCGGTGCCGCCGTGCGCCAGCCGCACGGTGCCGGCCGACCGGCTGCCCGCGGACCGGTTGGGTGCCGCCTTGGCCGGCGCGCCCG
>JBJMIG010000097.1:0-74612 GCA_045806965.1 Labedaea sp. | reverse complement strand
TCGTACTTGAGGTAGTCCACCCCGAACGAGGCGAACAGGTTGGCGTCCTGCTGCTCGTGGCCCAAACCGCCGGGGAAGCCGGCCGTGTTGCAGGTCTTGGTGCCGGCGCTGGTGTAGATCCCGAACTTCAGGCCCTTCGCGTGCACATAGTCGGCGAGGGCCTTGATGCCGTTCGGGAACCGCGCCGGGTCGGGCACCAGGTCGCCCTGCGCGTTGCGCTGCGGCAGGGCCCAGCAGTCGTCGATGTTCACGTACTGGTAGCCGACGTCCTTCAGGCCGCGGGAGACGAAGATGTCCGCGATCCCCTTGATCATCGCCTCGTTGAACTCGGCCCGGCAGTTGGTGCTGTTCCAGTTGTTGAAGCCCATCGGTGGCGTGCGGGCCAGCCCGTTGGCCAGCGCAAGGGCTGGCCGCGGCGCGACGACCTGCACGACAACGGCGGTGGCGAGGGCCGCCGAGACCGCCGCGGTGGCGGCGACGAGCTTGCGCAGCGGAAGTCTTGGCACGGCACACTCCTCTGAGGCCCGGCAAAAGATGGGATGTCTACCCCGAGTAGTAAGCCAACTGCCACGGGCTGTCAAGACACTGCGGGCACCTTTGCCAGGCGATGTCCCAACGTCCGGCACATGGGTGACACCGTGACGGGAATCGTTGGCCTTCCAGTTCGACGAGTAGGACTGCCATAGATCCGATCTATTTGGTTGCTTGCCGGAACCCACCGCGAGCTGCCGAAAAAGTCGTAAGGTACTGGCCACCTCGGAACTCTTGGTGTTGCGAGCCGTGGGGCAATGGAGAACGGATGAGTACGGATGCCGAGTTGGTTGCCGGTGTGCTGGCCGGCGACCGAGAGGCGTTCGCGGCGATGTACGACCGGTACGCGGACCGGTTGTACGACTTCTGCGCGTCGGTGCTGCGGGACCGGCTCGACGCGGAGGACGCCGTGCAGGACACGTTCGTGCTCGTCGCCCGGCGGCTCGGCCAACTGAACGACCCGGAGCGGCTCCGGCCCTGGCTCTACGCCGTCGCGCGCAGCGTGGCGTTGCGCCGGACCAGGGCGCGCAAGCGGGTCGTGCTGGACACCGAGGTGGACGACATGGCCGATCCGGGCACCGGCCCGCACCGCGCGGCGGAACTTGCCGACCTGCGCGCCCTGGTGTGGAGCGCGGCGGCCGGACTGTCCGAACGGGACCGCGCGCTGCTCGACCTGCACCTGCGGCAGGGCTTGGAGGGCGCGGAGCTCGGCGAGGCCATGGGGGTGAGCACCAGCCATGCCTACGTCCTGCTGACCCGGCTCCGCGACCAGGTTGAGCGCTCGCTCGGCGCGCTGCTGATCACCCGGCTCGGCCGCGACGACTGCCCCGAGCTGGACGGCCTGCTGTCCGGTTGGGACGGCCGGTTCTCCCCCGTGATGCGCAAGCGGGTGGCCCGGCATGTGGACGATTGCGCGGTGTGCGGCGACCGCCGCCGCACCATGGTCAGCCCGCTGGCACTGCTGGCCGCCGTACCGATGCTCGCCGCGCCGCTCTATCTGCGGGAGCGGGTGGTCGAGGACGTCGAGCTGGTCGCCAACATGCGCAAGCTGCCGGCGGGAGCGAACCGGCTCCCCATGGCCGCCGCCGCGGCCACCCTGCTGCTCGCCCTCGGCGCCGCCACCGTCTGGGGCCGAGGGGGCGACGTGCCCGGCATCCCGCTCGCCGTCGAGGATCTGCTGACCACCACCGCGACCGGTACGGCCACCACCAGCACCACGCCAGCCGCGCCAACGACCACCGTCGCACCCACCACCAGCACGACGCGGCCGACCACCACGACCAGGTCAACCACGCGAACCACCACCCGCACCACGACCACCACCACGACACCGCCCGCTCCACCGCCACCTCCGCCGGGCGACACCACTCCCCCGCAGATCACCAAACAGTCGGCGACCCCGCGGATCTGCACCGGCACCAGCAACACCATCCAGGCCACGGCGAGCGACAACGTCGGCGTCACCTCGGTGACCGTGCAGTGGTCGTCGAAGAGCAACGGGTCCGGTTCGACCGGGCTGTCGCCGCAGCCGGGCGGGGTGTGGTCCGGGCGGGTTGGGCCGTTCGCCAAGGCGGACACGATCACGTGGCAGCTCACCGCCGCCGACGCCGCCGGCAACAAGGCCACCGGCGCCCCGGGCACGTTCAACGTCCAACCGTGCGTCATCGGCTGAAAAAGTTGTAAGCCCTGCCGCGCTCGCGGCTCCTACCCGGCGACACCACCGTCACCGAGGAGGACCCGTGGACCGCTCCCGAGACTACAGCTGGACCGTTCGGTTGATCACCGTCGCCGGCATGATCCTGTTCGCCGCGCTTTTCCTTGGCGCGCAACGGGGTTGGGCAAGCCCCGCCGCACCGGTCGGACCGGCCGAGATCACTGTCGCGACGGCGCCGACGCTGCCCACGGTGGTGACGCTGCCGCCCAAACCGCCGAAGCCCTGCCTGGGCACTGTGAAGTGCCTGCCGCCGCTCCAGCCGTGCTTCACCATTCCGGGTCACACCTGCCAGCCGCCCACGCTGGAGCCCTGCCTGGCCGACTGCCAGCCGCCGACCTCGGCGCCGAAGACACCGACCTCGGAGCCGAGGACGCCGACCACCACCCCGGGCCGACCAACCCCCCAGGCCACGCCGAACAACCCGCCGAGCGCCATCCCCACGCCGAACCGGATCGACACCGGCGGCGGCCCGGCTACTGCTGCGGCTTCGGCGGACGCTCCGGACTGGGTGTACTGGGTGCTCCCCGGCCTCGTCCTGCTGGTGCTGGCCGGCGGAGCGGGCGGCTTCTGGCTGGTCCGCTCCGAGGCCCGGCGATGAGGACCGGACGCCTCGTCCTGGTGGCGGTGGCCGCGGTCGTCGCGGCCGCCGTGGCCATCGCGGTCGCCATCCAGTTGGACCGAAGCGGCACCGCCGGCTCGGCCAGCCGGGCCACCACCAGCCCGCCGGCCATGACCACCCTGCCGTCCGGGCCCGAGGAGCCCGGCGCGCCGCTCCGGCTGAGCATCCCGGCCATCGGAGTGGACGCGCCGCTGGTCGCGGTCGGACTCAAGCCGGACGGCGCCATGCAGACTCCGGAGTTCGGCATCGCCGGCTGGTACGACAAGGGCCCCAAGCCCGGCACGCCCGGTCCGGCCGTGCTGTTGGCGCATGTGGACTCCAAGGTCAACGGCCCGGACGTGTTCTTCCGGCTACGCGAACTCAAGCGCGGTGACCAGGTGACCGTGCGCTACGCCGACCGGCAGCGCACCTTCGCGGTGACCGGCAAGGAACAGACGGCCAAGACCGCCCTGCCGACGAGCCGAATCTGGAACGGCGCCAGCACGCCGGTGCTGCGGCTGATCACCTGCGGCGGCGCGTTCGACCGCAAAGCCGGCAGCTACCTGGACAACATCATCGTCTACGCCGACCAACTGCTCACCTGACCCGGGATCTTCCACTCGCGAGTCTCGCGCTCAGGCAAGCGAGTCTCGCGCTCGGGCAACTGAGTGACGCCTCGCGGAGTCGGGCCATCGGGTTCAGCGCGACCTGAGCCGGCGCAGCATCCTGGCATCCTCGAACCCGACCTCCCTGGCCGCGCTCTCCACCGTCGCTCCGTGGCCGATCAGGTGCTCGGCCCGCTCGACCCGCAGCACCTGCTGGTAGCGCAGCGGGGTCAGCCCGGTGGCCCGGTTGAACAGCCGGGTCACCGTGCGCTCACTACAGCCGGACGCGACAGCCAGCTCGGCCAGCGTGAGCCGGTCGGTGAACCGGGCCTCGATCACGTCCTGGATACGGTGCACCGCGTCGTTGAGGTGCGAACGGTGCCGCAGCAACGCGCTGGTCTGCGGCTCGTCGCCGTTGCGCCGGGCGTAGACGACCATGTCCCGGGCCACCCGGCCGGCGGCGCCTGGGCCGTGCCGGACCGCGATCAGGTGCAGCGCCAGGTCGATCCCGCTGGCGATGCCGGCCGAGGTGACCACCCGGTCGTCCACCACGTACAGCACGTCGCGCAGCACCCTGGCGGTCGGATAACGCCGGGCGAGCTGCTCCTGGAGGTCGTGGTGCGTGGTGCAGCGCCGGCCGTCGAGCAGCCCGGCCCGGCCGAGCGCGTCCGCCCCGGCGCACACGCTGGCCACGGTCCCGCCGGCGGCGTGGTGCTCGGCGAGGCGGCGCAGGGTGCCCGGTGCGATCCGGTCCCGGTCGTCCATCCTCCGGGTTCGCCAACCGGGCACCAGCACCAGGTCGGCCGGCGTCAGGTCCGGCCACCGCGTCGATGCGCGCACCGGCAGTCCTTGCGCGGTCAGCACTTCCGGCTGTTCGGCGACGTAGTCGAGGCGATAGTCGTGGCCCCGGTCGGCAGCGGTGGAGAACGCCTGGGCCGGGCCGGCGAGATCGAGCAGGTGTACGCCGGGCACCAGCACCAGGACGACGAGGGGCATGATCCGGTCAGCCTACCTGAGCCAGTTCCCCGGCCCCGGTCAGCTCGTCGACGGTGGTGACCGTGGCGAACCGACCGGCCAGCGCGTACTCGGTGCGGGAGATGATGTCGGCTACCCCGAGGGTGCGCGGGTCGGCCATCAGCTCGTCCGGGGTGAGGTCGGCGGGCGCGTCCCGATGCCGGATCGGTGTGGTCGCGGTGGCATCGGTGACGAACGTGACGGTGTAACCGAGGTCGAAGGCCACCCGGGCGGTGGTCTCGCAACACTGCTCGGTGCGAATCCCACACACCACCAGGTCGCGGATCCCGCGCTCGGTCAGCAGTTGGGCCAGATTCGTTGTGGTGAAGGCATTGTGTGCCGTCTTGTTGAGCACGGGCTCGCCCTGCTCAGGCACCAGCCCAGCCATCAGACGGACGAAGCCCAGCGCCGGGTCGAACACGTCGCCGGAGCCCGATTCGTTGTGCAGCACCCAGACCACCAGGTCGCCGGCCGCCCTGGCATGTTCGGCGAGGCGGCCGACCTTGGCCACGATGTCGGGGTTGGAGGTGAGCCGCCAGATCGGCTGCTGCCGGAAGGACTCTTGGACGTCGATCACGATGAGGGCTGTGGTCATGCCGTCAGTGTCGCCGCCTCGGCGCGGCACCGACAGGCACTATCGGGCCGGCATGCGGACGGATCCGGTCACTCGCTGAGCTGCTGGATCTGGGCATAGCTCGGCAGGTCCGCGGCGACCTCCCGCCCGGACCGGATCGCCACCGCGGTGTCCACCGCGGTCCGTAGCGCGGCGCGGAACAGCAACGAGCCGGTACTCACCCGGTGCACCCCAAGTTCGGTGAGCCGGCCGAGAGTGTGCCGGTGCGGCAGGAACAGGACGTTCACCGGCGCGGGCACGGCATTGACCAGCTCGCGAATGTGGGCATCCTCGGCGAGACCGGGCACGAAGATCCCGTCCGCACCGGCCGCGAGATAGCGCTCGGCGCGGGCCAGGGTGGCGGCAAGGGGCGGATCGTCGTCCACCTTGAGCCAGTGCGTGTCGATGCGCGCGTTGACGAACAGCCCCGGCGCCCCCGCCCGCACCGCGGCGATCAGCTCGCTCTGCCGGTCGGGATCGGCCAATGTCGCGTGTGGACGGCCATCTTCGAGGTTGATCCCGACCGCGCCCAGCCCGGCGAGCTCCGCGGCCAACCCGGCCACTTCGGCCGGGTCGGCGCTGAACCCGGCCTCGACGTCCACGGTCACCAGGCAGGGCAGCGGAACCAGGCGCGCGGCCAGCGCGACGGTCTCGGCCCTGGCCACGCCCGCGCCGTCCGGCAGTCCGGCGGCCGCGGCCACGCCGAGACTGGTGGTGCCGATCACCGCGAATCCGGCGCCGGCCAGTGCCGCGGCCGAGGCGTGATCCCAGGCGTTGGGCAGCAGCAGCGGCGCGCCCTGCCGGTGCATGGCGCGGAACGCCTCGGCACCATCGATGTCGCCGCACATCGGCTCAGGCACCGGCCGCGTCGAGGATCCCGCAGGCGATCGCGATCGCGTGCTCCTGTCCGGGACACGCATGCGGGCCGGCGCCGAACGGCAGCTCGCTGAGGTCGAGGCCGACCAGTTCGCCGTCCGCGCGCACCCGCCGGGTCAGCCGAACCGGTGGATCGGCGAGCAGAGTGCCGGCGATCCGCTCGGCCGGGTCGCTGGTTTCGTTGTGCCGCAAGGCGTTGTCCACCAGTAGCGCGGTGGCGTCACAGGCCTGCACGAGCAGCCCGATCCGGGCCGCGGTCGGCTCGTCCCAGTTTCCGCCGCACGCCTCGACCAGCTGGGCTACGGCCGCGTCGGTCTCCGGTCCGGCATCGAGGTGCGGGTGGTAGCCGCGCCCGACCGTGGCCACCGCGTCGGCCGGCACGCGCAGGCCGAGCGCCTCGGCGAGCACCTCGACGGCGACCGTCCTGGTCGCGTCACCGGACGGCGCCTTGGTCCGCGCCGCGGCTCGGGTCCGCAACATCGCGGGGTCCACCCTGGCCAGCAAGTCCACCGCGAGCGCGCGCCGCCTGCGGTGCGTCTCACCTCGGCTGAAGCGGGCGACTGTCGCGCGCAGCCAAGCGATTCCATCGTCGGCGGGTGGCGCGAGCGGCACCTCGAGAACGGGATCGTGCAGCGCCGCACACACTCGCGCGGGCCCGGTGATGGTGTCCATGGGGCCACCGTAGGTCGTGGTCCTGTCGGAGTGCGCCGACATGTCCCGCGAGCTGGGTAACGTGGTTCGTATGGAACCGCTGACCACCGATCGGCTGGTCGTTCGCCAGTGGACGACCGACGACGCCGCCGCCGCGCTGTCGATCTTCGGCGCCACCGACGTAACCCGTTGGCTGACTCCGGCCATGGGTCGGGTCGACGACCTCGCGGCGATGCGGTCCGTGCTCGAGGCCTGGATCGACGATCAGCCGAACATGCTTCCGCCGCGCGGTCGGTGGGCGGTGCAGCACCGGGACACCAAGGATGTGATCGGCGGTGTCGGTATCCGGCTGCTGCCGCCTTACGAGGAGGATCTCGAGCTGAGCTGGCAGCTGCGTCCCGAGGTCTGGGGCCACGGCTACGCCGCGGAGGCCGGCCGGGCGCTGGCCCGCTGGGCGTTCACCCAGGACATCGACGAGCTGTTCGCCGTCGCCCGGCCGAACAACACCCGCGCCATCGGCACCGCCCGACGGATCGGCATGGAATGGGTCGGCGAGACCACCAAGTACTACAACCTGCGGCTTCAGGTGTTCCGCATCCGGCCGAGTGACCTGATCGGGTGAAGCTGGGACGGTGCCGGCCGAAAATCGCCAGCCGCTGTCGGTGCCGGCTGCTTGACTGCGGCGCATGACGAGGACGCAATCCGAGAAGGCCGAGCTTTTCCATGCACTACACCATGATCAGGGGATATTGACGCTGCCCAACGCATGGGACGTGGCCAGCGCGCGAATCGTGGTGGCGGCCGGTGCGGCGGCCGTGGCGACCACCAGTGCCGGGGTGGCCTGGAGCCTCGGCGCGGCGGACGGCGGGAACCTGACCGGGGACGAGGCGATCGGCCTGGTGGCCAGGGTGGCGGCCGCGGTGGACGTGCCGATGACGGCGGACATCGAGGCCGGCTACGCGGACAGTGCGGAGAGCGTGGCGCGGACCGTCCGGCTGGTGATCGAAGCCGGCGCGGTCGGGGTCAACCTGGAGGACGGCTGGGACGTCGGCGACTCCCCGCTGCGGCCGGCCGGGCAACAGGCCGAACGCCTCGCCGCTGCCAGGGCGGCGGCGGACGCCAGCGGCGTGCGGCTGTTCATCAACGCGAGGACCGACAACTACCTGTTCGGTGTCGGCGAGCCGGAAGGCCGGCTGGCCGCGACGCTCGAGCGCGCGGCGCTCTACGTCGCGGCCGGTGCGGACGGCGTGTTCGTGCCGGGCGTGGTCGATCCGGAGACGATCGCGGAGCTGGCCAAGGAGATCGACGCGCCGCTGAACATCATGGCGGGGCCGGGTTCTCCCCCGGTGCGGAAGCTGGCCGACCTTGGCGTCGCCCGGGTCAGCACCGGCGCCGCTTCCCCGCTGGCTGCCTATGCCGCCGCCCGGCGGGCCGCGGTCGAGTTACTCACCGCCGGCACCTACGAGGCGCTGGCCTGCGACTTGACCTTCCCCGAACTGAACGCGCTGCTGCGGCGGTGAACTGTCGGTCCCCGGGGCGACAATGGCGGCCATGACCGACACCGTCGCGTTCGGCGGCGTGGCGACCGAACTCGGTGACGTCCTCGCGGCGGTCACCGAGCGCGGTGTGGCCGCCACCAGCTTCCGCGATGACCAGGGAGTGCGCGCCTGGATGGCCGGGCGGTTGGGCTTGCCCGTGGTGGACGACCCGGAGCGCACCGCTCTGGTGCGCCTGGAGCTGGCCGGCTACTTCGCCGCGGAGCTGACCGAGTTCACCGTCGAGGTGGACTGGCGGCTGATGTCCGAGGCCCAACGCGTAGTGCTCGGCACCCTGTACCGCACTGTTCGTTATGGCGAGGCGGTCACCTACGGGGAGCTGGCCAGGCGCAGCGGGACCGGTATCCCGCCGCGCGGAATCGGCTCGATCATGGGCAGCAACCCCATCCCGATCATCGTGCCGTGTCACCGGGTGGTCGCCGGCAACGGCCTCGGCGGTTTCAGCGGCGGCGACGGCGTGGAATCCAAACGCCGCTTGCTCACCCTGGAACGCCACCTCCCGCCAACGCTGTTCTGAACACCGCGGGCGCGCGCCTACTTCAGCGCCCCCGCGGTGAGACCGGATTGGATCTGCCGCTGGAAGATCACGTAGATAATGATCATCGGGATGATCGCCATGCTCAGCGCGGCGAACAGGCCCGGCCAGTCCGCCTCGTAACCGGCGCTGGTGTTGATGTTGGCGATGCCCTGGGTGAGCACCCACTTGTTCTCGACGCTGCCGGACAGCAACACGATCGGCAGCAGGTACTGGTTCCACTGGCCGAGCACGTTGAAGATGGTGATGCTGATCAGGCCGGGTTTGGCCATCGGCACCATGATCTGGAAGAAGGTCCGGGTGTGCGAGGCGCCGTCGATCATCGCCTGCTCGGCCACCGAGGTCGGCAGGGTGCGGAAGAACGCCGCCATGAAGAACACCGTGAACGGCAGTGAGTAGGCGATGTAGACCAGGATCAGGCCGGCGTGGGTGTCCAGCAGGCCAAGGTTCTTCACCACGAAGAACAACGGGACCAGTGCCAGGAACACCGGGAAAACGAGTCCGGCGACGAAGACGTAATAGATCAGCCGATTACCGAAGAACTTGTACCTGGCCAGCACGTAGGCGGCCATCGAGCCGAACAGCATGGTGCCGAACGTGCTGAACGTGACCACGATGACCGTGTTCAGCATGTACTGGCCGATGTGCGCCTTGCTGAACGCCCGGCCCCACGCGTCCATCCGGAACTCACCGGGCAGCGCGAAGGGGTCGCCGAAGATCTCGGTGTTGGACTTGAACGCGCCGAGGAACGTCCAGACGATCGGGAAGATCACGGTGATCGTCCAGATCACGAGGGCCACATGCGACAGTCTGGAGAAGACGGTGCGGTCGGCCGGAACGTGACGAGATTTCGGCGGCGGTGGTTGGACCGGAGGGCTGGTGGTCGTCGCGGTGCCCGCGGTGTAAACGGCCATGTCAGAACTCGATCCGCTCGCGCCGGCTGACCCGCAGGGCGAGCACGGCGAACGTGAGGGTCAGGAAGAACAGAGCAACACCCATTGCCGAGGCGTAGCCGAACCGGGAGAAGTAGAACGCCGTCTGCCAGATCTCGAGCGGCAGCACGGTTGTCGCCTTGTCCGGTCCGCCGGTGTCGGTGGACATCACCTGCACCAGCACGAAGCCGTCGAACGCGGCGATACCGAGGTAGACCCACGCGACCTGGAGCGTGTCCCAGAGCAGCGGCAGCGTCACGCTGAAGAACAGCCGGAACCGGCCGCACCCGTCCAGTGCGGCCGACTCGAAGATCTCCGCGGGGATCGAGGACATCCCGGCGGAGAACAGCACCACGTAGAAACCGACCGCCTGCCAGATCATCACGCTGAGGATCGTGGCCAGCGCGAGGTTGAACTGCGGCCACGGCTCGGTGATGGTCAACCAGCGGATCGGGTCGATACCGACCTTGCCGAGCAGACCGTTCACCACCCCGGTCCCGTCCGGACGGTAGATCTGGAGGAACAGCACACCGACGATGGCGACCGCGAGGACCTGGGGGAAGAAGAACACCACACGGTAGAACTTCGAGCCCCAGATCCCGGTCATCCCACCGCCCCGGCTGCCGCCGGCCACGTTGAGCAGAAATGCCAGGAACAGCGCGATGGACAGAGTGAACAGCGGCAGGGCAAGTAACAGCACCAGGTGGTGACTGACCGCCTTCCAGAAGACCTCGTCGTGGAACAACCTCACGAAGTTGTCGAATCCGATGAACTTGGGGTTGGCGGAGATGCCGCGCCAGTTGGTCATCGCGATGTAAAAGGCCTGTCCGTACGGGCCAATCACGAAGACCGAGTAGATGATCACTGGCGCGGCGAGGAACCCCAGCACAAAGCGATACTTGCCCTGCCGCATGGCTACTGCGTCCTATTCAGCCGTTGTGTGCTCACTTGTCCCGGTGCTGCTTGGTGATGGACGAATCGGCCTTGGTGGCGTCCGCCTTCTTCTGCATGTTCTCGCAGAACTGGTCCGCACCGATGCGGCCGAACATGAGCGCGTTGGTCTGGCTGCGCAGTTCCTTCTCCATCTCCTTGTACCAGTCTTCGAGACGGTTGTCGGTTACCACGTTGTCGCCGGCCGCGGACTGGGCCGCCGCCACGCTCTTGTTGCCCGGCGAGAGCTGAAGGCCCTCGGTGGAACCCTTGACCACGGTGATGTTTCCGGACTTCTCGGTGAAGCCCTTGGCACCCTCCTTGGACAGCATGATGCGAAGGTACTCCAGCCCACCAGCGGTGTTCTTGGCCTTGGCGGACACGAAGTAGACCTCGCCCGCCGCGGCCCGGATCGCCTCGAACGGCATCTTGTCGCTCGAGGTGACGCTGGGGGTCGGGGTCATCGCGTACTCGAAGTTGGACGGCGTGTCCTTCTTCTGCTCGTTCTCCAGCCAGGAGCCCGACGGGTAGAGGCCGACCTTGCCCTGGTTCTGCTGCAGCTGGACCTCGGTGTGCTTGAGCCCCTCGTGGCTCTTGTCCATGTACAGCTTGCCGATCTCCGCCCAGGCGGTCGCCGACTTGCGGATCGGGTCGCCGGTCCACACGCCGTCGGTCAGGTTGTCCACGTCCACCAGAACCTGGTTGCCACCGATCTTCGCGGCCGAGATCAGGATCATCCAGTACTGGTAGTACGAGGCATTGCTGCCGGCGTAGCCGTAGGGGATCAGTCCGGCGGACTTGATCTTGTCGCAGAGCGCCTTGAAGTCGTCGAAGTTCTTCGCCGGCTGCCAGTTGTTCTTGGCGAAGAGGTTCTTGTCGTACCACAGACCGTAAGCGGTGTAGACGTACTTGAGCAGATACGGCTTGCCGGCCACGACACCCGCCTCGACGGTGCCCGGCACCAGGGTGTCGCGGATCTTCTTGTTCGCGTCGTCGATGGACGCGCTGTCGAACAGCGGGCTCAGGTCGTAGAGCTGGCCCTCGCTCTGCAGCGCGGCGTTGTCCATCAGGTCACTGCCCGAGTTGGCCACCACGTCGGGCGGGTTGCCGCCGGCGAACCGCGGCTGCAGCGTCTGCGCGATCTTCTGCGTCGCGACGTGCTTGACCTCGGCCTTGGGGAACTTCTTCTTGTACAGCGGCTCGTGCACGTCGGTGGCGTAGGAGTCCCCGAGACCACCCTTGAAGATCACGACCTCGAGCGGAGCGTCCTCCTTGACTCCGAACGGGTTGGCCGCGTTTCCCGAGTTCGCGGGGGTTTGGCCGGAGTCATTGCTCCCGCCGCCACCTGTGGCACAGGCGGAGAGTAATCCCGCGCCGGGTACCGCCAGAGCCGCCGTCAGGCCGATCCCGCGCAGCACTTTCCGCCGGGAGGGGTCTGCGGTATCGCGGATGGGTTCGGACATTTCTCTTCTCTTCTCCTTCGTTGGGACGCGAGGAACGCACAACGTCAGGGCATGTCAGGGCATGTCAGGGCACTGTGGAGGTGAACAGCTCGTTCTGCGCCTGTCGGAGCGCGAGCACGAGAGCCCCTTCGAGCACCGGTTCGGTGGACAACATGGAGAGCCGAACCGGTGGGCGGGGCAGGGAGATAGCGTGAAGTTCCTGCTCGACGCGTAGCCGGAGGGATTCGCCGCCGGCGAGGGCGACCACTCCGGTGAGCACGACGAGCGCCGGGTCGACAACGGCGACGATCGCCGCGAGACCCATGGCGACCCGCGCGGCCACCTCGCTGAGCGCGGTGTGCGCGTGCTGCCGGCGCTCGCCACCGTGCCCGTCGGTCAGGGCACGGATGGCGAACCGCATGGCCGACGCGGGATCGTGTCCGCGGAAGCCGTGCGAACGCATGATCTTGTGTACCGCGCGCCCCCCGGCCGCGGCCTGCAGACCATGGTTGGCGGACCGGCCGACCTCGCGGGCGGTCGGCGCGCCCGGCACCGGCAGGTAACCGACCTCGCCCGCACCGCCGGTCCACCCCCGGTGCAGTCGCCCGTCGATGACCAGCGCCATGCCGATGCCGTTGCCCACCCAGACCACGGTGAAGCTGTCCGCCTCGCTGGCCACGCCGTAGGCCAACTCGGCCTGCGCCACCAGGTTGACGTCGTTCTCCACGGCCACGCGCACGCCGAGGCCGGCCGTGATCGTCTCCACCAGGTGAGGCACGTGCCACCCCGACATGTGCGGGGCGTAACCGAGCCGTCCGGTGGCCGGGTTGACCGCCCCCGGAATGCCCACCACGACCCGGCCCAGTTCGGAGATCGCGATGCCGGCCGGCCCGCAGGCCCCGTCGATGGCGCATCGCACGCGGTCGACGACCTCGCCGCCGGAGCGGCCCGGCGTCGGGAGCCGGTGCTCCCCGATCACCTCGCCGGTGACCTCGGCGACGCGCACCGCGATCCGGCCGGGGTTGACGTCGACCCCGGCCACGTAGGCGGCCTTCGGGTTGACGCGGTACAGCTCGGCGGTGCGCCCCGGCAGCCCCTCCCGGATGCCGTCGCGCACCACCAGGCCCGACTGCTGTAACCGGGATAACAGCAGCGAGGCGGTCGGCTTGGAGATCCCAGTGATGGACGCCAGCTGGGAGCGGGTGAGCGGCCCGCGTTCCAGCAATACTTCGAGCGCCGCCTTGTCGTTCATGGCGCGAAGCAGGCTTGGCGTCCCTGGCATGAGTATGGTTCAGACCTCTCAGTCGAGTTAGGAAAGTTTCCTAACTCGGGGAGGCTAGGAAGTGTCTGCGGTCACGTCAATGGTCTGGACCATACCGTTACCGGCCCGCTATCGCTACACCCACGCGCGAACACGATCCGCAGTCAGCAGATCACTGGTTTAGACCATTGCGGCGAGCTCTCGCAGGTAGACCACCATCTGCCCCGAGCAACTCCCCGCGCCCTCATCACAGACCGCCCCGCCAGCGACAGCCCCTGCCGCTCCCCCACCCGGCGATCCCCATCCAGCGACGGACCCACCCGGCCGTCCCCCCGACGCCGGTCAACCCACCCCAGCCGTCCGACACCACCTGAACAGCCGCCACCCGACAAGCCGCGCACCCGATTGGCCGCCGCCTGACAAACCCCCACCCAACCCGGGGGGCGGCCCCGCTCCAGTCTACCGGGGTGGGGCGTGGGCAAGATCGAGAACGGGGAGTTGTCCACAGGGGGCGGGGGCGCTGGGTGGGGTGTGGATGGTCAGTTGAGGAGGGTGCTGAGCTGCGCGAACAGCCGCAGGCGGGATCGTGGGGCGAGGCCGAGGTGGTATAGCGCCACCCCGGCCGCGCCGGCGGCGACGAGGCGACGCACGTGGGCCGGGAGCTCGGCCTCCTCGGTCGGCGCGAGCACCGTGACGTAGGCCGCGGTTCGGACGCCGCTTCGAGCAGCAGCGCCGACCGCCTCGGCGGACCCTGGCGTGGTGGGCCAGGCCGGCACCAGCACCTCGTCGACGTCGCCGGCCGCGGTGGGCGTGAGGCCTGGCGAGGCGCCGGTCGTCCACGGGTCGGGATGGGCGTGCAGGCTGACCGTAACGTCGGGCGCCACCGCGCGCAGGCCCGACAACACCTCGGCGCGGAGCAGGTCGGTGGCCTCGTGGCGCGCGGCGAGCAGCTCGGCGGCCAGGTCCGAGGCGACCTCGCCGGTCGCGCCTGCGGCCTCCGCGGCGACGGCGGAGCGGAGCACATCGGTGACCTCAGCGGGATCGAGGCCGCGCGCCACCCACGTTGCGCGGCAGGCCACACAGCAGCACACCGACAGCAGCCGGGCGGCGGCCGGGCGCCACGCCCCCTCGGTCTTCTCGTGGTGGCTGTTGTGCGCGAGACCGAGCTGCCCGCACGCCTCGAGGGACACCCCGTCGACCGGCACCCCGGCCACCGCCTCGGCGGCGAGCGTCGCCGCGTACGCCCGGACCTCGGCCCGGGCCGGACACAAGGCGTAGGAGTACCGGTCGCCGTAGCAGTTGGTCACCGCGACGTCCGGATTGCCGGCGCCGAGCCGAGAGTTGTGGGTGAGCACGATCCAGGCGCAAACCCGAAGGCCCGACCGTTGTAGCAGGTCCGCGCTGGTGCCGAACGGGTCCGGCTCGGACAGCCAGGACGCCGGCCTCGGTGCGAGCCGGCCGCCCTGCCAGACCTCCGGGCGCACCGGCCGGTACAGCGCCGCGTACGGCGCCTCGACCACCTGATGGCGCGGATGCAGCGGGGTCGCCGCGCGGGTCGAATGATAGGCAGCGGCCAGCGTCACCTCGGACACCCCGAGGGACAGCACCCGCTCGGCGAAACCCGGGTCGTCGAGCACGTCCCACGGGTAGGCGTGCCCGGTGACGCTCACCACAGCGGTCGCTCGAAGTCCGGCCGCACCGTGCGCAGGTACCCGGTGTCGTCCCGCTCCCGGATGCCACAACGCAGGTAGTCGGCGCTCATCCGGGCCAGCACGTCACGGTCCAGCTCCACGCCGAGCCCGGGGCCGCCGGGCACCTCGATCGACCCGTCAGTGAACCGCAGCGGCGTGCGCACCACGTCCACCCCGCACTGCCACGGCGTGTGCGTGTCCACGGCATAGGTCAGGTTCGGCGTGGCCGCGGCCAGGTGCACCATCGCCGCCAGGCTGATTCCGAGGTGGCTGTTGGAATGCATGGACAGGCCGACACCCCAGGTCCGGCAGATCGCGGCCAGCTCGGCGCAGGCGCGCAGCCCGCCCCAGTAGTGATGGTCGGCGAGCACGACGCCGACCGCGCGTCGCGCCATGGCCTCGGGCAGCTCGGCGAACTGGATCACGCACATGTTCGTGGCCAACGGCATCGGTGCCCGCGCCGCCACCTCGGCCATGCCGGGGATGCCCGCGGTGGGATCCTCCAGGTACTCCAGCAGCCCCTCGGTCTCCTCGGCCACCTTCACCGACGTCGGCACCGTCCACACCGCGTTCGGGTCCAGCCGCAACGGATGCGCCGGGAACGCCGCGCGCAGCCCACGGATCGCGGCGATCTCCTCCTGCGGCGGGAAAACCCCGCCCTTGAGCTTGATCGAGCCGAATCCGTACTGCCCTATCATCCGCTGTGCCTGGGCGACAATCCCGTCTGGATCCAGCGCCTCACCCCACTCGTCCGGCTCGGCCCCGGGATGCCCGGCCCATTTGTAGAACAGGTAAGCCGAGAACGGCACCCGGTCCCGGTACCGACCGCCGAGCAGGTCGCAGACCGGCCGGTCGGTGTGTTTCCCTTGCAGGTCAAGGCAGGCGACCTCGAACGGGGCGAGCACCCTGGCCAGGGTCTTGGCCGGGCTGGAGCCGCCGGTCAGGCCGTGCCGGTCGGCCACGTCGAGCCCGGTGCCAAGCGCGGCGGCCACCCGCCTGCGCAGATCGGCCAGGTCGAACGGATCCAGCCCGACCAGCGCCGCGGCCGCCCGGTGCAACAACGCCAGATGCGGCTCGTCGCCGTAGCTCTCCCCCAGCCCGACCAGCTCGCCGCCGAGCCGCAGCTCGATGATCGAGCGCAGCGCCCACGGCTGGTGCACGCCAGCCGCGTTGAGCAGCGGCGGGTCCGGGAACGCGATCGGCGTGACCACCGCGCCACGCACCGCGGGCCGGGTGCTCATGCGGTCGCTTTCGTTGCCACCACGGTCACTTCGCTCCCGCCTCCATTCGGATGCCGGCCAGCGCCGCCCGGCCCCGCGCGATGATCTCCTCCAGTTGGGCCAGATGCTCCGGGGTCACCTCGCGAAGCGGCGGGCGCACCGGGCCGACCGGGCTTCCGGCCAACCGCGCGCCGGCCTTGACCAAGGACACCGCATAACCCGGGGTGGTTTCCCGCAATTCGGCGAACGGGAGATAGAACTCGGTCAACAGGGTCTGCATGGTCTCGGTGTCACCTCGCTCAACGGCGGCGTAGAACGTGGTCGCGATCTCCGGTACGAAACACAATACCGCCGAGGAGTAGGTGTCGATGCCGAGCTTCCGATAGACGGGCACGGAGATCTCGGCGGTCGGCAACCCGTTGAGGAACCCGAACTTGTCCGCCCTCGGGTGTCCGCTGTTGCGTACCGCGTCGATCAGTGTGCGCATCTGCTCGACGTCGCCCTCGCCGTCCTTGATCCCGACCACGTTCGACACGTCCAGCAGCGCCAGGGCCGCGTCCGGATCAAGAATCGCGTTCGCCCGCTGGTAAACCACCATCGGCAGATCCGCGACCATGGACACATATCGGACGTAGTCGACCACGCCGGCCGGGGACGCGACGACCAGATAGGGCGGGAGCAACAGCACACCGTCCACTCCGGACTCCTCAGCCGCGAGCAGAAACTCCCTGGCCACTCGCGGGCCGCCGCCGACACCGGCGAACACCGGCATCCGGCCGTCCACCACCCGCACCGCCGTGGCCACCACGTCTCGATACTCCACAGTGGACAGAGCGGTGAACTCGCCGGTGCCGCATGCCACGAACAGGCCGCCCGGCTTGGCGGCTACGTGCGCGGCGACATGGTCGGCGAGCACCCCCAGGTTCACCGCGTCGTCCGCGGTGAACGGGGTCAGCGGGAAGGAGAGCAGTCCCGATAGCTGCATGGTGATCCTTTCAACCCTTGATGGCGCCGGAGGTGAGTCCCTTCATGAACTGACGCTGCATCGCGACGAACGCGATCACCGACGGCAGCAGGGCGAGCAGCGCGGCGGCGAGCAGCACGCCGAGCCCGACATCCTCGTCGGATCTCAGCGTGCGCAACGCGAGGGGCAGGGTGAACTGGCTGGACCGGGTGGCCACCAGCAGCGGGAGCAGGTACTGGTCCCAGATCATGGTGAAGCCGAAGATCCCGATCACGCCGAGCGCCGGCCGACACAGCGGCAGGATGACCGACCAGAAGATCCGGAGGTCGCCCGCGCCGTCGAGGTGTGCCGCCTCCTCCAGTTCGACCGGGATCTCCCGCATGAACTCGGTCATCACCAGGATGGAGAAACCCCAGGCGCCGACCGGGATGATCATGCCGAACAGGCTGCCGATCAGGTTGACGTGCACCACCGGCACGTCCGCGAGCACCAACGACAACGGCAGCGCCAGGATCTCCTCGGGCAGCATCATGGTCGACAGAATCAGCAGGAACACCAGCCGCAGCCCGGGAAAATGCTTGCGCGCCAAGGCATAGGCCGCCGACACGCTGACCGCGATCTGCAACAGCAGTCCGCCGCCGACCACGAGGAACGAGTTCAGCAGGTAGCCGAGCACACCCCGGTGGATCGCCACCGCGAAGTTGTCCAGGGTCAGGCCCGTGGGGATCAGGCTCAGCTGAGTCGGGTTCGGTACCCGGCGAAACGCGCTGACCAGCAACATCAGCAGCGGCCCGGCGAACACCATGACCAGTGCGCCGTACAGCACCACCTTGGCCAACACCGCGAACGGCCCGCGCCAAGCGCCGAGGCCGAGTGCGGTCTCGGCGATCCCAGCCTGGCCCGGCCGGCGGCGCGCCGGTCCGGTGCCGCGTACGCTCATCGTCGCCACCTCGCCAGCCGGACGGCCAGGGTCAGCGCCATCGTCGCGATCAACAGCACGACGGTGCCGGCCGCGGCCACGCCGTACTCGTTGCGCTCCAAGCCGAGCCGGAACACCAGAGTGATCATCACGTCGGTTGAGCCGTTCGGACCGCCGTTGGTCAGCAGATAGATCTCCACGAAGATCCGCAGGTTGCGGATCGCGGCCAAGGTGAACAGGATAACGAACACCGGCCGCAGCGCTGGAAACGTGACATGCCACAACCTTGCGCGCACACCCGCGCCGTCCACCGCGGACGCCTCGTAGAGGTCGCGGTCCACCCCGGCGAGCCCGGCCAAGATGATCATCATGTCGTAGGGCGCCTGGCGCCAGATCCCCACCGCGATCACCGAGGCCATCGAGGTGTGCTCGGAGTTGAGGAACTGCGAGGGCCCGAGGCCGACCCAGCCGAGCAGATCATTGATCGTGCCGTCCGGCGCCGGGTAGTACAGAATCCGCCACAGCTCGGCGACCACCGCGATGGCCGTCACCACCGGGAGGAACACCGCGGTTCTGATGAACCAGAGGTGCCGGGCGCTGCCCTCGACCAGCAGCGCCAGCGCCAGCCCGACGGTGACCGAGCCGATCGTCTGGCCGAGCGCGAGGACCACCGTGTTGCGGATCGCGTTGGTGAACGCGGGATCGGTGAGTACCTGCCGGTAGTTCGCCCAGCCGACCCAGCGGTCGCCGAGATACGGCCGCACCTCCAGGAAGCTCATGTTGACCGCGCGGACCATCGGCACGAACTTGAACAGCACGAAGATGATCAGCGCGGGAGCCAGGAACAACCAGGCGACCAGCCAGGATCGCGGCCGGGACCGGGGCTGCCAGCGGCTGGCAGGGTGCCGCGTCGCGGCCGGCGCCGGGGTGTCGGCATCCGCCGTCCGGACGGTCGTCGGTGCGGTGGACCGCATCAACCGGCGACGCCCTGCTTGCGGAGGTCATCGGCGAAGGTAGCGGACAGCTTGGTCAGCTCACCCTTGACGTCCGCGCCACAGTTGGCCACCACCGCGTTGATCGACGTGGCCGCGTTCTGCAGGAACGGCGTCCACTCCGGCACGGACGGAACATACCGGCCGCCCTGCTTGTAGATATCCTCGAACACCTGCCAGCGGGTGTCCTTGCGCACCTGCGACAGCTTCACCTCGCCATTGACCGGCAGTCGGACCATGTTGCCGTCGGTGTCGCCGGCCATTCCGACCGTCTGCCCCTCAACCGAGATGGCGAACTCGGCGAAGCGCTCCTGACCGGCTTGGTTCTTCGAGCCGGCCATCAGGTAGACGTTCTCGCCTTCGGCGAGCGAGACGGACTTCCCGCCCGGCCCGGCCGGCAACGCGATCACCTCGTACTTGTCCTTGCCGAGGTTCTTGTCGAACCGCGCCATGTTGTACGGGCCGGTGAAGTAGATGCCGCCGACGCCCGTCTCGAACATCGGATGTGCCGGCACCGTCTCCAGGTTCACCGCGCCGGGCACGACCGACTTGTCCACACAGAACTCGTCCTGGAACGCCTTGACCGCCGCCACCGAGGCGGTGTTGCCGATCGCCGGCTGGTACTTGCCGCCGCTCTCGGTGAGGAAGTCACCGCCCGCGGACCACAGGAAGCTGGAGAAGTACCAGGCGGTGTAGCCGCGCTTGGTGGAGCCGGGTACCACGAAGCCGTAGGTGTCCGCCTTGCCGTCGCGGTCCGGGTCCTGCTGGGTGAACGCCTTGCCGAGCGCGCGCAGGTCATCCCAGGTCTTGGGCAGCGGCAGACCGAGCTTCTCCCGCCAGTCCTTGCGGATGAACAGCGCGAAGGACTGGGCGGAGAACGGCACGCCGTAGACCTTGCCGTCGGCGTTGGTGGCCGCGTCCCAGGAGGCGGGCGTCAGCTTGTCCTGGCCGTCGATGCCATTGCGGTCGATCTCGCGCACGATGCCCTGCTTGACCAGGGTGCCGCGCTGCGCGGTGTCGTTGATCACGATGTCCGGCAGCTGCTTCTGCGCGGCGGCCTGCTGGAGCTTGGTCTCGAAGTCGTCGAACAGCGCGGTGACCGTGGCCTGGACGCCCGTTTTCTGGGTGAACCTCGCCGCCAGGTCCTTGGCCGTCTTCTCGGTCGCCGAGCCGGGCGGCTTGCGCACCCAGATCTGCAGCGGCGCGCCGGTGTCCTGTTGGACATTGGCCGGCGCGGCACTGCCGCATGCCGCGACCCCAACACCGATCAGAACGGTCGCCAGGAGAGTGGACAAACACTTCGCAGCTCGTCGATGAGGCACGGCGCGCTCCTGTCTTCATATGTGGACACGATCTGAACATGTGACGGCAGCACCGACAAGTTATGCCTCGGCTAACCTTGTGGTCAACAGTCGCTCGGCCGAATCGAGGACACGATGGCGCAACCCAGTGAGCGGGTCGCCGCGGACCCACCCGAGGCAGTGGTCCCTATTCGGGACGTCCCCTCGGTCAAGTCGGCCGAGCGGACCGTGCGGATCCTGGAAACCCTGGCCGCGTCGCCGACCAAGCTGACCCTTGCCGAGTTGCAGGAGCGGATGGGCTACCCGCGCTCCTCACTGCACGCCCTGGTGCGCACGCTGCGAGAGCTGAAGTGGGTGGAAGCCGACGCCACCGGTTCCGCGTTCGGCGTCGGCCCGCACGCGCTGCTCTCCGGCACCGCGTACCTCGACCGGGATCCGGCGCTGCCCTACGCGTGCGAGGCGCTCGAGGACCTCCGCGCCGAGATCGGGCACACCACGCACTACGCCAGGCGAGACGGCGCCCACGTGCTCTACCTGGCCAGCCGGGAGCGCCGCGACTCGGTGCGACTCTTCTCCCGGGTCGGGCGCCGGCTGCCCGCCCACATCACCGCGCTCGGTCAGGTCCTGCTCGCCGCGCTCACTCAGGAGGAGGTGGACGCGGTTCTCCCGGCTGACCTCGAGAAGTGGACCGAGCACACGATCATCGGCCGGCGACACCTGTTCACCGAGTTGGACGCGGTCCGGACCCGTGGCTGGGCCTTCGAAGGCGAGCAGGGCAGCAGCGGCGTGGCCTGCGTCGCCGCCGCCGTGGACTATCGAATCCCGGCCACCGACGCGATCAGCTGCTCCATGCCCATCGCGGACGCCACGCCGACGGAGGTCAGAAGGGTGGCTGCCGCCGTCGTGCACAGCACCAAGGAACTCGCCACCAAGCTTCGCCGCGCCGGAATCCGCTGAATCATCAGGGCCATACAGCGCAATGTCACCTTCCGCTGTAAACCGGGCCGGGAGCGCTCCGGGGTTACAGCGGAATGTCACCTTGCGCTGTATCCCCGCGCCCGTTCTCAGAACGTGACCTCACCCCTGGATGAGGCGCGGGATGTCCAGCGGGTTGTGGTCGCGCAACTCCGGCGGCAGAAGCTCCTGCGGCCAGTCCTGATAGGCGATCGGCACCTGCCAGCGGCGGATCGCGGTCCCGCCCACCGAGGTGTGTCCCGACGCCGTGGTCGACGGCCACGGACCGCCGTGGTGCATCGCCCAGCAGACCGCTACCCCGGTCGGCCAGCCGTTGTAGATCAGGCGGCCGACCAGCGGGCGCAGCGCGGCGCCGACCGCGGCGGCCGCGTCCGGCTCAGCCGGCCCGGCGTGCACCGAGCCGGTCAGGCTGCCAGCTAACCCGGACAGCACCCCACACAGCTCGTCCACGGTGGCGTAGGTGACGACCAGGCCGGCCGGTCCGAAGATCTCCTCGGAGAGCCGCCGGGACCGGGCGGCGAACGCGGCGAGGTCAAGGTGCCACACCCGGGGCGTGACCGCCCATGCGCCGTCCGCCGGCTGCCCCTCGGCCAGCGGCTGTAGCGGCGCGCCGAGCCCGCTCGTACTGTCCACATAGGAATTGCGCAGGCGCTCGCTGAGCATCGGCCCGGCGCTGGCGTTGTGTACCGCGGTGGCCAGCTCGGACAACAGCTCGGCATCATCCGGCACGAACAGCAGGCCGGGGTTGGTGCAGAACTGGCCCGCGCCGAGGGTGAGCGAGCCGGCGTACTCGGTGGCGATGGCGCCGGCCCGGTCGCGCGCGGCACCCGGCAGCACCACGACCGGGTTGATGCTGCCCAACTCGCCGTAGAACGGGATCGGGTCGGGGCGGGCCGACGCGATGTCGAACAGCGCGCGGCCGCCGCGCAGCGAGCCGGTGAAGCCGACGGCGCGGATCGCCGGGTGCCGGACCAGCGCGCCACCGGCATCGAAACCGTGTACCAGACCGAGAACGTCGTCCGGGACGCCCGCGGTGCGCAGCGCCTCGCGCAGGATCCCGGCCACCTGAATCGAGGTGTGCGGATGGCCCTCGTGCGCCTTGACCACGACGGTGCAGCCGGCCGCCAGCGCGGATGCCGTGTCCCCGCCGGCAACCGAGAACGCCAGCGGGAAGTTGCTCGCCGAGAACACCGCGACCGGGCCGACCGGGTTGAGCATGCGGCGCACGTCCGGGCGGCCGGCGGCGGCCGGACTGATGATCGCTTCGACGTGCAGGCCGCGGCGCAGCAGGTCGGCGAACATCCTGAGCTGACCGGAAGTTCGGCCGACCTCGCCGCGCAGCCGGCCGTCGCCCAGCGCGGTCTCCCCATCGGCAACGGCCACCAGCTCCTCGACCCGTTCGTCCAGCGCCTCGGCGAGCGCGTCGAGCACGGCGGCCCGGTCGGTGGCGGGCCGCGCGGCCCAGGCCGGGAACGCGGCCGCCGCGGCCTGCACCACGCGATCCACATCGGCGGCGGTGTCGGCCGCCACCGGCTCCCCCACCGCCTCTCCGGTCCGAGGGTCGTAGCCCTGCACGTCAAGCAGGTCGGTCATGCGATGACCTCCGCGTCAAGATCGGGTGAGCAGAATCCGCCACCGACGAACTTACGGTCGAACGCGCTCGACGGCTCGACTTCCCCCGCGAACGCCTCGGAGTCGTCCCGCGGTTCATAGCCGATCGCCTTGGCCTCCGCCAGGGAGAACATGCCACGGGTGTTCGACGACGCCCCCCACACGATCCGGAAACCGGGGCTGGGTGTGGTGATCGCCGCCTCGAACAGGCGGGCGCAGTCGTCCGGCGACAACCAGGTGGACAACATCCGCTCGTCGCGCGGCCGCTCGAAGCAGGACCCGATCCGGATCACGATCACGTCCAGTCCGTAGCGGTCGTGGTAGAGGCTGCCGAGGGCTTCCATGCTGACCTTGCTCACCCCGTAGTAGGTGTCCGGGCGGGGCAGCTCATAGTCCGGCACCGGCGTCCCGTCCAGTGGGCGGAATCCCACCGCATGGTTGCTGCTGGCCAGGATGACCCGAGGCACCCGGGCCGCACGGGCGGCCTCGAGGACCGCGTACGTCCCGTGGATGTTGATCTCCAGGATCTCCTGCCACGGCCGCTCGACGCTGATCCCGCCGAGGTGCACGACCACATCCACGTCACGAGACGCGTCCAGCATGCCCGCCAGGTCGGTCACCGACGAGCGGACGACCTCGACCTGTTCGCCGTCCTCGGGTGCCGCGACCGGCGCGATGTCCAGTAGCCGGAGCACCCGACCGGGCTTGGCCAGCCGGGACCGCATCAGGGTGCCGATCCCGCCGGCCGCACCGGTGAGCAGAACTCGTTCTGGCAAGTCAGACTCCGTTGCTCCGTTGTCGATGGGGTCATCCGATCCCGGTCTTACCCCAACCCACGTCCATTCGCAAGCATGGTTGCCGTCCACGTATCTGGATCGGGTCGCAGGCCTCGGAACATCGACCGAGGTGCCGAACGTGCCCAGACCGCGGACACGCCCATCGTGGATCGTGACGCGAACCGCTCCAATCGGCGCAACGGTAGGGTCGGCCCATGGCCTCCGTCGACCTGACCGCAGCCGACCTGACCGCGGCCGACCCGGACTTCGACGGCGAGTTCGAGCTTGACTCCGTGTTGGTCGACGGCGGCCAGCGGGCCGGTGCGATCGGCGAGGGCACGATCAACGCTTCGGTGGTGCGCAACGTCGATCTGTCCGGCGCCAAACTGGGGCCGTTGACCGTGGCCGGGTCGGAGCTTCGCGGGGTGGATCTGTCGAACGCCTCGGTGCAGCAGCTGGTGCTGCGCCGGGCGAAGCTGTTGACCTGCCGTACCGTCGGGTTGAAGCTCTCGATCGACCTGGCGATGGACGCGTCCATTGAGGACTGCCGGCTGGACTATGCGATCCTGCACGTGCACAAGGTCAAGGTGGGGCTGACCTTCAAGGGATGCACGTTCCGGGAGACCACGATCACCGGAGACCTGTCCAATGTGCGGTTCACCGACTGCGACTTCGCCGAAACCGAGTTTCGGGTGACCAGGGCGGCGAAGTGCGACCTTCGCGGCTCCCGGCTGCTCAGCGCGAAAGGCCTGCTTTCCTTGCGCGGCGCCATGATCAGCCCGGAACAGGCGGTCGCGGCGGCCACTCTGATCGCCTCGGAAGCCGGGTTGATCGTCATCGGCGACGACGCCTGACCGACGCCAAGGCGTTGTTGGCTCAGGTGGAATCTGAGCCGGCTACTGCCCACCGTCTCACAACGCGGGTGGACGGCGGGCAACGAACACGTACTCCGCGCTGTTGTCGGTGAATGCCTCGCCGGCGAACCCGCCATACAATGCCTCCAACTCGAGGCCGGCGATGTCGAGCAGCCCGAGCCATTCGTTCTTGGTCGCCCACCACAGCGAGCATCTGGCACCGTTGTCGCGGATGATGTCGACCCGGTTGTCAGCCACCGAGTACCGAATCGTTTGTGGTTCCGGTTCGTCCTGGCGCACACCGTCGAGGCGGGCGGCGATGTGGTGGTCGAGTGCGAACGCATTCCAGGCGAACCGCCCGCCCGGCCGCAACGAAGCGGCCACCCGCTCGAACGCGCGGCGGCGATCGGCCCAAGTGGCCACGTGGAGCAGCGCGCGGGCCGGGCAGTAGACCAGCCCTGCCGGCTCGTCGAGGCGAAGGTCGCGCATGTCCGTCTCGTGCAAGTCGAGTTCCACGCCCGCGTCACTGGCATTGATCCGGGCCTGCTCCAGCATCGCCGGAGACGAGTCCAAGCCGATCACTCGCCGCCCAGTCGCGCGCGCGACCGGGATCGCGACTCGGCCGGTCCCCACGCCAAGCTCGACCAATGGCCCGGCGGCCTCACCCGCAAGACCGACATAGAACGGAATGTCCTCGGTCATGTGCGCCGACCATTCGTCATAGCCGACGGCGAACGCCTCATCCCAGCTCATGCGCCGAGGCTGCCACGCCGGGGCCTGGCAGGACCAGCCAGTTTCACGGAGCCGCTCAATACCGACGAGCCAGTCCGGCGGCGACGCGGAATCCGCGAGGACGGAGGGCCGGTCACGTCGGTTGGCGATCGTTGCCGGAGATTCGCGATGACGTGCCCTATGGACCCGCCAGCGAGCCGTGCACGACCTCACCGGCGACCATGGTGGCGCGCACCTCGATGCCGGCGATCTCGGAGACCGGAGTGGTCCGTGGATCCCGGGCAAGCACGACGAGGTCGGCGTGCTTGCCGGCAGTGACGCTGCCGAGGGCATGCTCCCAGTGGCAGGCGAACGCGGCGTCGATGGTGTAGGCACGAATCGCTTCGGTCACCGAGATCCGCTCGGACTCGCCGAGGATCAGGCCGGCGGGGGTGGTGCGCTCGGCCAGGAACTGGATGCCGCGCAGCGGTGCCCCGGGGGTTACCGGGCGGTCTGAGCTGGCGACCAGGCGAACTCCGTTGTCCAGGAAGGCTTTGCCGCGGTACATCCAGGGTGCCCGGTCCTCGCCCATGATGTCGGCGTAGTCGTCGCCCAGGTACCACAGGAAGTTCGGCTGCACCACGGCCATCGCGCCGGCCGCGACGAAGCGCGGCAGCTGGTCGGGGCGGACCACACCGGCGTGCTCGATTCGGTGCCGTGCCGTTGGGCGAGGGTACAACCGTTGGGCCGCCTCGAGCGCGTCAAGGGCGAGGTCGACGGCGCGGTCACCGATGGCGTGAATGGCGAGCTGCCAGCCGGCGCGATGACCGTCGAGGACTTGCTCGCGGATGATGGCCGGATCGGCGAAGAGCTGTCCGGCGTGATCGAGACCGCGGTAGGGCGCGGTCATGGCCGCGGTGCGGGCCATCATGCCGCCGTCGGTAAAGATCTTGAGCGCGCCGATGGCCAGCCGGTCGTCGCCGAAGCCGGTGCGCAGGCCCAGATCCAGGCCGCGAACCAGGTTGTCGGACGGGTGCGCGGCGATCGGATGCAGCACGTCGGCGGCCACCATGAGCCGCATCCGGATCGGCAGCCGGCCGGACTCGGCGAGCCGCTGGTAGGCGGCCAGCTCAGCGGCGCTGTTGCCGACCATGCCGCCGGCGATGCCGGCCTCCGCCGCCGCGGTGATGCCCTCGGCCAGACAGGTGCGGCCGGCGCGCTCGATCGCCTCGGCGAGCTCGGTCGCCGGATAGGGACGGCGAATCCCGCGTGCCGCCGCCATGCCGGCCTCGGCCAGCAGGCCGTCCTGGTGCGGCACACCCGGCAGCAGCGCCAGCACCGCCGCGCTCACCACGCAGGCGTGCCCGGAGCGGTGCATGACCAATACTTTTCGGCCCAACCCCACCGAGTCCAGCTCGGCGGCGGTGAGGTGGCGACCGAGCGCGCGCTGATCGTAACCGACCACGTCCACCCAGTCGCCCGGTGGGCGGGCCGCGGCACCGGCGCCGATGACGGCCAGCGCCTCGGTCACCCCGAGCCCGGAGATGTTGGGGTTACTCGCCTCCATGCCGGTCCACGGCAGATGCACGTGCGGGTCGATCAGTCCGGGAAGGACGGTCGCGCCGGCAAGATCCACCTCGCGGTCCGCGGGCAGCGCGGCGACCTCATCGTCGAGACCGAGGATCCGGCCCCGCCAGACGCCGATCGAGCGGGCGAGCGGCCGGGCCGGATCCATCGTGACGACGTTGGCGTTGACCAGCCGCAGGTCCAACATCAGCGGTTGAACCCGGCCCGCCGCAAGGCATCCGCCATCGAGCCGCTCGGCGCGTTGCTCGACGCCTTGCTCGCCGCCTTGCCACCCCGGTCGCCCCGGTCCTGCCGCTCCTGGCGCGGTTTGCCGCCACCGCCGCGCGGGGCTGGTGCCTTGGTCTCCGCCCGCCCCGGTTCGTCGTCGAGCCGCAGGCTCAGTCCGATCCGTTTGCGCGCCACGTCCACGTCGAGCACCTTCACCCGGACCACGTCGCCCGGTTTGACCACGTCCCTCGGGTCCTTGACGAACGTGCGGGACATCGCGGACACGTGGACCAGGCCGTCCTGATGCACGCCAATGTCGACGAACGCGCCGAACGCGGCCACGTTGGTGACCACGCCCTCGAGCACCATGCCCGGCTTGAGGTCGCCGACCTTCTCGACGCCCTCGGCGAAGGTGGCGGTCTTGAACGCGGGGCGCGGGTCGCGACCCGGCTTCTCCAACTCGGCCAGGATGTCGCTGACGGTCGGCAGGCCGAACGTCTCGTCCACGAAGGACTCGGGTCGGAGGTTGCGGAGTACCGCGGTGTTGCCGATCAGCTTGCCGAGCTCCTCACCGGTGGACTTGAGAATGCGGCGCACCACCGGGTACGCCTCCGGGTGCACCGCGGAGGAGTCCAGCGGGTCGTCCCCGGCCGGGATGCGCAGGAAGCCGGCGCACTGCTCGAATGCCTTTGCCCCCAACCGGGGCACGTCCTTCAGTGCTCGCCGGGTCTTGAACGGGCCGTTGCCGTCCCGGTGCGCGACGATCTGCGTGGCCAGCCCCTCGCCGATGCCCGACACCCGGGTGAGCAGCGGAGCCGAGGCGGTGTTGACGTCCACCCCGACCGCGTTCACGCAGTCCTCCACCACCGCGTCCAGCGACCGGGAGAGGGTGGACTCCGGCAGATCGTGCTGGTACTGGCCGACCCCGATGGACTTGGGATCGATCTTCACCAGCTCGGCGAGCGGATCCTGGAGCCGCCGGGCGATGGACACCGCGCCGCGCAGCGAGACGTCCAGCTCGGGCAGCTCGTGCGAGGCGTAGGCGGAGGCGGAGTACACCGACGCACCGGCCTCGGACACCACGACCTTGGTCAGCTTCGGGTTGAGCTTCACCAGTTCGCCGGCCAGCTTGTCGGTCTCCCGGGACGCGGTGCCGTTGCCGATCGCGATCAGCTCGACCCGATGCCGCTGGGCCAGCGCGGCGAGCACGGCGAGCGCCTCGTCGAAGCGTTGCTGCGGCTGGTGCGGGTAGATCGTCTCGGTGGCCACCACCTTGCCGGTCGCGTCCACCACGGCGACCTTCACGCCGGTGCGGAAGCCCGGGTCGAGGCCCATGGTGGTCCGGGTGCCGGCCGGCGCGGCGAGCAGGAGATCCCGCAGGTTGGCGGCGAACACCCGGACGGCCTCCTCCTCGGCCGCCTGGCGCAGCCGGGTGCGCAGGTCGATGTCCAGCCGGATCAGGATGCGGGCGCGCCACGCCAGCCGGACCGTGTCAAGCAGCCAACGGTCCGCGGGGCGACCCCGGTCGGCGACGTGGAAGCGCGTGGCGATCGCCCGCTCGTAGGCGCTCGGACCGGTGGCCGGCTCGTCCTCGGTGCCGTCGTCCGGCCGCATGGTGAGGTCGAGGACGTCCTCCTTCTCGCCGCGGAACATGGCGAGGATGCGGTGTGAGGGCAGCTTGGTGTAGGGCTCGGACCAGTCGAAGTAGTCGGCGAACTTGGCGCCATCGTCCTCCTTGCCCGCACGCACCTTGGCGGCCAGCCGCCCGGTGGTCCACATGCGTTCACGCAGCGTGCCGATCAGGTCGGCATCCTCGGCGAACTGCTCGATCAGGATGGCCCTGGCGCCGTCGAGGGCGGCGGCCGCGTCGGCGACGCCCTTCTCGGTGTCGACGAAGGCGGCCGCTTCGGCCTGCGGGTCGTGGGTCGGGTCGGCGAGGAGGAGGTCGGCGAGCGGTTGCAGGCCGGCCTCGCGGGCGATCTGCGCCTTGGTGCGGCGCTTGGGTTTGTAGGGCAGGTAGATGTCCTCGAGGCGCGCCTTCGAGTCGGCCGCCATGATCTGAGCGGTCAGCTCGTCGGTGAGTTTGCCCTGCTCACGGACGGATTCGAGGATGGCGGCGCGCCGCTCCTCCAGCTCGCGGAGGTAGCGCAGGCGCTCCTCGAGCGTGCGCAGCTGGGCGTCGTCGAGGCTGCCGGTGACCTCCTTGCGGTACCGCGCGATGAACGGGACGGTGGCGCCTCCGTCGAGGAGTTCGACCGCCGACACGACCTGCCGCTCGCGGACGCCGAGCTCCTCGGCGATCCGCTCATGAATCGACTGCACCCGAGCATTCTGCAACGAGCCGCCGCCAGGAGGGGACGGGGAGCCAGAGCACTCCCCCGACCGGGTTCTTGGAGTCCCGTACCGAGGCGCCGCGCGCTCCCAGCGCCACCTCGACGCAGGAGCCGCCGCCATCGTCGCTAAGGCTGCTCTTCCTCCATCTGGCCGCCGGCATCCCGCTCACTCCCTCGGTCGTACTCGCTTGCCAGGGTGGCAATCAGCTCACGTGATTGTCCCCCATCCAGCGCTAGCTCCGACATGACAGGCAGCAGGGGACGGTAGGGCTGAACGTAGCTCGGATCTTCAAGGAACATGCTGGTGATGTAGTTGTCGAGGTACACGAGCGGGCGGTGCCGGTCGAAGGTGAACAAGCGGAACGAACCACCGAAGGTCCATGGTGCCTCGATCGAGGCGGGCACGACTCGCAGGGTCACCTGCCTCAGCCCGGCGAGCAGCACGATTTTGAGCATCTGCTCGTGCATGACCGCATCGCTGGCCACCCTGCGGCGCAGAGCCCGCTCACCGATGAAGAAGGTGAATGGCGCCGGAGCCGGCGCCTTGAGAATGCGCTGCCGATCCATCCGGATCCGCACGCTCCGCTCCACCCGCTCGGGATCCGCCCCGCGCCCGGCGACCATCGCGCGCGCATAGTCGGCGGTCTGGAGCAGGCCCGGCACCATATACGGCTCGTAAGCGACGCACGCGTCGGCGGTGGCCTCGTGATAGATCAGCGAGGTGAGCGACTCCGGCAGCCACGGCGAGTGTGGGCTGAGCCAATAGCCGAGATTCCGCTCGGCGGTGTGGCACAGTTCGGTCAACTCCTTCGCCGCGCCTTGGAAAACCCGGCACGGCCCGAGGTAGTGGATCATGTCCACGTCGCTGATCTCGACCTGCCCCGACTCGATCCGCGACACCTTGGACGGTGACCAGCCGAGCTTGCCCGCCAAATGCCTGGCGGACAAGCCGGCGGCCATGCGCCGTTTCCTCAGGTGCTCACCCAGTTCGCGATAACAGGCCGTGGCATTGCTGCGTCCCATGCCGGTCACGCTAGAACCGGGTCGAGCACATTCTGGTCAGGACTGGCGAGAGTCCACTCCAACGGATCAGCCCGCGCCCGGCCATGCCGGGGGGACACCTTCGCCTACGCGATACCGCCTCCCGGTGCTCGGGGCAGCGTTGCGTTGACACAACCCGACAATGCGGCACGTCCGGCGCCGTTGGGGTGCGGCCAGCCGGGCACCAGCCTCCAGTTCGCGATGCCGAACGACATGATCCGGCTCTGGATGAACGGCGGACCCGGATTCCACATCAGCTGGCAGACCGCCTGGATCCGGAGCGGGTTGCCGCCCATGAACACCCAGACGATCTGGGCGACCAGAATGCCGACGCTGATCCAACTGTTGATCAGCGTGGTGGCCCGCACCGCCGCCGGGTTGCACACCCGCGGCAGGTTGGGGTCACCGAACCAGCGGTAGTACAGCAGGTGCCGGACCTGCGCGCCCGGGTCGGCACTGATCAACCGCAACGCGATCGACGCGGACCCGGCGGCGATCGCACCCCCGACAGCCGCACCGTTCCAGGCCGGCGGGACGGCTCCGGCCGGCGCCCCGGGGTTGCCCGCCGGGTTGCCGAATACCCAGTCCCGGCAAGCACCCGGGTTGGCCACCGCCCAGGCCGGCGCGGGCGCGATGAACCAGTTCACCGGTCGACCCATCTGGCGGGAGATCAGCTGGGTCGCCACGCCCACCCAGTTCGTGTCGTTCACGCCGGCGGTGGCCACCGCCACGTTCGCGGCGCCGGCCCGGCTCGGGTTCGCCGCCAGCACCGCGGTGGCGTCGCCGATCTGCGCCCGGAGCGGCTGCGACACCACGCCGCACGGGTTGGTGTACGGCACGGCGGTCAACACGTCGGCCGTGGACGAGCCGCTGTGCGCGTAGTTGAAGTAGCGGTTCCACGGAACTCCAAGGAGGGCACGGAGATTGCCGGCCCAGCTGGAGCCGGGCGCGCCGGCTCCGATGCCCGGGTCGTCACAGGTGGTGCGGTACAGCAACGCGTTCACCCGGCGGGCCTCATGGCCAGACGTGACCGAGTCACCGACCGCGACCAGGAGCGGCGGCGGCGGTGGCGGCGGTGCGACGGTCGTGGTCGTCGTACTCGTGGTCGGCAGTGTCGTCGTCGTGGTGGGCTCGGTGGTCGTGGTGGGCTCGATGGTCGTGGTCGGCTCGGTGGTCGTGGTCGGCTCGATGGTCGTGGTCGGCAGGGTTGTTGTGGTGGGCTCGGTGGTCGTGGTGGGCTCGGTGGTCGTAGTGGGCTCGGTGGTCGTGGTGGTCGTCGGCACCGTGGTGCTGGTCGCCGTGGTCTTGGTCGGCGGCGGCGGTAACTCCGCGCTGCTCGGCGCCGAACCTGGTGCCGAGCCGCCCTGCGGGCGGTACTGCGGCGGGATGACCGGCGGGTTCTGTCGCAGCCCCGCGATCAGGTCGGCCGGCGCGCCCGCCGCCTCCATCGCGTCGATGACCTCCGGGGTGATCTGTTCGCTCGGATCCGGGGTCTGCTCGGGCGGAATGCTCGGCTCGGGGTCGCCTACCACGTCCGGAAGCCTCTCTGGGAACGACTGACCGGAGCCGGCCGCGGCGATCTGGTCGAGAACCGACCGGCAGCCCGCGGGCGCGCTGCCGTAAGACTGGACACCGGCGCACGCCCCGCTCGTGAAAAGGCCGAGCAGCGCCGGCAGACCACCGGGGTAACTCTGGCTCACCGCAAGAATTCCGGCCGCAGTCTCGCCGGTGGACGGCACGCCCGGCGGGTCGGCCGCCGCCGTGCCGCGGCTGGTCAGCTGGGTGGCCAGCACCGTCGCCACCAGCATGATTGCGGTACCCGCGACGGTTAACGTGAATCTCGTGGATCTTTTGGATGGATATCGAGGCATCTCTGCTCCTCACGAAAGCCAGCAGGAAGCCGTCCCCGCAGTCAGCGTAGGTATCCATGGCTCCGTGAGAAATCGGCCGGTTAGCCCAACATCTCGCGAATTCCACATAGGACGGTCGTGTTAAATGGCGACGACCGCGAATAGGTGGCGCGGTGTACCTAAGTAGATTGGACTACCTAGGGGTCTTGGCGCGGCTGCGAGACTTCGCGGCGGCCTTTCCCGCGTCGTCCTTGGCCGACTCGGCCTTGCGGGCGGCGGACTTGGCCTTGGCGACCGCGTCGTGACCGTTGCGCGACTTCATGGCGGTGGCGACGCTCTCCTGAAGTGCGGTGATCAGGTCTCCGACCGTCGCGTCCTCTGCCGCCGCGGCCGGGCGGACCACCTCGCGGCCCTCGATCTTCGCCTCGATCAGGTCCTCGAGCGCTTCGCGGTAGCGATCGGTGTACTGGGCGGCGACGAACGTGCCGGAGAGTTGCTCGATGGCGTGCACCGCGGCGTGCACCTCGGGCCCGACCAGGTCGACGTCCTCGTGCAGGAACGGGAAGTCCGGCACCCGGATCTCGTCCGGCCAGAGCATCGTGGTCAACAGAATCACCTGGTCGCGCACGCGCAGCACGCCGAGACTCTCCCTGGCCCGCAGTGCCACCTTCACCACGGCGGCCCGGCCGGACTGCTGTAACGCCTCGCTGAGCAGCACATACGGTTTGACTCCGGCCGGCTCCGGCTCGAGGTAGTAGCTCCTGGAGAACGAGATCGGGTCGATCTGGTCGACCGGCACGAACGCGCGCACGTCGATCAGCCGGGTGGTGGCCAGCGGCAGCGTGGCCATGTCCTCCTCGGTGAGCATGACGACGTCGCCGGCGGGCATCTCGTAGCCGCGTGCGATTTCGGTGAACGGCACCTCTTCGCCGTCCACCTCGCAGACCCGCTTCTGCCGGATCCTGCCGCCGTCGGACAAGTGCAGCTGGTGCAGCTCGATGTCGTGCTCCTCGGTGGCGGTGTACGCCTTGACCGGGATCGCCGCCTGCCCGTAGCCGATCGTGCCCTTCCACATGCTGCGCATGGGTCACCTCCGCGAGACCATCGCTGATCCCACGGTATCGGGCGGTCACATGATCCGAAAGCTACAAACGGGTGTCCGCTCCGGTCACATCCAGGACAACCTGCAGCAACGGCCGGCTTTCTGCCAACGCATCGGCGGCGAACCCGGACGCCCGCGCGGACGCCGCGAGCACCTCGGCAAGCGCGTGTTCGAGGCCGCGGCCGCGCACATAACCGGCGAGCTGGCTCAACGTGGCGGAGATCTGCCGCTGCCCCTCGACCAGGTTGTCAATGATCTCCGCGAGCTCGCCCGCGGTGCCGACGGAGAGGTCGGCCCGCCGCCCAACGGTGCCGTCGGCCAATCCCGCCGCCGAGGCGTGCACGTGTGCTGCGGCAACGCTGCCGGGCAAGACGGACATCCCAAGCTCAGGCACGGCGAGGTCCTCTCCGACTCGAGGCAGATCAACTCTCGCGAGCCATGCTCCCACCGGACCCGCTCCCCACCCGGCAACGACACACCCCCGCCGTTGCTCCGAGCGCGCGGGGCCGTTACCGCGCAAGGTGACATTCCCGTGAGAAGCGAAGGAATGTCACCTTCCGCTGAACCCCCCACAGGCCGCGAGCCGCCCGAGCGAGCCTGCTTGCGAGGGCAGCGAACACAGCAAGGGCCACCCCGTTGAGTCGAAAGGGCGCGCTCAACTCAGCGGGGTGACCCTCACCTGACGCATACGGATCACGGCGGTGCAGGGATTGCCCCAGCCCGGATTGATCGCGGAGCGGCCGGATTCGACGACGAACGACGCGGCGGTGCTGGTAGGCGCCGTGCTGCACCCGACGATCATGGCCGACCAATCGCAGGATGAGCGGTGGGCATCCGGGCGCTTGTGCGGGTGCACAGCGGGCGCCGGCCAGGACTGGTGGGAATACCGTTTCGGGGTGGGTGGCGCGGCAATAGCGTTTCGGTATGAGGATCCGCCGAACCGCGTTGACCTTCGTGATCATGGTTGTGGCGACCGGGCTCAGCGTGCCGGCTGCTCAGGCGACCGATCGGGGCTGTGCGCAGACCAGCTTCGAGTGGCTGACGGGGTTCGACGACCCGGCCACGCCGAACAACCTGGACCGGGTCGGAGTGTTGAAGGTGGGTGCGGAGCACGCCAGGGACGTGCTGGTGCTCAATCCGGGCACCTCGGCCGGCGCCGGTTACTTCGCACCGCTGGCCAAGGACATCGTCGCGCGCACCCACTGCCGCTGGCAGGTGTGGTCGGTCGAACGCCGGGAGAACCAGCTCGAGGACCACGCCGGGCTCGACGCGGTGAAACGCGGAACCTTCAGCCAGCAACAGTTCTTCGACTACTACCTCGGCTGGCTGGTGAACCCGGCGATCACCAACCACTTCCAGCCGGTGCCGGACGCTGCCGTGCCGTTCGCCCGTGGCTGGGGCATGAACGTCGAGATCGAGGACCTGCACCGGGTGGTCCAGCGGGCCGGCGAACACGGCCGGCGGGTGGTCCTCGGCGGGCACTCGCTCGGCGGCTCCATCACCACCGCCTATGCCACCTGGGACTTCCACGGCAAACCCGGCGCCCGGGACCTGGCCGGGCTGGTCTACATCGACGGCGGTAGCGGACCGACCCCGATCACCCCGGAGGCCGCCACCCAGGCGCTGGCGAATCTGCGGAACGGCACGCCCTGGCTGGCCTTCGGCGGGATCGCCGCACCGTTCCTCGGCCTGTTCTCGGCGACCGGCGCGACCGCGGCCCGGCTCGACCCCAACGGACGGTCCCGCTCGCAGGACTTCCCGCTGCTGCCGGAGAACCTGAAGCCACCGGTGCCCGCGACCAACGAGGCGCAGTTCGGGTTCTCGGTGGACACCGAGACCTCGCCCGCGACGCTGCGGGCCGCGCAGGTACACGCCGGCCGGCTGGCCGCGAGCGGCGACCCGCGCGGCTGGGACCGGGCCGGAGAGATCACCCCGATCCAGCGCTACGCCACCATGATCTCCGGAGTCGGACTCACCGGCCTCGACGGCAGCGCCTGGTACCACCCGTTGCGGCTGACCATCGACGCCGGCGCGGTCGCCGCCGGAAACGCCAACCCGGCCCAGGACATCCTCGGCGTGCGGGCCACGCACGGTCACGACCTGGACCGCCGGCTGCGGATCCTCGCCTTCGGCGCGGCGCTCGGCGGTGCGAACGTGCTGACCGGCGCCCGGGTGCTGGCCGCGCAGTCCGGTATCCCGGACCGGGCGTTGACGCTGGTGAACCGGCAGGACACCTACGCGCACAACGATCCCAACTCGGCCAGCCCGGCCAACGAGTTCCTGGACAGCCTGATCCCGTTCCTGGCCCGGATCCACTGACCAGGCACCGCACGTCGGACAGCCGGCCCGCACGTCTGCCCTGTTCTCGTCATGCGGGTTCGACGAGCCGGATCGCCCCGGACGGGCAGGTCAGTGCCGCCTGCCGGACGACATCGCGCTGGTTGGCCGGGGGCTGGTCGTTCAGCACGACCACGGTGCCGTCATCGTCTCGCTGGCTGAATGTCTCCGGTGCCAGCAGCGCGCACTGTCCGGACGCGAGGCAGGTGTCGGGGTTCGCGGTGACTTTCATCGGCGGTCCTTCTCGGCGCGGACGGTGCGCTGCCCGGTCACCACAGGACCGGAACGCGGTCCACGCCGCCGGCGACCCGGTTCGACCGCACCACGATGTCGTCGACGCCGACGGCCAGCCGCAGGCTGGGGAACCGGCTGAACAGCATCGGAAACACCGTCCGCAGTTCGACGCGCGCGAGGTTGGCGCCGATGCAGACGTGCGCGCCGTCGCCGAAGGCCAGGTGGGTGTTGGGGCCGCGGGTCGGGTCGAACTCGTGCGGCGCGGCGAAGGCCGACGCGTCGCGGTTGGCCGAGTCGATGGAGACGAGCACCGCGTCGCCACGCGCGATCCTGACCCCGGCGATGTCCACGTCCTCGTGGGCGTAGCGCACCAGACCGGTCGCGGCGGTTGAGGACATCCGCAGGATCTCCTCGACGGTGGGGTCGACCTGCCCGTCCGGATCGGCGACGAACCGGTCCCGCCGGGCCAGGTCGCTGAGCAGAAACAGCACGCCAAGGGCGATCCGGCTGGCGGTTGTCTCGTGGCCGGCGAACAGCAGACCCGCCGCCAGCTCCGCCAGATCCTGGTCGCTGAACGTGGGGTCCTCGGCCTGGGCGGCAACCAGGTCGGAGATGACGTCGGGTTCCGGATGCTGCCGCTTGGCCGCGGCCAGCCGGCCCGTGTAAGCCGCGAACTCCGCCATCGCCTCTTGGGCATCCGCACCCCCGTCGAACAACGAGATGCGATCCGACAGGCTGCGGAACTGCTCCCGGTCGGCGTAGGGCACGCCAAGCAACTCGCAGATCACCAGCACCGGCAACGGCAACGCGAGCAACTCCTGGAGGTCCACCGGCTCGTCGGGCCGGGCGTCGCGGGCGGCCTGCATGTTGTCAAGGCATCCCTGCGCCAGTTCCCGGATCCGGTCACCGAGCCGGCGCATCCGCGGCGCGGCGAACGCCGGCGCCAGCATCCGGCGCATCCGCTTGTGGTCGCGCTCCTCGGTCTCGTAGTTGCCGCTCGGACCGTCCAACACCGCCGCGTGGGAAATCCGGGACGCCTGCTCCGGCACGGGATGCGACCGGCCGAACCGCCGGTCTCTGAAGACCTCCCGCGCCGCTGCGAAGGAGGTCACCAACCACGCCGGGTCACCCGCCGGCGTGGTCACCCGCACCAGGGGGCCCTCCCGCCGCAACACCCCGAACAACGGCGCCTCGTCCAATGCGTTCGGCCGGTCAAACGGCAGACGCGGAGTCATGCTCGCGGTATCCGTCATGGCTGTCCCCTCACTGCTAGTCGGTGCGGCCTGGTCCGGCCAAGCCGCCTGCGGCTACGAACGCGGTCTGTGGCCTCGCACTGAGGTGAGTGCGGTCGCGGAGGTCGGCGAGCCAAGCCCGTTCAGCGGTGAACCGCCGGCACACCTCGTCGAGCACCGCTCTGCTCCAGGGATCCGCCTGCTCCAACGCCAACGCGGCAAGCCGGTCCAACTCGGCCGCGACCGCCCGATCCCGCACCGCGAGCACCTGCCGCTGTTCCGCGCCGCGCAGCCAGCCGAAGTTCCCCACCCTCGCCAGGAACTCCGACTCGTTGAGGGCCACCTCTTCCGGGAAGTCGGCGAGCACATCGTGCAACAACTCCCGGCCCACATCGGTGATCGTGTACATGTGCCGCGGCGGCTTCGCTTCCTGCTCCTCCGCGGTCCGCGTCACCGCCCCCGCGTCCACAAACCGACGCAGGGTCGGATACAGCGAGTTGTTGGACAATGTGCGACCGGTCGCCGCCTCAACCTCTTTGCGCAGCTCATATCCATGCAAGGAACCCCGAGCCAACCTCGCCAGCAGCAGCGCATCAATCCACATCTAGGTCACCGTAACCGAAGTCAGAGTGACGGCACAACTACCATAAGTTCCACCTGCGCAGCTCATCAGATCAACATCGCCGCCTGGTCGGTTCGACTCCCCAAGGCGACCGGTGGGCGTTCAGCGCAACCAGATCACGTCAGCGCGGCCAGTGGGACCGCGCATAACCGGCACATTGGCCACCCCGATGTGCTGATGAATAGGTCGTGGGGTGACCAATGCTCCGGTGTGAAATGCGTGGATCAACCGCTCCTGAGCCGCCATGTTTCGAGGTTTGTCGGTGCTTGCGTGTTTTGCGGGTAGTAGCCCCATTCTTCACAGCCGGCCGTGCCGGCGGCCGGTGGCTGCCCACCGAATGGACCCTTCCAACGCCACGCCTCGATATAGTAGCTGACCTGGTAGCCATTTGTGCCGTACTCGGCAATCAACCTGGTGTGCGCCGGAACCGTCGTGCTGACCGTGACTCCGACGGCGGTGGTGACACTCGCCTGGATACTCGTGCTGACCGTAGAGGTAAGGAAATCCTTCACCAGGGTCGCCGTGATCCCTACCGTTGCCGAAATGGAAAACGTCCTCGACACCGACGACGAGACCGTGAAGGTCACCGGGATGTCCGTGCCGTTGTCCAACGCCCGGCCGTCACTGACCAGGAACTGCGGTACGGCCGACACCAACGTGTAGCGGTGACCCTCCCACACATTGAAATGGCAACATCCCTGACCGTCGGGGCTGAATTGGACCGTGTCTACGCCGGTGCGCCCCGAGATGAGCTTCCACTCGGTGATGCCGGACGGGCACTGCACGATCGCACCGGCGCTCGCCACGCCGGGAACGAGCACCATGATCAAGCCGGGCAGCAAGGCACCCCACGCGAGCAGGCCGCCGAGCCGCCGCCGCGGCCTCATGAGAGCCCGAACGACTGGTACGACATCCAGATCAGCCGACACAGCCATCCGGGATGGCCCGTCGCGGCGACCACGGGCCGCCGATCGAACCTGTCCAACCCACCGCATCCCAACTCCTTCCGGTCGGTTCCGTGCAGCACTTGTTAGCAGGTTCGGGTTGTCCAGCATCACGTGCCGAACACTGAACGACGTGTCCTGGACAATCGCGCTCCGCAGGCCTGTCCGCGCGGCGCGTTCCCGAGGTTTCGGTGGCCGGCGATAGCGTCCCGGGCATTGCACCGGTCCGAACGGCCAGGTATCCGCGGGTTGGCTTGGTTGAGGCGGCGGAGGCCGGCGAAGGCCCTCGCCACTCCGGTCAGCCGGTCGCGCAGGTGCTTCCATTGAGGATGAAGGACGTCGGCGCCGGGTGGACCGGTGAAGATGCCACTTCTCCGGCTCCCGGCCGGCCAACCGAGTGAACCGGTTGATGCCTGCCGCCACACCGAGCTGTTGCCATAACGTGACGCATGGGTGACTATGAGAGAGCCACTCTGGGAGCGCTCCCAGCCTGGGATCTGCTCCGCCCGCAAGTCAACGAGGAGTTGCGATGAGCCGCGCAGGACGGGCGACCACGGCGATCACCGCCGCATTACTCGTGGCGCTGACGGTGACGGTGCCCGCGTCGATGCCAGCGTCCGGAGCGATCCCCCAGGCCGGCCCGGTCGGCATCCAGGCGGTGCCGCCGACACCACAGGTCGCCGGGACGGTGGCGACCAATCTGGCCGCCCCGTGGGGCCTGGCATTCCTGCCGGACGGCTCGGCGCTGGTATCCGAACGCGACACCGCGCGGATCAAGCGGATCAGCGGCGGGACCACCACCACGGTCGGCACCGTGCCGGGCGTGGTACCCGGCGGCGAGGGCGGCCTGCTCGGCATCGCGGTCGCGCCAACGTTCGCCACCGACCGGTTGGTGTACGCGTACTTCACCGCGTCCGGCGACAACCGCGTGGTGCGGATGCGCTTCGACACCACACTTGGCACCCCGCAAGTGATCATCTCCGGGATTCCGAAGAACACCATCCACAACGGCGGGCGGCTCGCCTTCGGTCCGGACGGCATGCTCTACGTGTCGGCGGGTGACGCCGGGCAGTCCGCCAACGCACAGAACCCGTCCTCACTCGGCGGAAAGATCCTCCGGGTCACCCCGACCGGGGCCGCCGCACCGGGCAACCCGACCGCCGGCTCGCGGGTGTGGACCCTTGGCCACCGCAACGTGCAGGGACTCGCCTGGGACGGCGCCGGGCGGCTCTGGGCCAGCGAGTTCGGCCAGAACACCTGGGACGAGCTGAACCTGATCCAGGCCGGACGAAACTACGGGTGGCCGACCGTCGAGGGTAGGGCCGGCAACCCGAGTTTCGTCGACCCGATCGCACAGTGGATGCCGGCCGATGCGTCCCCGTCCGGCATCGCCTTCGCCGGCAACACGGTCTGGCTCGCCGCCCTGCGCGGGCAACGACTCTGGGGCGTACCGGTGAACAACGGGGCGGCCGACGGGAACCCGGTGGCTTTCCTGAACGGCACCCTTGGGCGGCTGCGGCTGATCACCAACGCGCCGGACGGATCACTCTGGCTGCTGACCAACAACACCGACGGCCGGGGTACCCCGCGAACCGGTGACGACCGGATCGTCCGGATCACGCTTGGCACGACGCCGCCACCTCCGCCCCCACCACCGCCCGCCGGCAGCTGCCGGGTGGACTACGTGCCCAATACCTGGGCGGACGGGTTCACCGCGAACCTCACCGTGACGAACACCAGCAGTGCCACGGTGAACGGGTGGACCCTGGCATTCACCTTCCCCGGCGACCAGGTCATCACCAACCGGTGGAACACCGAGACCACCCAGAACGCAGCCTCGGTCAGCGCACGCAACGTCGGCTTCAACACCACCATCGCGCCCGGCGGCAACGTGATGTTCGGCTTCCAGGGCACCTACACCGGAACGAACGCGAACCCGCCGAGCTTCACGCTCAACGGGTCCGCGTGTTCCACCGGTTAACGCAGGTTCACCACGAGGATGCTCGACCGGCCGTCGGCCCGCACCCGGACCTCATCACCCCGGCTGGTGTGCACCACCGAGAAGTGCGCCGCACGGCCATTGAGCGTGACCGAGGAGACGGACTTGCCGGCCGGCAGCACGGCGCCGACGGTGAGGTCGACGCGCAGCCCCTCGGTGCGGACCGTGGTGCGTAGCTGCCGGTTGTCCCTGGCGGCGGACACGTCCACCGAGCCGTCGCCGAGCCGGATGTCCCGCCCGCTCACGTCCCGCTGGCCCTGCGGCACCTGGGGCACCACGGACAACCGGCCGTTGCCAAGATCGGGCGCCACGCCGAGCTGCTGGTGCACGACCGGCCACAGCACGCCGTAGGCGCCCCAAGCCTGCAACGCCATCGAGCGGTCGGTGAACGGCCGGTCGATGTTGGCCATGAAGTCCGGCGACGGCCCGATCTCCGGCATGTCGCCGGGGGTCTCCCAGACCGCAGGGTCCAGCTGGATCCGCGCGTTGCCGGTGGTGTAACGCTGCTGCCCGGACGGGCCGAGCCGGCCGAAGTTGCCTTCCGCCACCGCCATCACGGCGGTGTTCAGCGAGAAGATCGACCGTTCGCTCGGCACCGTGGACACCACGCTGTCACAGGACGCGCCCGGGTTGCCGGCCGGCGCCGAGGTCGGCCCGGTGCCGGTGTGGAACAGCCCGTAGGCGCCGGTGTAGCAGTCCCGTTCCCGTTGGGAGAGCGCGGCGTTGCCGTGTGCGCCGGAGGCGAGCGGACCGGGCTGCCGCCCGCCGAGCTCCACCTCCATCGGGGTGACCCCGGTCCAGTGCCGCTGGAAGATCTTCGCGTTGTCGTTGGCCGGGTCGGCCGGGTCGTCGATGGACTCCGCGTAGGCGTTGGCGTCGCCGCCGGTCCACCACTGCTGTTCGAACCGGGCGCGCAGACCGGCCGCCTTGTCGCCGGCCCAACGCGCCGTGGCGTTGTCGCCCCTGCTGGCCGCGAGGTCGGCGAGGTCGAGCAGGCCACGGATGAAGTAGACCGTGCTGTCCAGCTTCTCAACGCCCATCCCGGGGCGCTCGACGTTGCCAAGCCCCTCGAGCCAACCGTCTCCGTCCGCGTCCAGGGTGCGATCGACGTAGCGCAGGTTGCGCACCGCGAAGTCGTACAGGTCGTCGCGGAACGCGTTGTCGCCGGTCCACCGCCAGACCAGGGCCACCGCACTGGGAAACTTCACGGTCTCGTCGGTGTTTCCGGCATCCGCGTTCACCCCGAAGTAGACGTCCCCGGTGGACACCACCTCGTGCGCGACCTTTCCGCTGCGGCTGTTGATGACCTCACTGACATCGCGCAGCGCGCGCAGGTGTGCCTTGATCGTGTCGAACTGCCCGGCGGCCACCGCGGCGAACCCGGTGTACTCGCCGTCGGTGCCGAACAGCCAGGGATAGTCCGGGAAGCCGGCGCCGAACCAGCGCGCCGCGCGAACCGTGCCGGCCGCGTCCGGATAGGCCCGGCCCTCGTCCACATCGCGCAGCCGCAGGTCGTGCGCCTCCTGCACGGAGTCGGCCAGGTTCTGCTTGCTCCACTCCACGCTGCGCTGCAACAGCCGGTCGCCCGGCAGGTCCACCACGGTGTTGCCGGCGAGCCGCGCCCGACCGTCCACCTTGGACCGCAGTGCGGACTCCGGGTTCCGGCTGGCCGCGGCGAACTCGGACGTGGCCGCGCCCAACCCGCGGTCCGATCCGGCCACGGTGAACCAGACCACGGTCGGGCGGTCGGCCCGCAGCCGCACCTGGTAGTCCAACCGGCCGCCGGTGCCGTGCCCGGTCGCCGAGTCGTCACAACGCAACGGCGTCGTGCCGTCCGCCGGGCAGATCACGGCCGGGTCCTGCGGCCCGCGATGCCCCGCCCCGAGCGCGTGCCCGGTCGGGGTCAGTGAGCCGCCGACCACGGCCGCCCAGTCGTGCGCACCGATGCCCGGTGCGCTGCCGTTCTCACGGAACACCAGCGTTCCGTCGCGGTAGGAGCCGGTGTCCGGCAGGTTCACGTCGGCCGCGCCCGGTGTGGTCCACCCCCACGGGTAGGACGGCATCAACTCGGAGTGCGCGTCCATCGCCAGCGAGACGGTCCGCGCCGAGTCGCCGCGCAGGACCAGTCCGATCACCGCGGCCCGGGAGCCGTCCGGGACGAAGTCCACTCGGTCGACCCGAACGCCACCGCGCGGCTGGTAGCCGAACCGCTGGTATCCGGCGCCGTTGGTGTAGCGCGCGGTGGCCACGTCGGTGCCGAGCCAGGCACCGTCCACGGCGAACCACATACCGTCGAGCAACTTCACCGGCGGCGTCCAGAAACCGCCCATCTCACCGCGAATGTGCCAGCCACTGGCGGGATAGCGCCCGGACTCGTCGCCCATCGCGATGAACCGGTCGCCGGTGACCAGCGAGCGGCGGTCGGCCAGCCGGCTCGTCTCGGATAACTCGGCCAAACCGGCGCCGGACAGCACACTGTCGACTGTGGACGCGGTAGGCGCGCCGGAACCGGTGGCCGAGCCGGGCTCGGCCACCGCCGGAATGGCACCCACCGAAAAGGTCAACGCAGCCGTAGTGAGCAGGATCCTCGTGCTGCGAAACATCACTACTTGACTCCTCCCGCGGTGAGGCCGGCGACGATCCGGCGCTGGAAGATCAGCACCACGATCACCAGCGGCACGGTGACAATGACGCCGGCGGCCATCTGCGTGCCGAACGGCGTGTCGAAGTTGGTGATGCCGGTGAACCGGGAGATCGCCACGGTCGCGGTCTGCATGCTCTTCTCGTTGACCATCGACAACGCGATGATGAACTCGTTCCACGCGGCGATGAAGGTGATGATCGCCGTGGTGAACATGCCGGGCGCGGCCAGCGGAATGATGATCAGCCGGAACGCCTGCCCCCTGGTGAGCCCGTCCATCATGGCCGCTTCCTCGAGCTCCTTGGGCATCTGCCGGAAGAACGTGGCCAACGTCCAGACCGCGAGCGGCAGCGCGAAGGACAGGCTGGGCACGATCATGGCCTGGTAGGTGTTGATCCAGCCGATGTCGGTGAACAGCTTGAGCAGCGGCACGATCAGCGCGATGCCGGGGAACATGGACATCGCGATGATGATGGCGGCGACCAGCGACCTGCCGCGGAACTCCATGCGGGCGATGGTGTACGCCGCGAACGTGCCGAAGATCAGGGTCAGGATCGTGGTGGTGCCCGCGACCACGACGCTGTTCACCAGGGAACGGCCGAAGCCGACGCCCGGGGAGAACACCGCCTTGAAGTTCTCCATCGAGAACGGCTGCGGAAACAAGGTGTTCTGGCCCTGGTCGTTGGGCCGGCGGAAGGCGGAGACGACCATCCAGTAGAACGGCGCCAGGCAATAGACAACGATGATGCCGATGCCGATCTGGAGCAGCCAGCGCCGGCCGGACTTGACCGTTCTTCCGGTCTTGGCGCTCATACGTTCACCCCTCCGACGACCATGGTGGCCGGTTTGACCGGTTGCCGCTGCGCCAGCTTCTTCTGTGTTCGCGCCTCGCCGATGATGTCCGCGCCGAGCAGCTTGACGAACGCGAACGCCACGATGACCACGTAGACGAACAGCACCGTGGCATAGGCGGACGCCGGCCCGTAGCGGACGTTGGTCGCCTCGTCGAAGGCCAGCATGGACAGCGTCTCGACGGACTGCTTGTGCGCGCCGATCATCACGTATGGCAGGTCGAACATGCGCAGCACGTCGAGCACCCGGAACAGCACGGCGACCAGTAGCGCCGGCTTCACCAGCGGCAGCACGATCTGCCAGAAGGTCCGCCACGCGTTGGCACCGTCCACTTTCGCCGCCTCGTACACCTCACTCGAGATGATCTGGAGGCCGGCCAGGGTCAGCAGCCCGATGAACGGCGCGGTCTTCCAGGTGTCGGCGATGACCACCGCCCAGAACGCCTGCTGGCCGTCGGCGGTCCACAGGATCTGCTGGTTCAGGATCGCGTTGGCCACGCCGTCGGTCTGGAAGATCCACTTCCAGAGCAGCGCGGACACCGCGGTCGGGATCGCCCACGGTATCAGGATGCTGGCCCGAACCAGGCCACGACCTCGTAACGCATGGTGCATCACCAGTGCCATGGACACCCCGATGACGATCTCGATGGACACCGAGAACACCGTGAACAACGTGGTGTTGTTGAACGCGTTCCAGAACCGGGTCGCGGTCTCCCCGGTGAAGATCGCGGTGTAGTTCTTGAGGCCGACGAAGGTGTCCCCGGTGATCAGGAACCCGTTCTCGTCGAGCTGGTCGCCCTTCTGGTACAGCGATTCGCGCAGGGCGGAGATCAACGGATACGCGATCACCACGGCGAGCACGATGAAGGTGGGCGAGAGCAGCAGGGCGGCGAGCTTGCCGGATCCCTGCGGGCTCAGCTGCGGTGATGACTTCCTGGCCTTCGCTGCTCCGGGTGGAGCAGGCGCGGTGGTGGTCACGACGATCTCCTTGCTGTCGAACCGGATACCCGGGTGGGGCGGGTGGGCCGCCCCACCCGGGACGCGATCACTGCGCGGTCAGCTCCTCGAGCTTCTTCTGCAGATCCGAGAGCGCCTGGTCGGTGGTCTTCGCACCGGTCAGCGCCGCATACGCGTTCTCCTGGATGGCAGCGGTGACATCGCCGTACTTGACCGCCTTCGGCCGCGGCTTCGCGGACAGGATCGAGGCCTTCAGCGTGGGCAGGTACGGGAACTGCTTGGTCAGGTCGGCATCCTCGTAGAGGCTGCTCCTGGTCGGCGCCTGCGACGTGGCGAGCAGGTTGGACCGCTCGGACTCCTCGCTGGTGAAGAACTTGATGAAGTCCAGCGCGGTGGCCTTGTTCTTGGCGAACGCCGAGATGGCGAAGTTGTGCCCGCCGAGGCTGGAACTGCCCGGCCCGGTCGCACCCGGCAGCGGGGCCACGTCGAACTTGCCGGCCACCTGGGAGGAACCGTCGGTGGCGTTGGCCTTGGCCCACTGGTACGGCCACTGGCGGTGGAAGAGCAGCTGACCGGCCTGGAACGCGCGCCGGCCCTCCTCCTCCTTGAACGTGATGGCCTGCTTGGGGATGATGCCGGTCTGGAACCCCTGCACCAGCGCACCGAGACCGGCCTTGGCCTGCGCCGAGTCGACGTCCGGCTTGCCGGCGTCATCGACGATCGAGCCACCCGCGGACTGCACCGCCTCGGCGAAGTTCACGGTGAGGCCCTCGTACTTCTCGAACTGGCCGGCATAGCAGCCGATGCTCGCGGCCTCGGGCAGCGCCTTGACCTTCTGGCAGATGGCGATCAGCTCGGTGGACGTCTTCGGCGGCTGCGCACCAACCTTGTCCAGCAGGTCCTTGCGGTAGTAGAGGAGGCCGCCGTCGGAGTACACCGGCACCGCGTAGAGCTTGTCGCGGTACTTGGCGGTGTCCACCGCGGGCTTGAGGAACTTGTCCAGCTCGAACTGGTCGGTCGGCAGCTCGCTGATCCACCGGTTGGCCGCGAACTCGGCCGTCCACACCACGTCCAGGTTGAGGAGCGTGAAGGCGTCCGACTTCACCTGGGCGTTCTGCACCATCTGCTGGCGCTGCCCATCCGCGGACTCCGGCAGCTCGACGATGCGGACCTTCTGGTCGGCGTGGTCGGCGTTCCACTTGTCGACCAACTTCTGCATGTTGCCCGAGGTGTCCTTGCCGGTGGCGAAGGTGATCTCGCCTCGGCCCTCAAGCGCGGTGCCGCTGCTTCCGCTGCTGCTGCTGCCGCTTCCGGATTTGTTGTCTCCGCAAGCCGAGACCAGCAGGGCGCCCGCGGCCAGCACGGCCGCACCTCGCAGGGCCCTTGCTCCAACAATCATGTTTTGTTCTCCTGTCGATCTGTACTCAACCCTGCGTCGAGCCGTAGGTCGGCCGCGACAAGTCGTCGGTCATCACCGGCGAGAGTGGTGGTTATATCAGCGCTGGCCCGTGAAATGATCGCGGCTGGCAGCAGGACACCCTCGGAGTCACCGGAAGGTGCGTACAACAACCGCAACGCCGTGGCCGCGATCTCGGCGACCGGCTGCCGAACACTGGTCAGTCCCGGCGTCACCGCCGAGGCCAATGGGGAATCGTCGAAACCGGTTACGGCCACATCCTCTCCTGGTCGGGCGCCGCGTTGGGTCACAGCGCGCATTGCCCCGAGGGCGAACACGTCGGTCGCGGCCATGATCGCGGTCGGCGGCTTCGCCCGATCGAGCAGATCGTGCGCGGCCCGCTCGCCCTCCGCCACCGTGTCCTCGACGCAACGCACGTAACAGCCGCCGACCCGCAGGCCGTGCCGCTCGCATGCCTGCTGCCAGCCTCGGCGGCGATCCTCCGCGGCGCCCAGCTTCCCACTCCAGCCGACGAACCCGATCCTGCGATGCCCGAGGGCGTGCAGGCCATCGACCAGCGTCGCACATGCCGCCGCACCGTCCACATCGACCCAAGGTCCCGGCTCCTGGCCACCCCGCGGCCAGGTCCGGCCAAAGGAGACGAACCGAATGTCGCGTTTGGTCAGCCAACGGTGCCGCGGATCATCACGCTCGGTGTCGGACAGCACGAACCCGTCGACCGCCTGCTGGGCGATGAGGTCGGCATAGACGTTGAGGCCGGATTCCCCCGGCGGCGCCGTGAACAGCAGCACATGCCGGCCGACGCTCTCCATCGCCGTGGACAGCGCGTGCAGAAAGGAGTCCATCATCGAGTTCGAGGCGCCGTCGCGGCGCTGCGCCACGCAGTAGCCGATCAGCCCGGCGCTTCCGGTGCTCAGGCTGCGGGCGCTGCGGTTGGGCCGGTAGCGCAGGTCGTCGATCGCCTTGGTGACCTTGGCCAACGTGGCGGGCTCGAGGCGGTGCGGCGCGTTCAGGGCGTTGGACACGGTCTGCCGCGACACGGCGGCACGCTCGGCCACCTGGCGCAGGGTCACCGCACGATGGCGGATTGACCGCTGAGTCATCCTCGACTCCCTAACGCCCCCGGCTACCCCGTTCCCAGCTCTCAACCAGGCCTCTCGACAAACGCGAACACCCGGCCGTTTGACCGGTCAAACGCGGGCATAGGGTGGCCCACCTACGCGCCAAGTGTCAACCCCGGCAATCAATGTTGACTCGAGGAGTTATCCGATGGCGACCGACCAGGCCGCGCTGCACGACCTGATCACCGTCCTGCACGCCCCGGACCTGGTGTTGTCCGGTTCGGACGGTCAGGTTCGCGCGGACGGTGGACAGGGTTGGTACAGCAGGGATCTGCGCGCCCTCGCCCGGCTGGAGGTGGAGCTCGCACCGGGCCGTGCGGCACCGGTGGGCGTCCGGGTGGACGGCCCGGACCGGTTGACCGTCCATTCCGTGATCACCGGAATTGCCAAGGAGATTGCCGACCCGAAGGTGCTGCTCAGCAGGCGGCGCAAGGTATCCCGCGCGGCACTGCATGACGAGGTTCGGCTGCACAACCACGGCTCGGAACCGGTGGCGTTCACGGTACGGGCGCACGCGGCCACCGACCTCGCCGGACTCGACGCGGTCAGATCCGGGCGGCCCACCCGGCCGGTGCACCCACTCTCGCACGACGACGTGGTGCGCTGGCAGGGAGAAAACGTCACCGTTTCGTTGCGATGCGCGCCACCTGCCGGCGCGGTCGAGCCCGGGCCGGAAGGGGTCACGCTGACCTGGGCGGTGGAGCTACCGCCGGGTAGCTCATGGTCGGTCGAGCTGGCCGCGACCGCCGAGTTGGGCCCGGTGCCGGCGTTCGCCCCGACCGCGGCCGCCGAGCCCGCGCACTGGACGGTTCCGGAGCTGCCCACCGATCTGGCCGAGCTGGTCGCGGTGAACCTGGCCGACCTCGACGCCCTGCTGCTGGCCGACCCGCAGGCGCCCGCCGACACCTACACCGCGGCCGGGGCACCGTGGTACCTGACCCTGTTCGGCCGCGACGCGCTCTGGACCGCCAGGATGCTGCTCCCGCTCGCCCCGGGGCTCGCCGCCGGGACGTTGCGCACGCTGGCCCGCCGGCAGGGCGCCGAACCGGACCCGGTGGCCGAGTCCGCGCCGGGCAAGATCCTGCACGAGGCCCGGCCCGGCCCGATGTGGTTCGGCCCGATGCAGGTGCCGGCGCTGTACTTCGGGAGCATCGACGCCACGGCGCTGTGGGTGCGCCTGCTGCACGATGCGTGGCAGGCCGGTATGCCGGAACCCGAGGTGGCCGCGCTGCTGCCGAACCTGGTCGCGGCCATGGGCTGGCTGACCGGCCGGGACGCCGACCCGGACGGCGACGGGCTGCTGGAGTACGCCGGGTCCGCGCACGGGCTGGCCAACCAGGGCTGGAAGGACTCCGCGGACGCCATCCGCCACGCCGACGGGCGGCACGCCACGGCCCCGGTGGCGCTGTCCGAGGTGCAGGGCTACGCCTACGCGGCGGCGGCCGGCGCGGCCAGCCTGGCAGGCGCGTTCGGGCTGCCGCACGGTGCCGGGTGGCTCACCTGGGCACGGCGCCTGCGCGAGCGGTTCCACGCCGCGTTCTGGCTGACCGACGAGGTCGGCCCATACCCGGCGATCGCCCTCGACGCCGACAAGCGCCCGGTCTCCGGCGCCGCGTCGAACATGGCCCACCTGCTCGGCACCGGCCTGCTCGACGACGAAGCGGCCAAGCAGGTGGCCGACCGGCTGGCCGCACCCGACCTGACCACCCCATACGGGCTGCGCACGCTCAGCACGGCCAGCGCCGCCTTCAACCCGGTCAGCTACCACTGCGGCAGCATCTGGCCGCACGACACCGCGATCGCCATCATGGGCCTGGCCTCGGCGGGACACGACGACCCGGCCGACGCGCTGGCCAACGGCCTGCTGCGGGCCGCGAGGCACTTCGCCGGGCGCCCGCCAGAGCTGTTCGGGGTGCTGCCGGACGGCGGGCCGCCGGTGCACTACCCGTCGGCGTGCCGCCCGCAGGCCTGGGCGGCGGCCGCGGTCATCGTGGCCGCACTGCGAGTTGGGCCAGCCGGCGCGGGGTCGGCCAGCGGACGTCGCTGACCCAGCCGAACCGCTCGAAGAGCCAGATCATCCGGGCCGAGATGTCGATCTGTCCGCGATCGACACCGTGCCGGGCGCAGGTCGGGTCCGCGTGGTGCAGGTTGTGCCAGGACTCGCCCATGGACAAGATCGCCAGCGGCCAGAAGTTGGCCGAGCGGTCCCGGGCAGCGAACGGCCGGCTGCCGATCATGTGACAGATCGAGTTCACCGACCACGTCACGTGATGCAGGAAGGACACCCGCACCAGGCCGGCCCAGAAGAACGCGGTGATCGCGCCCCACCAGGACCAGGTGATCAACCCGCCGAGCACGGCCGGAGCCGCCATGGTGACCGCGGTCCACAGCCCGAACTGCCGGTGTACCCGACGGATGTCGTTGTCGGCCAGCAGGTCAGGGGCGAACCGCTCCTGGTTGGTGAGCTGCCGTTCGAAGATCCAACCCATGTGCGCGTGCCAGAACCCCCGGACCACGGCCAATGGGGAGGTGCCGAACGCCCACGGCGAGTGCGGGTCGCCGTCCCGGTCGGAGAAGGCGTGGTGCCGGCGGTGGTCGGCGACCCAGTGCATGATCGGGCCCTGCAACGCCATGCTGCCCGCGATGGCCAGCGCGATCCGCATGCCCCGCTTGGCCTTGAACGCGCGGTGCGTGAAGTAGCGGTGGAAACCGACCGTGACACCGAGGCAGCTCAGCGTGTAGAAGACCGCCGCGAGCGCGAGATCCACCCAGCCGACACCCCAACCCCAGGTCAGCGGAATCGCCGCGAGCAACGCCGCGAACGGGCCGAGGATGAACAGGTACATGCCGAACTGCGACGCGGCGGGGCGTTCGCCGTCGTGGATCGGCTTGGGGCCCGCGGGCAGTACGTCGGTCGTCATGAGACCGCGGAAACCCGTCCGCGGGCACGGAACCGAACCCTCGGGAGAACTGGACAACAATCAGCCATGAACATCACGCCTTACGCCGTCGAGGGGGAGCTCTGCAAGCGACTTACCGGTCTTGGCAGCATACGACGAGACCTGGGGTGCCACACGGGGCAACCCCGCGCCTGCGGGGCTACGGCACGGTGAACACCGCGATCGCCCGTTCCTGGAGGCTGCCGAGGTAGACCTTCCCGTCCCGCTCGCGCACGCCGGTGACCATGTGAAAGCCGGGCGGCGTGCCGTAGTACTCGTGCACCGTGCGTCCGGTTGTGCCGTCCACGGCGCGTACCCACACGGTGCGCTTCTCCTTGGGCCGCAACTGTTCCGGCAGCGCCCAGACGGCCTTGCGGAACAGCGGGTTGCGGCCGTGCAGCTGGTCAAGCAGCCGGTCCCTCGGGCTCGCCATGGCCACCCAGATGAGGCCGTCCGAACCGGTGGCGAGGTTGTCCGGAAACCCCGGCAGGTTGTCGTCGAGCACCTCGGCGGTGCCGACCTTGTCGCCGGTGAGCCAGACCCGGTCCAGCCGGTAGGCGCCGGTCTGCGCGACCACGAGGTAGGACTCGTCCTTGGCCAGCGCGACCCCGTTGGCGAACTGAAGCCCGCCGAGCACCACGTGCAGCGAGCCGTCCGGGTCCCGGCGCAGCAGCCGGCCGGTGCCGGAGTGCTCGATCAGGTCGGCCATGTAGTGCTCGAGGTCGAAGCGGCTGGTCGAGTCGGTGAAGTAGATCGTGCCGTCGCTCGCGATGGCCGCGTTGTTGCAGACGCGCAGCTTCGGGCCCCTGGCCACGAGCACCTCGATCTCGCCGCTGCCGCGGTCGACCAGCAGCAGGCCCTTCGCCGCGTCGCAGACCAGCAGCCGGCCGTCCGGGTGCAGTTCCAGGCCGAGCGGCCGGCCGCCGGTGTCAGCCACCGTGTCGAGCCGCCGGCCATCCGCGGTGAGCCGCAGGATCCGGCCGTCCGCGACGCCGGTGAACAGGTGGCCGTTGTCGTCGACCACCACGTCCTCGGTGCCGTGGCCGTTCACGTGCAGCACGGTCAGGGCGGGCAACGAGTCGCGCGGCCGGGTGTTCGACTTGGGCGGCTGCCAGATCACCGGCTGGATCTTGGGGCGAGGCATGCGCTCTGCCTACCGTCTCACCGGTAGCTGAGCAACTCCCGGTTCGCCCCCTCGAAGTGCCCGTGCTCGTTCAGCGAGATCAGCGACGTGCCGGAGCCACCGCGGGCCAGCTTGGTCAGGCTGGCGTTCACCATGGTCCGGTTCAGCGCCAGGAAACCCTCGGGCGGCAGGCCGAGCAGCTGCGCGCAGATCGCCGAGATCACCCCGCCCGAGGTGAACACCAGCCCGGTGCCACCCCGGCCGAGACCGGCGAACACCTCCTCGAGCGCGGCGCGGGCGCCGTCCTGGAAGTCCGGCCATGTGCTCGGCTCGCCGCCGATCCACGCCAACAGCGCCTTGTCCAACAGGCGCTGGAAATCCTTGGTGGACGGCAGGGCGCCCGGCTCGAGCGAGTTCTGCACCAGGGTGAGGTGGTCGTACTCGTTCCATCTCGGGTCCTCGCCGACCGTCAGGTCCACCCCGGCGACCGGCAGGCACGCCGCGGCCGTGGCCAGGTGCCGGCGGAGCGTCCCGGACCAGACCTGGTCCACCCGCGGCTCGCGGCGGCGCAACTCCTCGCCGAGCACCGTGGACTGCTTCTCCCCCACCGCCGAGAGCACGTCGTAGTCCTGGGCGCCGAACGAGGCCTGGCCGTGCCGGATCAGGTACAGGATCGGCATTCAGCGCTCCATCGCCTGTCGGCATAGCCACTCCAGGTAGCCCGAGTACATCCACATGTCCTTGAACGCCGGGTTGTGCGTCTGCCCGTGGAAGTAGCGGTAGTAGATCTGCTGCATGATCACGGCCAGCCGGAACAGGCCGAACACCTCGTAGAAGGTCCAGTTGCCGGCGGAGAGGCCCATCCGCTCGCAGTAGTAGTCGACCACCTCCTGCCGGGTGGGCATCCCGGGCAGGTGCGAGGGTTGCTTGCGGGAGCGCTGCCGGACCTCGTCGTCGTCGGCCTGGATCCAGTAGGCCACCAGCCCGGCCAGGTCCATCAGCGGGTCGCCGAGGGTGGCCATCTCCCAGTCGAGGACGCCGACCACGTTGAGCGTCTCCGGGCCGTCCAGCACGACGTTGTCGAACCGGAAGTCGTTGTGGATGACGCAGATCCGCACGTCCCCCGGCTGGTTCTCGGCCAGCCAGGCCATCACCGCCTCGAAGTCCGGCACGTTCTCCGTGCGTGCCGCGCGAAACCGATCGGACCAGCCACGCACCTGGCGCCGCACGTACCCGGCGCCCTTGCCGAGGTCGCCGAGCCCGGCCTCGTCCGGGTCCACCTGGTGCAGCTCGATCAGCCGGTCGATCATGTCGAAGGCGAGTTTCTTGGCCCGGTCCGGCCCGAGGGTCAGTCCGTCCGGCAGATCGCCGCGCAGGATGAGCCCCTCGATCCGGTCCATCACGTAGAAGTCCGAGCCGATCACCGCGTCGTCCTGGCAGAGTGCGAGCACGTTCGGCACGTAGGGATAGACCGGCCGAAGCTGGCGCTGCACCCGGAACTCCCGCTTCATGTCGTGTGCCGAGGCGGCCTTGCGACCGACCGGCGGGCGGCGCAGGATCAGCTCGCGCTCCGGGTAGCGCAGCAGGTAGGTGAGGTTCGAGGCGCCGCCGGGAAACTGTCGCACCTCCGGCATCCCGCTCAGTCCGTCCACTTGGGACGACAGCCAGTCGTGTACCGCCGCCGTGTCGAATCGGTCCTCGTCGCGCGGTTCGCCGGGTTGGTCGCTGAGGATCTCGGTCATCCGTTCAGTATCGGACAACCGGGCTCCCGGTCACAGCGGGCAGTCGGCAACCTCACTGCTGATAGGTGGCCAACTCCAGCCGGGCGATCAGGTTCAGGTGCACCTCGTCCGGCCCGTCGGCCAGGCGCAGCGACCTTGCCCCGGTGTAGGCGGCGGCGAGTGGGAAGTCGTCCGTCACGCCGGCCGCGCCGTGCAGCTGGATGGCCATGTCGATCACGTCGGTGGCCATGTTCGGCACCACCACCTTGATCTGCGAGACCTCGCTGCGGGCGCCGCGCAGGCCGACCGTGTCCAGCTTCCACGCGGTTTGCAGGACCAGCAGCCGGGCCTGGTTGATCGCGATCCTGGCCTTGGCGATCCGCTCCCGGTTGCCACCGAGGTTGGCCAGCGGCTTGCCGAACGCCACCCGGGTGGTGGCCCGCGTGCACGCCAGTTCGAGGGCCTTCTCGGCCAGCCCGATCAACCGCATGCAGTGGTGGATCCGGCCGGGCCCGAGCCGGCCCTGGGCGATCTCGAAACCGCGGCCCGGACCGGCGATCACCGCGTCCAGTGGCAGCCGGACGTCGGTGAAGCTGACCTCGCCGTGCCCGAACGGCTCGTCGTGCCGGCCGAACACCGGCAGCATCCGGTGCACCCGCACGCCGGGGGTGTCCAGCGGCACCAGCACCATGGAGTGCTGGGCGTGGCGCGGCGCGTCCGAGTCGGTGAGGCCCATGAAGATGGCCACCTCGCAGTTGGGGTGGCCGATGCCGCTGGAGAACCACTTCCGTCCATTGAGGACGATCTGGTCGTCCTTGACGATCGCGGTGGCCGCCATGTTGGTGGCGTCGGAGGAGGCCACCTCCGGCTCGGTCATGCAGAACACCGAGCGGATCTCGCCGCTGAGCAACGGTTCCAGCCACCGCTGCTGCTGCTCCGGGCTGCCGTAGAGGTGCAGCACCTCCATGTTGCCGGTGTCCGGCGCGCTGCAGTTGAACACCTCGGAGGCGATCCGGGAGCGGCCCATCAACTCGGCCAGCGGCGCGTACTCGACGTTGGACAGGCCGCAGCCGCGCTCCTGGTCCGGCAGGAACAGGTTCCACAGGCCCGCCTCGCGCGCCTTCGCCTTGAGCTCCTCGATCACCGGCAGCACCACGTACGGGTTCTCCTGCGCGAACAGGGCGCGGTGGTACTCGGGCTCGACCGGGTCGATCTCGGTGCGAATGAAGTCGCCGACCCGCTCGACGTAGTCCGCCGCCCTGGCCGAGTGCGCGAAGTCCACGGTGCCTCCTCAGTTCCGGCCGTAACCCGGTCTGGCCAACAAGCTACTCTCGCTATCGAGCATTGCTCAATAGTGACGGGAGGTGTGATGTCGGTCACGAACAGCACGCGCGTTCGGCTGGCCCCGGACGAACGGCGCCGGCAGCTGATCGGCGTCGGCCTCGCCATGCTCACCACCAGGCCGATCCACCAGATCACCGTGGACGAGGTGGCCCGCACCGCGGGGATCTCGCGCAGCCTGCTGTTCCACTACTTCCCCACCAAACAGGAGTACCACGCGGCCGTGGTGCGCGCGGCCAGCCGGCGGTTGCTGCGGCAGATCGCGCCCGACCACGAGGAGCCCGGCGAGGCTGCGCTGCGCGCGATCGTCGAGGACTACGTGCGCTACATCGAGCGGCGCCGCGAGCCCTACGTGGCGCTGTTCCGTGGTCCCGGGGCCGACGACTGGGTACGGTCGATCCACGAGGACACCCAGGACGCGCTGGCCAGGCGGGTGCTCTCGGCGTTGGGCGGCCCGCCGCCGCCGGCCGCGGTCGAGCTGGTGGTGCGGGCCTGGTGGTCCTTCGCCGAGGAGCTGGCCGTGAACTGGACCGGTCGCCAACCGGCCAACTCAGACGGCCTGGTGGACCTGTTGCTGACCACATTGCACCGGGTGATCGACGCCGTGGACGGAGGGAACCGATGAAGGTCTACGTGGTGCACGAGAACCCCGACTGGTACCCGCCGTTCGCGGCCGCGTTCGACGCCGAGGGGGTGCCGCACGAGCCGTGGCTGCTCGGCGACGGCACGCTGGACCTGGACGCCGCGCCGCCGCCCGGAGTGTTCTGGTCGCGGATGAGCGCGTCGTCGCACACCCGCGGGCATGGGCTGGCGAAGGACCACACCCGGGCGGTGCTCTCCTGGCTGGAAGCGGCCGGACGCCGGGTGGTCAACGGCCGCCGCGTGCTCGAACTGGAGATGAGCAAGGTCGAGCAGCTCACCGCGTTGCGCGCGGCCGGTTTCGACGTGCCCCGCAGCTATGCCGTGGTCGGCACCGCGGACCTGGTGGCCACGGCGCGGAAGCTGCCCCTGCCGTTCATCGTCAAGCACAACCAGGGCGGCAAGGGCCTCGGGGTGCGCCGGTTCGACGCGGTCGAGCCATTCGCCGCCTACCTCCAGTCTCCCGAGTATGTGCCGCCGGTGGACGGGATCACGCTGCTGCAGGAGTACGTCGCGCCCGCCGCGCCGTTCATCACCCGGGTCGAGCTGGTCGGTGGCGAGTTCGTCTACGCCATCGCCGCGGACGTGGCGCGCGGCGGGTTCGAGCTGTGTCCGGCGGACGCCTGCGCGACCGGCGCCCCGCTGTTCTCGTTGCGGACGGATCTCGATCGGTCCATTGTGGACCGCTACCTGGAGTTCGCGGCGGGACAGGGCATCGAGATCGCCGGGTTCGAGTTCATCGAGACAGCGGACGGCCGGCTGGTCACCTACGACGTGAACACGAACACCAACTACAACCCCGACGTGGAAGCGGTAGCGCCGCGCTCGGGTCCGGGCATGATCGCCCGGTTCCTCCGAAACCTGCTGGAGAACTGATGCGCTTCGGGTACTGGATGCCGGTCTTCGGCGGTTGGCTGCGCAACGTGCCGGACGAGGGCATGAGCATTGCCTGGCCCTACCTTCGTTCACTGGTGGCGGACAGCGAGCGGCTCGGCTTCGACCTGACGCTGATCGCCGAGCTGAACCTCAACGACATCAAGGGCCACCGCGCGCCGGCCGCGGACGCGTGGACCCTGGCGCCGGCCGTCGCCGCGGTGACCTCCACCCTCGAACTGATGCTCGCGGTCCGGCCCAACTACCACTCCCCCGCGGCAACCGCCAAGGCACTGTCCACTCTGGACACGATCGCGCCGGGCCGGATCAGCCTCAACGTGGTCTCCTCGTGGTGGAAGGACGAGGCCGCGCAGTACGGCGCGCCGTTCGACGTGCACGACGCCCGCTACGCCCGCACCGAGGAGTGGCTGACCGTGCTGCGCCGGCTGCTCACCGAGGACACCGTGACGCACGAGGGGGCGCTGTACTCCTTCGCCGCGACGGTGCTCGAGCCGAAGCCGACCGCGGTGCCGACCGTCTACATGGGCGGCGAGTCGCCGAGGGCCAAGGAGGTGATCTCCACCCACGGAGACGCCTACGTGATGCACGGCGATCCGCCCGAGGTGATCGCGTCGAAGGTGGCCGACCTGAACAAGCGCCGGGCCAACGCCGGCCGCCCGCCGATGCTCTTCGGCGTATCCGGCTACGTCATCTGCCGCGACACCGAAGCGGAGGCACGGGCCGAGCTCGACCGGATCCTCGACGTCCGTTCCTCGCCCGAGGCCTACGCCTCCTACCAGGACTTCGTCCAGGGCTCGCACCTGGAGTCCGAGGTGACCCTTGCGGAGTACAGCGTGTCCAACCGCGGTCTGCGGGCCGGACTGGTCGGCACCCCGGACCAGATCATCGAGCGGATCAGGGCCTATGAGGACGCCGGGGTGGATCTCATGCTCCTGCAGTTCTCGCCGCAACACGTGGAGATGGCCCGCTTCGGCCGCGACGTGATCCAGCGGTACTGAAACCGCGCTGATGACCGGTGCGGTCAGCCCTGGACGTCCGGCCCGGCGCGCTGGATGCGGAGCCGGATCAGACAGCGCCGGTCGTTGATCATCGTGGCCCGGTAGTCGTCCCAGTCCGGGTGCTCTCCCGAGATGTCGCGGTAGTAGGACACCAGGCCGTCCATCGCCTCCGGCAGCGAGACGATCTCGACGGAGCCCTCGACCTGCACCCAACGGCCGAAGAAGCCGTTCGGCAGGACGCACAACCAGGCCCGCGGATCGCGCCGCAGGTTCTTCACCTTGTAGGCGCTCTCCCGAGTGCTGATCACCGCGTAGCCCTCGTCGTCGACGCCGACGGTCACCGGAGTCAGCTGCGGCGCGCCGTCGGAGCGCCTGGTGGCGAGCACGGCCTGATGCTGGGTGCGCAGGACGTCCCGCGCCTGGTCAAGATCCATGCCCGCAACGATAGTGGTCAACCGGAGTCGGCGAGCTTGTCCCGCAGCACCTTGCCGGTGGCGTTGCGCGGCAGTTCGTCGAGGAACACGACCTCGCGGGGCACCTTGAACCGGGCCAGATTGGCCCGCACGAACGCCTTGAGCTCCTCGGCGTCCGGCTTCATCTCATGGCGCGGCACCACATAGGCGCGCAGCCGCTGGCCGAACGACTCGTCCGGCACGCCGATCACCGCCGCCTCGACCACGCCGTCGTGCTCGGCGAGCAGGTTCTCCACCTCACCGGGGAACACGTTCTCGCCGCCGGAAACGATCATGTCGTCGTCCCGGCCGTCGATGAACAGCCGGCCGGCCTCGTCGAAGTGTCCGACGTCGCCGGTGGACAGCAGCCCGCCGATGAGCTCCTTGTGCCGCCCGTCGGTGTACCCGCCGAAGCTGAGCCCGCTGCCGACGAACACCCGGCCGACCACACCCGGCTCGGTGATCGCCCGGCCGTCGTCGTCGTAGAGCAGCACCCGGCAGCCCACCGGCGCGCGTCCCACCGTGCCCGGCGCCGCCCGCCAGTCCGCCGGGGTGGCCACCGTCGCCACCGCCACCTCGGTCGAGCCGTACAGGTTGTAGACCACGTCGCCGAACGCCTCGACGGCCCGGTCGCCGAGCGCGGGCGACAGCGCCGAGCCGGCCGAGAAGATGATCCGCAACGACGACGTGTCGAACCGGGACAGCACCTCCGGGCCGAGGTCGACGATGCGTTGCAGCATGGTCGGCACCACGACCAGCGCGGAGGCCCGGTTGTCCCGCACCGCGCGCAGCGTCTGCTCCGGGTCGAACCGGCGGCGCAGCACCACCGTGCAGCCCAGCCCAAGGGACAGGATGAACTGGGACAGCCCGGTGCCGTGGAACAGCGGTGCGGCCAGCACCGTGGTCTCGCCGGCGCGCAGCGGGATGCGGTCCAGGAACTGCGCGGCCATCAGCGGGTTGCCGACCTTGCGCTGCGCGCCCTTCGGGGTGCCGGTGGTACCGCTGGTGAGCAGGACCAGGCTGCCGGCCTCGCGGGGCGGCGCCACCGGGCGGTCGTCGGTGCCGGCGATCAGCTCCTCGAGCGTGGTCTCCCTCGGCGTTGAGTCCACCCAGGCCAGGAACCGGGGCATGGTCGCCGGCAGCGCGCCGGCCAGCTCCGCGAACTCCTCGTCGTAGACGAACGCCGACACGCCCTCCCGCTCGGCCACGTCGACCAGCTGCCGTCGGGCGAAGCCGGTGTTGAGCAGCAGCAGCCGGGCACCCACCTTGCCCGCGGCGAGCATCGTGTCCACCGCGCCCCGGTGGTCCCTGGCCAGCAGCCCGATCGTGGCGCCCGGCCCGATGCCCCGGCCGGCGAGCGCCCTGGCCAGCGCGTTGGATCGCTGGTCGAGCCGGTGGAAGGTGAGCGCACCGAGCTCGTCGACCAGGCCACACGCCCGGTGGTCCTTGGCGGCGGCGAGGTGCGTGGCCCCGGCGATCGGGCCGAGCTGCCGGACGGCGAGCAGGCCGCGCAGGGCGTGGTCGGGCCGGCCCGGGTGCAGCATGCCGGCCCGCCGCAGCACGTCCAGGCTGCGCAGCGCGGTCGGCACCCGCATGGCCAGCTCCCGCACCTGGGTGACATAGCTCGGCATCGCACCTCCACCGTCGGTCCGTTGCACGGTGCCCCAGGCGGACGGCAGCGTCAACCTGTCGGTGGGGTCGCGCACAATGCGTGACGTGCAGGTCGTGGCGATCCCCGGACCCGGCGGGACCGGCCGGGTGCGGCTGCCCGGCGGGTCCGACCGGGAGGTGCCGGACCTCGCCGCGGCCATGGCCGGGCTGGAGGCGGAGCACCGGCCGCGCTGGGTGGTGCCCGCCGCCGAGGAGCTGTACCCGGCGCTGCTGCGCGCCGGCGTCCGGCTCGACCGGTGCCATGACCTCGCGCTCACCGAGGGCATCCTGCTGGCTGGCGCGGGCCATGGCGGCCGGCCGCGCAACCTGGCGGCCGCGTTGGCCCGGCTGACCGGGGCGGTCGAGCCGGCCGACCCGCCGGCGCCCAACCGCACCGAGGCGCCCGGGCTCTTCGAACTGGACCGGAGCACCGTTCCGGCCGGCGACCCGCTGGCCGCCGCCGCCGCGGTGTACGCCGACCAGCAGCGGCGCATCGACGCCGACCCGCACCCGGACCGGTTACGCCTGTTGGTCGCGGCCGAGTCGGCCGGCGCGCTGGCCGCCGCCGAGATGGCGCACCACGGCCTGCCCTGGCGCGCCGACGTGCACGAGGCGCTGCTCACCGAGTTGCTCGGGCCGCGCCCGGCGCTCGGCGGCCGCCCGGCCCGGCTGGCCGCGCTGGCGGCGGAGATCAACGCGGCGTTCGGCGGCCCGGTCAACCCGGACGCGCCCGGCAGCGTGGTGCGCGCCTTCAAGAAGGCCGGCATCGACGTGCCGTCCAGCCGGGCCTTTGTGCTGCGCGAGGTGGACCACCCGGCGGTGGCCCCGCTGCTGCGCTACAAGGAGCTGGCCCGGCTGTGGGTGGCGCACGGCTGGTCCTGGCTGGAGGCCTGGGTACACGGCGGCCGGTTCCGCCCGGAGTACGTGGTCGGCGGCGTGGTGTCCGGCCGCTGGGCAACCCGGGGCGGCGCCGCGCTGCAACTGCCCAAGGCCCTGCGCACCGCGGTGCGGGCCGATCCCGGCTGGACGCTCGTGGTGGCCGACGCCGCCCAGCTCGAGCCGAGGGTGCTCGCCGCGCTCTCCGGCGACCTCGGCCTGGCCGAGGTGTCCGCGTCGGCCGATCTGTACCAGAGCCTGGCCGCCGACTCGTTCGACGGCGACCGGGGCCGGGCGAAGATCGCCATGCTCTCCGCCATGTACGGCGGCACCAGTGGCGGGGCCGGGCAGCTGCTTGCCGTGCTGCGCAGGCGTTTCCCGCTGGCGGTTGACTACGTGGAGCAGGCCGCCACGACCGGAGAGGCTGGCGGGGTGGTGCGCTCCCGGCTGGGCCGGACCAGCCCGCCGCCGAGCGCGGCCTGGCGAGCGCTGACCGGTGCGGCCGAACAGGACGAGACCGCCGAACGCCAATCCCGCCAGGCGGCCAGGAACTGGGGCCGGTTCACGCGCAACTTCGTGGTCCAGGCCAGCGCATCGGACTGGGCGCTGACCGTGCTCGCGGCACTGCGCCGCCGGCTGGCCGCCGTGGCGCCGGCCGCGCAGCTGGTCTTCTTCCAGCACGACGAGGTGCTGGTGCACTGCCCGGCCGAACTCGCCGACACCGTGGCGTCCGAAGTGGACAATGCGGCGGCGGAGGCGAGCCGACTGGTGTTCGGTCCGACCCCGGTACGCTTTCCGTTGCACGCCATCGTGGTCGACTGCTACGCCGACGCGAAGTGATCAGTAGCGGCGCAGCACCGAAGGGCTCAGCTCGGCCGGGTTCCGGTGCCCGCTCAGACCCATGGCGAGGTCGAAGTCGGCGAGCAGGCTGCGCATGGCGTGCCGCACGCCGTCCTCCCCGCCGAGCGCGAGGCCGTAGGCGAACGGTCGGCCGATCAGCACCGCCCGCGCCCCGAGCGCGAGCGCCTTCAGCACGTCGGCGCCCGTGCGCACGCCCGAGTCGAACAGCACGGTGAGCGACTCGCCAACCGCGGCGACGATCTCCGGCAGCACGTCGAGCGCGCCGACCGCGCCGTCCACCTGCCGGCCGCCGTGGTTGGACACCACGATCCCGTCCATCCCGGCCTGGTGCGCCTTGCGCGCGTCGTCCACGTGCTGGATGCCCTTCAGCACGATCGGTCCGTCCCAGTGCTCACGCAGGAACGGCAACTGGTCCCAGCGTTTGTCCGTGCCGGTGAACATCGGGATCCAGCGCAGGATGGCGGACTGCGGGTCCTCCTCTGGCGAGGACTCAAGACCGGCAAGGAACGCCGGGTCGGAGTACGGGATGGCGGTGCCCTCGCCGCGCAGGAACGGCAGGAACGAGCGGTCCAGGTCGCTCGGCCGCCAGGCGACCGACCAGGTGTCCAGGGTGACCACGAGCGTGCTGTACCCGGCCGCTTTCGCACGCTGCAGCAGGGAGATCGTCACGTCGTTGTCGTTCGGCCAGTACAGCTGGTACCAGCGCGCACCGTTCGCATTGGCCGCGGCGACGTCCTCGATGGTGTTGGACGCGGCGGTGGACAGGATCACCGGCAGGCCGAGCGCGACGGCCGCCCGAGCCGTGGCCAACTCGCCGTCCGGATGCAGGATCGATTGCACACCAACGGGTGCGAGTAGCACCGGGGCCGGCATCGCGGTACCGAGCACGGTCGTGCGGAGGTCGCGCGTGGTCGCGTCGGTGAGCATCCTCGGCACGATCCGCCAGCGGTCGAACGCCTCGCGGTTGGCCCGGAGCGTGGCCCCCGACCCGGCGCCGCCGCAGACGTAGCCGAACGGGCCCGCCTCCATCCGACCGCGCGCCACCGACTCGAGCGTGGCCAGGTCGGTGGTGAACGCCGGGACCTGCTCGGCCAGACCGTTGAGGTAGATCTCCGCCTGGTAGCTGCCGAACCCGCTGGTCATTGGTCCTGCGGCCGGAAGTCGCCGGCCTGCTGGCCGAACTGCGGCGCCGGCGGATCGGCCGGGCGCGGCGGAAACTTCGGCACCGGCTGCCCACCGTACGGGGTTGACTGCTGCGGGAAGAACTGCGGCGGCCCGGCCGGCCGCGCCGCCGGCGGCTGCGCCATGACCGGCTGTGTCATGGCGGGCTGCGTCACGGGCGGCTGCCCGGGAGCGGGTTGATAGCCGAAGTGCTGCTGCGGACCGGGTTGCGCCGGATACGGCTGCTGCGGGTAGGCCGGCGGTTGACCACCGGCGCCCTGGTTCCGCCTCTCGCGCAGCGTCGAGACCAGCACGGCGACCAGGATGCCCGTCCCGCCGATCGCGATTCCCAGCCCGGGCTGCCACTCCTCGGCCCAGCCGACCAGCCGGAACTGGTAGCCGGTGAAGTGCAGGATCGACGACCCGAACCCGATGATCATCAAGAACACTCCGAACCGCACGCCGTCCCCTTTCGCAGACTCGGACGCCGAACCCTAGCGAGCGCGTACCTTCAACCGCCAGAGACCCAGCCAACCGAGTCCCAGCGCGACAATCGCGCCGCCAAGCGCCAGGCCGAGCAACTGCATTCCGCCGGCACCAATGGAAAGCGCGACGGTCCATACGGCAAGCAACAGCACGGACACGGCCAGCGACGCTCCGCAGACCACGGCGAGCGGCTCAACCCGCAGCATCGCCGGGAGCGCCGCCCGACCGCCCGGCGGCAGCCGCAGCCAACCGTGCCCGGCCAGCCCGGGCACGAACAGCACCAGCCCGAACCCGGGCCAGATGAGCGCCGGGCTTGGGCTCGGTTGCCCGGCCAGCAGGAGCACCAGCGCACCGGCCACCTGCCAGCCGGCCGCGCGGCGCAGCAACAGCCACACCGCGATCCGCTCCGACCGGCCGAACGGCGCCGGCGGGACCACCGGCAGCGGCGCCACGGCGGCGGGCGCGGGCGCGGTTCGTGAGCTCAGCCGGTCAAGGCTCGCCGCCACGTGCACGTTGCCCGGGTCCAGCCGCAGCGCCTCCCGGTAGGCCTTCCGCGCCAGGGAAAGATCCTGCATCCGGGCGGCCGCGTCGCCGAGCACCTCGAGCGGCCGGGCCTCCCCGGGCGCCAGCGCCACGGCGCGCCGGGCGGCGGTGAGCGCCTCCTCTGCCGCGCCCGGACCGAGCGCCTCGGCCAGCGCGACATGGCAGCGCCAGTCCGTCGGCTCCCGGCGCACCGACTCGGCCGCACAGGCCACCGCCTCGTCGTAGCGGCCGAGCTCGACCAGCACGAGGCTGGCCAGCCGGTGTGCCCAGGACCGCTCACCGAGGGAGATGGCCTGCTTGGCCGCGGCGAGCGACTCGTCAAGCGCGCCGGTGTCGAGCAGCGCGGCGGCCAGCCGGCACCAGGCCGCGGAGTGGTCCGGATGGTCCGTGATCACCGGTCGCAGCAGTTCGACGGCGGCGTGCGGCCGGCCGTCGGCGGTCAGCCGGGCGGCGCGCAGCAGTACGGCGTCGATCAGGTCGGCCATGCACCCCCTCCCCCAGTGCGGTCACCCCGCCAGACTGGCGAGGTCGCCTTCCCGCAGCAGCCGCGGCTCGACCCTGGTCTGGTTGTCCACCAGAGCCTGGAGTGCGTCGCCGTCGTCCCACAGGTTGACGTTCATCGCCGCGGCGAGCGCACCGTCGCGCAGCCAGAAGGCGATGAACTGCCGCGACGCGAGGTCGCCCCGAACCACTAGCTCGTCCCGGAACGGGTTGGCGAGCCCGCGCACCTCCATGCCGAGGTCGTACTGGTCGGAGAAGAAGTAGGGGCTCTTGAGGTATGGCTCGGCCCCGCCGAGCAGGTTGCCGGCCACGTGCGCGCCCTGGTCCTTGGCGTTGGCCCAGTGCTCGACCCGCAGGCGGCGCTGGTAGCGCGGATGGAAGTGGGCCGCGATGTCGCCGGCGGCGTACACGTCCGGCGCCGAGGTGCGCAGGCCCGCATCGGTGTCCACACCGCCACCGGGCACCGAGTCGGACAGTTCCAGCCCGGCCGCGTGGGCCAGGCGAAGCCGCGGCACCGCGCCGACCGCGACCACGACCAGGTCCGCGGGCAACACCGTGCCGTCATCCAACTCGACCCCGCTCACCCGGCCGCCGTCCCCGGTCAGCCCGGCCACGCCGGTGTCCAGCAGCCAGCGCACCCCGTGCTGCTCGTGCAGGTCCCGGAACACCGCGGCGATCTGGTCACCGAGCACCTGGTGCAGCGGCAACGCCAGCCGCTCCACAATGGTCACCTCGGCATCGTGGCGGCGAGCCGCGGCGGCCACCTCGCAGCCGATCCAGCCGCCGCCGATGATCACCACCCGGGTGCCGGCGGTGAGCAGCCCGGCGAGCGCCCGCGAGTCGTCCAGGGTGCGCAGCGTGCGGACCCCGTCCAGGTCCGCGCCCGGCAACGCCAGCGTGCGCGGTCGTGAGCCGGTGGCCAGCAGCAGCCGGTCGTAGGGCAGGCGCGCGCCCGCGTCGTCGATCACCACCCGGTCGCCGAGCGCGATCTCCGCGACGGCCGTGCCCAACCGCAGCTCGATGTGCTGCTTGGCGTAGTGATCCTCGTCGTAGGGCCGGTCCGGCCCGTCCGCGTCGCCGAGCAGGATCCCCTTGGACAGCGCCGGGAGCTCGTAGGGCACGTGCCGCTCCTCGCCCAGCAGCACCAGCTCGCCGTCGTAGCCGCGTTCCCGGAGCCCGCCCGCCGCCGACGCGCCGGCCAGACCGGAGCCCACGATGACGATTCGCTGCGGTCCGGCCATCGTCAGCCTTCCGTTCCGGGAGTTCGGGGCGGAACCCAACGCTAGTCCTCCGGAAACGAGTCGGCTCTGCAACCGTCACGGACTTCGGTCGCGCTCGTTCCCTCTGTTATGAGATGGCAGTGTGCCAACAACGGTCTGGCCGGGTGGACGTGGTGAACGGCCGAGAGTGGTGGGTTCCCTGCCGCGACATCGCCGGGCGGCGCCGCGATCTTCAGGTGATCGCGCGGCACGGGCAGGTCGTGCTGGTGGCCCCGCCGGGCGAGACGGCCATCCTGTACCCGCTCGACGTTGGCCGGTTACGGGCGGCGCTGCGCGATGCCGTGGTCGACGCCGCGATCAACGACGCGGAGAGCTGACTCAGAGCGCCGGCCAGGTGTGCACCGGCTCGTTGGTATGCATGTGCGCCGCGTAGCGCCTGGTCATCTCGCGCAGCGCCTGCTCCCGGTTGACCATCGTGGTCTCCTCCAGCCGCCGCACCGTGTCCACCTGCCAGGTCGCGCCGTTGCGTCCAGTGATGCAGCGCTGCTCGATCACACCGAGGAGCCGGTCCCGCAGCTCCGGTGCGACCCCCCAGGCGTCGAGGCCCAGGTGGGCCAGCGGCAGGAGCTTGCGCAGCACCAGCTCGGTCACCGGCACCTCGCCGATCCCCGGCCAGTACACCCTGGCGTCGATCCCGGCCTTGGCGGCGGCGTGGAAGTTGTCCCCGGCCGCGACGAAGCTCATCTGTGTCCACACCGGACGGTCCTGGTCCACCAGCGCACGCACCAGCCCGTAGTACAACGCCCCGTTGGCCAGCACGTCGACCACGGTCGGCCCGGCCGGCAGCACCCGGTTCTCCACCCGCAGGTGCGGGCGGCCGTGCACCACGTCGTAGATCGGCCGGTTCCACCGGTAGATCGTGCCGTTGTGCAGGCGCAGCTCGCCCAGCTCCGGCGTGTCTCCCCTGGCCAGCACCTCCGCCGGGTCCTCCTCCTCACACAGCGGTAGTAACGCCGAGTAGTAGCGCACGTTCTCCTCGAATAAATCGAAGATCGAGGTGATCCACCGGTCGCCGAACCAGACCCGTGGCCGCACGCCCTGCGCCTTGAGCTCGTCCGGCCGGGTGTCGGTGGCCTGCTCGAACAGCCCGATCCGGGTCTCCGCCCAGAGCTGCTTGCCGAACAGGTAGGGCGAGTTCGCGCCGAGGGCGATCTGGATGCCGGCGATCGCCTGGCTGGCGTTCCAGTACCGGTCGAACGACTCCGGGGCCACCTGAAGGTGGTACTGCACGCTGGTGCAGGCACTCTCCGGGGCGATCGTGTCGGCCGTGGTGACCAGGCGCTCCGCGCCCGAGATGTTGATCTCGAGGTCCTCGCCGCGGGCGGCGAAGATCTGCTCGTTGAGCAGCTTGTAGCGCGGGTTGGCGGAGAGCGTCTCCCAGTTCATGTGGCGGCGCCGCAGGGTCGGCAGGATGCCGATCATCACGATGTGCGCGTCGACCGACTCGGCGTGCTCGGTGGCGGCGTTGAGACTGGCCCGCACCTCCTCCTCGAAGGTGAGCAGGCCGCCGTGGTCGAGCTTGCGCGGCGGCAGGTTGATCTCGATGTTGAACTGGCCGAGCTCGGTCTGGAAGGCCGGATCGGCGATCGCGTCCAGCACGGCGGCGTTGCGCATGGTGGGGTCGCCCGCGTCGTCGACCAGGTTCAGTTCGATCTCCAGGCCGGCCATCGGCCCGGCGTCGAACCGGGACTCGGCGAGCATCTGGGCGAACACGTCGAGGCAGAGCCGGATCTTCTGCCGAAAGCGCTGCCGGTCGGCCCGGGTGAACTCGGTCTGCTCAACGTCCTTACCCATTGCACTAGCCTGAACGCTGGCCGCCGTTCCCGCCAGTGGTTGATCAGCCGAAGGCCGTTTCGGGCCGAATTTTCCCTGGTCAGCGGATAGGCGGTGGATCGTCTACAATGGACGGCTCGAGGTGGGTCGACGCGCCGAAGGCCGCCCGCAGCTCACGGTGCGAAACCGTAGTCGGATCGACCGGGCTCCGCCCCGCGCGGTTTGTGCTGGCCGGACGGTCGCCCGGCTAAGCTCCTCGGGTGCCCGACAATCTGGTGTGGATCGACTGCGAGATGACCGGACTCGATCTCGGCAAGGACGCCCTGATCGAGATCGCGGCCCTGGTCACCGACTCGGACCTCAACGTCCTCGGCACCGGGGTGGACGTGGTCATCCATGCCGACGACGGACTGCTCGACGCCATGCCCGACGTGGTCCGCGAGATGCACGCCCGGTCCGGCCTGACCGACGAGGTGCGCCGCTCCGCCGTGACCCTGGCCGAGGCGGAGAAGCAGGTGCTCGACTATGTCCGGGAACACGTGCCGGAGCCGCGCACGGCTCCGCTGTGCGGCAACTCGATCGCCACCGACCGCGGCTTCATCGCGCGGGACATGCCGCTGTTGGATGGTCATCTGCACTACCGGATGGTGGACGTCTCGTCGATCAAGGAACTCTGCCGCCGCTGGTATCCCCGGATCTACTACTCACAGCCCGACAAGGGTCTCGCCCACCGTGCGCTCGCCGACATCCGCGAGTCCATCCGTGAGCTCATCTACTACCGGCGCACCGCGTTCGTACCCGCCCCCGGCCCCTCCAGCGAGGAGGCCAAGGCCATCGCCGACATCGTGCTGCGCGCCGACGGGCCGAGCTGACCGGGAACCCGATTCAGCGACGCCGGCGGCCACGCTAGGATGATGCGACCGCGGAGGCATCCGCGTCATGGTGGGTGTAGCTCAGCTGGTAGAGCACCTGGTTGTGGTCCAGGATGTCGCGGGTTCGAGTCCCGTCACTCACCCGTAGACAGGTGTGTTCGGTGGCACACCTTCCCCTTGCGGGATTCGTCATCGCTGTGGGGGCCAAGCCCCCACGCCCCCGGCCGGAGGGGCTTCGCCCCCCGGACCCCCCAATCCCGGCTTCCTGGCCTTGTCGGTGTCTGGGAGGGGCCTTTGTTGGTTTGGGGTTGGTCTCGGGGGCGTCCAGCCTCGGGGACCGTCCGGTCGCGGGGACCGGTCCAGTCGCGGTCTTGGTCGGTCGCGAGTCTGGTGGTCGCGGGGTCGTCCGGGCGCGGCCTGGTGGTTTGGAGTGCGGGGGGTGGGTGCGGCTCGTGACTGGGTCGCGGGCGTTGCGGTGGGGTTAGGCCTTGCCGCCGGCTAACCATTGGGTCCAGGTTAGCTGCCAGTCGCCCAGGCCGTCCCAGGTCTCGAGTTGGGGGCCGCCGGAGTTCTGGACCACGACGATGTCGCCCTTCTGTGCGATCGACTGCATCCAGGCGGCGTTCTCGGTGGACATGTTCAGACAGCCGTGGCTCACGTTCGAGTGGCCCTGCTGACGAACCGACCAGGGCGCGGAATGGTAGAACACCCCGCTGTTGGACATCCGGGTGGCGTAGGCGATGTTGGTGCGGTACCCGGCCGGCGAGTCGACCGGAACGCCGTAGGTGGACGAGTCCATGACGTAGTTGGTGTACTCGCCCATGACCACGTAGGTGCCGATCGGCGTCTCGTGGCCCTTCTTGCCCATCGAGATCGGGATGGTTCTGGCCACCGTGCCGTTGACCGTCACGGTCATTTGATGGGTGGCGCCATCGGCCAGCGCTACCACCGAGTTGCCGATGGTGATCGCCGCGTGCCGGTCCTCCTTGCCGAAGATCCCGTTGCCCAGATTCTTGCCGTAGATCGCGGCGTCGATCGCCACCTTGGTGCCGCTCTGCCAGTACTCCTTGGGCCGCCAGTGCACCTCGCGGTCGCTGAACCAGTAGAACGCGCCCTCGGTCGCCGGCGTCGTGGTGATGTGGATCGCCTTCTGCGCGGCGGCGCGGTCCACCGCCGTGTCGAAGTAGAAGGCGAGCGGCTGGCCGACGCCGACCGTCTGGCCGTCGAGTGGGTTCATGGACAGGCCGGTCTGCCGGCGCGGCTTCGCGGTGACGAAGGTCGACGTCGCGGTGGCCGTTTTGCCGTCGGTGCCCTGGCCGGTGGCCTTGGCGGTGTAGGACTTCGCGTAGCCCAGCGCCTCGGTCGACTGCCAGGACGCGCCGTCCGGGCTGAGCTGGCCGGCGACCGCCTTGCCGTCCTGGCCGGTCACCACGACCTCGGTGAGTTTGCCGCTGGTCGCGTGCACCGTCACCGGCTCCCCGGGGGCGACCTCCGCCGCCTGGTCCGCCGGCACCAGTGCGAGCGCCACCGGCGTCGGCGCCGGCCTGCTGCTCGTCGGCGTAGCGCTCGGCGGCTGCGAGCCGCGTGCCTCCTCCTTGGGGGCGGCCGTGCTGCACCCGGCCGCGCCGAGCGCCACCGCCAGCAACCCGAGCCCGATCCACCGCCCCAGCCGTAAGCGTGATGTGACGGCGCCGAACCCGACAGTCATCCCGGTCGTCCGATCTGCTCGTCCAGCATTGATCCTTCGCGCCCCTACAGTCTGCCGGATGCCCCCGACATTCCGCGCCCAACCCCTGTGCTAACGTTTCGCCGTCCGCAGGGGCCTAGTTCCTGCGCGGCGCCGCTAGCTCAACTGGCAGAGCAGCTGGCTCTTAACCAGCGGGTTCGGGGTTCGAGTCCCTGGCGGCGCACCCGCAAACCGCAGGTCAACACCACGTTGACCTGCGGTTTTGCCGTTTCTGGCGATCTTGGGTGACCAAATGCATGTCCATAGTGGTCACTTGGGTGCTCCGTGGGTGCTCCTGGGCGGAAAGTGGGCCGGCTAACAAGATCCACAACAGTGCGCGGCGCAACTGGGCTGCCGGGATCAGCCGGGCAGCCGTCGCGGGATGGGCGCGGTTTCAGGAGGATGCGCTTGTCGAAACCTCATCCGTGCTGGTCAGAAGCTACACGCGAGTGACGTCCGCGCCCTCTCGCATGGCAGGCGGTCCTACGGCAGGATGACCGGCCGTGCTGCTGCGACTGGCCTACCTTGGCCTCACCAACACTTTCGCCCTGCTCCGCCTGCTCCCATTGAGCAACCAGGACAAAGACATCGAGATCCTCGCGTTACACACCAGATCGCGGTCCTGCAACGACAACTCGGCGACACAAGGGTGCGGTTCAGCCCGGCTGACAGGGCGTTACTCGCCGCACTCTTACACCGACTACGACGCCAGACGTTGCGCAGGCTCCGTCTGCTGGCCCGCCCGGACACGATCCTGCGCTGGCACCGCGACCTTATGCGCCGACGCCACGCCAAGATGTCGCGACCGAAACGCCCGGGCCGGCCTCGCACCATCCGGTCTATTCGAGTGTCGGTTCTGCGCCTGGCCAAGGAGAACTCGAGCTGGGGCTATCGCCGGATTCACGGCGAACTCCTCGTCCTCGGTATCAAGGTCGCAGCCTCCACCGTGTGGCACATTCTCACCGACGCCGGCATCGACCCCGCACCCGAACGCGCCTCCAGCACCTGGGCACAGTTCCTCCGCTCCCAAGCCGAGGCCCTGCTCGCCTGCGACTTCTTCGAAACCGTCACACTCACCGGTGTCCGCATGTACGTGCTGGCAGTGATCGAGCACGCTCACCGCAGGATCCGCATCCTCGGCGCGACACCTCATCCGACCGCGGCATGGGTGACCCAGGCCGCGCGCAACCTTGTCATGGACCCCGAAGACGCGCACTGCCGAGCGCGATTCCTGATTCGCGACAGAGACGGCAAATTCCCACGGCTGTGCGACGTCATCCTCGCTGACGCCGGGATCGAGGTCGTGCTGACCGGCATCCAGATGCCGAGGATGAACTCAATCGTCGAACGCTGGATCCAGACCTGCCGACACGAACTGCTCGACCGCACTTTGATTTGGAACCAGCGACAATTGCTTCACGCGCTCCGTGAATACGAGCAGTTCTACAACAACCACCGCCCCCACCAGGGTATCGTCAACGCCCGACCATTACGACCACTGCCAGAGCCGATCACCAATCCAGCCCAGATCACCCGGCTCGACATCCGCCGACGACCACGGTTGGGAGGAACCCTCAACGAGTACCACCACGCCGCTTGACCTGCACGGATGACATTTTCGGCAAGCGCAACCCCCCGGTCACCAGCATCAGCTACGACACCCACGGCAACACCCAGAGCTACATTCAGGGTGGCGCCACCACGACCCTGGGTTGGGACGGCGCCGACCGCAACACCACCGTCCGGGTCACCGGCTCCGACCCGGCCGACATCACCTACACCCGCGACGCCACCGACCGCATCGTGCGCCGCGACGCCAGCAGCGGCGACTCGACCGCCACCGTCATCTACGCCTACACCGGAAGTGGTGACAGCGCGGATGTCACCCTCACCGCAACCCAGCGGTTGGTCACCCGCTCGATCAGCCTGCCCGGCGGTGTCCTCTACACCGTGCCCGGTTCCGGCCAAGCCACCTTCGACCACCCCACCGTACGCGGCGATCTCTGCCTCACCACCGACCAAACCGGGCACCAGGTCGGTGCCCTGCGCACCTACAACCCCTACGGTGAACCACTCACCACCACCGGCACAGTCGACACCGACAACGTCCCCGACAACCAACCCGGCCAAAACGACTACGGCCGGCTCGGCCAACACCAACGCCCCTACGAACACGCCGGCTCACTCGCCATCGTCCAAATGGGCGCCCGCCCCTACAGCCCCCTCCTCGGCCGCTTCCTCTCCGTCGACCCCGTCGAAGGCGGCTCCGCCAACGACTACGACTACGTGCTGGGCGACCCCATCAACAAAACCGACCTCAACGGCAAGTGGCCAAGTTGCGGTTGGTGCAAACGAGCGTGGAACGGAGTCACGAGAGGTGCAAAATGGGCTCTGAATAATAAGGTCGTCCGTGGTGCTGTGGTTAGTCTTGCTGCTGGGGCTATATGTATTGGTACTGGTGGTGCTGGCTGCGTGTTGGTGGCGGGCATTGTCATAGGGGCCGTATTAGGCGTTGCCAATCACTATATTCAAGGTGGGCGAGGTGGAGCGTTTGGATACTTGCGAGCTGCCGTTAATGGAGGTATTGAAGGTGGTTTCGCGGCGGCGCTCGGTATGGCGCGGGCTGGCATGGTGCGAAGACTAGGTATTACGACCGGGCGGTCTTTGACCCTTGGCGGGGCCAGTTTCGCATGGGAAAACTAGAAACGTGTGGGGAGGCGTCATGCGTAACGTATGGGCACTTTGGCAGAGGATGCGCCCCTAACACCTCTTTCGGCGGCTCTCCGTGTTGAATGGGATCTCATGATTGTGCTACGCAACTCAGCGCGACGTGCTTCGATAGCTATTTGCGAGGTCGTCACGCTCCTGTTGGTGCTGACGCTTTGGACGGCTTCTGGGCACGACGCAGCCGCAAACATCGCAATAGGTGCTTCGGTCGCCATCGTCGGCACATGTTTCTGGACGTACCTATTTTTTGGTCGGGTCGCGCTCCGTCAGGATGTCCTGACTATTAGGTGGCTCAATCGGGTTTTCATTCCGTCTGCTGAGATTCAGGCGATCTGTACCGACGGGGATTTCCTTCAGCCAGTCGTCAAAACACGAGACGGACAAACGGTGTACCTAGCGCCGCTGGTAAGTCCTTTGGCCAACTGGGGAATCGGCCGGCAGCGGACGAAAATGCTGGTCGAGCGCTTAGCATCATCGCTCGGTGTGCCTATAGAAGTTGAGTAGGAATCGGTTGTTGCGATCGACTCCTTGACGGCCGGATCATGAAGCTCGGCGAGACGACACAGCCAAGTCCACGGAACCCGTGTAGCGATGGGTATTCGTGGTGCTGTCAACGGCCGCCCGGGTCGGGTTACCTGCGGCGCACCGCCAGCGACATGCCCACCAGCGCCCGCACCACCTACGGCTACTACCGTGACTTTGCTGGAATAGGCAAGATCATCGGTGGGCGCTTGAGCAACTTGACACTGGGGGTACGTTTTAGCAAATTCAACGTCGGTGGTGGAGGTACAGACTTCCTGTGGAAAGGAAACCGGATCTTCGGGCTGCACATTCACCCGTTCGGTGGTAGCCGCTGATGGATCCCGCACTACCATCGCCGGCCTGGCATCCGCCTTCATCGGCCTTGGCAGCGCGGTTTATGATCGGCCAAGCGGATAGGAGGACGAGGACATGTCCGAAGCTGGTGTTTCCGTCCAATTGACCCTGAGCGAACTCGGCCTTCTCCGAGAGGCTATCGATGAGCTGATCTATGAGTATGAGCACTTCGGTGAGCCGCCGAGCAAACGTGGCGGCACTCCTCGCAACGATGGCCCCGATACCGCTCCGCTGCGGGCACTTGCTGATCGGCTGGACGCGCTGACCCCGGAGTAACAACACCTTCGCACATGCTCGCAGCCGGGTGCTTCCTTTTCCTCTGCGAACTCCCACGGTCAGATGTTATTAGTATCCATCCCGCCTGACCTCAGCCCTGCGTGGCCAGAAACGTCAATTTGGAACAGTCCCGCATGGGAATCTGAGGCGACGGAACGGGCTGACGATCATGCGACGGTCACCTCGAAGCCACCGTTGTGGCTGATCCGCACGGCCCCGAGGTCAGGTGCGAGGAGGTCTGCGGCCAGGTTGTGGCGTTCGTGCGTGGCAGCAGGGCCAGGGTGGTGCAGCCGGCGGCGCGGGCGGCGGCTAGTGTCTCGTGATTCTGTTTGCTTTATGTCTGGTTAACTGATCTTGGTGTTGGCTGGTGGGGTGGAGTTGACGGTGGATCAGCGCAGCGAGCTGCGGGCTCTGGTGAACGCCTCGGAGGTGCCGGCGTCGGTGGCGACGCGGGCGCGGATCGTGTTGTGGCGTGCGGAGGGTCGGCAGAAGAGGGAGGTCGCCGAGTTGGCTGGGGTGTCGCGGCCGACGGTGGATCTGTGGCTGGCGCGCTATGCGCAGGGCGGGGTTGGTGAGCTGCTGGACCGGCCGCGTGGAGCGGGCCGGGAGCAGGTGTCGGCGTCGGTTCGGCCGCGGATTCTGGCTGCTACTCGGCAGAGTCCGCCGGTCCAGGTGGGGTTGTCGCACTGGTCGAGCCGGGAGATGGCTGCGTTCATCCTGCGGACCGAGGGTGTGTATGTGTCGCATCACTATGTGGCCAAGCTGTGGCGAGAGCACAAGTTGCGGCCGCATCGGCAGGGCACTTTCACGATCAGCAAGGATCCGGAGTTCGCGGAGAAGGTCGCCGACATCGTGGGCTTGTACCTGGCTCCACCAGGTGGGGCGGTCGTGTTGTCGATCGATGAGAAGACCCAGATCCAGGCGTTGGACCGGACCCAGCCGCTGCTGCCGATCGGAGGGTGTCAGATGGTCTGTGTACAAGATCAACGATGAGTTGGATGGAGTACACAGGTGACTGTGACGGATGATCGACAGGATGTTGCGCCTGCGCGGCGGGCGATCAACGAGATGGTGGATGCTGGCTTGCTGGACCACTTGATGTCCAAGGTAGGCGTTGATGGGGTGGCGTTGACCGGTGCGGGTGGGTTGC